>CAIVQB010000093.1 GCA_903907925.1 uncultured Verrucomicrobiota bacterium
GTGACTACTTCCTCGGCAGCATCGACGAGGTCGCCGTGTTCCCCAAATCCCTCACTGCGAGCGAAGTTCTGTCCCTATATTATGGGGCCGATATCGCTCCGGTGATCTCCTCGCAGCCCGCTCTCCCAGCGCGCCCAGTTTACGCGGGTTATACCATTTCGATGTCGGTCACCGCGGCAGGCACTCCACCCATCAGCTACCAATGGCGGCGCGGAGGAAAGGCGATCACGGGACAAACCGCTGCAACGCTCGTCGTCCCCGGCGCCACTGCAGCCGATGCGGGCGGTTACGATGTCGTGGTCTCCAATCCCTACGGCTCCGCTACCAGCACCAACATCATCGTGGCAGTCCTGCCTGCGGATGGCGTGGCCCCGGTGGCGCAGTACGCTGCCGGTCAGCCGGGCTTTGACAAGGTGCGCATTTGGTTCTCCAAACCGCCTCAATATGACTTTGTGTGGGTCGCTGGGAGTGGATCTGGGAGGTTGAAGGTCAGATGAGAGGAGACGAGGTAGATCATGGTGGTGAAGTACT
Source organism: uncultured Verrucomicrobiota bacterium (assembly GCA_903907925.1). GTDB lineage: Bacteria > Verrucomicrobiota > Verrucomicrobiia > Limisphaerales > UBA9464 > CAIVQB01. The sequence goes on from CAIVQB010000093.1 coordinate 532, forward strand.
CGACGGTACGAAAGCCACGGGCCTTGCGTTTGACGGTTTGGATGATGCCGTTGAGGGCCTCGGCGGCTCCGTTGGTGAACCGGGTACGGAGGTAGGCGACGACACCGTCCCAGTGGGCTCGAATGGTCCTTGCCGCCTTCTTCATTTCCGGGATCTGGGAGCGGCCCACCCATCCGCACCACCACTTGAGGTCATGCTCGGCTTTGGTGGGGTTTGCTTCCTTCATGATCGAGCGCAGGGCGTCGAGGTGATTGAACGCCTTGCCGGTCTGAAGTTTTCCAGCGCATACCCGCTGGCGGGTGTTTTTCTCCTGCTCCGTGAGCTTGTCCTCTCCCTTCAACATGGCCCAGCGGACTCCCTTGAGCTCCTCAGGAAACTCCCGTCGTTCCCGGCGTCGAACCTGGTCGAGGGCGTGACTGACAAGTTGCACGACGTGGAAGTAGTCGAAAACCAGCAACGCCCCGCCGAACTCCTCCGAGATGCCCTTGATGTAGGCCGGGCTCATGTCCGAGCAGATCGTTTTGACCTGTTCGGCAGATAACCCACGGCGGCGGAGGTGATCGGCGAAGTCACGCAGGGTCTTGCTGTCCCGTCCTTCCAGTGCGAGCAGGACCCGTGTTGGACGCCCGTCCCGCTTGGGTTCGCTGATAATCGTGAGATAGTTCTGCCCTCGCGCCCCGCAGACCTCGTCGACGCTGATCACGCGGACGGCTTCCAGGTCCATCCGCTGATGGGCCAGGGCCACGTGGTGGAGCAACACCGACCAGACTCTTTGGGGATACTCTCCCACCACCCGCGCGGTCTCCGAAACCGTCATGCCGCTCTGGGCCATGACCAGCATCATCGACTCCATCAGCAGCGAAAAACCGCTCTGAGGCCTGGCCCAAGGAACGGCAACCCGTTTGACGCCGGAGCCAGGTCCCCCGTCCACGCGCGGAATGTGGGCGTTCACGTAGCACTCGAACTGGAAGAAGTTCATGTGTCGCCAGGAACGCGGCTCACTGTCGTACACCGCGTACGGCTCGCCGGTGTCCGGATGGGGGAACCGGCTCCCCGGAGGGAAATCCAAGTCAATGTTGAGGCGCTTGAGATCCTTGTCGAAGCGCACCTCGACGACCTTCCAAGGCGTGCCGCTGAGGCCCAAGGCGATGGCGAAAACATCCTTCTGATCCATAGCTTCCAAGCTACCAGCCTCCAAATCCAACGTCACCCAGAGACAACCTGCCGACTAATCGAGCCCGGCGGCGTGCTGCGAGCCAATGCTCGCGCCGCCGGGCGGGTGGAGTCGCCAGAGGATCAAATCACCCACACAAATCCATCAGGAGCCGCCTTTCGGGGCCGGGTTAAAACGTTGAAACGTTAAAATGGGCGGGGGCGTTGCTGCGCTTCCGCCCTTTGTTTTACGAGGTATCCCGCGAAGCGGTGTGGAGTCCGGTCGCGAAGCTACCGGTTTGGAGGCGTCCCGGCGGGCCCAAGGTCGAATTCTGGACCGACGCTTTCGGATTTCATCCGTGTGCTACGGCCGCAGGTACGCCTCCCGGTGCGGTTGATGATCGTAGTTCCA
>CAIVQB010000094.1 GCA_903907925.1 uncultured Verrucomicrobiota bacterium
ATCCCTACGAAGTGATCCGGGAACTGTGTCGCGCGCTGAAGCCCGGCGGGCGACTCGTGCTGGTCGAATACCGCGGCGAGGAACCGTGGATCCCCATCAAGGCGTTGCACAAAATGACCGAGGCCCAGACGCGAAAAGAAATGGCCCTGCACCCCTTGGAATGGGTGGGGACCCTTCGCTTTCTCCCGCGCCAGCACGTCCTCGTGTTCCGCCGAACAGCCGGTCCACCCGGCTGAACCCGCCCGGGATTCCGGCTCGCGAAGGAACGGGTCTTCCGTAGGCTGGGAAGGAGTTGTGACCGAGGCCCCACCGAAACCCCGACTCTCCGCCCGCGGGCTGGCGCTTCTGGAACGCCTCGGCAACCGCCTTCCGGATTCTGTTCTGCCGCCGGTATCGGGATGAGGTGGGTGTCGGAACACTCATCGCACTCATGCTCCCCTACTCGGCGGTGTTCATCGGTGCCTGGACACTGCGGTTGATCGTCTGGAACCGGGCCGGATGGCCGCTCGGACTGTGAGCGAGTCGGCAAAACTCCTTCGTTCCCACCGCCAAAGGCCCGCTCCATTCCAGCCTTGGGCATCGCCCAAGGATTCAGTTCCAGCACCCCCATTCCCAATGGAGGGCTCGGTTCCACCCGAGCCCCATATTCGTCTTTGTACGCGGTGGATCCACCACCTTGAGTTGGATACGCGCCGGACGGGATTCCGCGGCATTTCCGGAGCGCGCCTCTGTGAGCCGCAGCATTTTGGTCCGCAAGAGGGTTTCAACTTATTCCACCCGCCGCTCGATGGTGAGGTTGCCGCGGGTCACAGACCCGCGCGCCGCTGCAGACCCCACTGACGACGGCTTCAGACCTTGGTTGCGGCGAATAAGAGACCTAATCACCGCATCACATGCGTGGAACAAGTCGCATTCACGTCGTCCAAATGGGCTGCGATCACCAAATGTTCACAGGACACCGCGTTGCGAGATGTCAGCGACTTGCTGGGCCGCCGGATGCTGGAACGTGAAGAAGCAGGCGGGCGCAGCACGAACTATGTTCTGCTGTTGCCGAAATAGACGGTGGTTCGGAGAAGCGCCCGAGATCCCCGAGTCTTCCCCTGTAGAGCGCGTCTGAAAAACCAGGAAGGGTCCTTCCGAGTTTTTCGGACACACCCTTATCGGCGCGAGGCGCGGAGGAGACGATCGGCGATCCCGGCCCATTCCGGTTCGGCCGGGAGTGCTTCCACAATGATCCATTCCACGCCGGCGTCGTCCGCCTGATGCAGTTCGGAATACAGGGCGCGGGCGAACGCCTCGGCATCGTGCGGAATCACACTGACCCAAGGCCAGCGATTCCCGTCCCCCATCGGAATGCGGGTATGCGCCATCACCCAGGTGCGGGCGGGATCGGCTCCCAGCGCGGAGAGTTGACGTCGCAGATCGTTCTCATCGCTCCAACTCAAACAGCGCAGTTGCGCCCGCGGCGCGTAGTGCATCGGCATCAACCCCGGACTCCGGATGGGACCGTCGCGAAGCGGTTCAGGTGCGGATTGCAAAACATCCGACCCCGCCGCCGCGGCATGGATGGCATCGGCCCGGATCATACCCGGACGCAGAATCACCGGCACCGGACCCGAGACATCCACCACCGTGCTTTCGATCCCGACATTGCACTCACCGCCATCAACGATGAGCGGAATCCGATCCCGCAATTGTTTGAACACATGGGCCGCGGAGGTAGGTGAAAGCTGATTGGACAGGTTGGCGCTCGGGGCTGCGAGCGGGAGTCCGCACGCCCGGACCACAGCCGGCAAAAACGGGTGCGAGGGCCAGCGGATGCCGACGGTCGGTCCGCCGGCGGTGACCCGGTCAGGAATCCGTCGGCCGCGCAGAACCACCAGCGTCAACGGTCCCGGCCAGAAGGCGGCGGCAAGACGTTCGGCCATCAGCGGCCAATGTCCGGCGCATTCCATCGCCAGATCGAGGGATCCCACGTGGACAATCACCGGATTCGTCGCGGGACGACCCTTGGCGGCGAAGATACGGTCGACCACCGCGGCATCCAGAGCGTTGCCAGCTAGGCCGTACACCGTCTCGGTCGGCAGCGCGGCAATCCCGCCGCGGCCCAACAACTCGGCGGCGCGCGCCACCGCCTCGGCAAACAATGCCGGGGTGTGAGTCGCGAGAATTTCGGCCTTCATCAGATTCGGATTCGAAGGCTAGCAGGGGCGGTTCGACGGAACCACGCCGGACTGTTTTCAGACCGCTTTCCAAGACCGCGGCCCATCACATCGCAGTTCCACCCGGGCACGGGCTGGTTCACACTGGCCGGGTGATCGTCGAATTCACCCAGCAGGTCCGAAACGGACGCGAATTAACGCCGGCGGAAATTGCGGCCGCGGTCGCCGTGTTGGCGGACGAGACGGTGGCCGCCGGGGCGAAAGCGGACTTTCTCACCGCGCTGGCGCTCCGGGGAGAGACTCCCGATGAATTGGCCGGATTTGCACGCGCCTTGCGGGAGCGGGCGATCCCGGTGCCGGTGGATGCCGAGACCCGGTCGCGCGGCGTGCTCGATGTCTGTGGAACGGGCGGCGACCGGCTCAACACTTTCAATATTTCAACCACGGTCGGACTGGTCTGCGCCGCGGCAGGCGTGCCGGTGGCCAAGCACGGTAACCGCGCCATCACCTCGCGTTCGGGCAGTGCCGACGTGCTGGCGGCACTCGGGATCCCGGTGGATCACGATCCGGAATCGGCCGCCGCCGCGCTCCGTGACCGCGGTTTCGCGTTTCTGTTCGCGCCGCTCTATCACCCGGCGTTCAAGGCGATCGGACCGGCGCGAAAGCTTTGTGCCGAACGCAACCAGCGCACGCTCTTCAACTATCTCGGTCCGCTGCTGAATCCGGCGCGACCCACGTTCCAACTGGTCGGCGCCTCCCGACCCGAACTGGTCGAACCCATGGCCCGAACCCTGCGCGCGCTCGGCGTGGAACGGGCGATGGTGGTCAACGGCTCGGTGCCGGGCGCCGGAACTCTCGACGAATTCTCGACGCTGGGACCCAACGTCGTCGCCGAGTTTCATCACGGCGGAGCACTGACCCGCGCCGAATGCCCGTTGGAAGGTTATCCGCTGCAACCCGCGACCCTCACCGATCTGGAAGGCGGCGATGCAACCGAGAACGCCCGCATCATCGAACGCATCCTGCGCGGTGAAGACCGCAGTCCGCGGCGCGACGCGGTCCTGCTCAACGCGGGCGCGGCGTTGTTCTGTTCGGGCCGGGTTCGATCCATCACCGACGGGTGGGAGACCGCCGCCGAGGTGATTGATTCCGGCCGGGCGCAGGCAACCCTGTCCCGATTGAGGGGATGAACACGCAGCGGATCCGTCCGACGCTTCACGGGGTGCTGCTGCTTTCGGGCGCCGGCGGACTCGGTCTGCAATTGACCTGGACCCGGCAACTGGCGCTGGGACTGGGACACGAATTGCCGGCAACGCTTTCGGTGTTGACCGCCTTTTTCAGCGGACTCGCCCTGGGCGCCTGGGGATTCCGGCAGGCAGAAACCCGATGGACCTTCCGCCGCTGGTGGCCGGCCGCGATTGAAGGACTGCTCGGCACGTGGGCCCTGGTTACCGCGGGAGGATTGGTTCCGGTGGCCAACCATGTCCTGCATTGGATTCCGGCCGACAACGCACCATGGGGACAGGCCGTACTGGCCTTCGTCGTGCCACTCGTTCTTCTGCTGCCCGCGACCGCCGCTTTGGGCGCCACCCTTCCGGCCGTGTTGCGCCTGCTGCCCGCCCGCTTTCCCGGCGGCGATCCGGTCGCGGCCACCCTCTACGCGGCCAACACCGGCGGGGCGGTTCTTGGCACCTGGGGATCGGTCTGGTGGCTGCAACCACACGTGGGTTTGCGCGGCAGCCTCGTGTTCTGCGGACTGCTGCATCTGTTCGCGGCGATGCTGCTCCAGAAAATCGCGACCGGAACCCGTGCGACGGTCGAGCGTGTCGTCGCGGTCCGGGGCTTCCGACAACACCGATTGGCGTGGGCTCTGGCGCTGACCGGATTCCTCGGTCTCTCCCTCGAAATCGCCGCGACCCGTGCCCTCGCTCCAATTCTCGAAGGAACCGTCTACACCCAGGCCGCGATCCTCGGCGTCTTTCTGCTCGCGACAGCCGTGGGTTCCGCGATGGAGGGTCGCCGATCCTCGGTCGCTCCTCCGAGAATCGGCTGGCTGGCCGTCGCCACGATTGCCGCGGGACACGCCGTGATTCATCTGCGCGATTGGAACGAGGGAATCCGTTCAACGCTCGGAACCAGTCTGGAATCAGTGTTCCTCGCCGAATCTCTTCTCGCACTCACCGTGCTTGGCGCGCCGTGTCTGTTGATGGGCGCGACCTTTGCCCGGCTGATCGCAAACGCCCGCGATTCCGGTCTTGGAGCCGGGAATGGATTCGCGCTCAACACCGCGGGTGCCGCGTTGGCCGGACCGGTGTTCGGAGCTCTGTTGCTGCCGTGGACGGGGCTTCGCTGGGGAATCCTCGCGATCGCCGCCGGCTACCTGGTGCTGGCCTTTGTATCAGGATCGGGACGGACCCGCGCCGGACTTGCGGCGCTGGCCTGCCTGCTTCTGGGAGTCGGTCTGCCCGCCGATCTAGGCCTGCCGCCGGCACCTCTCGGAGCCCGGTGGCGGGAACTGCGGGTGGGGCGGACCGAAACCGTCGCCGTGTCGGAAACACCGGATGGCAATCGAACCCTTTCGGTGAACGGCCGGTTCACGATGGGTGGGACCGTCTCGACCAATGCGGCGGCGCGGCAGGTCCTACTTCCACTGGCCTGGCATCCTCATCCGCGCACGCTGCTGGTCCTGGGATTGGGAACGGGAATCTCACTGGGTGCGTCCGCGACCGATCCGACGGTCGTAGCGACCGGTGTGGAGCTCGTTCCCGAGGTGGTGGCGCTTCAGGAATGGTTCCGTCCTCACAACGCCCTCGCTCCAGGTTCACGGGTGATCACCGGCGACGCGCGGCGATTCCTGAAAACCACGACCGAACACTTCGATGTGATCGTGGGCGACCTCTTCCATCCGGCCCGCGACGGCGCCGGCGCGCTGTACACCCGGGAACAATTCGCGGCGATGCGTGCGCGGTTGGCACCCGACGGACTCGCTGTCCAATGGCTGCCGTTGTACCAACTCGACTCCGGAACACTCCGCAGCATCGTGGGCGCTTTTTTGCAGGTGTTTCCTGAGGCGCACGGCTGGCTGTTGAGACCCAACATCGATACTCCCGTCCTCGGACTTGCGGGCAGAACCGGCGCATGGAGCGTTCGCGAATCGGATGCGACCCTCCGAACGGCGGCCGGGACTTTTCAATCACGACTCCAAGCCGCCGGGGTGGGAACCGCGGAACATCTCTACGGAGCGTGGCTGGCGGGGCCCAGGGCGCTCGAAGCCTTTGCCACGGGTGCGGTCCCCAGCACCGACGATCATCCCTCGGTGGTGTTTCGTGCGCCGCGATTCGCGGCGGCGGTTGCGGGATCGGGCGGGATCGTGTTGGCGGACCTGCTCGACCGTTTTTCCGGGGAGGGATCTGAATTCCCGGTGACTGGCGGGGGCGACTGGGGACGACGACTGGCGGCCTATCGATCCGCCCGTGACGAATACCTGCGCGGGCTTCTGGCCGACGACCGCAAGCAATCCGACGCAGCAGAGGCGGCCTTTCTGCGCAGCGCCCGTCTCAGCCCGGATTTCACGCTCGGCTATTCGATGCTCCTGACCCGGGCGATGATCCACAGCCGGTCCGATCCGACGGGCACCCGGCGGATTCTGGAGGCGCTCCGCGAGGCGCGTCCCGATCAGCCGATTTCCGGGCAGCTTCTGGAACGACTGAATCCCACCGGCCGCTAATTTCAGCGTCGAGCGGCAAGATCCTTCGGTCGGACACGCCACCCCCGGGGAAAAGGCGTGCAGTTGGGGAGGATTTCAGGTTAGAGAATTCATGTGCTCTTGACGGTGAACACAGCCGATGCGCGGGCGGTGGAACGCCAGGTCGTGGTGGATTACCAGCATGTGTTCCCCGAAGCGGCCCCGGACGTCCTCCTGCGGTCGTTTGCCTGGGTGGAGCGCTATTTCAGCGGCGAAGATTCAGGATACCTCGCGATCGACGCCCGTTATCACGATCTGGAACACACCCTTAAGGGAACGCTGACACTGTCGGCATTGCTGCGGGGACGGGCGGAGGCTGGCGCGGGCCCCCGATTGGAACGGGACGATTTCGAGCGGGCCATCCTGGCCATGCTGATTCACGACACGGGCTATTTGAAACAGCGCGATGACGTCGGTGGAACCGGCGCGAAATACACCTTCACCCACGTCCAGCGGTCGTGTGATTTTGCCGGCGCGGTCCTCGGAAATCAGGGCTACACCCCGGAACAGATCCGTGGAATCCAGAACATGATCCGCTGCACCGGGCTCGAATCGGCGGTGGCAAGCATCCGCTTCCAGAGCGAGGTCGAACGGATAGCCGGCTATTCGCTGGGAACCGCTGATCTGTTGGGTCAGATGGCGGCCTCGGATTATCCGGAGAAACTTCCAATCCTGTACGACGAATTCCGCGAGGCGGCGGATTTCAGCGGGGCGGTGAACGAGTCGATGGCTTTTTCCTCGGCGCGGAATCTGATGGAGAAAACACCCGTATTCTGGCGGCGTTACGTCCTCCCCAAACTGGAGAAGGAATTCGCCGGGCTTCACCACTTCCTGGATCGGCACGACAACGGAACCACAACCAATCCCTATGTGGAAGCCGTCGAAGCCAACCTCAGACGCCTCGACCTCAGCCTCGCCGGCGGTACGTGACCGAAAGGTAATTTCGACACGGATTTCACGGATTCTCACGGATTTCTGAAGAAACGAGCCGATTCGGCCCATTCCGTTCATCCGGTCTGAATCCGTGTCAATTCGTGAATCCGTGTCCATCCATCGTTCTTCCGCTTCGTGCGACGCGGTCCAAGGTGACGCGCAACGTTTTCTGGCCATTTTCGTGGTTTTTGGCAGGTTCCCCGCGTGGCACGCCCCAACCAGATCACGATGTGCAGCTTCTGCGGCAAAAGCCGGGCGGAAGTTAAGAAGCTGATCGCCGGCCCGGGAGTCTACATTTGCGACGCCTGTGTCGCCGTCTGCCAGGGGGTGCTGGCGAAGGAGCTGCGCGCTGAAACCCACAAGGAAGCCCAGCGGCTCAGCGTTCCCAAACCCGCCGAGCTCAAACGCCGGCTCGACGAACACATCATCGGCCAGGAAGAAGCCAAGCGCAGTCTTAGTGTTGCCGTTTACAACCATTATAAGCGGATCCAGAACCTGCCCACCGGAGTCCCGGATGACAACGAGGTCGAACTCCAGAAGAGCAACGTGCTGCTCATCGGCCCGACCGGCTGTGGAAAAACCCTCGCCGCCCAGACCATCGCCCGGCTGATCGACGTGCCGTTCGCCATGGCCGATGCCACGTCCATCACTGAGGCCGGCTATGTCGGCGAGGACGTCGAAACCATCATTCTCCGTCTGCTTCAAAACGCCGATTACGATGTGAAACGCGCCCAGATGGGCATCGTTTACATTGATGAAATCGACAAGATCGCCCGCAAAACCGAGAACGTCTCGATCACCCGCGATGTCTCCGGCGAAGGCGTCCAGCAGGCCCTTTTGAAGATTCTGGAGGGAACCGTCTGCGCCGTTCCGCCCCAGGGCGGCCGGAAACACCCGCAACAGGAATATATCCGGGTCGATACCACGCAGATTTTATTCGTGTGCGGCGGGGCATTTGTGGGTCTCGACCGGACCATCCAGCGTCGATTGGGGCGCCGGGTGATGGGATTCGCCGCCGGAGCCGAAGCCGCCGAGGCGGCCAAGATCACCACCCAGGAGGTGCTCAAGCGCGTCGAACCCGAGGATCTGCTGACCTACGGATTTATCCCGGAGTTCATCGGACGCCTCCCGGTGGTCAGTGTTCTCGATGAACTGTCGGAGTCCGATCTGGTCCGGATCCTCACCGAACCGCGCAATGCCCTCGTCAAACAGTTCGCCAAACTCCTCGCGTTGGACGGAGTGAGCTTGACGGTGACCCCCGATGCCGTGCAGGAACTGGCCGCACTGGCCCTCAAAAAAGGGACCGGAGCCCGTGCGCTGCGCGGCATCCTCGAGCGCCTGATGCGGGATGTAATGTTCGATATCCCCAGCTCCGACGAAATCGTGGGAGTGACCATCGACCGGGGTGTCGTGACCGGCGAAACTCCCGCGATCCTCCAGTCCCGGCCGTCGTCGGTTGCTGCCTGACGGCTGTTTTGTCCCATGGCCGTGCGGCGGGCGGCGAAGCGCCGACGGGGTTGAGGCGGTTGAAAAGATGAAGTGTTGAACGGGAAAGCTGGTGAGCCTCTTCAACTTTCCAACTCTTCATCTTTTCCCCAATCCCGTGCATCAGCGGTTTTTCGCCGGACCCGGACCCAACGCCGCTCCGCTCGTCCTTCGAGTCGTGCGGAAAGGCCTTGGGATCCCACTCGGGTGTAGGACAGTTCTCCAACACAAACGTAACATTCGGGGGGGCAGAGGGAAAATTCGATGCCGCCGACTCCAATCTCGAAAGATTGTACAGGGCCATCGCCTGAATAGGGGGGGGTGCCTGCGTTGGGGTTTGCGTGGCACCGGGTGGATCGGAACGTTGTTACCGCCCTGTCATCAAGCGATCTGGCGACCGCGTTCACCACTTTTTTGTTGCGCCGAAGCGGAGGTGTGTGGTGATCTCACCGCAGACCCCAGAAGCTTTCGCAGACAATCTCGATTCCAAAAGTGTCTTTTCGGAGAAAATCCGGAGACGCCGGACGGGGTGTCTGCGTCGGTGGGCGGGGATTCGTGATTAGGCTGTAACAAAAACTAAACTCCAAATCCCAAGGCCAAAAACCTATGCGATCACACTTGAAAGGTTCCGTTGTGATGGGCGCGATTCTGGCGTTGACAGGGCTCTACTCGGCCCAGCTCAACGCAGACGTCACCCTCGCGGAAAAGAACGTGCTGGCTAGCAGCAGCGCGGATACGACCAAGCCAGGCTTCATCTGGAATTACCACCAGGTCGCCAGCGGTCAGCCCAACAACAACGACTGGACCGAGCTGCAAATCGCCGGTCTGGAAGGCGACAACATCGGCGATCCCTCTGCTGTTGGTATCGCTGACGCTCCTGCCGCCGCTCCTGCGAAGAGCACGGACGTCATTACGTTCACCATCTCCACGGTCATCAACGTGGACAAGTCCGGTGGCAGCAACGGTAACTTCACCCCCGACGACCAGATGCCTGGCTGCCCGGGTCTCAATGGTGGTTCCAACAACAACGCTGCTGAAATCCTGACCTGGCTCGACCTTCCGGTCGGCACGATCACCCTCGGTTGCAACTCTGACGACGGCTTCCGCTGGTCGATGGGTGGTGCCGCTCCGAAGGACAAGTTCGGCGTCAAAGTTGGCGAATTCAACGGTGGCCGTGGTGCCTCGGACACGACCTTCAAGATCGTGACCACCAAGGCCGGTCTCTATGCGACCCGCATCGTCTGGGAAAACGGCGGCGGCGGATCGAACTGCGAGCTTTTCAGCGTTGCTGCTGACGGCACGAAGACCCTTCTGAACGACACCGCAAACGGTGGCATCAAGGCGTATCGCGCGGTCAAGGGCTCTGCCCCGACCTTCGCGAGCATCGTGACCCCCGGCAACGGTGCCACTGGAGTTGATTTCCAGACCGCGCTGCACGTCGCCCTCGTGGGTGCGAACGTCAAGAATGACTCCAGCCTCGTCATGAAGCTCGACGGTGCCGTGGTGGCCGCGACCAAGTCGGCAACCGGTGGTGTCACTGATGTGTTCTTCCAGCCCTCCGGCAACTTCGCCGCTGGATCCGCTCACTCTGCTGAGTTGGATTACAACGACGGAACCGCCCAGGCCATCACCTGGACCTTCACCATCGCCAACTATGGTGAACTGACCGCTGCCATGGCTGTCACCCCGGATACCTCCAAGCCGGGCTTCATCATGCGCACGTTCAACAACCAGGCGAACCAGAACAACGACAACCAGTCGACCGAAGACGCCTTGAACGGCCTCGAAGTCGATGGCTCGGGTGTTGCTCTGCCCAACCTGTCCGATCCGTCTGTGACCGGTGTGGCGCTCGCCGCTGGCAAGCCTGAAAGCTCCGCCGCGAATGCGAACCTGGTTTGGGAAATTCCGGGAACCATCAACTTGGACAAGGCCGCTGGTGCCAACGGCAACTTCCAGCCTGACGACCAGATGCCTGGCGAACCGGCAACGGACGGCAGCTCGAACGGCGCCAAGGCTGACTTCGTCACCTACGCCACGCTCAAGAAGGGTGTCTACACGATGGGTGTGAACTCGGACGACGGTTTCCGCGCCACCGCGGGTCCGATCAAGGACGCTCTCTCCCATGTGTTCCTCGGTGAATTCAACGGCGGCCGTGGTGCTTCCGATACGCTCTACAAGTTCCTTGTGGATGCTGACGGAACCTATCCCCTCCGTTTCACCTGGGAAAACGGCGGCGGCGGATGCAACGTTGAAATCTTCACCGTCGCTGCTGACGGAACGAAGATCCTCCTCAACGATACTCTGAACGCGAATGCGGTTAAGAGCTATCGCGCCACGGTCGGCAACTCGATCGTGAATCCGTACGTCAAGGTCATTTCTCCGGCTGACGGATCCACGGATCAGAGCCCCGCTCCGACCATCTCGGCGATCATCGTCGACGGTGGAAAGACGGTGGACAAGACCTCGATCACCCTGACTGCCAATGGTGCTTCCGTTACCCCGACGGTCACCCAGGCTGCCGGCGTGACCACGGTCACGTTCACCCCGTCGGCGGATTATCCCCCGACCACCAAGGTTGCTGTTGCGCTGACCTTCAAGGATAACGCTGGCTCGGCCCGCACGATCAACTGGTCCTTCACGACCACCTACATCACCCGTGACACGCTCTTCATCGAAGCTGAAGATGCGGACTTCGGTCATGGAAAGACCATCACCGACAAGAAGATCGGTATGGACGGCCCGTATCCCGGTGGATCGTTCGCCGGATTGGGAACCGCCGATGACGAAGGATTCGATTGGCACGCCAACGGCCCCGATGGGCAGGCCTATCGTCCTGACACCGGCCTCTCGGCTGGTAAGGAAAACGGCACCGCCGGTAACAACCGTGGTTACTTCAACGTCACCGATTGGTGGACGCTGGGTTGGAACGACGCCGGTGAATGGGAAAACTACACCCGTACTTTCCCGACTGCGACGACCCAGTACGAAGTGTTCTATCATACCGCCTCAGGTGGTAGCGCGATCGACTGGACGCTGAGCTTGGTGACGGCCGGTGCCGGCACTGCCACTCAGACCCTGCAACGGCTTGCCAACGTGACTCCGGGCCGTGCTACTGCCGGCTGGGATAACTTGGAAGTCTTCCAGGCGACTGACGAGACGAACGGCAACAAGCCGGCGATCGTCACTATCCCTGGTGGAAAGCAGACCATCCAGAACAGCCTGCGCAGCGGTAACGGGGACATCGACTACATCGCGTTCCGTCCGTACAAGGCCGCTGTGTCGACGACTCCGAAGCTGTCCGTCACTTGGGCTAACGGCAAGTACACGGTCACCTCTGATTCGGCGGTTGCCTCGCCGTTCAAGTTGCAGACCGCCAGCTCACCGAGCGGCCCGTGGACCGACGTCACCGGCGTGACGTTGCCCTACACCGCGGCTCCGACCGCAGCGGCGGGTTACCTCCGCGCGTTCAGCCCGTAAGGGTTGACGGATAGCAATATCCTTAAAGCAAGGGCCGGGGCAAAACTGCCCCGGCCCTTTTTGTTGCCCGACCTTGGGCGATGCCGAAGGCTGGTATGGTCCGGGCCTTTGGCACTGGGAGGGCGTGGTTCGATCCGAGCCCAAATTCATCGCGAACCGAATCCGGTACTCAACCCGGGACACCCTCCCTGGGCTGGTGGCAGCGGCTCGTGCGGGACGCACCGCCGGCGATGGACGAATCCATTCGCCACACCAGCATTGCAACTGCTCGGATTCGTCCGAATCTCGGTTCCGCAACGCTTTCCGGAACACAAATACCTGCGACCGACGCCACTGCCGTGCTCTCGTGAACCGCTTACTGCATTCCGTTTCTTCGGCCCGTCAGACACAGTCCGTTTTTCCGCGCCCTTCGATGCGTTGGTTACTTCTCGTCTTGGCGTGGATCGCTCTGCCCGATAGTAGTCCCGTCCGCGCGCAGACCCTCCCGTCGGCGACCGGTGCCCAACTGGCTCGCGTCCATTGCGCTACCTGCCATCTCTTTCCCGAACCCCGGCTTCTCGATCAGAAGACGTGGCGTGAACAAACGCTCCCCCGGATGAAAATCCGCCTGGGTCTGGCTCCCGAGCAACTCGACCGCCAGAAGTTCGCCGACATTCTCAAGACGACGACGGGTTTCCTGAAGCAACCGCTTCTGACGCCTGAACAATTCGATTCCATCGTCGCCTTCTATGCCACCGAAGCACCCGTGACGACGGCACCGCAGGCACCGCATTTGCCGATCGAGGCGGATCTCGATCTCTTCCGATTTGAACCCGCCTCCGACCGGTCCGGCGACCCGGCAACCACGATGGTTCGAATCTCCGAGGTCGAACACCGGATCTACGTCGGCGACTTGAATCGCCGGGCGTTGACGGCGCTGAACGCCTCGGGCTCCAACGAATGGACCCTGCCGCTGAACAACATCCCGGTGGATATCATTCGCCGGACGAATGACGCGATCGTGACTTTGATCGGCAGTTTCATGCCCACCGAGGAACGGAGCGGAGCGGTGATTCTTCTGACCAATTCGGTCGGGCGATTGCTGCCCTCGCGTACGTTGCTGGAAGGGCTCGCCCGCCCCGTTCAGACGACCGTCGCCGACCTCAACGGCGATGGACGGGAGGATCTGATCGTCTGCCAATACGGAAATAACATCGGCCACTTCGCGTGGTTCGAAGGACAGCGGGACGGCTCGTGGTTGGAACATTTGTTGGTGCCGAAATCGGGTGCGCTGTGTGCCGAAGTGCGCGATCTGAACGGCGACGGATTTCCGGACATTGTGGCCCTCTTCGCGCAAGAGACGGAATCCCTGTATCTCCTCTACAACGATGGCAAGGGCGGCTTCCGCCAGCGGACCGGCTTTCAACGGCCGCCGGTTTTTGGACACACCCATTTTGAAATGGTGGACTTCGACGGGGACGGCCGCCTCGATTACCTCATCACCAACGGTGACAACGGTGAATATCCCTCACCGATGAAGAATTATCACGGGATCTCGGTGTACCTGGATCGTGGAGGACGGTATGAGCGGGCGTTCTTCTACCCGATGAACGGGGCGTTCAAGGCGATCGCCCGCGATTTCGACGGCGACGGGGACCTCGATATTGCCGCCATTTCGTTCTATCCCGATTTCCGGAATTCACCGCGTGAAGGCTTCGTTTATCTGGAGAACATCGGAGGAATGAAGTTCAAGCCCCACACCATTCCCGAGGTCTCGTCCGGTCGCTGGATCGTGATGGATGCCGGCGACGTCGATGGGGACGGCGATCTCGACATCGTGCTGGGATCGTTCATCCACGGCCCGACGGATGTTCCGGATTCGATGATGCTCGACTGGCAGAAGAACGGGCCTGCGGTGGCGATCCTTCGCAATCAACTCATGGAACGCCGGCGCAAACCGTGAGAACCCGTCTGACAATTGGGAAAAGCAGTGCGCCACGCGGAATCCCCGGCACTTCAATGCGGATTCAAACAGTCGTTTCGGCCGCATGGCACGGGCTTCAATGGATCCTGATTCTTTCGCTCATTCCTGATCTTCCATGGTGTGTGGTCGCCGCGGAAATCCCGTCCGATGGCGAAGGCGTTCGTCGGATCCCGCTTTCGACGCCGGGGACGGGCCGAACCGGATTCACCCTGCTGCCCTCCTCCCGAACTGGAATTACCTCCACCAACTCGATCTCGGATGACGCGGTCGCCGCCAATCGAATCCTCGAAAATGGATCCGGTGTGGCACTCGGCGACGTGGATGGGGATGGTCGCTGCGACATCTATTTCTGCCGTCTCGACGGGGGCAATGTCCTCTACCGAAATCTGGGGGATTGGAAGTTTGTCGACATCACGGCCGAAGCCGGCGTTGCGTGTCGCGGCCAGGCCTCCACCGGCGCCGTGCTGGAAGACATTGATGGCGATGGCGATCTTGATTTGCTGGTGAATGGCATTGGAGTTGGCACCCGACTCTTTCTCAACGATGGCCACGGCCATTTCACCGAGTCCCTGGATTCCGGCCTGAAACGTCAGGGCGGCAGCACCTCGTTGAGTCTGGCCGACGTCGACGGTGACGGTGACCTCGACCTCTTCGTGGCCAACTACCGATCGAACACCTACAAGGACCGTCCGGCGGGTGTCGAGCGGTCCGTCCGCCGGGTCGGGGATCAATGGGTCGTCACGCCGGCGGATCGTTTCGAGGCGCGTCCGACGATGCGTGGCGATGGCGTGATCGTGGTGGAACTCGGCGAACCCAATGTCCTCTACATTAACAAGGGCACCGGCCGGTTTGGCGCGGTGGGATGGACCGGCGGAGCGTTTGTGGATGCGGCCGGAGTGGCACTCCGCGAACCGCCACGTGACTGGACTCTGAGCGCCATGTTTCGCGACATCGATCTCGACGGCCGTCCGGATCTCTACACCTGCAACGATTTCATTCTGTCTCTGGATGGACTCTGGATGAATCGGAACGGGAAAAAGTTCCAGATGGCGGACCCGCACGTGCTCCGGCACACCTCGATGTCCTCGATGGCGGTCGATTTCGCCGATATCAACCGCGACGGTCTGGATGACTTCATTGTGGTGGACATGCTGAGTGATGATCCGGTCCGGCGTCAGCGACAGCGTCCCAATCTTTTGAAGGGACAGTTGGATCATCGACTGGCGGATCCGGACCACCGACCGGAGGTGTCGCGCAACACCGTCTTCCTCAACCGCGGCGACGGCACCTACGCGGAGATCGGCCAGTTGGCCGGCCTGTCGGCAACGGACTGGAGCTGGAACGCGTTGTTTGTCGATGTCGATCTGGATGGATTCGAGGATCTGCTGGTGGTCAACGGCCACGATCACGATGTCATCGACGCGGATATGATGCGCGAGGTGTCGGCGACTCCTGGTGGGGCCAGTGCCGAGGAGCATCGCCGGAATTTATTGAGGTTTCCGCGACTGGAAGTGCCGAAGAGGGCCTTTCGAAATCGCGGCGATCTGACGTTTCAGGACGTGAGTGCGGAGTGGCGCTTCAATTCCCGTGGCATTGGTCACGGTGCCGCGCTGGCGGATCTCGACGGTGACGGTGATTTGGATCTGGTGGTGAACACACTCCAGGATGCCGCGGGAATTTATCGGAACGACGGTGTCGCGCCACGCATCGCTGTACGGTTGCGTGGCAAGGCTGGAAACACTCGTGGCATCGGGGCGCGGATCGAAGTGCGTGGAGGCGCGGTTCCAGTGCAGACGCAGCAGATGATCAGCGGCGGCCGCTATCTGTCGTCCGACGATGCGATTCGGACGTTCGCCGCCGGTTCGACGACCAACCAGATGACCTTGGAAATCACCTGGCGGAGCGGAATGAAGTCACGGATCACCGGAGTAACAGCGGGCTTCCTGTATGAAGTCGATGAGACCGCGGCCCGCCCGGCGGTGGCTCCTTCCATTCCGGCGGCGGTTGCGGCACTGTTCGAGGATGCCACGGCGTTGCTCGGACATCGTCACGAGGATGCCCCGTCTGATGAATTTGAGCGGCTGCCCTTCCTGACCCACGGTCTGAGTCATCGCGGACCAGCGGTGGCATGGACCGATGTGGACGGCGACGGTTTTGAAGATCTGATGATCGGTGCCGGACGTGGAGGCCGGCTGGCGGTGTTGCGAAATCTGGCGGGCCGCGGGTTTTCACCGATCACGAATGCGGCGGCTTCCCAAGCTGTGTCCGCCGGTCATTCCGGCGTCATCGGATGGCCGCAAGCCGACGGGACCTCATGGGTGATGGCCGGGCTGAACGCCTCGGACGATCCCGCGGCGGATCAGGCGGGTGCGGTGGTGGGTGGCCCGTTGTCGTCGTCGCCCGTTGTGATGGTGTCACCTTCCACCACCAGTCCGGGTCCAATGAACCTCGTCGATCTCAACGGGGATGGAACCCTGGAGTTGTTCGTCGGTGGACGGGCGATTGCCGGACGTTATCCGGAGCCGGCGTCGTCGCGGCTCTTCCGTCGCGCGGATGGAAAGTGGGTTCCCGTGTCGACGGGTTCCGTTCTGGACGGCGTGGGGTTGGTGAACGGCGCGGTCTTTTCCGATCTCGACGGCGATGGACTGCCGGAATTGGTGCTGGCGTCGGAATGGGGCGCGATTCGGATCTTCCGGAACCGTTCGGGAAAACTGGAGCCGTGGGATCCGCCGTTGGAGATCGAGGGCGAGGTGACCGGGAGGGCGTCGTTGCACCAGTTGCACGATCTGACCGGCTGGTGGACCGGCGCGACCGCGGGCGACTTTGACGGAGACGGCCGGATGGACCTGGTGGTCGGCAACTGGGGCCGCAACACGAAGTATCAATCGTCGCTCGCGCGTCCGCTGCGGTTGTATCGTGGCGAATTCGGCGGCGAAGCGGGGATCGGCTTTCTCGAGGCCGCCTTCGAGCCGACTCTTGGCAAATACGCCCCATGTCGCGACCTCGACGCCACGGCCGTCGCGGTGCCGGATGTCCGTGCGCGCTTTACCACGTATCGCGGATTTGGTGCCGCCGGAATTGAGGAAATCCTCGGTGACCATCTGCGACAGGCGGCGGTGTCGGAAGCGGCCACACTGGATTCGGTGATCCTGTTGAACCGGGGCGATCACTGGCTGGTGCGCCCGCTGCCGGTGGAGGCCCAGTTCGCGCCGGTGTTCGGCATCAGTGTCGCGGATGTGGACGGCGACGGGCACGAGGACCTGTTGCTGGCGCAGAATTTCTTTGAAGTGGAACCGGAAACCTCGCGGTACGACGCCGGGTTGGGGTTGTGGCTGAAGGGCGATGGAAAGGGCGGATTCCGGGCCATGTCGGCCGCGCAATCCGGCATTCGTGTCTGGGGCGAGCAACGCGGATCCGCGGTGGGCGACTACGATGGCGATGGACGGGTCGATTGGTGCGTCGCTCAAAATGCGGGAGCGACCCGATTGTTCCACAACGTGGGTGGAACGCCGGGACTTCGCGTTCGATTGAAGGGACCGGCGGGAAACCCAACCGGGATCGGCGCGAGAATCCGCCTTCAGTTTGACAAGGGCGATGGGGCTGTCCGTGAGGTTCACGCGGGATCCGGATATTGGTCGCAGGACGCCGCCGTGCAGGTGATGGCGCTGCCGGGTCCGGCGCGAAAGATCCGGATCGACTGGCCTGGTGGCGGCCGGTCGGAGCTGGAGATTCCCCCGGGCGCGGGCGAGATTGAAGTGTCCGCGACGGCCGGATTGAAAGAAATCAAGCGCACTGCACCGCCATCAAAGCCCTGAGAATTCATCGTCGTTGAACGTCTCCATTCCAGAGAACCCCCGCCTTCAAGTGACCGTCATTTCTCCACCGGCTCAGTGCTCCGCTGCGCCTCCGTCGCGCCCGAACGATTTCTTCAAAACGAGTGCGGGTTTCATCGTTTGGATCATC
The DNA here is from genome assembly GCA_903907925.1 of uncultured Verrucomicrobiota bacterium. Lineage (GTDB taxonomy): Bacteria > Verrucomicrobiota > Verrucomicrobiia > Limisphaerales > UBA9464 > CAIVQB01. The sequence continues at coordinate 17,729 of CAIVQB010000094.1, forward strand.
GCGTGCCTGACTTTGGGACTCGGCGGACTACGGGCGGCGACAGAGCCACCGACGGCGACCGGGCCCGGGTATCGGGAATGGGCGCTGCCCAAGCCGACTGGAACCAAGCCCGGTTTCACCCTGATGTCGCCGGAATCGCTCGGAATCCGGTTCACCAATTTCGTCGGCGTGACCCGGTCGGCCACCAACCGGAATCTGTTGAGCGGTTCCGGTGTTGCGGCGGGTGATGTGGACGGGGATGGCCGGGTGGATTTGTTTTTTTGCGGCATGGGTGGTGCCAGCCGGTTGTACGCGAATCGCGGAGGAATGCGGTTCGAGGACATCACGGTCGCGGCGGGCGTGGCGCTGCCCGATGGGGATGCGACGGGCGCGGTATTGGTCGATGTCGATGGGGACGGGGATCTGGACCTGCTGGTCAACCTGCTCGGCGGCGGGACCCGATTGTTTCTCAATGACGGAAAGGGACATTTCCATGATGCCACCCGCGAATCCGGTCTCGCGTCGTTGCACGGCGGAATGTCGATGGCGCTGGCCGACGTCGACGGCAACGGCACCCTGGATCTCTATGTCTGCAATTTCGCGCCGTCGACCATTCGTGATCAGGTGTCGCCCCGGATCCGCGCCGTCGACACCGGCGGGCGTCCGCGGGTGGTGTCGGTCAACGATCGCCCGACCACCGATCCTGATCTCACCAACCGGTATGTGATCACCGCCAACGGATCGGTCCTCGAGTACAGCCAGGAACACGATTTCTATCTCAATGACGGCCACGGGAGGTTCACGCGCGTGCCGTTCACGGGAGGCGCGTTTCTGGACGAGGATGGCAAGCCGCTGACGCAGGCGCCGCTGGATTGGGGTTTGGCGGCGCAGTTCCACGATGTGAACGGGGACGGCGTTCCTGATTTGTATGTGTGCAACGATTTGTTCACGCCGGACCGATTCTGGATCAACGACGGTCACGGCCGGTTCCGGGCGGCGGATCGGTTGGCACTCCGCCACATGTCCAGCTTTTCGATGGGCGTGGATTTTGGCGATTTGAACCACAGCGGGAATGTCGATTTCTTCGTGGTCGACATGCTCAGCCGCGATCATCAGCGGCGGCATGTCCAGGTGGCGCAGATGAATGCGGTGCAATGGCCGGTGGGTGTGATCGACGACCGGCCGCAGTTGTCGCGGAACACGCTCCAGGTGGGGCGCGGGGACGGAACATTCGCGGATCTCGCCTATTTCTCCGGACTGGAGGCCAGCGAATGGTCCTGGGGTCCGATCTTCGTCGATGTGGATCTCGATGGCTGGCTCGACATCCTGGTGGCGAACGGTCAGCTCCGGGATTTCCAGAACATGGATGTGGCCCGCGCCCTGCAGGCGGCGCAGGCGGGCCGGCAGTTGACCCAGTCGGATGCCATTCGGCTTCAGGAGCAGATTCCGAAGCTTGAAACCTCGAAACTGGCGTTCCGAAATCTGGGTGGTTACCAGTTCTCCGATCAAAGTGAGGCTTGGGGACTCGGCGGCCCCGGCATCTCCCAGGGAATGTGCCTCGCGGACCTGGATGGCGATGGCGACCTCGATCTCATCGTCAACAATCTCAATGCGGTGGCCTCGGTGTACCGCAACGAAACCATCGCGCCGCGGGTGGCGGTCCGGCTCAAGGGCCGTGCGCCCAACACCTCCGGCGTGGGTGCAGTCGTCACCTTGAAGGGCGGTGGCGCTCCGATTCAATCGCAGGAACGCATTTCCGGCGGCCGCTATCTTTCCGGTGATGACGCCCTGCAAGTGTTCGCGGCGGGAACGGGAACCGGCCCGCTATCATTGGACGTCCGCTGGCGCAGCGGAACGATCAGCCACGTTGAAGTCGTTCGCGCGAATCACCTGTATGAAATCGAGGAACCGTCCGGTTCGGCACCGATGAGAGTGGTTACTGCGGAGACGGTGCCGAAGCCCTGGTTTGAGGATGTCACCGGCCGGTTGAATCATTCCCACACCGAGGAACCCTTTGATGATTTTGAACGTCAGCCACTGTTGCCGAGGCGGCTGAGCCAGCTTGGACCTGCGGTGGCGTGGCACGACATCGACGGCGATGGCTGGGAGGATCTGGTGATTGGAACCGGCCGTGGTGGTGCGATGGGCGTGTTCACCAATGACACCCGCGGCGGGTTTGTTCGCCTGGACCAGCCGTCCTTCAACCGTCTGTTGCAGCGGGATCAGGCCGGCATTGTCTCGCTGGATGGAACCTTGATCGCGGGCTCATCGAACTATGAGGACGGCCTGACCAACGGCGGCTGGGTCCGCATTTACGACCTGGCCCGCAAGGTGGCGGGTGAAAGCATCGCGGGTCAGACCGGCGCTCCGGGTCCGCTCGCGCTCGCCGATGTGGACGGTGATGGAACGCTGGATCTGTTCATCGGCGGACGGGTGATCGCTGGACGTTATCCGGAGGCACCGCCGTCGGTGCTGCTTCACAGCGAAGCTGGACATCTGGTGCCGCAGCAGAAATTCACCGGCCTGGGAATGGTCAGCGGCGCGGTCTTCACCGATCTCGATGGCGATGGACGCCCGGAATTGGTGGTGGCCTGCGAATGGGGGCCCATCCGGGTCCTGCGCTGGGATGGTCATCAGTATGTGGAGATCACCCAGGCTCTGGGTCTCGGCGCGTTCACCGGTTGGTGGAACAGCGTTGCGGCCGGTGATTTTGACGGCGATGGGCGCATGGACTTGATCGCGGGGAATTGGGGACTGAACAGTCCGTACCACGCATCCGGTCCTCATCCGGTGAAACTGTACTTCGGGGATCTCGCCGAGACCGGCGCGTTGGATCTCGTTGAGGCGGTTTTTGAACCCACGTTGTCCAAGGAGGTGCCAATCCGCGGGTTGCGTTCGGTGGGCGCGGCTCTGCCCTGGGTGGGGGCGCGGATGCCGACCTTTGCGCACTACGGCGAATCCGGCCTGCCTGAAATCTTTGGTGATCGAATCGGAACCGTTCCGGCATTGGAGGTGAACACCCTGGAATCCATGGTGTTTTTGAACCGTGGCGACCATTTCGAGGCCCACCCGCTTCCCGCCGAAGCCCAATGGGCACCGGTGTTCGGAGTTTCAGTTGCAGATGCCGACGGGGACGGGAAGGAAGACGTGTTCCTGGCGCAGAACTTTTTTGCGGTGAATCCCGAAATGCATCGTCTCGATGCGGGTCGGGGCCTGTGGTTGCGCGGCGATGGAACCGGCAAGTTTGAGGCGGTGTCCGGGCAGGTCAGCGGCGTCAAGGTCTATGGCGAGCAGCGGGCCAGCGCGGTCGCGGACTTCGATCACGACGGGCGGACGGACTTGGTGGTGACCCAAAACGGCGCGGCGACCCGGTTGTATCGCAACGTGGGGGCCCGGCCGGGGCTTCGGGTTCGTCTGGAAGGGCCGGCGAAGAATCGGCGGGGTGTGGGCGCGGTGTTGCGGCTGAAGACGGCGACCTGGACCGGTCCGGCGCGCGAGATTCATGCCGGCTCAGGGTATTGGTCGCAGGACGCGGCCGTGACGGTCCTGTCCCGACCGCCGGGTCCGCTGGGATCGGTCGATTTGATCGTGCGCTGGCCGGGCGGTCGGACGACGACGGTTCCGGTGGGATCCAGCGAGACTTCCGTGGCGGTGCGACCGGACGAGGCGGCCGCGAAATGACCGGGTAACCCGGGTGCGGTGTGATCGGAAGTGGGTCTGATCGGAGAAATTCGCGCAGGAAAACGGCGGTAAAGTCATTTGTTCGTTGGCAACCGGCCGTGGGCTTCGCAAGTTAGGGCCGTGGCGTTCGAAGGCACCGATTTTGAGGATACCGACTATGCGAAGCCGCGGGCATCGGCGACCCCCGGCCGGGCTCCGACCCGCGAGGAGCTCGATTCGCAGTTGACGGGCACCCAGCAACAACTGGCCAAACTGCGGGAAACGCAGGAGCAGTTGGAGCGCGCCCGCGTCGCCCTCGAGGAAATGCGCCGCCGCCGTGCCGAGTTCTCGGCCGGGTTGACCGACATGCGCCAGCAGCTCACCCGGGGCGAGGGTCTCCTGCAAAAGGCGGAACTCGACGCGCGCCGCGAGGCGGAGCAGTTGGCCCGGACACTTTCGGCGGTTCGTGGGTCGCTCGATTCCCTGGCACCATTGAGCGATGCCGCCTGGACGGACGAGAATTGGGAACAGGAATTGACCCGTGGCCTCACGGCGATCGAGAACGCCCGGTTGGAATTCAATGCCGCCCGGCTCAAATGGCCCATTCTGGACGGAACCGCCACCACGGATGCGCGGGGTGAATCTGCGGGGGGGCTCGCGGCCTGGACTGACCTTTCCACCGGACAATTGATGCGAATCGGCTTCGCACTGACCTGGCCGCTGGTGCTGGTCGTGGCGATCGCGGCCGGTGCTGCCATCCTCCTCGTCCTGCGACACTAAGGGACGGGTGCCATGTCGTTGTTTTCAAAAAAAGATGATCTGATGGCGCGTCGCGAGAAGGCGCTCCACGCCGACCTGGCCCGATTGGAACTGGAGGTTCGCCGGCTGGCGAACGAAGCTCCAAAGCCTGCTCCACTGACCCGACCCGGAGATACCATGAGATCCAGCGGAAGATCGTTTACCCCGCCGTTTGCCGCGCCGCTGCCGCCGACATCCGCTCCCGCGGCATCAGGGGTTTCCGGCGCGTTGCCCCCCGGCCATTTCAACGACCGCGGGCTCCGCAAATTCGATCTGGTCGCCTTTTGGAATGGCTTAAAAAACCACGTGAGCGGCCCGACCGGCAACAACCCGGCGATGGTGCGCATGCTGGCCGCCGGAAGCCTCCACGGATTGCGTCCGCTTCGCCGCGAGCGACGCGTGGCCCGTAACCGCTTCATTTTCCTCTTCCTCACGCTCCTGGCCATTCTTTGGGGCCTCGTCTTCAGCTACTTCCGGCAGCACTGATCGGAAACGATTCAGAGAAAGCCGTAGAGGACGCGGATTCACTGATGGAGACGGAATGGACAGAATGAACTGAATGAGTCGGATGGGATCGGGACTTCTGGAATCGGTGCCGGTTTTCCCAATTTCCAGAGGCGCTCTCAGGGTTCTGATGCACGAATCGGATTCCGTCCATTCGGACCATTCCGTCTGAATCTCTTCTTCTGGATTCGGGTCGGTTCCCTCGCCGGAAACGATTCCGACGCCTTCCAGGTGTCTGCACCACAGCGTGTCCCGGGTCTCGCCGCCAAATCGTCATTTGACTGGCAGACTTATGTTTCTATCCTTTCTCCGTTGTCAGGGGTTTTAGCCCCGGTTCCTCCTGTGCCCGGCGGTGTCCAAAAGACCCGCCGGGCTTTTTGCTGATTCGACCGCGAGTGGAGGATGTCCGAACCCGGTTTTCTCGCGAGAAATCGAACCGACCACCGGGATTGGATGGGCTCGATCCGGTGGCTATTCCGGGACCGGTTTCTTTCCAGTTTGCCCGCGATTCGCCATCAACTGATCGGCAATCCGTTCCGCCGTTGTCTCGGCTGTTTCTTTCTCGGAAACCTCCAGCCATTGCAGGTCGAGTTGACCATGGAGCCAGGTCCGCTGCCGTTTGGCGAATTGACGGGTTCGCGTCTGGATCAAATCGACGGTGACCAGACGGGAATGTAGTCCGGCCAGGTGTTCCATGATCTGGCGATATCCGATGGCCTGGGACGCGGTCCGGTTCCCGGCCAGACCCGCGGTCAGCAGGGTGCGGGTTTCCTCGATCCAACCGTGCTCGAACATCCGCTCCACCCGCTGATGAATCCGCCGGCGCAGATCATCGATGGAACGTTCGAGTCCGAAACTGCGCCCCGCGACGGTGGGAGCCCGCTCGGGCCAGATGGCTCGTTGCAGGGAAAAAGGCCGTCCGGTGATCCGAATCACCTCCACCGCGCGGATGATTCGACGGCGGTTCTTGAGGTCGATCTCGTCAAAAAGAACCGGATCCTTCGTCGCCAGTTCATCCAGCAGGGCTTCCAGGGGTGTCGCCTCGATCCGGGCGCGCAGCTCTGGATCCGGCGGGGGCGCATCGCCCAGTCCGCTCAACCAGGCATTGAAATACATGCCGGTGCCGCCGCAGAGAATCGGAACCCGGCCGCGCCCCTGGATGTCGCGGATGCCTTCGGTCGCCCGGCGGACGAAGTGTGCGGCATCGAAGGCCACGTCGAGGTCGACGATGTCGATGAGGTGATGCGGAGCGCGGCGGCGTTCCGTGGGATCCGGCTTGGCGGTTCCGATGTCGAGACCCCGGTAGACCTGCATCGAATCCACCGAAATAATTTCCCCCCCGATCCGTTCCGCGAGGCAGACCGCCACCGCCGATTTTCCCGAGGCGGTCGGTCCGGTCAGCACCACGGGCTCCGTCACGCCTCCGCTCATCGGGATTCGGCGGACGCCCCGGCGTTGGCGGAACGCCCGGGCTCGGCGCGGAGCGAGAGGAGCATCAGCAGACCCACGCCGGTGGTGATGGCCATATCGGCGACGTTGAAGGCGGGAAACCCGATTTCACCGCCCCCGCGGGGATGCAGATGGAAGTAGAGGAAATCAATGACGTGCTGCCGCGAAGGCAGCAGACGGTCGAGCAGGTTCCCGGTGATGCCACCGAACAAAAACCCGAGGGCCACCTGGCCGAGGGGACGATCCGCCTCGAAGTGACGGCGAAACACCCACAGCGCCACCACCGCCACCAGGGAGATCGAGGCCAGAACGCCGTTGTTCTGCCGAAACATGGAGAAAGCAGCGCCGGTGTTCTGCCAGTGGACGAATTTGAAAAAACCGTCCACGACCTGGCGTTCTTCCGATGGGCCCAGCCAGCGCAGGACGGCGAGCTTGGTGAGTTGATCGGCGACGAAGATGAGGACCGCCAGCGACCCGATCCTGCGATTGGCGGTGGAGAACAGGGCCGGCGTCATGATCTGGCGGGAATTCTAGCCGTCGGGCGTCCCAGCACCAGCGCTGAAAGTGGCGGATGCCTACACTTCGCGCTTCGCCCCGCGGTCGCTGCCAGCCTTTTCCTCGACAACCCTCCGGACGGCAGTGCTTTTGCTTTTTATCTTTTACCTTTTACCTTTTGCCTTTTGCCTTTTGCCTTTTGCCTTTTGCCTTTTGCCTTTTGCCTTTTGCCTTTTGCCTTTTGCCTTCGCCGCACCCTTCCCAATTTTCAGACGCGCTCGTAGACTGCCGCTGTGCCCACCGGCCCGGTTGAATTGATGGATGAGGTGATCCGCCATCTGGAAGGGTTGCGCGCCGATGGCGTGCGCTGGGTTTCCGTACGCCCGGAAACGCTGGCGTCGCTCGCACCCGCAGCCGTCACGGCCCGCTCCAATCGTCCGGCGGCCCTCCCGTCGCCGCCGCAACCGCGTACCGTCAGCGGGGCACCGGCCCCAGTGGCCCCAGTGGCATCGGGGGCGAGTGATCCCGTTTCCAGTTTCGAATCTTCCACCCCGGTCGGCCCCAGGACACAGTCGCGTCCGATTCCCGGATCAGTGGTCGCCCGCTGGGCGCGGTCCTCGTCGAATCCCGTTTCCCCAACTCCTGCCGTTCCCGTGAGCAAATCCGTTCCTGTACCTACCCATCCTCCGCTGCCGCCGCCCCTTGATCCCGCCGCCAAGGTGGCCGCCCTCGCGGACCTGCGCGAACAGGCGCTCGCCTGCGTCCGCTGCCCGAATCTGGCCGCCTCGCGAAAGTCGGTCGTATTCGGCGTGGGTGATGTTCATGCCCGGCTTTTGTTCGTGGGGGAAGCGCCCGGAGCCGATGAAGATCTTCAGGGTGAACCGTTCGTCGGCAAGGCGGGTGAATTGCTGACTCGCATGATCGGCGCGATGGGACTCAGCCGTTCCGATGTTTACATCGCCAACATTTTGAAATGCCGCCCCGACACCCCGGGTCAGACGAGTGGAAACCGGAAACCCATGCCGGATGAAATGGCGACCTGCATTCCCTGGCTGCACCGGCAGGTCGACATCATCCAACCGGGCGCCATCGTGGCCCTCGGTGCCACCGCCGTGGAAGGCCTGCTGGGCAAGACGGTGGGCATCACCCGATTGCGTGGCACCTGGCAGCAGTACCGTGGGATTCCGCTGATGCCGACGTATCATCCGGCCTACCTGCTGCGGAACCAGGCGCCGTCCGAGAAGCGTAAGGTTTGGGAGGATCTGATGGCCGCGATGGAGATTCTGAGACTGCCGATCACGGAGAAGCAGCGCGGGTTTTTCCTCTCCAAAATTTGAATCTGGAAAGCAGGAAAGCAGGGCGGAGCGGGAGCGGGACCGGGAAAACGGGAGGGCGAGAAAACGGGTGGGCGGCGAAGAGGCGGCCAACTTATTCCTCAAGGACACCTGAACTGGGACGGCCTTCCTGGGCGTTCGCGTTCTTGGGCAGGGCGGCGAGGAAGGCGCGCAATTGGCGGCGTTGCACCAGATGCAGGGTCATTCCTCCGAATCCGCCGCCGGTGAGCCGGCCGCCGAGCCAACCGGGGAGCGGGCGGGCCCGTTCAATCCAAGCGTCCAATTCGGGACAACTGTTTCGCAGGTGGTCGCGGGAACTGCGGTGACTGTCGGTGAACAACTCGCCGAGTCGCCGAAAATCCGCGGCGCGAACCGCGCGGACCGAAGAGCGTACCCGTTGGTTTTCCTCGAGGATGTGAGTCGCGACGGCGCGTTGGGCTGCGGTGAGACGATGGTTTTCGCGCCGCAATGAGCCGGCGCGCAATTCCCGAAGAGTGGCAACACCCAAACTCTTGGCGGCCGCTTCGCAGTCGGAACGGATCCGATTGTACCCGCCGGCGGTCAACCGGTGCCGCACGCCCGAATCCACCAGAACGAGTGCAAGAGTGTCGGGCCATCGAACGTTCCGGACGACGAGGGATCTGCAATCGATGTGAACGGCGTGACCCTCCCGGGCATGCAACACGGTGAGGTAATCGAGCAAACCGCAGTGAACGCCGAGCCGGTGTTCCGCCCGCTGACAGAGTTGCGCAACGTTCAATCGTTCCGCCACGGTGCGGTGGGAAAGTCGGCCCAGCGTCAACGCGGCAGCCACCAGCAGTGCGGCGGAGCTGCTCAATCCGCTCCCCGGCGGAATCGTGCTGTCGATGGCGGCGTCAAATCCGGTGATCGGAATTCCAGCAGCCCGCAGTTCCCGGCATACCGCCACGACGTAGCCCGCCCAATGGCCCGGATCGAGACGAACGGTTCGCAGGGAATGGAGTTCGATCGGTTCTGACGGAAATGCAGACGAAATCAGCCGGATGTGCTGATCCGGTCGGGCAGCCACGACGCAGGTGAGGGAGGGTTCGATCGCGGCGGCCAGGACGAGGCCGGCGTTGTAATCGGTATGATTCCCGAGCAGTTCCACGCGGCCCGGCACCCGCACCCAACGCTCTGGAGTCCGGCCAAATGAGGTGCGGAACAGCTCCACCGCCGTTTCGTGCGGCGAGCGCATGCCTTAGCGTTGGCCGGTCGTCGCGAGCCGGTCGCAACGCGCGGCGAGTTCTACATCCTTGAGCGTGAGTCCGCCGGCGTCATGGGTAGTCAGGGCTAGACGGACGCGGTTCCATCGAATGTCGATGTCCGGATGATGAGCGGCCGCCTCCGCCGCCCGGCCGACGGCATTCACGAAACGGAGTGCCGCCGCAAAGTCGACGAAGGTGAACGTCCGCCGGATCACGGCACCGCGTCGGGTCCAGTCCGGAATCTGGGCGCGGAGGATTTGAAAGCGGGCGGGGGTGAGCGGTTTCATGGGGAGGGCAGCGGTGGATCGACCCAAGCTCGGCGTCCCGGCCGACCCGCAGGAGTCGAGTATCACAACCACAGCGTACGAGTTAGAGCATGGTTAATGTATCGTCCACACAACATTCGACTGACTCCACGAACAAACCACGACGATGCCGTTGCTGAACCTGACTGTGAACTTGTGTAGCTCCGGCCAAGTAATGGTCGCCGCCGTAATAGGGTTGCTGCCCTCATAAAACTCGTAGCTTGAAACAGGTAAGTCGCGACTAGGCCGTCCCTCTTCGCTCAACTCAGTGCTGAAGCGCCCCGAGAATTGCCTCACCGTGACCCTATGAGTAAAACCGTCACCGTCCTTCTTCTGTGACCGCGCAACAATCTTCCCGTGCGGCTCGGAAAGCGAAACGTTTCCCCAAATAGCTGCCACCAGAACAATGCTGCCAACGACGATGCTGATATGTTTCGTAGACATGCGTGAGTGCGCCTAACAGGAACTCTGAGCAGCGGTGCGATACCAATCCAGCGTCAGTCTCAGACCGGTTTCCCAATCGGTGGCGGGTGCGTATCCGAGGGCTTCTTTTGCCGCCTGAATGTCGGCTCGGGAATGTTTCACGTCGCCGATTCGCGGCGGTTCGAAGCGAGGTGTGAGCTTCAGCCCGGTCAACGCGTTGAGATCGGCGACCAACTGCAGGAGGTCGATGCTTCGTCCGCAGGCGATGTTGAACACGCGGCCGGCCACGCGCGCTTCCGGAGCGTCCAGGGTCAGGAGATTTCCGGCGACAACGTTGCTGATGTAAGTGAAATCCCGCGATTGGCGCCCGTCGCCGTGGATGACCGGAGCAGTACCGGCGAGGAACCCGGCGCAGAACTTGGCGATCACTCCGGAATACGGCGAATCAAACGCCTGCCGGGGTCCAAAGACATTGAAGTAACGCAGGCTCACTGCGGGGAATCCGTACAGCCGGTGAAACAACTGGCCGTAGCGTTCGGCGGCGTATTTCTGAAGGGCGTAGGGTGACAGCGGTTGCGGCGGCAGTTCCTCGTGTTTCGACGGCGCATCGCTGTCGCCGTAGATCGACGACGAAGAGGCAAACACAAACCGGCGAACCCCGGCGTCGCGCGAGGCGATCAGGAGACGCAGGGTGGCGTCGAGATTCTGGGTGTTCGATTCGAGTGGATCGGCCACCGACCGGGGAACACTAGGAAGCGCGGCATGATGCAGGACGCAGTCCGTGCCGGGCAGCAATTGCCCTAGCAGGATTGGATTTCCGGCGTCGCCTTCGACCACTTCCACGCCGCCGCCGGATCGGATCCATTCCAAGTTCCTGCGCTGGGCGTTGGCCGCGGAGTCGAGGACGATCACGCGGGCCCCGCGGGCTGCGAGGGCTTCGGCGAGATGTGACCCGATGAATCCGGCACCGCCGGTGACGAGGGCCTTCATGCTTTGAAATACAAATGGGCGGGCACGGGAATGCCGGCGAAGGCGTTGCGGGTGTCTATGATAAGCGCGGCCGATTGGGCGACCAGCGGATAGTCGACGGCACCGTGCCGGGTAACCACGAGGACTGCGTCGAATCCTTCGATGACTTCGGCGGTGAGCTCGACGCTCGCCCGGCCCGCGAAGTGGCGATGTTCCCGCGACGGACGCACCAGCGGAATGTGAGGATCGTGGTATTCGACGCTGGCATCGGCCTCCTCCAGCAGGCGCCAGAGGACGTATCCGGGACTCTCGCGATCGTCGTCGACGTCCGGCTTGTAGGCGAGGCCCAGCAGCAGGATCCGGGATCCAGTGAGCGTCTTGCCGCGGGTCGCCAGCGCGGCGCGGACTTGGTTCACTACGTATTGCGGCATGGCGGTGTTGATTTCGCCGGCCAGTTGGATGAACCGCGTTTCCTGGCCGAATTCCCGCGCCTTCCAGGTGAGATAAAACGGATCGATGGGAATGCAGTGACCACCGAGACCGGGTCCCGGATAAAACGGCATGAACCCGAACGGCTTGGTGGCAGCGGCGGCGATCACCTCCCAGATGTCGATGCCCATCGATGCGTACACGACCTTCAATTCGTTCACCATGGCAATGTTCACCGCGCGGAAAATGTTCTCCGTCAGTTTCACCGCCTCCGCCACCCGGCAATCCGCCACCGGCACCAGCGTTTTCACCACGCGACCGTAGAGCGCGAGCGCCCGATCGCGGCAGGCGGGAGTGTAGCCGCCGACCACCTTGGGAATGCGGGCCACATCCGAAGCCGGATTTCCGGGATCTTCACGCTCCGGCGAATAGGCGAGATGGAAATCCACTCCTGCCTCCAACCCTGAACCCTTTTCCAGGACACATCGCAGGTCGCCGTCGGTGGTGCCCGGATAGGTCGTGGATTCGAGCACCACCAGGATTCCCGGATGCAGGTGCGGCGCGAGGGCGGTCCCGGTATTGAGGACGTGGCTGAGATCGGGTTCGCGATCGGATTCGGCCGAACCCTTGAGCGGCGTCGGCACGCAGATCAACACCGCCTGGCATTCGCGGATCCTGCTGAAATCGGCGGAGGCTTCCAGATTGCCAGAGTTTACGGCTCGTGCGACCCGTTCAGTTGGCAGGTGAAGAATATACGATTCACCGCGGTTCAACCGTTCGATCTTGGCGGGATCGAGATCCAGCCCGATGACCTTCAATCCGGCATCGGCGAAATGCAGCGCCAACGGCAACCCGACGTAACCGAGCCCGACGATTGCGATGGGCAGATCGGCGTTCATGGGCGGACCGGCAGGGGAATGCGGTTCATGGCAGGGGGTGAAGATGAAGGCTCGGCCCCTCCGGCGACAATCCTTGGTTGGATGGATTTGGGAGGAAGTTGAAGGGTTGAAGAGTTGAAGAGGGGCAAACTTGCGCCGTAACCGGCTGGCAAGCCACGATCGCAATCTGTCCCTCTTCCAGGGGCCGGCACCCGGTCTTCTTTGAGAGCCAAAGGCCCGCCCTATTCCAGCCTGGGGCAGCGCCCCAGGATACCAATCCCGCGGATCTCCGAGGGCTGAAGGCCCGCAACAATCCCGGTTTAAGATCCACCGCCCCATGACCGAATCTCAAAATTCTGGCGACTGCGACCGAAACGATGGAGCGGGCCTTCAGCCCTTTTGGTTCGAGGTTTGATCGAATCCTGGGGCGATGCCCCAGGCTGGTATGTGATCGCGCCGTTGGCGCTGGGGAAGGTCGTTTTTCATCCTCGTGGGCGCGGGTCTTGCCTCTTCAACGCTTCAACAATTCTCTCCCCCTCAGAAATCACCGCCGGCCACGTTGACCCTCCTGATGGCTTGCGTCCCGCGCGGGACCTGCCTGACTTCAGAAGTCGCAGCCGCTCCCTTTCATGAAATCCTGGTTTTCGGTCGGTTCGTTCCTTGTCGCCCTGTCCGTTGTCCTGCGATTGACGGCGGCGGAATCCCCGCGTCCGTGGGATGATGCCGAGCGGTCGCACGTTCAAGGCGCCTACTCGCTCGCCGGGGCGGCGTATGCGCGGATTCCCACCAACGGGCTCCCGATCGCGGACAGGCGGTGGATTGCCTTCCGGATCGCCGACGATGCCTGGCGCGCGGCGGTGAGCGGGCCGGATGCCGAGGCGGTGAACACGGCGTTGAGATCCCTCGATGCCCTGGCGCCGCAGGACGCAGTGGTGGCGGATCAGGACACCGTTTGGGCCGAGGTCCAGGAATCCATCGGAGACCTTCACACTCGTCGTGGCGATTCGCGGGAATGGGTCGGATCCCGCTATACCCGGGCGCTCGATTGGTGGGCGGGGCGCAGTGACTTGGAAACGGCCCGGGCGCGGTACTTGGCGGTGGTGTGGAAATGGCATTCGCCCCCGCATTTCGGGCGCGGATTCCAAGGGTATTCCGGCGACATTCCGCTCCGCATTCTGGACAACGCAGTCGCCATCGCGCGGAGTCCGAAGGACGTCGCCCGCGCGCATAGAATGCGGGCGTTGGCGGTGCTGGCCACCGGCGACGCCGATCGACAGTTGAGCCAGGTGGAGGAGGATTTTAAGGCGTCGCTGGCGTCGGGCCGTTCGACCGACGACTACGACGAGACGTTGATCCGGTATGCCGAATGGCTGGCGTCGTCGGGCCGGATCCGATTGCTTCCGGACGGGCATTGGGTCCGGGAACCGGATTTCGTTCGGGCGCTCGAGTTCTATCGGCGGTTTCTCGCGGAGTTCAAGAAAGGTGAATCCCGGCACTGGGAGCAGGCGCGGACACAGGTCAACGAGATTACTCAGGTGTCGCTATCGCTGTCGGTGCCCGGGGTGTTTCTTCCTGGTTCGGAAATTCAGATCACCGCGGGCTGGCGCAACACCGATTCGATCCGTTTTTCCATCGTTCCGGTCGACTTGACCCAGGATCTGCGGTTCGACGATCCGCGCGCCAATCTAAACGGGTGGCAACGATTTCTGAAGGTCGACGGTCGAAAGCCTCTTCGCGAATGGACCCTCGCCACCAGCGCGGCCGGCGACCATTTGCCGGCGGAACGCCTGCTCACCCTTACCAATCGGCTTCCCGCCGGGGCCTATCTGGTGGAAGCGCGCGCTGGTTCAGAGACGACGCGCGAAGTGGTCCTGGTGTCGGACGCCACCCTGGTCCTCAAGTCAATCGGCCGAAAAACGCTGGCCTGGATGGTCGATGCCTCCACCGGCAGGCCGTTGCCGGGGACAACGATCCGGCAATGGATCCATACCTATCCGAATGGCAATCAACCGGGGCGATGGGACGTTCGTGATCGAATGGCGGATTCCGATGGTGTGGCCGTGCTGGAATCCGACGCCGGCGCTGGCGTCGAGCAATGGGTCGCGGCGCACACCGGTGTCCGTCAGGCCTTCGCCTTAACCTGGCTGGACACCTCAGCCACCGCCGCCGAGGTGTGGAAAATCCATGCCTTCACCGATCGGCCCGCCTATCGCCCCGGGGAAGGAGTGCACTGGAAGTTGACCGCACGTCGGCGTGCCGAAGGCGAGTGGACAACGCCGGCGGGACGCACCCTGTGGTTTGAGATCACCGATCCGCGCGGGTCGCGGTTCACCAACGGTTCGGTCCAGCTCAACGCATTTGGATCGGCGTCTGGATCGTTCATCCCTTCCAGCACGGTGCCGCTCGGTGAATATCGCGCGGTGTTTCGCGAATCGGATGAACGCGGCCAGGTGCTGGGGAGCGCGACCTTGTTTCGTCTGGAGGAATACAAACTGCCGGAATTCGAGGTCAAAATTGAGGTGCCCGAGGAAGACATCGTGGGGGGCGGTCGACGTCGGAAAATGTATCGACCCGGCGAACGAATGGAGGTTGCCGTGCAGGCCGATTACTACTTCGGAGGGCCGGTCGCTGACGCGCAGGTCGAGGTGCTGATTCGCCAGTCGCCGTTTCACTGGGAGATTCCCCAGGAACACGAGCATCCCTGGTTGCAGACCGCGGAGGCGGGTTCTGGTGGTGGATTCGGAATCAATCGGGGTCGACGTTGGATGGGACCGGGTGCGCCGTCGGTGGAGGTCAAGCGGGAGACGGTGAAGACGGATTCCCGTGGGCGCGCCACGGTATCGGTCGAGACGGACGCGGCGCAGGGAGATGTGGCGATTGAAATCGAGGCCCGAGTGGTCGATGCGTCCCGGCGTGAAGTCACCGGCACGGGCACGGTTCGAGCCACCCGTGAAGGATACGCCGTTGAACTGCGCCCCGCCGTTCGACTTCCCCGTCCGGGCGACACCGTTCGGATTGCGGTGCGTTCGATCGATCCCAACGGACAACCGGTGAAGACCACGGGACGGATCCGGGTGACCCGCGACACCTGGTGGGAGGTTTGGCTCGACAGTCTCGGCAACGAAATCGAAGGGCGGGCCTTGAAGGCGGCCCGGGAAAACTCACCGGTCTGGCCACCCCGCCCGGGTCCCGGCATGAAGGAATGGCGCCTGAAATCATCGGGATATCGCAGCGAGGACATTCGCACGGTCGAGGTGGCATTGGATGCCGCGGGCAGGGGCGAATGGACCTTTCAACCGGATCGCGAAGGATTCTATCGCCTGAGTTGGGACAGCCCGGATCGACCGGATCCGCGGATCCCGAACTGGACACCGCGGGTTCGCGCGGAAGCCATGGTCTGGGTGTCGACACGAACCTCCTCCGACCTTTCGTATCGTCAGGGCGGGCTGGAGCTGATCGTGGACAAGGATTCCGTCAATCCGGGCGGAGTGTTGCCGGTTCTGGTGGTCGGCCCACAACCCGACCGGTGGGTGCTGTTGAGCGTGGCGACGGATCAGTTGGAGAGTTACCGCTTGGTTCATCTTTCCGGAACCACCGCCCGGGTGGAGATTCCGATCACCGAGCGATTGACGCCGAACTTCTGGATCCATGGCGCGTTGGTGAATGATCGCGAGTTGTTCGTGGACCAGAAGGAATTGGTGGTGCCGCCGATTCGGAATCTCGTTTCCGTGGACCTGAAGCCGGACCACGTCGAATCGGGTCCACACGGCGAAGGGACATTCACGGTCACCACACGGGATTCAGACGGGCATCCCGTAAGTGCGGAGGTGGCGTTGTCGGTTTTGGACGAGAGTGTCCTGCAGATTCAATCCGAGTTTGCGGCAGATCCGCGGACGTTTTTCCTCGGTGACCGGCATGGTCAACGCCTGCACCTGGCGAGTTCCTTCGAGCAGCGCCGGTTTATCCGGTTGATCCGAACGAAGACCGGCGCGGTGGTGGATGACCGGGTTCGCGAGGATGAGATGGCCGTGGCCTCCGATTCCACGGTGGACGCGTCCAACGGGATTGTCCGAATTGCCGGCTTCGGCGGCGGTGGTTTTCGCAGGGCGGGGTCGATGAACGCGCCGGCTCCCGTGGCTCTGGGACTGGCTACAGGTTCAATGGGTCGAAGTGCGGGAATGGCCCGCTTTGGGCTCATGCGATCCAAAACGCCCGAGCAGATGACAACAGCGATGTTCAAGAGCGCCGCAATGGATGTGCTGGCGGGTGGAGCCGGGGAGGGTGGCGCAATTGTGGTTCGATCGGATTTTCGGTCCACCGCCTTCTGGCAGCCGGACATCCGCACTGGTTCGGACGGCACGGCGCGGGTGGTGATGCAGTATCCGGAGACCTTGACCCGCTGGCAGGCGACGGCGCGGGCGGTGACCACGGGCAACGGTTTCGGACAGGCGCGTACGACAACCCGCACCGTGCAGCCGCTGGTTGCGCGTTTGGAATTGCCGCGCTTTTTGGTGGTGGGCGATTCCGCGGTGGTGTCGGCGGTGATTCACAATCAATCGCCGCAAGCCCTTTCCACGCGGGTCAGGCTCACTGCCACGGGTGTGGTGTTGACCGCCGGCGTGGTGACCGTTGAACTAGCAGTTGGGGCGGAGAAGCGGATCAATTGGACCGTCGGTGCCACTACCGTCACCAACGCGGTCCTCCGGTTGGTGGCCGATGCCGGGACGTTATCGGACGGTGTGGAACGATCGATGCCCGTCTTCGCGCACGGGTTGCAGAAGGAATTGACCCGTTCTGGAAAAGCGATGGCTGGCGACGTGACGGTGCGGATCAATCTACCCGCGCGGGCACCGGGATCGACCCGGATGGAAGTGCGGGTGACGCCGAGTCTGGCGCTCACGATGTTGGATGCCCTGCCGTATCTGGCCGATTATCCGTACGGCTGCACCGAGCAAACGATGAGCCGGTTCCTGCCGGCGGTGGTGGTGCGGCAAACGTTGCGGACGACCGGACTCGATCCGGAGACAGCATTGAGCCGGGTGTTCGGAGGAATCTCCACCAACGCCGCAGGTGCGGTGAGTCCGGCTCTGGGATCGAAGAAGGATTTGACCCGGCTCGGGGAAATGACCGATGCCGGTTTGAAGCGGCTCGCCGATTATCAACATGGCGATGGCAGTTGGGGTTGGTGGAAGGAAGGGGACAGCGATGCCTGGATGACGGCGTATGTCGTGTGGGGATTGAAGCGCGCAAAACGGGCCGGTGTGGACGGCGTGGAAGCCGATCGGATCCGGCACGGGGAAGACTGGCTGGCCGAACATTTGGTGGAAGCCGACGGGGATGCAGCGCTTCAAACCTGGATGATGCAGGCCCTCGTGGAGTCTGCGTCGGCGAAGGGTGTTGATTCCCTGCGCCGGCTGCCCGCTTTGGACAAGGCCGTGGATCGGGTCTGGCGTCAGCGCGACGAACTCTCCGCCTACAGCCGGGCTCTGTTCCTGATGGTGCTGCACCGGCTCGGGGACGAGAGTCGGGTGGCGCAGTTGGTCAACACTGTGCAGAACGGAGTGGTCCGGGACGATCTTCCGGACGCCTCGGTCCTGATCGGTGCCGCTGGGAACGGTGCGCCGCCGACGGTGCATTGGGGTCGCGAAACCGGATGGTTCCGCTGGCAGGAAGGTGGCGTCGAAACCACCGCCGCCGTGGTGCGCGCGCTGTTGCAGGTGGATCCCAAAAACGCGTTGATCGAGCCTGCGGTGAACTGGCTGTTGAAGAATCGGCGTGGAGCCCAGTGGAACAACACCCGCGACACCGCTCTGGTGATGCTGGCGCTGAACGACTACCTGGAGGTCAGTGGTGAATTGAACGCCGATCTGGATTTCGAAGTGATTGTGAACGGCCACGCCGCGGGCAGGCATCAGGTGAATCGCGGCAACCTTCTCAACGCGCCGACGTTGATTCCGGTGGACCCGGCGTGGGTTTCGGATGCCAACGAAGTGCGCATCGTTCGTCATGGTGGCACCGGGCCGCTCTATTTCGCCGTTTCCACCGGGTTCTTCTCCGCGGAAGAACCGGTCTCGCCGGCCGGAAACGAAGTGTTCGTTCGCCGCGATTATTTCCGGCTGATCCCGGTGCCCACGTTGCTCAAGGGCATTGAAGAAAAGCGCGAATCGCTGGGGGATGGCGCGAAGATTGAATCCGGTGAGCGGATTGAAACCGTGGTTACGCTCGAGTCGAAGAATGATCTGGAATACCTGTTGCTCGAAGACTTGAAGCCGGCGGGATTCGAGGCCGAGGAACAACGCAGTGGCGGGTGGATTTCCATCCACGAATTGGTGCGGTCGCGAGTGACCGGTCCGTCATCGGGATCAGCGGGCGAACGGGGAGAACGCACCGGCCGTTCGACGGTGGGGCATCCCGAATGGCGGGATCGATCAGCGGCGGTGTTCATCAGCCGACTGCCGCAGGGACTGTGGGAGTTGCGCTATCGATTCCGGGCCACCACACCCGGACGTTACCACGCACTCCCCCTTGCGGCGGGGGCGTTATACGTGCCGGAAATTCGCGGTAATTCGGCAGAGATCCGAACCGAGGTGACCGAGCGTCCGTAGGTAGAGGTCAGGGGGCGGGGCTGAGAGAAGAGAGGTCGGAGGTTGGGATGTGGTTTGGACGACAGACTTCGGTTTGGAGCCTTTCGGAGCGCTTGACGGCAGGAACGCCGTGGGCGACGAGTTGTTGCGGATGAAACTCACTTGGAAGGATCACGAAGAGATCGCCTGGGCCTTGATCGACGCGTTCCCGGATCAGGATCCGTTGCGCCTCTCGTTTCCAAAGCTTCACCAAATGGTGTGCGCTCTTGAAGGCTTCGCCGACAAGCCGGAGGCGTCGAACGAGAAGATCCTCGAGAACATCCAGATGGCCTGGTACGAGGAGCGGAAATAGCGTCGGAAGGGAAGGGATCGTCCACGTTGGGACTGGCTGCGGGACAGGGAGGTGGATCGGCAGGCGTTAAAAATCCCCGGTTGACGCCGCCGCTTGATTTGTGCCGTATTCTTGCCCGTCCGTTAAGAACGGCAGTGTCGGTGTCACAAAGACGGCTTGAGTGGCAGTTGGAACAACCCACGCAACCAGTAACCTGCAGGTGCAGGTTCCCTCCACGGCGTTTGGCGCGGTCAGTCAGCTATGGACAATAACTCGAGGCTCTTCGTGGGCAATCTGTCGTATCAGACCCTGGATCGCGACATTCAGGACCATTTCAGCGCTGCTGGAGTGGTGACGAGCGTGAATCTCATGCTCGACAAGTTCACCGGCAAATCCCGTGGGTTTGCCTTCGTTGAATTCAGTACGCCCGACGAGGCGCAGAAAGCGGTGGATCTGTTCCACGGCAAAGACCTCGGCGGCCGCGCCTTGACCGTCAACATTGCCCGTCCCCGCGAAGAACGCGCCCCCGGTGGCGGTGGCGGCGGTGGCTATCGTGGGGGTGGAGATCGCGGCGGCGGAGGTGGTGGCGGCGGTGGCGGCGGCGGCTACCGTGGGGGTGGCGGCGGCGGCGGAGGCGGAGGGGGTGGTGGCTGGCGCGGCGATCGTGGGGGTGGCGGAGGCGGTGGAGATCGCGGCGGTGGCGGCGGTGGCTGGCGCGGTGACCGCGGCGGCGATCGTTACTGAACGCACCGCGCCCGAATCGGGTCGCAGTGATAGAATTTCAAAGAGGGCTGATGCCACAATGGCGTCGGCCCTTTTTTGTTCCGGCGATGGCCTCCCGGAGCGGCTACGGGTGCTGTAGTCGGCACGACGTGTGAGCGGGCGCATCTCGACACTGTCCCCCTATGGAAGCTCCTTGGAACAACGTTGGGCATGCATCCGACCCACGGCGGCCGATCCACCGCGTACTCAAACGAATAGGGGGCTCGGGTGGAACCCAGCCCTCCACCTTGGGCGTACGCTGACCGCGTCAACGTGGGACTCCAAACCTCCGGCCCGCGGCGTTGGGGGCAGCGTTAAGATATGCCCGGCAATGAGGTGTTTGATCCAAACCGTTTGACTCGGGTGGGGGCCGTCTCTAGCGTGTTGGGACAAATCTTTCCTATGTCCGAGCCCAATACTCCCGTTCCACCCGCGGCAGCTCCGGCCCCCGAAGCCCCCAAGATCCCGGATTCGGCCCAAAAGAAGCAAACCGTTCGGATCACCCTGCCGCCCAAGCCGGCCGGTGGTCCTTCGATCAAAATTCCCGCCCCGGCCGCCGCCGCCGCGCCTGCTGCTGCTCCGGCCGCCGCAAAAGCCGCCCCGGCTCCTGCCGCTGCGCCCGCTCCTGCCCGTCCGGCTCCGGCTCCCGCGCGTGCCGCCGCTGTCAGTGGCATTGACGTCGGCCTCGCCTTCGCCGGTTTGGCGGTCGGCATCGCCGTCGCTGTCGTGATTTTCCTCCAGGCTCCGAAGTAATCTGTCCATGGCTTCCGAATCCATTTCCACCATCACGGGACAGAACTTCGACGAAAAGGTCCTCCAATCGAAGGTGCCGGTCCTGGTCGATTTTTGGGCTGAATGGTGTGGCCCCTGTCGCATGATCGCGCCCCTGCTGAATGAGTTGGCGACCGAATACGACGGTCGCGCCGCCATCGGCAAAATCAACGTCGACACCGATCAGGACCTCGCGGTCCGCTTCGGCATCAGCGGCATTCCGGCCTTGTTGTTCTTCAAGAATGGCCAGGTGGTCGGTCAGGTGGTCGGCCTCCGATCCAAGAAGGATCTCAAGGCCGCCATGGATTCGGCGATCGCAGCCTGACCTTTGTCCAAGGTCTCAAGTTCAAAGTTCAAAGTCCCAGAACCGAGACCCCAGACGCTATTTCTTAAACGCCGCCCGGATTCGCATCCGGGCGTTTTCGTTTTGTTGGGAGGTGACCGCAGTGGCGGTTAGAGGGTCGCTTACTTTGCGTCCGCGACGCGGCCGCCGTTGACCAGGAAGAGCACCGCCATGCGCACGGCGAGTCCGTTGGTGACCTGCTCCAGAATCACTGACTGGTTTCCATCGGCGATGTCGCCCTCGATTTCCACCCCGCGGTTGATCGGCCCGGGATGCATGATCAAGGCGTCCGGTTTAACCCATTTCATCCGGGCCTGGTTGAGTCCGAACAAGGCCGTGTATTCGCCGAGGCTGGGAAACAGGGTGACCCGCTGGCGTTCGTGCTGGACGCGGAGCAGATTGACCACATCGGCGTCGCGCAACGCTTCTTCGAGATTCCAGGTGACCCGGCAACCGAAGCGTTCGAACACCCGCGGCACCAAGGTGGGCGGTCCGCAAAGCGTGACGTGGGCTCCCAGTTTGAGGAGTGCCCAGATGTTGGAGCGGGCGACCCGGCTGAACAGGATGTCGCCGAGAATTGTGACCTTGAGCCCTTCGATGCGTCCCTTGTGTTCGCGGATGGTGAACGCATCCAACAGGCCCTGTGTGGGATGTTCGTGCGCGCCATCACCGGCGTTGATGATGTGGGAACGGGCGAATCGCGCGAGATAGTGCGGCGCGCCGCTGGCGCCGTGCCGGAGAATGATGACGTCGGCGTTCAGTGCCTCCAAGTTGCGCACGGTGTCCCGCAGCGTTTCGCCCTTTTTCAACGAGCTGGCCTCGGCCGAAAAATTGATCACGTCGGCGCTCAATCGCAGCGCGGCCAGCTCGAAGCTGATGCGGGTGCGGGTGCTCGGTTCGACGAAGAGGTTGATCACCGTCTTGCCCCGCAGCGGCGGCACTCGTTTGATCGAACGCTCGTTGATGGCCTTGAACGATCTCGCGGTGTCGAGAATCAGGGTCAGGTCTTCGGGCGCGAGCGACTGGAGGTCGAGCAGATGCTGACGGCTCCAGGGTGTCACGGAGGCAGGCGTCTGACCCGTGGGAGTGGCGGTGGCGTTCGAATTCATCCCGGTTCCTCCAGCGTTACGGTGTCCGTCCCTCCATCCTCGGTGAGCCGGACATTGATCCGCTGGTGGATGGAGGTGGGGATGTTTTTTCCGACGTAATCGGCGCGGATGGGCAGTTCCCGGTGACCGCGGTCGATCAGCACGGCCAGTTGAACCCGCAGCGGCCGGCCCAAATCGTGGAGGGCATCGAGCGCGGCGCGAATCGTCCGGCCGTGGAAAAGGACGTCATCCACCAACACCACCGTCTTGCCAGTGATGTCCCCGGGCAATGCTGTCGGGCGCAGTTCGGGCAGGGAACGCCAGTCGAGATCGTCCCGGTGCATGGTGACGTCGATGCAGCCCACGCCGATGGGGTGGCCAACCATCCCGGCGAGCAGTGGGCCGAGGCGTTCGGCGAGGGTGACGCCCCGTCGTTGAATGCCGACCAGGACAAGATCGGTGCAAGTCCCGTTGCGTTCCGCGATTTCGTGGGCCAGCCGGGTCAGCGTGCGGCCGAGAGTGGCCGGATCAAGGATGACACCGGTCATGGCCGCCTCCCGCTGCGGGTGTTCGCGGCGTGCGGTGGGGAAAAGGACGGGAAACTCACTGCGCCTTCGCCGGCTCGCAGGCCGGAATTAAAGGGGCCGGAAAACGGAGGATCAATTCATCCCCGGCGACGGGTGCCGCGCACGACGCCAGCCGGCCCGGTGATGGGTGATCCAGTCCACCAGGGCTTTTTCGAATCCGATGTCATGGCCCACCTTCTCGGACTCGATCCATTTGTGCTTCAGGATCTCGTCCTTCTCGGCCTGGAACTCCCGGTAAAGGGTGGTGTTCTGTAGAAGGGCGCGGGCTTCGCGGCTGGTTTCGGTTTCAGTGCCCATGGGACGGCAATCGGTCACGCGTTGCCCGACCGTAACGTCACGGGTCCGCCTGTAAACGGATTTTTATCCACATGAAACACCCGGCATTGCGCGAAGCGGTCGGGCTGCCGAAAGTACGGATCTGAAGACACTCGTTTTACAGATGCAAACCCGCCGGTTTGCCAGCGCGATGATGGCCCTCTGTCTCGCGTTGTCGTGGCTGTACCCGGCTTCCAGGCTGCAGGCTGCGCCAGGATCCGTCGCCGTTGAAAAACCGGTGAAGTACACCCTGCACGCGGCGCAGACCTGGCACATCGACCTGCCGCAGGGGGCCCGATTCGACGCTTCCGCCCTCCTGTTACAACCGGATGGCGCACTGCTCACGGTGAACGACAAGACACCCGGCGTCTGGCAAATCATCCTCGGCGAAGGTGGAGCTGCGACCTTGAAGCCGTTGGATATTCTCAACGCCGGTCGCCTTGCCCGGTTGACCCCGGCGAAGACCGGTCCGTGGGATTGCGAAGGGCTGGCCCGCGATGCTGCGGGTCGGATTTATGTCTGCGACGAGAGCGATCGCTGGATTGTTCGGCAGGATCCGGCGACTGGAGTCGTGGAGCGGTTGGAGATTGATTGGAGTCCGGTGAAGCGCTGGTTCAGCGCCGATCGAAACGCGAGTTTTGAAGGGATTGCCGTCGGTGGGGATATCTTGTACGTCGCCAATGAACGGGAAATCGGCCGGATCATCCTCGTCGATCTCGCGACGTTGAAAGTGCGCGACAGCTTTCAAGTCACGCCGATCGGGCTGCCGGCGCGTGATGTTCACTATTCCGATCTCTGTTGGTTTGAGGATGCGCTCTGGGTGCTGTGCCGCGAAAGCCGTTGCGTGCTCCGCGTGGATCCGCGCCGTCGCGCCGTCACGGCGCAGTTCGACTACTTCGACATCGAGACCGCCCGGGTCAATGCCTATGCCCATCCCTATCCCTACGGCTTTGTTGAAGGCCTGGCCGTGGACACGCATTCGATCTGGCTTTGCGTCGATAACAACGGGTTCCCACGAGTGGCGGATCGCGCGGATCGACGTCCGACGTTGTGGCGTTGCGACCGGCCCGACCGTTCCGGCGGCACTCCTACGACGCCCGGGCCGGCGGTTGGGCCGGGGTCCGTCGAGCGCTGAATTCCCACTTCATCCGCGGGCGGGATCCCAGCTAGGATGACCTTCTGACATGAGCAAAACCGCACTTCTATTCGCCGGCCAGGGCGCACAAACCGTGGGCATGGGCCGTGATCTGGCGTCCGCGTTTCCCGAGGCTCGGGCGCTGTTTGAACGAGCTGACGTGACGCTGGGCTACGGGTTGTCGGGCATCTGTTTTGAAGGGCCGGAAGCGGAATTGACCCGGACTGAAAACGCACAGCCGGGGATTTATCTGGTCGGTTGGGTGGCGCTCCAATTGTTGAAGCAGCGGGTTCCAGGGCTCGCATTCGAAGCCACCGCGGGATTGTCGTTGGGCGAGTTCACCGCGCTGGCGGCGGCGGGTTCCCTGGAATTTGAGGATGGATTGAAGCTGGTCCGGTTGCGCGGACGTTTTATGCAGGAGGCCTGCGATACGACGCAGGGTGGAATGGCGGCGGTGATCGGGCTGGATGAGGCGGCGACGCGTGAGGTCTGCATCGCGACGGGCGTGACGCTGGCAAATCTCAATTGCCCGGGACAAATCGTGATTTCCGGTCCTGCCGACCGAATCCCGGCTGCCGTGGAGGCGGCCAAGGCGAAGGGTGCCAAGAAGGCCATCCCGCTCACCGTGGGGGGTGCCTATCACTCGCCGCTGATGGCGGTGGCGCAATCACGACTGGCGGCCGAACTGGCCACGGTTTCATTGCGGGACACACAGGTCCCGGTGATTGCGAATGTCACAGCCCGGCCGCATGGGCCGTCATCGTCCATCGCCGGTTTGCTGGTCGAACAGGTCACCTCGTCGGTCCACTGGGAGGCGTCGATGCGGTACCTGATTGCGCAGGGATTCACGCGGTTCATCGAACTCGGGCCGGGCAACGCGCTTGCCGGTTTCATGAAACGGATCGACAAGTCGGTGCAGATGCTGGCGGTGTCGGATGTCGCCAGCCTGGAGGCGACGGTGATGGCATTGACGGCGGCGATCTGAGGTGAGGGATGGCCGAAGACGTCACCACGATCTTCGATTGACTCCCGCGGTGCATTTTCAGTCTTGTTGGGCGTTCACATGAGCAAACTTTCCAATCAGATCGCGGTGGTCACCGGGGCGGGGCGGGGCATCGGTCGCGCCATCGCCCTCAAGTTCGCCACCGAGGGAGCCGACGTGGTTTGTGTTTCCCGAACCGCGGCCAATGCGGAAGGGGTGGCCGTGGAGGTGCGGGCGCTCGGCCGACGCGCGTGGGCGCTGGCGGTGGACGTGGCGGATTCCGCCGCGGTGTCCGCCGCCGTTGTGACCATTTTGGAGCAGGCCGGACGGGTGGACGTGCTGGTGAACAATGCGGGCGTGACTCGCGACGGGTTGCTGATGCGGATGAGCGAGACGGATTGGGACCTGGTGTTGAACACCAATCTTCGCGGGGCCTTCCTGGTCACCAAGGGATTCACCCGGGCGTTCCTCAAGCAGCGCAGCGGCCGGGTGATCAACATCGCCTCGGTGATCGGTCTGGTGGGCAACGCCGGGCAGTGCAACTACGCCGCCAGCAAGGCCGGATTGATCGGTTTCACCAAGTCGGTGGCGAAGGAATTTGGGTCTCGCGGAGTGACCTGCAACGCCATTGCGCCGGGTTTTATCGAGACCGACATGACTGCGGTGCTGGATGTTTCGCTCCGTGAAGCCCTTTTGAAGCAGATTCCCCTCGGCTCCCTGGGTCAGGCCGAGGATATTGCCGAGGCGGCGAGCTTTCTGGCGGGTCCTGGAGGACGATATATCACTGGTCAGGTGCTCACCGTGGACGGCGGAATGGTCATGTGACCGTGAAAGTGCCCTTAGAATTTTTGGGAACAGGGCTTGACGCATTCAGGCCCCGCCCCTAGACAGGCCGCGCAAAACAAACGCACCTATGGCTGCTGAAAAAACCATCGAGCAACGCATCAAGGACATCATCGTCGAACAGCTCGGCGTCAACGCCGACCAGGTGACCCCTGAGGCCAAGTTCATTGAAGATCTTGGGGCTGACTCACTCGACACCGTCGAGTTGGTCATGGCGCTCGAAGAGGAGTTCGGGGCCGAGATCCCCGACGAGGAGGCTGAAAAGCTTCAGAGCGTCGGCGACGTGAACAAATACATCGAGGACCTCCAGTCGAAGTAATTCGACGTCCCCGAGCCTGCGAAGGCAGCCGGCCTGTTCCGGCTGCCTTTTCTTTTTATGCCACGATGGGAGGCGCATTTTTCCTTTGCGCATTCCCCCGTTTTTCGTGGGTAATCCGGCTCCAAACCGTATGAGTTCCTGGTCTGAACGTCGGGTGGTGGTCACGGGCATCGGCTGCGCGTCTAGCCTCGGCAGCGATGCGACGACGCTGTGGAACAACATTGTCGCCGGGCAGTGCGGGATCGACCGCATCTCGGCATTCGACGTCAGCGCCTATGACTGCCAGATCGCCGCGGAGGTCCGCGGGTTCGATCCGGTACCGGCCTTTCCGTCACCCAAGGAGATCCGCCGCACCGACCGCTTCACCCACTTCGGCGTCTTTGCCGGCTGGGGCGCGTTGAAGGACTCCGGGCTGGATCTCGAAAAAACCAACCGCGACGAGGTCGGGGTTTTCATCGGATCGGGCATCGGCGGTCTCTACACCACCGAGGAGCAGCACAAGATTTTGTTGGAAAAGGGTCCCGGACGGATTTCGCCGTTCATGATCCCGATGTTGATCCTGAACATGGCCTCCGGCCTGTTCTCGCTCTACTACAAGCTGCGCGGTCCGAACTTCGCCACCTGCTCCGCCTGCGCCACCGCCACGCACGCGCTGGGCGAGGCGTGGGCCACGATCAAACGCGGCGATGCCAGCGTGATGTTCGCGGGTGGGACCGAGGCCACGATCGTCCCGTTGGGCATCGGCGGCTTCGGTGCCATGCGGGCGATGAGCACCCGGAACGACGAACCCAAGAAATCGTCGCGCCCGTTCGACCGCGACCGCGATGGCTTTGTGATGGGCGAAGGCGCCGCCGTGCTGGTGCTGGAGGAACTCGAACACGCCAAACGCCGCGGAGCCCGGATTTATTGCGAGGTGGTCGGCTACGGCAATACGGCCGATGCCAGCCACATGACCGCTCCCGATCCCGAGGGCGAGGGTGCGGGTCGGGCGATGAAGATGGCACTGCGCCACGCGCAATTGCGTCCGGACCAGGTCGACTACATCAACTGCCACGCCACCAGCACACCGGTCGGCGATGTGTGCGAGACGAAGATGATCAAGAACGTCTTCGGCGATCACAGCCGGGTTCTGGCGGCCAGTTCCACCAAGGGCGCCACCGGCCACATGCTGGGTGCGGCGGGTGCGATCGAGATGGCGATCTGTTGCAAGGCGGTGGAGGCGCAGGTCGCGCCCCCGACCCTGAACCTCGACAACCCGGATCCCACCTGCGATCTCAACTTCGTTCCCCACACCGCGCAGGAACGGAAGATCGACGTCTTCGCCAACAACTCCTTCGGCTTCGGCGGTCACAACGCCATCCTGATCGGCCGCCGGTTCACGGGTTGAGTCACGACCGGTTGCGGGCGTCGCAGGCGATTTCGTCGGAAATGCAAAAACCCCACGGCCGGAGCCGCGGGGTTTGTTATTTCTCGGGGGAAAAATCGCCGGAAAATCAGTATCGCTGAGAAGTGCGGTACAGCATCCAACGGATGTCCTGCTTGTCCGGACCGCCGGTCAGGGCCGGGCTGTTGAAGCCGCTGCCGTTCGCTTGAACGCCCACGTGGGCCGTCTTTCCGAGCCACTTGTGAATTTCAGAATGGCCGTCCACGAATGAGAATCCGGCGGCACCATTGTGGTAGGAGGCCGGCAGATCGCCCCAGGCGGCTGGAAGTTGGGAGAGGTTGTCCTTGTCCGGATCGTAGCTGCCCGGGTTGTTGAGATAGTAGCCGTCGTTGATGGAATCCGGGTGCTCGTCGAGCATCACGAAAATGTCCGACGGACGGGAGACGAAGCTTTCCTTGAGGTATTGCCGGAACGGGACGTAGCGATTCTGGCCGATGAGTTCCGATGCGCCGGTTTGAACCGGATCGGAGTACTGCCCGAAACAGGCGTTCATCGAAAGGCTGCGGGTGCGTTTCGTCCACCCGAGTTTGCGTTGAGCGGGACTCAGGTAGTGATCGGCCGGGCAAAGGTAGACTTGAAGCGAGTTTCCGACGTAGGGAGCGTACGGCCCCTTGGTCAGATACAGTGTATTCGTGACATCTTCGGTGGTTCCGAACTCCATCACGTTGTTGACCCAATTCTGGAAGCCGTTTGCCCGGCCGGCTTTTCCCGCGGAGATCGTGGCCTGGGTGGTGTCGATCCCGAAGTTGTTGGGGACGGCGTCCTTGTTGTCCGTGGTGTAGGACTTCCATGCCAGCATGAGTTGCCGGGTGTTGCCCATGCACTGAATCGCCTGGGCCTTGCTCTTGGCCTTCGCCAGCGCCGGCAACAGCATGCCGGCCAGAATGGCGATGATCGCGATCACCACCAGCAGTTCGATCAGGGTGAAGCCTGTCTTTCGATGAGAATTAGGTAGGGTAAAGGTCATTCTCGGAACGGAATAGGTGCCTAGGGTCGGGGAATCGGACGGAATTGTGCCGAAGCTGCGAGGTTTTGGCAAGAGTCAACTGAATGGGTCTTGCCGAACACTTGGATAACCTTTCTCCGAGCTCCCGCCGGGCCGATCGGGATGATTTCAGCGTGGGCGCGGTATCTCGGACCATCGATCGCGGGGTGGCGATTGAAGTTCGGACCGCCGACCATCGGGCCAGAATACCGTGACTGAGACAGGTTGGTTTGTTCCGAGCCCGAAGTGAGCCGTGCCGGCGGACTGGCTGCGGTATGAATCGCCGGCGACGATCCAACGCACCTGGCGTCCGGCGGTGTCGCTGAGTTCCACCCGGGCTCCGATCGGTGATGTCATCCCGCCATCCAGCCGGAAGCCGATCCAATGATTCGTCGTGACGAGTTCGTTGTGGAAGATGAGCAGACGCTGTCGCCGGGCGGGCCATGCCGAGGCGGTGGTGAGGATCAAATCGACGCGTCCGTCGCCGTCGAGATCCTCGGCCACCAGATTCCGGCAATCGTCCGGCACCGCCACGCCCAACAACCAGGCGACATCGGTGAAGTCGGTGCCCCCATTGTTCAGCAACAGTGAAGACTGCTGCCAGCCGCCGTAGCTGGCACCGTCGGCGCGTCGGCGTCCGGTGGCGGTTTTGAAATACAGTTCAGCGGCCGGATCGTTGGTGGAACCGGCGACGTAAAGATCGTGTCGCCAGAACTGCCGTTCGTAGTCCCGCGTGCTGGCACGGGTTTCGTGTCCGGTGGCGACGGCAAGATCGAGGTCGCGGTCATTGTCGAAATCGGCGAGCGCGGCACCCCAGCTCCATCCGGTTCGCGCCAGCGCGCGGGCGAGGGGATTGGGTGCGGTGTCGAGGCCGTTGCCGTTGCCGATCAACAGCCGGTTGCCGAAGGTCATGGCCGCGCGAACCGGGGAGATGTCGTCAAAGCCGGGCCGGTTCCATCCACCCGAGTCCATCCGCTCCGCGACGGGTGAATCCATTCCCAACATCAACACATCGGGTCGCCCATCGCCGTTGAGGTCGCCGATCACATGCGACATGCCGAAGCCCAGACGGGCGTTGCCCAGCGCTGAATTGGCGAGGGTGAAATGGCCATGGCCGTCATTCATCCACACATCGATTCCGGCGAAGTCGCCGACATTGACCAGATCCGGCCGGCCGTCGCCGTTGAGGTCGATGAAGGAGGCGCTGTAGGTCCTGCGCCGCCGAAGTGCTGTCAACCCGGCGGACTTCGTGGCGTCGGTGAAATGGCCGTGCCCGTCGTTGAGCAGGAGCGTCGATGGAAAGCCGTCGTTCGCGTCGTGATAGGGCGTCGGAAACTGGCCGCCTTGGTACGGAATCTTGTACTGACAAAGCCACACATCGAGATCGCCGTCGCCGTCGACATCGCCCACCGCGATGACTTGTGGATGTTTGATCGGTTCCGGAGATGTCCAGGCGGGTTGCAGGGGACCGGTGAATCGACCCGACCGCGTTCCGGAAATAAATTCGAGGCCGCGACTGCTGGCGATCACCAGGTCCGCGATGCCATCGCCGTCGAGATCCGCGCGCACCGCGGCGACAATCGGATCCGGCGGCAGCGCCGCGAACGGTTCGCTGATAAAACCGCGGCGGCCGTCCGGGGCGGGACGGTTCCACCAGATGCGATTGGCACCGACCATCGCCGGCTCGGAGAATCCGTCGCCGTCGAAATCCGCCACGATCAACGGGTCCATGAACTCGCGGAGCCCGGTCGAGATTTCCGCGTCGAGCCAGGGCGTGAACGGCACCGGACCCGTTCGGGTGAGGCATTCGGCGGATTCGATGCGGACGGTTTCGAAGGCCGGGGACAATCCGGGGACGAGGCGGGTCCATTCCACCTGCAGAATGGCCTTGAGGCAGGCTCGCTGCTGAACGCCGGCGTTGAGCAGGGGGACCGAGACTTCGATGGACGATCGCGCCGGTGTGGAACCGGATCCCGGGACATGTCGGTTCAGTCGCCAATGAGTGCGGCCTACGGTCCATCCGGCGTCGCGCCATTGATGAAGTTGTTCCCGCCATTGCGCGGAGTTGAGGGTGCGGCCGGTTCCGAGGGTGGTTCGAAATCGCCGGATTCCGTGGGCCAAGGGTGTGGATTCGAGAAAACCCGGGAGTTCAAGACGGGATAGAGCGAGGTTTTCGAGGATTGGCCAGGCGTTGGGAGTGGCGTTGAGCGCGTCCCAGAGGTGATTCACCTCATCCTCGTACAGTTCGGCGTCGAGCTCCGGCGTCCAAGTCGAAGCGTCTACCGATTGTTCCCGGGCTTCGAGCGCAAGATAGGCGCGGGCGGTCTGGTCCAACGTGCGGTCGGCCTCACTGATTCCGGCCGCTGGAAGTGTTGATGAGGGAATCAACGATCTCCGAAACGTCGCCCAAGCCGCCACGGCCGCGAGAGCGGCGAGCAGGCAAAGGAGGCGCGGGAGTCCGGGTCGCATGGCGGGCGTGTTCCGATTGGAAGGCCAAAGGACCGCGGAGGTCGAGCGGGGACACGGTCATCCGGGCTAAAACTGCTGCGCGGGATTGCGAAACCTGGCCCTGTTTTCCGATCGGAGGTTCCGCGGTGGACCGGGTTCCCCTTGCCGAACCGGGCTTGTCGCCGGGAAATTCCGCCATTGACATCATGCCACCCCTTTCTAACGTGGCCCGACTAGCCCGCACCACGAACAGGCGTCTTTTGATGCCTTGGAGTCCCGGAAGTATGATTCGCACCCAAACCTACAGCCTGACTAAGCCGAAGCACTCGGCATTCACCCTCATCGAGCTGCTCGTCGTAATCGCGATCATCGCGATTCTCGCGGGCATGCTGCTGCCAGCCTTGAGCCGCGCGAAGGATCGCGCCCAACTCACTCTGGACATCAACAACGTCAAACAGATCTTGTTGTCGAACCACATGTATGCGTCGGACAACAGCGACTACAACGCGCATCCGACGTGGGGCAGCGATCTGACCGGCCCGGACGGCTGGGCTTACGCCACAGCGAACAAGAACCGCATTCCCGGCGGACCCGCGGCGCCTGTGTCCTGTGCCGGATTTGACATCGGGTCGAAGCAGTACTCGAACCAGGTGCAGTTCTTCAAGATTGGGCAACTCGGACCCTTCCTCAGCACGGTCAACGTGATGTATTGCCCGAAGGACATCGCTACCCGCGGTGTCGGCAAGTGGAAAGCCTGGTGGCTCGGACGCCCGGTGAAGGTCACCTCCTATTGCTGGAATGGAACCGTCGCCGGTTATCCGGTGAATGACCTCGGTGGCAAGAGCTACAAGATCGCGGACTTCCTGGCGACGGACATCCAGTTGTGGGAACAGGACGAGACCAATCCGTTCCTGTTTAACGACGCCAGCAACAATCCGACGGACGGTGCCGAAGGTGTTTCCCAGCGGCATGCCGGTTCGGGAGCGTACAAGGACAACACCAAGGATCTCGGAGGCGGCGCGATGATCGGTCGTTTCGGTGGCTCGGCGGGCATG
>CAIVQB010000095.1 GCA_903907925.1 uncultured Verrucomicrobiota bacterium
CGCAATTCATCAAGCGCGCGGCGACTGCCAAACGTCAGCGAAAGGGATTGCGACAGCGAGCGAACCTCCTTGTCCGCACTGGCGGCGAGCCGCGCTTCCACCGCTTCCCAGCCCGCCGGCATCGGCGCGGTCCGGCGTCCGCGGAGCGCCGCCGACCAACCCCGGAGGATGTCGAGCTGGAGTTGGGTGTCGGTGGTTTCGTTGAGGAGCAACGTCAATTGGGGCAGCGCATCCGCCGCCCGCAGTGGAAATGTCGCCATCAGGGCCATTCCAAGCGCGCTGATCTGCAGAAAACGTTTCATGAACGGGATATCAAAAAGTGGATTGAGGATTCGCCGCGGGACCAGGGCTACTTCGCGGAGGCCATGCTGGCAGTGGCGATGCGCCGGGCGATGAATTCGCGGAGTTTCGGAATCTTGCTGGCGCGGAGAAGATCCAGACCGCGCCCCGGATCGGCGGCCACCGCTCCCTCGCTCGCGTACCAGTACATCAGTGGCAGGTTGTGGTCCGCGATGTCTTCGGCGTGGCCCGCCAGGCCGTTGAGAATGCTCCAACGCCGTTCCACCGGCACGCGCTGCGCCGCGCTGGCGACAAACCGCCGCACCACCGGCGACGGATCGTTCTGCGCGAGATCGGCCAGCGAGGCCACCGACCCATCCGCCAGCTCACTCAAGCGCTCGTGGGAAAACAGCAGTTCGGCATTTTCGAAAAACAACTGGATCGTCCAAGCGCGAACCCACGGATCGCGATCCTTCGCCCAGCGGGTGGCATTCTCGACGCCGAGTCCGCCGGTAAGATGCAACGCCCACAGCGCCCGCAGCCGCGCGGGACTGTCGGTGCCCGAATCGACCAGATCGCGCAACGCCTGGCGGCCGGCCATTTTTTCGCCGGCCTGATGCTGACGGACGACGTCCTCCAGACCGGCCGGCACGTCATCTACGGTTTCACGGGCCGCCGCCGCCGCGATGCGTTCCTGCAGCAATCGTCGCGCATGACGGCTCATCCATTCGTTCTTCGATGTCACGAGCCGGACCAATTCGTCGTCCGATTTCGCCGCCAGATTGACCGGTGTGGTCGCCTGGTTGTCATAGACGATCTTGTAGATGCGGCCGTTGCTCCGGTCATGACCATCCTCGCGGTTGTGGTGGCACTGATTCTTGTCGTACCAATCGATGACATAGACCGAGCCATCGGCGTCGTAGCGTTGGTTCAACGTCTGGCTCCAAGTGTCGTTGAAATTAAGAAAATCGGGTCCGTGCTTGCCGATGTAGCCCGAGCCGGAGGCGATCGGAAGATCGGTGTTCAGCCGTTGTCCGTGAATGTTGCCCAGGATCAAGTTGCCGCGATAGTCCGCAGGCCAACTGGCACCGAGGTACACCATCATCCCGGCGTGCGCGTGCCCACCGCCGACGGCGTCGCTGCGCCCGTTCGCGGCATGCGGCCCCTGATTTCCCGCATAGTGCAGGTGATCGGCGACGGTGGTGATGTCTTCGTAGACATACGGAAACACCGGCTTGCGGCTCCGCATGTCGCGATGTTTGGCGTTGCGGAGAGTTTCGGCCGCACCCACGGCGAAATGATCGCCGCCCTGCCGGAAATACCGTCCGCCCTGGATCATGTGGTACAGATGCGGAATTACGCAGGCTTCGATCCAGCACTGTCCGTTTTCATCGAAATCGACGCCCCACGGATTGCTGGTGCCCTCGGCGAACACCTCGAACCGGCGGCGGATCGGATGATAGCGCCACACGCCGGCATCCATCCATTGACGCTCGGATTCGGGTGCCCCGGGCTTGCCCACGTTGGACGGACAAAACACCCCGTGACAGCCGTACAACCATCCATCGGGACCCCAACTGAACGTGTTCAATACTTCGTGGGTGTCGACCGAATAATTCCACCCGTCGAGCAACACCTGCGGCGGCCCGGCCGGCTTCGGTACATCGCCGTCCTGGATTGGAATGAACATCAGGTATGGCGCCGCTCCGACGAAGATTCCGCCAAATCCGTACTCGATGCCGGAAGCCAGATTCAACCCCTCCATGAACACCGTCCGCCGGTCGAACTTGCCATCGCCGTCGGTGTCTTCGAACACCAGGATGCGATCCTTTCCGGCGAAAATGTCCTTCTGCCGATCTTCCTCGGAACCATTCTTCGGCGGATGGCCCACCCGTTTCGGATAGGTGTAGCCTTCCACCACCCAAAGACGGCCCCGGTCATCATCACAGAACGCAATCGGCTGCTTGATGTCGGGTTCCCCGGCAAAGAGTTTGAGACTGAACTTGGCCGGCAGTGTGGCGGCCTTCGCCGCGGCTTCGGGGCTCAATCCGGCAAAAAGAACCGAATCGGCCGGGGGTGGCTCGTTGCGATGGGCCTCGGCGAGTGTGAATTCATCGCTGAACACCGGCCGGGCGGCATGCAATTTGAAGTCATCGAAGTTCAAGTGACCCCAGGGTCCGGAGAAATCATCCACCAATCGGATCTGCATTTCCCGACCGATGCGGTCCTTCACCTCCACCACCGTTGGCCGCAGGGTCTCGTTCTCGATCCCACTGCTCTTGAAGAAAACCGTGCCATCCGCCACGTCCACCAGCTCGATCCGGGTCTCGGGGGACGCACCGGCGGCAAACCGGAAACTCGCCCACGGCTGCGTGATCTTGAACGGCGCCGAGGTCAGCGTCCCCTTCGCATCATCACCGCCGGTTTCGAATCCCCCGATCCAGAACTCGCCCGTGTGATGCGAACTCATGTCCGCGCGGCGAGCCTTGACCCGGTCGCCCCGGACCGGCTGGCCCTTGAAGGCGGTTCCGGTCGCCGTCCAATCGCGGAGATCGCCGGTCTCGAAATCCAGGTTGAGGACATGGCCGTCCCGTCCGGTGGGAAGAACACCCACCGGATCCGCTGCCGTCGCGGCAGAGGACAGGAGCGCGGACGCCACAAGGAACCACGCGGATGGAAACAGGTGAAATCGCATACGAGAATGAAGGAAGCGGCCGGACGATGAGAACGCTGCATTGAAGCCCGAGGGATCGGCCGGATTCAAACGGAATTGGTCGAATCCGCATTCCGGCATTGCCTGGGAGCCGGCGGCCGGGTTGGTTGACGCCCGTCCATGTCGAAGCCTGTTGCCTGGAGTTTCGTCGGCCTCCTCATCGCCGCGTTGTTCGGAACCGCCTGCACGCCCGGAAGCATCATCGCCCGGCAACTCACGGTCGCTCCCAACCAGCAACCAAAGTGGCTGACCGAACCGGGCCGTTGGATGCCACCCGCTAAGGTCACCCTCACCTACAATGCCCCGTCGCCGGAACGGTTAATCTCCCTCCAACGGGCCACGGTGGGAGATCCGCCGGCCTCGTACCGCTTCGGCCTGATCCAACCCGGTCACTATGGTTTTCAAGCGTCGGGCCACTGGGAAACGAACGGCAACCGGCCGGTGTTCCGATTCGAGATGCATCTTCCCAGCACCGCCGCGCCGCCACCCAAACCCATTCCAACGCCCCGGGGAACGGTGTTCCTCCTGCACGGCTACGGGCTGTCCCTCGACATTCTGTTTCCCTGGGGCATCGCCCTCGCCGAAGCCGGCTGGCGCTGCGTCCTGGTGGATCTTCGCGGACACGGCGATTCGGGTGGCGACACCATCTCCTTCGGCATTCGCGAAGCCGTGGATCTTGAACAATTACTGACCGAATTGATCCGCCGGGACAGCGTCAACGGGCCCGTCGGGGTCGTCGGTGATTCGTATGGGGCCGTCATCGGTCTTCGCTGGGCGATGCGCGATTCCCGGATCAGCACGATGGTGGCCATGGCGCCCTACGACCGGTTGTCCGACGCCATGGAAGGCCTGCGTTCCAGCTATTCAGCCTGGGTCCCTGCTTCCTGGGTTCGCCAGGCCGCCCGCAAATTGCCCGCACTGATGGGTATCGCACCCGGCGGACTCGACACCGGCCCGGCCCTCGGTGCACGAACGGTTCCCACCCTGTTGATCGCCGGCGAATCCGACCCGGTCGCGTCGGTGGCGGCCATTCGCGGATTGGCAACGCGCCTCGGTTCCGGGAGCCGGGTGATGGTTCTGCCAAATTCGGGTCACGAAGAAATCCCCTACGAATTCGACGCCCTGGGCCAGCCGGTCGAAGATTGGCTGGATCAACACCTCCGTTGAATCGGAGGGCGGATCACGGTCCTCGCAGACGGGGGGCCATGGAGCGAACCTGGCGTGCCCGAATCCGGCGTGCCAGTCCCGTCAGGCCGCCGGCGGATACCAGACGTAGTTGATCAAGTCGTCCAGAATTCCGTCCAGATCACGGACACCCCGTTTGATGCCTTCCGGGGTGAATCCGCATCGGCGGTACAGCCCGATGGCCGCCTGGTTGCTGGAAAACACGTCGAGTTCCACGCGCCGAAACCCCGCCGCCGGCACGGTCTTTAACGCGGCGTCCATCAGCGCCCGACCGATCCCCTTGCCGCGCCAACCGGCGATGATTCCCATACCCAATCGTCCGGAATGGGCAAATCCGGGAAACGGATTGGTCGGAACAATGTCGCACCAGCCGACCAGTTCTTCCCCCACCAACGCCACCACCTGCGGATAACCTCGCGACAGATTTCCCTTCACGAAATGGCGGGTGACCTCCAGCGGAAAAGCCTCCACCGCCATCAAATAGCGGCGCTCGCGGGCTACAGAATCGACGGCGGTCCAGAACCGGTCGATGTGTTCCTCGGCGACCGGGACGATTCGCACTCCATCCGGAAGACCTGGCGGCACCGCTTCCGTCCGCGGAACCGGCCGCCGCCCGCCGAACAACGCAAACTCGAACTGCCGGAAGAAGCAGTCCACCTCCACAAAACCCAGCGCCCGCAGCCAGTGGCATTGCCGGTCGACCGGTGCCAACTGATTGGCCGCCTTGTCCGGTCGATGATAAAATTCGTTGGCGATCTCTTCGCGGCTCCGAGAGTCCCCGCCCGCGACCGCATGGGTGTAGAGATGATCGATGACGTGGACATCCGAAGCGCGCTCGGCCCATTTGGAGCCCGACGCCACATGCTCCAGATTCAGAAACACTCCGCCCGGAGCCAACATTCGAAGGCATTCACCGTAGACCCGCCGCTTCACCGCATCCGGCTGGTGATGAATGGAGAATCCGGACACGATGACGTCGAAACTTCCCGGGTCACCGGCCGCGAGAGTCCACGCCGGATCGGCATAGTCCGCCTGGACCCAGCGAACCGCATCGGCCCGGTCCTTAAAACGGACGCGAGCCGCTTCCAGCATCGGTTCCGAAAAATCGATTCCCACCGCCGTCGCGCCGGGAAAGCGTTCCAACAGGGCCATCGCCAGAATCCCATCGCCGCAACCCAGATCGAGGATTCGCCGGACCGGAATCTCCGCCCCGGCCACCAGCCGAAGAAGGGTGTCGATCTGCGCCGCAGCCAACGGTAATGTGCCGCGAACACCGGTGAGATACCGGTGCGAGAGATCAGCGGATTGCCAGACAGTGGCGTCCATCGCGGTGGTCTGTGAAAGGGTTATCCAAGCCGGTTGAGCGCGCTCATCACGGCCTTCATCGAGGCCAGTTCGATATGGGTATCAACGCCTGCACCCCAGCGGACGCGGCCGTCGGCACCACGGATCTGGATGTAGGCAATCGCCGTCGCACCGGAACCGGAGCCCAGCGAATGCTCACGATAGTTGGTCACTTCAAACCCGGGTGCCCCGCCGGCGGCAAGGGCATTGACGAACGCCGCAATGGGACCGTTTCCCTGCCCCGTCACATTTAATTCAACGCCGTCGCGGCGCACCGACGCCCGGCACCGAAACACGCCATCCAGACCGTCGGCATGGAAATGAACCAGTGACCACGGACTGACGCGCTCAACGTATTCCTTCCAGAACATCGCCTTCAATTCTTCGCCGCGCACTTCACGACCGAGCGCATCGACGAGGTCATTGGCGATCGGACCGAACTCGCGTTGCATGTCCTTGGGCAATTCGATGCCGAATTCACTCTCCAAAAGATACGCGACCCCGCCCTTGCCGGACTGGCTGTTCACACGGATGACCTCGTGATACTCGCGTCCGATGTCGGCAGGATCGATGGTGAGATAGGGTACATCCCAGAACTCACGCGAACCGCCCGCCCATTCGCTCAGGCCCTTCTTGATGGCGTCCTGATGGGAACCGCTGAAGGCCGTGAACACCAGCTCACCCGCATACGGCTGCCGCGGCGGCACCGACATGCCGGTGCAACGCTCGTACACTTCGCGCAATGCGTTCAGATCGGACAACTCGAGCCCCGGATCGATGCCATGCATGTAGAGATTGAGGGCGACCGTGATGAGGTCGAGATTGCCCGTGCGCTCCCCGTTTCCGAACAACGTTCCCTCCACCCGATCGGCCCCGGCCAGCAACCCCAACTCGGTGGCGGCCACCCCGGTGCAGCGATCGTTGTGGGTGTGGAGACTGAGAATCAGCGACTCCCGGTTGCGCAGATTCCGCGACATCCATTCGATCTGATCGGCATACACATTGGGCATCGCGACCTCGACGGTGTCCGGCAGGTTGAGAATCATTTTCCGCTCGGGCGTCGGCTGCCAAACCTCCATCACCGCCTCCGAAATCTCCCGCGAGAACTCGATCTCGGTGGCGCTGAAGCTTTCTGGCGAATACTGAAGGCGGACATCCGTTCCCGCCAGCCGGTGCAGGCGCTCTTGGATCCAACGGGCACCCTGGACGGCAATCGCCTTGATCTCCTCCCGCGATTTTCCGAAGACCACACGGCGCTGAGCCGGCGAGGTGGAGTTGTAGAGATGGATGATCACCCGCCGGGCCCCGACCAGCGATTGGAAGGTTCGCTCAATGAGGTCCTCGCGCGCCTGCACGAGGACCTGGATGGTGACGTCGTCCGGAATGCGGTTTTCCTCGATCAACCGCCGGTTGAAGGCGAATTCGGTGTTGGAGGCCGAGGGGAAGCCCACTTCGATCTCCTTGAAGCCGCACTTAACCAGCGCTTGGAAGAGTTCCAGCTTTTGCGCGACGTTCATCGGGACCGCGAGCGCCTGGTTGCCGTCGCGGAGGTCCACACTGCACCAGAGCGGTGCCTGGGTGAGCACGCGGCTGGGCCAGCGCCGATCCGGCAGGTCGATCTGTGGATAGGGGCGGTATTTGGTGGCAGGATTCTTCAGCATGTCGGCATGGCGTTGGGGTTGGCACCCTTGAGCGGCGGCGGCGATGGAGCAAAAAACAAAAAACCCCACTGCCGGCTGCGGCGGTGGGGTGATAAAGCTTGGTGTCCGCTCAATCGATCCCAGCCACCGCGCCGCCAATCAGCAGCGCGCTGCAAAGAAGTCGAAGGAGAACGGAACGAATCACGCCGTGCTTTGTAGAGCCGGGCTGGACGACGGGCAAGAGCGAATTCCCCGGGAATCCCCGACCCGGAATCGCTTCCCGACCGGACGTTGATCCTGTGAGAATCAAAAACAGGGCTTGCACCGCCGCCCGCAACCCGTCACTTTTCCCGCTCCTTTGACGCGTCCGGGATGGCCGGACCGCATGGGTTTGATAGATTTTATGGTCAAGATTCGTTTGAAACGCACGGGCGCCAAGAACAATCCCGTCTACCGGGTGGTTGTGGCCGACAGCCGCAGTCCGCGGGACGGAAAGTTCATTGAAGAGCTCGGGACGTACCATCCGACCCAAAAGGCGGAGATCAATTTCACCCTCGACGTCGACCGCGCCAAGTACTGGCTCGGCGTCGGCGCGAAGGCCAGCGAAACCGTCGCCAGCATGATCAAAAAGGCTGGCAAGGTCGCTGCAACCGCCGCCTGAGGATCGCCGGACCGCCCGCTGACCGCGTCATGAAGGAATTCCTCGAATTCGTGGTCAAGGGCCTGGTCGACCATCCCGAAGAGGTCACGGTCACTCCGGTGGACCGCAACGGGATGACGGTGTACGAGCTCGGCGTGGGCGAAGGCGACGCGGGCAAGGTCATCGGACGCCGCGGGACGACGATCCAAACCATCCGTTCCCTCCTGCAGGTGGGTGCCCAGAAAAAGGGGCAGCGCTGCACGTTGGATCTGGTCGAGGATTGAAACCACGGCGGAGCACGCGGAGGAACAGGTCCGCGCGGTCTGAAGATGAAGATCGATGTCCTGACCCTGTTCCCGGGGATGTTCGCCGGCCCGCTGGATGCCAGCATTGTAGGGCGGGCACGAACGGCCGGAATCCTCGATCTGAGGATACATGATTTGCGGGATTGGACGCATGACCGTCACCGGACGGTCGACGACACTCCCTACGGTGGCGGTCCAGGAATGGTCCTGAAACCGGAACCGCTCTTTGAAGCAGTCGAAGCACTCCGGGCTGAACGCGGAGCCGCGACGAAGGTGATCCTCACCTCGCCGAGCGGCCGCGTGTTCAACCAGGAAATTGCCCGCGAACTGAGCAGCGAGCCCGGCTTGCTGTTGGTCTGCGGCAGTTATGAAGGGTTTGACGAACGGGTTCGCGAACACCTGGCGGATGACGAGTTGAGCATCGGGGATTTTGTCCTCACCAACGGCGCGCTTCCGGCGATGGTGGTGATCGACGCGGTGACCCGTCTGCTGCCGGGCGCACTGGGTGATGATGCGAGCAGCGCGGATGAATCCTTCAGCCACGGGCTGCTGGAATACCCGCACTACACGCGTCCGGCGGAATTTCGGGGCTGGCCGGTGCCGGAGATACTGCAGTCAGGCAATCACGCCGCGATCGAACGCTGGCGGCGGGCGCAGGCGGTGCGGCGGACCGCGGAACGCAGGCCGGATTTGTGGGAAAAGCTGCGCTGGCTGAAGCCGGAACGGAAGTGACCGGACGGGATTTGAGTTTGAGCAGGTGAACGAAGATTTTTTGAGCAACGTTTTTTGAGGATTGAGCCATGAATAAAGCTGCACTGTTTGACAAGATCGAGAATGAGCAGTTCCGCAAGGAACCGGAGACGAGCGCCAAGTTCAACGTCGGCGACACCGTCCGCGTCCACACCAAGGTCGTCGAAGGCGACAAGGAACGCGTCCAGGTGTTCGGCGGCGTCGTCATCGGCATCCGCGGCCGCGGCCTGAATCGCACCTTCACCGTGCGCCGCATCAGCTACGGCGAGGGTGTCGAACGCATCTTCCCACTGCATTCACCCCGGGTTGAAAAGGTCGAAGTCGAGCGCGAAGGCAGCGTCCGCCGCGCCAAGCTGACCTACCTTCGCAAGCGCATCGGCAAGGGTGCGACCTTCGTGAAGGAATCGACCACCGAGCACACGAAGTAGCCCTTCGTCGCACCGAAACGGGCGGGGCTCCGGCCCCGCCCTTTCTGTTGTCACGGGGTCTTCCTCACCCCATCCACCACCGGCCTCATGCACTGCATCGTCACCGCAGGCGCCACTTGGGAGCCGCTGGATCGGGTTCGGCGTCTGACCAATTTCTCCACCGGCAGCCTGGGAACCACCCTCGCCCGCCGACTGGCCGCCGCGGGTCATGTCGTGGACCTGTTCCTCGCCGAGTCGATCGCCTGGGAGTCTTCCGTGCCGGGTGTCGCTCCCCACCGATTCTCAACTACCGCGACCCTTGAGGCTCTCTTTCGCGATCATCGATCCCCCACCCCACTCGCGATCTTCCACGCCGCCGCCGTCAGTGATTTCCAATCGGCCGGCTGCTTTGAACGGGACGCCGACGGCAGCCTGATCCCGCTGGCCTCGGGTAAACTGTCCACTCGCGACGGTACGCTGTGGGTGGAACTTCGCCCGACTCCGAAGATTCTCCCGCAGCTCCGCGACTGGTTTCCGACCGCGCGAATCACCGGGTGGAAGTACGAAACCGACGGCACCCGCGCCGACGTCCTCAACCGCGTGGCCCGGCAATTCACCGAGTCCCGCACGGATGCCTGCGTCGCCAACGGACCCGCATACGGCGATGGATTCGGACTGGCGACACCCTCCGGGGCACTCCAGCACCTGCCGGACCGCCCTGCCCTGTTCGACGCCCTCGTTGCAGCACTGGAATACACCAACACCAGTTCCCCCTCGTCACCGTTGCAGTCTGGTCTCTAAGGTCGCCGCCGTATGTTCGAAGTCACCCGCGCCAATCTGGACGCGATTTCCGCCAAGCTTTCGCAACTGCGAAAGTTTCTGGACCTTCCGCTGCTGCAGAAGCGTCTCGCGGAGCTCGATTCGTTGATGGCGACCGACACATTCTGGGGCAATCAGGAAGCCGCCCGCAAAACCATCGACGAAGCCAACGGTCTCAAGAAAAAGGCCGAACCGTTGATCGGCTTCGCCAAACGGGTTGAAGATATTCAGGTGCTCCTCGAACTCGGCGAGGCCGAACCGCCCGCCGGGCAGGATGCCATCCAACGTGAGGCCGATGCCGACCTCGCCACTCTCACCCGCCAGGTCGATGCCTTTGAGCTGGGCGTCCTCCTGACCGGTCCGCACGACCATCGCAACGCCATCTTCAGCATCAACGCTGGTGCTGGCGGCACCGAGGCCCAGGATTGGGCCGAAATGCTCTCGCGCATGTACGGACGCTGGTTCGAAAGCCGGGGTTGGAAGGCCGAGGTCACCGATGCCCTCCCCGGCGATTCGGCCGGATTGAAAAGCGTTACCTACCGCGTCGAGGGCGAAAACGCCTACGGATTCTGCAAGGCCGAACGCGGTGTCCACCGGTTGGTCCGAATCTCCCCCTTCGATTCCAACAAGCGACGCCACACCAGCTTCGCCAGCGTCGATGTCATCGCCGAAATCAGCGACATCACCGAGGCGGATGTCGTCATTCCCAAGAGCGAGATCCTCCGCGACACCTTCCGCTCCGGCGGCAAGGGCGGACAAAACGTCAACAAGGTGGAGACCGCCGTCCGACTGACCCATATTCCCTCCGGCCTCGTCGCCGCCTCCCAGGCCCAGCGCAGTCAGGCCCAGAACGAGGCCACCGCCATGGCGATGCTGGTCTCCAAGCTTTTCGCGCTGAAACTCGATCAGGCCAAGGGCGAAATGGAACGGTTCTACGGCGACAAGGGCAGCGTTTCCTGGGGCAACCAGATTCGCAGCTATGTCTTCCAACCGTACCGCATGGTGAAGGATCTCCGCACCGGCGTGCAGACCAGCGACGTGCAGGGCGTGATGGACGGCAATCTCGACGCCTACATCAACGGCTGGCTCCGCGCAGGCTGCCCGCTCAAGCGCATCCCCGGCATCAAGGACGACGACGAATAACCCAGCAACGCCGCGAATCCATCCCACGCCGTGGCCAATATCCTCG
This sequence comes from uncultured Verrucomicrobiota bacterium, assembly GCA_903907925.1. Classification (GTDB taxonomy): domain Bacteria; phylum Verrucomicrobiota; class Verrucomicrobiia; order Limisphaerales; family UBA9464; genus CAIVQB01. The sequence continues at coordinate 11,272 of CAIVQB010000095.1, forward strand.
ACACCATCGTCGCGCAGAAGCGCATCGAGATCACCGCCCTTCCGCCGGGCCCGGTCAGCGCCCGGCAATTGCGCGATGCCATTCAGCAGCGCGGATCGGGTCTCCGGGATTTCTTCGGTGCGCTGGACAAACCCCGCCGGGGCGACGTCGGGCTGATCGCCGAAATCAAGAAAGCCTCGCCAAGCCTTGGAGTGATCTGTCCGGATTTCGACCCGGTCCGGATCGCCCGGCAGTACGAGGCCGCGGGTGCCTCCTGCCTGTCGGTTCTCACCGACGTTTCCTTTTTCCAAGGTTCGTTAGAATACCTCCGCGCCGTGCGGGCTGCCGTCGAGCTACCGTTGTTGCGCAAGGATTTCATCATCGACGAACGCCAAATCCTCGAGGCCATCGAGTGGGGCGCTGATGCCATCCTGCTGATCGTGGCCATCCTGAGCGACGATCAATTGAGCCATTTTCACGCCCTCGCGGACGCCGCTGGATTAACCAGTCTGGTGGAAGTCCACGACGAGGCCGAACTCGATCGTGCCCTTCGCGGCGGCGCCCGGTTGATCGGCGTGAACAATCGCGATCTCAAAACCTTCCGGGTCGATCTCGGCACCACCGAACGCCTGGCCGCTCGCATGGCCCTCGCCGATGACGGCCGAACCCGCCTGCTCGTGGCCGAAAGCGGCATCCACTCCCGCGCCGATGTCGACCGCGTCCGCCTCGCCGGCGCCCGCGCGATCCTGGTCGGCGAATCCCTCATGAAGACCGGCGACATCGCCGCCAAGACTGCGGAATTACTGGCCGGATAAAGTCGTCGCCCCACGCTAGCGAACGCTTGCCGTCATGGAGTACGGTGGCACAGCGAAGCGCCGACACCGCTGTGCCGCGGGATTCCAATTCGCAGGCTGCGGATCCATTCACCACGCCCAGTTGAAGTTCACACCCGTCCGGCAAAGCGGCGGCTCCGCCGCACGCAGTCCAAGACGCTGTCGCGTACTCTTGACGGGGTTGATTTCGAAACCAGTCGCCATGGAGGCCAACGCGCGACTCCCTATGGAGTGCGCCGGCAGAGCGTAGCGTCGACGGCGCTATGGAACAGGGAGCATCGAAACCACCGGTCGCCGATGGCACCCGATCCAACTGCCAATCCCCTCACAACTTCACAAACGCCTCGACAAAGCGCGCGCGACTCAACATTTCTATGCCCCGTCGATACCAGCATTTTTGCACCGGGTCTCGCACCAGCAATCAGACACCGCTACCCATACCAACGTCCTTTGAATCCTGTATTTCCGGCGGTTCAATGACTGTCGATCAAGAACCGCCACCCCGATGAAGATCCGAGACACCCAGGAAACGCTGCAAGCCACCCACGCCGATCTTTCGCGATCGGAATTCACCGATGTCAATCTGCAGGGAGCGCGATTCACCAACGTGAATCTATCCAAGGCGGCGTTCACTGATATCAATTTTAGCGACACCAAATTCGGCAATCTCAATCTCACCAATGTTGAGATCGACGGCTGCAATACGACTGGGATGAAGATTCGCGGAGTGTTGGTCGCCGACCTTTTCGATGCGTATAGAAAAAGAACCTAGCCATTTGAACCGTGAACAGCTCCATCGCGATGGCCACGCCCTGCTTCGTGGAGCGATCCCTGTTGACTGGCTGGAGGATTTTCGCGCCGCGTTCGATGCGGGGGTAAAACCGTCGAACCGGTGGCCGGTACCGCGCGGCGCGGACTGGCGGCATTCGTTGCTGGATCTTGATCCGAAGGTGCAGGCCGTGTGCCGCCTGCCGGAGTTGCTGGCCGTGGTGGGCGAACTGATCGGCGAACGCTTCTTCCTTTCGCAGGTGGAAGGTCGCGAACCCTTGAAGGGCGGTGGCCATCAGAAGTTGCACCGTGACCTTTCGGCCCAACGCCCGGGTGATACGGTAATTGCGATCGCCTATCTCGACGACTACGGCCCTGCGAATGGCGCGACCCGCATTGTACCCGGCAGCCACCGCCCTGCGCCAGGTAAGCCGCCGTTTGATTTCAGTGACGAATCCCGGTCGGTGCAACTCTCAGGCCCGGCCGGCGACATTTTGGTGTTCGATGCCGATCTGGTGCACGCGGGCAGCGTTAACCCGACTGGTGCCCGTCGGCGCTCGCTCCTGATCTCCTATTTCGCGGAACCGCTCTACGCCTCTCATCTGGAAACAGTGACGCTCCGCAGCGTTCGGATGGACACCTCCGAAAGGTTCGATCCGTTGAGTCTGGCTCAAGGCGGGTGACATCCACTGCCAACTTCAGATGATCCGTTAGAGCCTGTCTGAAAATTGGGAAGAGTCCTGCGGCAAGGGATTTTGTCTTCTGCCGAGGCGACGAAGTCCGAGCATCCCACAGCGGGCTGTAAGGACCGAGTCAACGAAGGCAGAAGACAAAAGCACTGCCGCCCGGAGGGTTGTCGAGGAAAAG
>CAIVQB010000096.1 GCA_903907925.1 uncultured Verrucomicrobiota bacterium
AACCCGCCTCCACCCATCCCCCCACCGCCGCCTCCGCCAAACCCTCCGCCACCACCACCGGCGGCACGAGCCGCCTGCATCTGGGCCCGCATCTTGGCCATTTGATCCCGCTGCTCGGGTGTCAGGGTGGCGTCGAATGCCTTGCGCTCATCATCGGTCGGACGGCGTCCTTCCGCTACCCAGGGCGGGATCGGCATTCCCTCCGGCCGGCGCATGCCGCCGCCGGGTGCATTGGTCCCGGCCGCCTTGGCCACAGCGTCGTTGGTCGAACCCACGACCGACATGTCCGACGGACGAAATCTCAGCGCGGCATTCGAAATCTTGAGGATGTTGGTATGGCTCGCGGTGATGATGGAGACCGGGTTGGCGGTCATTCCCGGCCGGAGTTTCATGTCACGGTTGTTCACCTCAACTACCGCGGTATAGGTCACGACGTTCTGGTTGGTCGTGGCGGCGTACCGCAATTGCTGCACTTTTCCAGAGAACTGGCGGGTCGGAAAGGCATCGACCGAGAAGGTGACTTTCTGCCCCTCCTCGACTCCACCCACGTCCGCCTCGCTCACCATCGTTTCGATCTGCATCTTTTTCAGGTCATTGGCGATGGTGAACATTTCCGGTGTGTTGAAGCTGGCGGCGACCGTCTGGCCGGCGTCGACCTTGCGCGAAATGATGATGCCGCCGATCGGGGCGGTGATGATAGTCTTGTCAAGGCTGACCTGGGCCCGCTCGACCGCGGCCTGGCGCGTTTTGACCACGGCCTGAGCCTGATGGAGCGCCACCACGGCGGACTGAAAGTCGGATTCTGAAATCAGTTTGGTGGCGTACAAATCGCGCGCCCGCTTTTCATTGAACTCCGCCAGTTCAAGCGCCGCCTTGGCGTTGGCCAGATCGGCGTCCGCCGAGACCAGATCCCGTTCAAACGTTGACGGATCAATCTTGGCGAGCACGTCGCCTTCCTTCACCACGGAGTTAAAATCCACCTTCATTTCGGTGATGATCCCGGAAACCTGGCTGCCCACCGAAACCACGCGGACGGGATTCAGGGCGCCGTTTGCGGTCACCATCTGGACGATTTCGCCGCGGGAGACGACGTTGGTGCGGAATTCCACCGAGCCGGCACCGGCACCATGCGTGGACTTCCAGCGCCAAGCGCCGTAAGCAGCGCCGCCGGCCACCAGCACGATCAACACCCACTTGATTGGATTAGATTTCGAAGGAGTAGCCATGAACGTGAATTTGGACGGAAAAAGTGTGCCGGGATCGGTGCTGCAAGGCGATCGCAAATTCCCCGGCAAGCCCCAGTGGGCGGCCGGAAGGCTCTTCGGTGGGTAGGAACGACGCCATGGAATCTGACCCGCAGCCCGGCTGCGGTTTGCTAGGAGACCCGACCGACGCCCGACGGTTACAGGGAATGCCCTTTTTCTGATGCGTGTCGTCGGTGTCGATTCGATCAATCCGTTGGGGAGCCACCTCCACGCTGCTGTTCGCCCCTAATTTCCAGCGATTCACCCCGGGCGGATTCCTCCTGGCGGCCACTGAGTCATCCTCCCGGAGCGGGATCTTTCCCGCAGTACGCCGTCATGCCCGCCACTCCAACTCCACCCGCTCCACCGCTCCGCCGCCGATACGTGCGGGCAATCGGGCCGCGGCTCAACCTGGTCCTGAACTGCGTCTGGGCTCTGCTGGCCTTGTTGGGGGTCAATTCGGTGTACCTCGCGGCCGTGACCTTTCTGGAATGGCTGGATCGCGCGAAGGGCGTCTCGTACCAGAACTACTTCTACCAGCTTCAATTCCTCGCCCACCTCGTTTTGGGTCTTCTCTTCGTGGTGCCGTTCCTGGTGTTCAATGGCGTCCACATCTGGAACACGTGGAACCGTCCCAACCGAAAGGCGGTCTGGGTCGGCTACCTGCTGCTCGCGATCTCGTTGGTTCTACTCTTCTCCGGCGTGGTGCTGATGCGGGTCGAAGGATTGGAGCGGCTTCAGGTCCGGGGCCCCCAGGCCCGTTCCACGGCGTATTGGGCCCACGTCATCACCCCGATCCTCTGCATCTGGCTGTACATCCTCCATCGCCTCGCAGGACCGCGCATTCGCTGGAGGATGGGCTTCAGTTGGGCGGGCGCGGTGGCGACCCTTGTGGTGGCGATGATTGCACTTCACCGCCATGATCCGCGGATCTGGAACGTTCGCGGTCCGAAGGAGGGGGACCGGTATTTCCAGCCCAGCAGTGCCCGGACGGCAACCGGCAATTTCATTCCGCCGGCCCAGCTGATGAACAACGAGTACTGCCTTCAATGCCACAAGGACGTGTTCAACGGCTGGGTGCATTCCGCGCACCGGTTCAGTTCGTTCAACAATCCGTTTTACCTCGCGAGCATCAAGGGAACCCGTGAACTGGCAATGAAACGGGACGGCAACGTCCAGATGTCCCGTTGGTGCGCCGGTTGTCACGATCCGGTGCCGTTCTTCAGTGGCGCCTTCGACGACCCGAATTTCGACTTTGAGCGGCACCCGACCGCGATGGCCGGGATCACCTGCGTCAGCTGTCATTCGATCACCTCGATCGAGGGATCCGAAAAGGGCCGCGTCGGCAATGGAAACTACACCATCGAAGAGGCAATCCATTATCCGTTCGCATCGTCCCCCACCAATTCCCTCGCCTTTTTCGTCAACAAACAGCTCGTCAAGGGCAAGCCCAGCTTCCACAAGAAAACCTTCCTCAAGGATTTCCACAAAACGGCGGAGTTCTGCTCGACCTGCCACAAGGTCAGCATCCCCAAGGCGGTGAATGGCTACAAAGACTGGCTCCGCGGTCAAAATCACTACGACACCTACCTGCTGTCCGGTGTTTCGGGAGTGAACGCGCGCAGCTTCTACTATCCTGAAAAGGCGAAGGCCAATTGCAACGAGTGCCACATGCCCTTGCAGAAATCGGATGATTTTGCCGCCAAGAAATACGGAACCAACGAGTTCCTCACCATTCACAATCACCTCTACCCGAGCGCCAATACCGGGGTCGCCTATGTCCGCAACGAGCCCGCCGCGGTGAAGGCCGACATCATCCGAAAGCACCAGGACTTCATGAAGGACACGGTCCGCATCGATGCCTTCGGACTCAAGGACGGTGCGACGATCGACAGTCCGCTCATTGCACCGCTGCGCCCGTCGGTTCCCAAGCTCAAGCCGGGACACACCTACCTGCTGGAAGCCGTCGTGCGAACGCTCAAGCTCGGTCATCCGCTGAGCCAGGGAACGGTTGATTCGAATGAACTCTGGGTGGACGCGGCATTGACCGACGGTGGCGGCCGGCAGCTCGGGCGCAGTGGCGGTCTGGGCCGATTCAACGAGGTCGATCCCTGGTCGCACTTCGTAAATGTCTACATGCTCGACCGCGATGGATTCCGCATCGATCGCCGCAATGCGCAGGACATTTTTGTACCGCTGTACAACAACCAGATTCCGCCGGGAGCCGCCGCCGTCGTTCACTACAAGCTGGTGGTTCCGCCGGACCAAACCGCTCCGCTTACCGTCGAGTTGAAGCTCAACTACCGGAAGTTCGACACCGTCTATTACAACTACACCTTCGCCAAGGGCTACACCCGGGATTCAGCGCTCCAACTGACCAATCCGCTGCCCATCACCACGATGTGCTCCGATCGGATCACCTTCCCCATCGAGGGCGGAGATCCCCTGCCCTCGTCATTGGCGGTGCAGGCCCGTGAGATTCCGCCCTGGCAACGCTGGAACGACTACGGCATCGGGCTGTTCAACAAGGGTGACAAGGGCAGCGAACGCGGTGAATTGATCCAGGCCACCGAGGCCTTCACCCGCGTGGAGGGATTGGGACGCGCGGACGGGCCGCTCAATTTGGCGCGCGTCTACTTCAAGGAAGGCCGCCTCGATGACGCAGTTGCCGCCCTCGACCGCGCGAACGACACCAACCGGTTCACCCCGGCGGCGAGCCGCTGGACAGTGGCGTGGTTGAACGGTCTCGTGAACAAGCAGAATGGCTTTCTCGATCGGGCGATTCGCGATCTCAGCAGCATTCTGGACGACCGCTATCCGGAGCTGGAGCAGCGCGGCTTCAATTTCAGCCGGGATTACGAGGTCATCAACGAACTCGGCCAAACGCTGTTCGAGCGGGCCAAAATGGAGCGTTCTGATCCGGCCAAACAACGCTCCTTCCTGGAGCAGGCGGCCCGACGATTCGAAGACACCCTAAACATCGATTCGGAAAACGTGACCGCCCATTACAATCTGGCCTTGATCCGAGCGCAGTTGGGCGACAAGGAATCGGCCGCCAGCCACCGGGCTCTTCACGAGAAATATCGGCCCGACGACAACGCACGCGATCGCGCGGCCGCCGCCGCCCGTCGCCGTGATCCCGCCGCCGATCACGCCGCCCAGACGATTGTCATCTACGACCTCCAACGCGAGACGCCCGCTCCGACAGCGGCAGCCGCAACGACCCCTCCGGTCCGGACTCCGCTCAACGAATTCATCGATTCCTCGCTGGCACGCGGCCGCTGATTCCGGTCTTTTCAACACTTCATGTCCTCCGTTTCCACTCCTCCGCCGGATTCCGAAGAACCCCTGGAATCGGATGACGCCGCAATGGGCCGCGGATTGCGATGGTCGCTGGTGATCGTGGTGATTCTCGCCGTCTTGGGAGGAGGCGCCTGGATGATTCTTCGACCGCGAAAAATCCCCCCGACGACCCGGATTACACAACTGACGGCACCCACGGTCGCCGAACGCCCCGCTGCGGCCGTGCCGATGGCCCGCTTCACCGACATCACCGCCGCGGCCGGAATCACCTTCCACCACTTCAACGGCGCCACCGGCGAAAAACTCCTGCCCGAAACGATGGGCGGCGGCGTGGCTTTCCTGGATTTCGACGGTGACGGTGCCCCGGACCTGCTCTGCGTGAACGGTACGTCCTGGCCTTGGAACTCTGACGGCCCGAAGACCACGGCTGCCCTCTATCACAACGATTCCAAAAGCGGAGAGGTTCGCTTCACTGATGTCACCGTCGGATCTGGTCTCGACGTCCCGTTCTACGGAATGGGTGTCGCGGTGGGTGACTACGACAACGACGGTCGGCCTGATGTTCTCCTAACCGGTGTGGGAGGCGCGCGCCTGTTCCACAACGACGGAGGCGGGAAATTCACCGAGGTCACCGCCACTGCGGGAGTCGGCGGCGACGCCAAGGATTGGAGCACCGCCGCGACGTGGTTCGACATGGACAACGACGGCAAACTGGACCTGTTCGTGGCCAACTACGTCCGCTGGTCGCGCGAACTTGATGCGGAAGTCGGCTACAAGATCGACGGAACGCATCGTGCCTACGGTCCGCCGATGAACTTTCAAGGCGCATTCTCCCGGCTCTATCACAACGACGGCAACGGGCATTTCACCGACGTTTCGGAACGATCCGGCATCCAGGTTCGCAATCCCGCAACCGGCGTACCGGCCGGAAAATCACTGGGCGTCACGGCAATCGATCTCAATGGCGACGGTTACCTCGACCTCGTCGTAGCCAATGACACCGTGCAGAACTTCGTCTTTGAGAATCTGAAGGACGGTCGGTTCCGCGAAGTGGGCGGCTTGACCGGTCTGGCGTTTGACGGGGCGGGCAACACGCGCGGGGCGATGGGCATCGACGCCGCCCGGTTCACGCCGGACGGCAAGATCGCGGTAACCATTGGCAATTTCGCCAACGAAATGACGGCGTTCTACGTCGCCAAGGATGACCCGATGCTCTTCACCGACGACGCGATTTCCTGGGGCATTGGACCGTCAAGCCGGTTGTTGTTGAAGTTCGGGATCTTCTTCTTCGACTACGACCTCGATGGGCGCCTCGACGTGTTGACGAGCAACGGACATCTCGAAGAGGAAATTTCCAAGGTTCAAGCCAGCCAATCCTATCGGCAGCCCGCCCAATTGTTCTGGAACGCCGGCGATGCGGGTCTGGTGTCGGTCGGTGCGGATCGGGCGGGAACCGATCTATTTCAGGCGCGGGTGGGACGCGGGAGCGCCTTTGCCGATATCGACGGCGACGGCGATCTGGATGTGGTGATGACCCAAATCGGCGGCCCTCCGGTTCTCCTTCGCAACGAGCAAGCGACAGGAAATCATTTCGTCCGGTTGAAACTGGTGGGCAGACAATCCAATCGCGATGCCATCGGCGCCTGGGTGCACCTGACCGCCGGAGGGAAGCAACAATGGCGTCAGGTGGCTGCCACCCGCAGCTACCTGAGTTCGAGCGAGCTTCCGGTCACCTTCGGACTAGGATCAACCGCCAAAGTCGATTCCGCGGAGATCCTCTGGCCCGGCGGCCGACGCCAGACCCTGGCAACCGTACCGATTGACCACCTGACCGTGGTGGAAGAAGTGCCCTGACCGCTTCCGTCCGGAAGAAGTCTGCGAGGCAGCGCACCTGCCCCGATCGGTGACCTCCAGAATAGAAAATGAGGACCCCTCGGGATGGGGAGTTGCCGACAAGCGTGATGGGTGGGCCCCATTCACGACTCAGAAAACCATTCACCTCGGGGTTCCTTGACTTCATCGGCTTCGGACAAATAGGGTTCGCTGGAGGATCAGACTCCGAACCAAAGGCGACGGAGATGCGTCTGCGCGTGCTGTGTTTGAGACCTATGAAATCAAGAACTGACCAATATTGGGGAACGGGGTGGCGGATGTGGTTGACCTGTGTGGTCGCCTGGATTGCGAGTGTCGGTCTTCATGGGGCTGCGATCCCCCTGACGGTCGGTGAAAATGTCGTCAAGGGAACCTTCGCAACGTCCGCGGATTCGGACACCTACACCTTCACCGCGACGGCGGGACAGTTGGTGTTTTTCCGGGCCTTGACGGCAGATGCCGCCTTTGAAGGCAATCTGGCCTTTCAGCTTCGTGCCCCCGGAGGTGACCTTTTATTGGACCCGTATTTCCTGACCCGCGAGGACCGGACCGTTCTCAAGGATCCCGGGACTTATTCCCTCAAAGTATATGTATTCGACCCGCATGTGACGATGGTGGGGAACTATTCCTTTCAACTGCTGGCAGTGCAACCGGATGATCATTTCACGATTCATGTGGATGACACCGTGAATGAATCTGTGCCGGGAGGCGGTTCCGGGCGCATCCGCTCCATCGGGCACGAACAATTTTATGCGTTCGATGCGTTCGCCGGGCAGAATGTCATTTTCGAGGACCTGAGTGCCGATGCCTCCCTCAACGGTCTGATGTCATGGACCCTGGTGGATCCGGACGGTGAAGACGTCTTCGACGACTACATCACCGGAGGACTCAAGCCCGGGCGCCTGACGTTGACCAAGGCCGGAACCTATCGAATCAGGGCCTACGTCTTTGGATCGAACGATCCCAAGGAGATTGGGAGATATTCGTTCCGATTGACCGGAACCGCACAGGATGTGACCTATCACGTCACCCTGGGAAGCACCGTGTCCGACGGCCAACCCGGTGTGGGTGCGGGCAGAATCACACTTCCCAGTGAGCAGGACTTCTACACCTTCGACGCCGAAGCCGGGCAAAATGTGGTTTTTGAAGACCTCAGTGCTGATGCGGCGTTCCATGGAAAAATGTCTTGGAGCCTTTTTGCCCCCAACAACAATCTGATCTTCGACAACGACCTCACCGGCAAGCTCCAGCCCGGACGGATTACTCTGGAAACCGCGGGCACGTATAAGATTCGCGCCTATGTCTTCAATTCAAAGGATCCGACCGAAATTGGAGCCTATTCCTTCCGTCTGACGGCCCTGCCACCAGACCAGACGTTTCCCATTCAATTGGGTCAGGTGGTATCGGATGGTTTCCCGTCCGACGGCGCCGGCAGGATTTCCGCCAAGGGTGAGGAAGACTTTTACACCTTCTTCGGCAAGGCGGGACAGGGGGTGACTTTTGAAGACCTCTCGGCGGATGCGGCGTTCAAGGGAATCATGGCCTGGATGTTGAGATCTCCGACCGGTCATCCGGTGTTCAGCGGGTTCCTTACCGGTACCAAGGGGCCTGGTGCGGTAACTCTGCCTGAAACGGGCGTGTATTCGATACGCGCCTACCTGTACGGAACCACCGATGCCACCCAGGTCGGAACGTATTCGTTCCGCACCTACATTCCAGTTTACCCGCAGGACGACAACATCGCCACCTTGCCTGGTGTTCCGGTTGAAATTCAGTTCAGCAAGTTTCTCTTCAACGATGTTTATGCCGACGGCGATTCGCCGATCATCGACCTGCCCCAGGCGACATCGACCCGGGGTGGAACGGTAACGGCAACCGCGACCGGGATTCGATACACGCCGCCGGCGGGTTTCAACGGAGTCGATCAATTCAGCTACCGTCTGGTCGGCAACGCCGGTGGCGTAGCCACCGCCGTTGTTTCCGTGTCCGTCGCGGCGGATGCAAATCAATTTGCCACCGTGGTGGGATTGGTTCGGGGAACGACCGGTCTGGCCAGGCTGTGTCTGCAAGGCGTTCCCGGTGCCCTGTATCAAATCGAAGCCAGCAAGGATCTCAACACCTGGACGCCGGGAGAAACTCTCAGTGCTGATGCGGATGGCGGAGCGGCGACAACGTTGAATGCCATCAACGGAAACCCCCAATACTATCTCAGATTCCGGAAGAAATGAGGATCGGGAAGACCCCTTCCCGCGTGGGCACTCTTATCCAGGCTGGAATGGTTTTCTCAACAACCCGTTCACAGTTTCGGTGGTGTCCATGGATTCTCCGTCGATTCCAAACTGGATTTGCTCCAGGTCTTCACGGTGGTGCCGGGTTCCCAGCCACTGATCCCATACCGACAAGAGCGAAGCGTAGTTGGAATCGGTCTCGGCGCGTCGGTTGGAGTGATGAATCTTGTGCAACCCCGGGGTGACGACGACGCGGCTTAGCCGGCGTTCCCAGGGCTCACTCAGCCGGATGTTGGCGTGCTGCCATTGGACACACACCTGTAGCAGCGTTTCGTAGAGCACCAGTTCGCCGAACTCGATTCCGAGCAGTGCGATCAAAGGAATCCGAAGTAGCGATGACAGAAGGATCTCACCGAAATGGAACCGATTGGCAGTGGTGACATCCATGTGGCGGTCAGAATGGTGAACGCGATGAAACCGCCACAGGAAGGGAACCTGATGGGAGATGCGGTGCCAGGCATACGTCCATCCGTCCAACAGCAGGACGGCGAGAAGCACATGAAGCCACGACGCCAGAGGAAACCAGTGCAGGAGACCCACGCGGTGAAGGGCCGACCACTTAGCGATCAGCGACCAGGTACCGGCGAAAACCAGGCTGATCAGGATCACATTCAAGACCGCCAGCGCGATGTTCCGGACCGCATGAAGACCACGCTCCCGGGGCTCCCGAAACAATTGGAAACAGGGACGCCACGTTTCCCACACCAACAAAGTGGCCAGCCAAAGGAGGCTGACCAACGGACGCCACTGAAGGAGATTTTCAAAGCCGATCATCGAGAGGTCCTGGCCGGCAAGGTTCGCAGTTCGGGACGGAGCAGCTTGCCGAAGGTGGTGTTGTAGGGATGAACGGCGTGGACCGGACGGCCGCCTGCCACAATGGGACGTCCTTCGTTGGCCCATTCGAAGATCGAGCCCTCGAGATTGACGGCATTGGTCCAGCCTTTGGCATTCAGCCGTTCGACCATTTGCGACGAGCGATATCCAACCGAGCAATAAAACACGATGGGAACCGCCTTCGATGCCGTCCAACCCGGCGGAAGTGAGGCGGCGGAAGGATCCAACCGTCGGGCTCCCGAAAGATGACTGACGGCAAATTCATCCTCGGTCCGGACATCGACCAGCAACGGCTGCGGCCTGGCCCCGTCCTTGAGCCATTCGGCCAATGCGGCGGTGGACATTTGGCGAACTCCGGGAAATCGCGTTCTCACGAGAGTCTTCATCCGATCCATCCCGTCGCGGGTGGCCTCTTCCGGTCGCGCGAAAACAACGCTTTTCAACGCCATCAATCCTGTGGCCAGGCTGGCGGCAAAACGTCGCACGGTCATCACACCAGCAGATTACAGTCGCCCGCCTTTTTCACAACCTCTGGCACAAATCGATTCAGACGGATTGTCAGCCGTGTCGCGCCTTGATGCACAGCACCCGTGTCACCCACAGTCGCCGCATGTCCACGGTCCGCCTCGGATTGATCGGTATTGGCAATATCGGCCGGCATCACGCCGAATACCTCCTCGACGGCAAGGTGCCGCGCTGCGAATTGCGGGCGGTCTGCGCGCCGTCCGCGGCAAAACTGGAGCCGTGGAAAGCCCGTGGACTGGCCACGGAAACCGATGCATTGACCCTGATGCGGTCGGGTTTGATCGACGCCGTTCTGATCGCCACACCGCATTTTCAACACACCACGCTGGGGATTGCCGCGCTGGAAGCCGGCCTGCATGTGATGGTCGAGAAGCCCATTTCTGCGCACAAGGCGGATGCGCAGCGCCTGCTGGACTGCGCCGAGCGGCACCCGGATCGCGTTCTCGCCGGCATGTTCCAACTCCGGGTCGAGCCACGCTACACCCGGATCCGCGAACTCCTGGCCAGCGGCCGGTTGGGCAAACTCCAGCGCGTGAGCTGGCTGATCACCGACTGGTTCCGAACCGATGCCTATTATTCCAGCGGCGGCTGGCGCGCCACCTGGCGGGGTGAAGGCGGCGGCGTGCTGTTGAATCAATGCCTCCACAATCTGGACGTCCTTTCCTGGATTCTCGGGATGCCGACCCAGGTTCGCGGGTTTGCCCAGCTCGGCCGCTGGCACAACATCGAGGTCGAGGATCAGGTCACCGCCTATCTCGAATGGCCGGACGGGGCCAGCGGCATCTTCATTACCAGCACCGGCGAAGCGCCGGGGACGAACCGATTGGAGCTCGCCGGATCGCGCGGCCGGCTGGTTTTGGAAAACAACCGCATCACTTTTCTGGAAAATGAAACCGACGCGTTGGATTGGAGCCGGACCGCCACGGTGGGCTTCAGCAAGCCACCGGTCACGGAACACGAGCTGCCGTTTGAAAACCATCCCGCACCGCATGCAGCGCTGATGGAGAACTTCGTCGGTGCCATTCTCGACGGAACGCCGCTGATTGCACCGGGGGCCGACGGCATCCACTCGGTCGAACTGGCCAACGCGATGGTGTACTCGTCGATCCTGGGGCAGACTCTGACGCTGCCCCTCAACGGAGCTGCGTGGGAGACCGAGTTGCAGCAACGCATCCAGAATTCACGCTTCGAAAAGACGGTCCGCGAGGTGGCGATTGACGACTTCGCTCAATCGTTCCGTCGGTGAGTGAATGAAAATCTGGAAAGAAGGAAGGCAGGAAGCAGTTTGCAGAACGTTGGCCCGGATCTATTTCACTGCATTCGCACGAGGTTCGCGACTCAGTGCCGCCCAGATCCCGGTGGCGGCTACCAGCAGACCGAGGATTCTGAATCCGGTCGCGTAGGATCCGGTCCACTCGACGATTTTCGCCAGCCAGAGTGGACCCACCGCAGAGCCGATCACGGTCAGTGTTTGTGCAGCACCCTGAATCATCCCGAGGTGGCGCCGGCCGAAAAACCGACTCCAGACCGAGAAGAATAGGACCGTCACGACGCCACCGGCGGCACCCATCACCACCGCTTGAGCCATCACTCCGGCGATCGAATGCAAGTGCGGCAGCGCCCACAATGCCGCGGCCAGCAGGCCCATCGCGATGGCCATCAGGCGCGTCGCCGCCATCCGACCGAGCAGCCAGCCGCCGATGAAATTTCCGACCAACCCGGTCAACGCCGTCACCGCCAGGCTGGTATGATAAATTCCCAGCGCAAATCCCCGCTCCGCCAGCACCGACTCGTTGAACAAACTCAGACCGGACGCCACGAATCCGTACAACGCCGACGCCAGCGCCAGCACCCAGAACAGGGAGAACCTGACGACCTCACCGAGTCGAAAATCGCGGACCGGGGCCCTATCCGTCTCCATCGCGGGGATCGCTTCACCGTCCAGTTGTAGTCCACAGGAATCCGGGTTTCGTCGCATGAGAAGCCCGGCGATCGGGGCCATTCCGACCAGCAGACACACTCCGACCCCCGCCCAGGCATTGCGCCAGCCCATCGATGAAATGAGTGCTCCCAACGTCGGAAACGCGATCATGAACCCGACGCTCAACAGGATGCTGTACGTCGCCATCGCCTGCGGTTGGCGCCGATGAAACCACAAGGGCACCACGCTGAGACTCGCGACCGACAACGCACTCTGACCCAGCGCCCGGGTCAGGGTCATGGCCATCGCCAGACTCACCAGGCTGGTGCACCGGCTCATCGCGACAACCACGGCACCCAGAGCAGCCGCCACCATCGTCAGAATCAATCGCGATCCGAATCGATCGATCAATCGGCCGAACCCAATGCACGCCACCGATCCGAGGAGGGTCGCCACCAGATTGATTTCGGCGTAGACGGTTCGGCTGAGACCCAGGTCACGCAGCAAGGGTTCGGTGATCAATCCCAGCCCCTGAGTACGGCCCGGCAGCGTCGCGACCATCGCGAGCGCCGCGACGCAAAGGGTCACCCAACCATAATAAAATGGCAGGCGGAGCCCTGCGGGAACGGGTGATTCGGTCAACCGGGCGGCGGCCATGGTGACTCCAGTCTAGCGAGCCGATTCGGGGAATCGAACGGTTTTGCGCTCGGAACTGTTTTTTGACAGATTGCGCCCCATGTTCCGCCGTCTCTTTTGTTTTCTGGGCACTTTGGCAATGCTCACCGGCGTGTCTGTTGCCGAACCCCAGCCCGCCACTTCGAAGTTCGAGGGCGAGATCCGGAAGTTTGAACTGGATGACAGCCGGACACCGCCGCCCGCGCATCCGGTGTTGTTCACCGGCAGTTCCAGCATCCGGCTCTGGACCAATCTGGTGGCCGATTTTCCGAACCTGCGGGTGCTCAACCGCGGGTTCGGCGGATCACAGATGAGCGATCTGGTGTTTTCCTTCGACCGGGTGGTGCGGCCCTATCGTCCGTCGCTGATCGTGGTTTATGAAGGCGACAACGACCTCGCCGCCGGCAAATCACCGGATCAGGTCTATGCTGATTACGAAGCCTTCTTGAAACAGGTCCGGCAGGAACTTCCGAGAACGCCCGTGGCTCTTCTCGCGGTCAAGCCGAGTCCATCGCGCATCAAACTGATGGACGCCCAACGCGATTTGAACCACCGACTCGAAGGCCTCGCCGGACGCGCACCGGGCATCCAGTTTATCGACACCTTCCATTCGCTGCTGGATTCCGCCGGCAAACCGCGGCCTGAGTTTTATCGCGAGGACGGACTTCACCTGAACCCCGCCGGATATGCGGTGTGGCGTGGAATTGTTACCGAAGCCTTCCGGAAGAATGGAGTTCTCCCCACGCCGCATTCATGACTTCCGCCGACGTTCGCACCTGGGGAATCCGCTGGGGCATTCCCCTGCTCTGCGCCGGGATCCTCGCGGTGGTTTCGGTTCCCGGTCGGACGGGGCCTGCATTTCAGCGGATTCCGGTGGGATCAGGCCTGGCGCCGGCCTGGACCATGC
>CAIVQB010000097.1 GCA_903907925.1 uncultured Verrucomicrobiota bacterium
ACGACAACCGATTTACAGTTCCCAACCCCTGAGGGTTCGGTTCCGCTCGGCTCGCTACGCTCGCCTCCGCTCCACCTCCCCCTCAGGGGTTGGGTGGATACACAAGGAAAGCAATTTACAGAAAGATCCTTACACCGGCGCATGGCCAGTTGCTCCAACTGATTAATGACACCATCAGCGAGAGCGCCGCTCAATACGAGCGCATGCAGCAGGCGGAAGCCGCCAGTCGGGTGGTGGACCTGATGACGGCGCTGGCCACGATGGACGAAGTCGAACAGCGCCGCACTGCCCTCATTCATCAGGCGGTTCACGATCTGAACAGCGACGTTCTTGGCGTTAGCCTGGCGGCAACGATGGTGGGGCAGCCGCATCTGGCCGAGGCCGACCGGGTGGAATCGGTGGCTTTCCTTCAGCGAGCCACGCAGGGGCTGACGACGATGCTGGGTGAACTGATGGAACTGGCGAGGCTGGAGGCCGGCCAGGACAAACGGAAACTCGCCGGCTTCGACGCCGCCGCCTTGTTCGCGAAATTGTGCGAGGGCAATCAGCCCCTGGCTCGCGAACGGAACCTATTTTTGAGAACGGAAGGACCATCGCGCATGGCCGTCGAGGGCGACGCTGAAAAAGTCAGGCGGCTCGCAAAGAATCTGCTGGTGAACGCGCTCAAATACACGGAGGACGGCGGCGTCACGGTGAGTTGGGGTGCGGAGAAGGAGAATTGGTGGCTGATGGTGAAGGACACCGGGCCGGGAATGTCGCCGGGCTCCAGCCAATCCCTGACGGCGGGTTTGCAGGAGGCCACCGCGAGCGCGAAGGAATCGGATGAGAAGTCCGCGGCCATCCAAGGCGAAACCTCGCAGGTTCTGGCCGCCCCCGGGGACGTTGATCCCAGAACCAGCCCCACCCACAACCAGCCCGGCGAAGGGATAGGCCTCTCCATTGTGAAGCGCTTGTGCGAACTGCTCGACGCAAGTCTGGAAATCGCCAGTTCAGCGCAAACCGGCACGACATTCCGCGTCGTGTTCCCGCGCCGTTACGTCAGCCCTTCTTGAAGGAAAGAATGCGGTCGGGTTGCCGGTGCGGGTCACTTCGACAACCTGGAGAACCACAACACCGAGAGCGCCACCCCTGCTTCCGCTTGCCCGCCGGACGGGTGGTTTAACTGGGCATGCAGGTTGAACTCTGACCGGACCGCGTTCTGCGCTGCGGGCGGATTACTCTCTTTCAGAAGTGCTCTTTTGGGAAGAAGTAGGAATAAGTGCGACTTGACGGAGTGTTTATGGATGTCAGAAGTGAAGACGTGACTACGACGTCAAAGCACAATTCCGTTCGGTTCACCACCAAGGGGCAGGTCGTCATCCCCGCCTGGCTCCGGCGCGAGTTTCACATTGAGGACGGCACCAAGGCCATCGTGCAGGCCACTCCCGACGGCATTCTGCTCAAGCCGGTGACCAAGTACGTCATCGACCGCCTCCACGGCATCCTCAAGCGCGAACGCAAGCCCGGCGAAAAGTCGTTTGCCGAGGAATGGGCCGAGCACAAGCGGGAAGAACTGGCCTTGGAGGAGGAGAATTATGCCCGGCACAGTGCTTGATTCGCATGCCCTGCTGGCTCTGCTCCGGGATGAACCTGGCGCGGATCTTGTTCGTGGTCTGCTGGAAAATGCGGCCGAAAAGGATCTCTCGTTGCACATGACAGAGGTGAACTACGCCGAAGTCCAATACATCGTCCGACGCCGGGAAGGAGACGCCGCGTGGCTTGCCATCGCCCAAGAGTTGCAGGCCGCCCCGATCGAGTTTCATCCCGTCACCCGCTCACTCGCCGACGTGGCGGCCGGTTACAAGGCGCGCCACAAACTGAGCCTCGCCGACGCCTTCGCAGCGGCCCTGGCAAAGGAGAAAAAGGCCGAACTCGTCACCGGCGACCCGGAGTTTAAGGCGCTGGAGAAGGAAAAGGAGATCACGGTGGCCTGGCTTAAGGATCCCAAATGAGCGACCAAGCCGGACAGATTCCCATCGGGGACATCGAACTTCTGATCCGTGCGATTCGCGGGCAGAAAGTGATCCTCGACAGCGACCTCGCTCGGGTGTTTGGCGTGCCCACTTTCCGCTTCAACGAGGCGGTGAAACGCAACCGGGCCAGGTTTCCCGACGACTTCATGTTCCAACTCACCCGTGGGGAGTTCGACCGGTTGATATCGCAAACTGCGATATCAAGTTCCGGCCACGGTGGGCGGCGCAAGCTGCCCTGGGCCTTCACCGAAAACGGCGCGGTGATGGCCGCCAACGTCCTGAACAGCCCGGAGGCCGTACGCCTGAGCGTGTTCGTCGTGCGCGCGTTTGTGAAGATGCGCGAACTGCTCGGCGGCACCCGCGAACTCGCCAAGCAACTTGCCGTCCTCGAACGGAAACTCACCGGCCGGCTGGATGTCCACGAGACGGCCATCGTCGAAGTCCTCCAGCGCATCATGGAAATCCTGAACCCGCCCCCGCCGCCGCCCGAACCGCCGAAGCGGCAAATGGGCTTCCACACCCGGCGCGACGACGACATGGCCCGTTCGACGGAAGGGCGCAAACGGTGAATACCCCGTTTTACCGCCTGAACCTCGCCGACGCCTTCGCAGCAGCACTGGCGAAGGAGAAGAAAGCCGTGATCGTCACCGGCGACCCGGAGTTCAATGCCCTGGAGAAGGAGATTAAAATCAACTGGCTGAAATAACCCCCTTTGCCAAAAGGGACAACAGTCCGCCCGATACCGGCCCTGGGCATCGGCCAAGGATTCCGAGTCCCAACGCCTCCGAGCCCTGAAGGGGGCTTTTTCAACATCGACCGTCCGCGGCAAACGCGAAGAACACCAACGATCTTGAAATCCGCGGCCCCACGATCCGCCGCAAGCTATAAGGTATGACTAACCTTCCAAACATCACCGAAGGCCCCGAGATCTTCACATTTGACGGTAACGAACGCCTCGTCGCTGACTTTGAATCGCTCATTGTCCGAAAGAACAATGAACTGAACATACCGCGCAACTCGCCACTCGAAAAAGCAGGCTATGCAGTAATCGAAATGCTCCAGGGACACCGCCGCGAGATTCCCCACGACTTTAAGAAAGATCACCGCAAGGAATGGCGGCTCGCCATCGCCCTAGCCCGCATCTCTCACTGGTCAGAGGCAGAGGTCGGCATGGCAAGTGCTAAGTAAGTGGCATGAAGGATGATGCAGATTCCAAGAACGAGACACCTGTCCTGACAGAGTGTGGAGAGCAACCCCTGCTGTTTCCGGATTTTGG
>CAIVQB010000098.1 GCA_903907925.1 uncultured Verrucomicrobiota bacterium
GAAATCCTCTCCCGCAACGAACTTGGGGAAGCGTTGTCCGCCACGCCCGCAGTGGTGGAAAACACGCTCTACCTGCGCGGAGAGAAGCATCTATGGGCGTTTGGGAAATGAGGCCGGACCCGTAGGCTGACGAAACACTTACGAACCCCAACCGCGAAGAAGCCCTGTTTGCGCTGGCACTGGAAAAGCTGACGACGAATCACGCCGAGTTTCTCGAGGTGATGTGCGAAGACGACGCGGCGGGTGGCAGCGGCCCGGTCCTATAGTGACATCAATATGTGGATTCTCGACGCGATCGAAGGCGTTCTGGCGAAACAGAACCCGAATCCCTCTGCAGCCAGGTTCCTTGCAGTCCAAACCAATATGAAATCAAAGTGCCTGTTCACTGTATTTCTGGCCGGATGGTGTTCCATCACCGCTCCGGCTCAAGCCCGGCCGGACGACGCGGTGGCGCGGACCGTTGATCAAGAATATCCGAGCCTTTTTGAATTATACAAACACATCCACGCCCATCCGGAGCTCTCTCTGCACGAAAAGGCGACGGCGGCGCGGATTGCGGAGGAATTGAAAAAGGCCGGTTTCGAGGTGACTACGGGCGTGGGCGGCAATGGCGTCGTCGGCGTCTTGCACAACGGACCAGGACCAACGGTGCTGCTACGGACGGAACTGGATGCGCTCCCGGTCAAGGAGGAAACCGGGCTGCCTTACGCCAGCACCGCAACCACTAAGAATGGCGCTGGCGTGGAGGTTCCACTGATGCACGCCTGCGGGCACGATGTTCATATGACTGTATTTGTGGGAACCGCACGGCTGCTTCAACATATACAATCCCAATGGCGGGGCACCCTCGTGATGATGGGCCAGCCTGCAGAAGAAGACGGAGACGGAGCCACGGACATGCTGAAGGACGGTCTGTATCAGCGATTTCCGCGTCCTGATTACTGCCTGGCTGTGCATTGCAGACCGGACCAACCGGCCGGAACGGTGGGGTGGACGGAAGGTCCGGCCCACGCCAACGTGGACTCGGTGGACATCACCATTCGGGGCGTCGGCGGTCACGGCGCATGGCCACATGACACCAAGGACCCAATTGTTTTGGCGGCGGAGACCGTGATGGCGCTGCAGACCATCGTCAGTCGCGAACTCAAGCCGGGGACGCCGGCTGTGGTCTCGGTCGGATCCATTCACGGCGGGACCGCGCACAATGTTATTCCAGATGAAGTCAAATTGCAGCTGACGCTTCGTTCCTACTCCGATGAGGTGCGACTGCAAACCATTGCCGCGATTCGGCGTATCACGCATGGGCTGGGCTTGGCGGCAGGCCTGCCGGAAAACCGCCTGCCGGTGGTGCAGGTTCTGGAGGATGAATTCTCCCCGGTGATGGTCAATGATCCAGCGTTGACGCGGCGGGTGACGCAAATGTTCCGGGCGGTGTTCGGCGAATCGAATGTGCTCCATCGAGATCCTGTGATGGGCGCGGAGGATTTTGGGCAATTAGGCCGCACGCAGGAGAAAGTGCCGATTTGCATGTTTTGGCTCGGAACAGTAAGCGTGGAGTCGGTGACCGAAAGCCAGCGTTCGGGCAAACCGTTGCCTTCCCTCCATTCCAGCTTGTTTGCGCCCCTGCCCGAGCCATCGATCAAAACGGGGATCCGGGCGATGACCGCGGCCTTCCTGGAAATCACAGGGAAAAAGTGAGGCCGGGTCCGACCATCCCCGACATCGGGACTATGAGCCTGTCTGAAAATTCGGAAGAGTCCTGTTGTCGAGGAAAAGGCTGGATGGCGAGGCGCGACGAGGGAGCAGCCCTTTGAGGCAGTGACCGAGGAGAAACGAAGCCAGCCAGCCTTCTCCTCGACAACCCTCCCGGCGGCAGTGCTTTTGCCTTCTGCCTTCGTTGACTCGGTCCTTACAGCCCACTTCGGGGATGCTCGGACCTCGTCGCCTCGGCAGAAAACAAAATCCCTTGCCGCAGGACTCTTCCCAATTTTCAGACAGGCTCAAAGTTCTGGGATTGGATGCGCTCGCTCCACCCGCCACGGTGCTCTCGAACTGGTTTGTGACCCAACAGACAGGGCAGACAGGGATTCCCGATCCAACCGCAACCGAACAGAAGGGTTTCCAAAGGTTGACTGAGGTCGAGAGTTATCGAGGGTGCCAAAGAGTGGTGCCGACCCTGGGCGTTTCGCCTAAATCCGCTTTGGAAATAATCACGAGGGTTCAATTCCCTGAATTGGTCTCCGATGCCCCTTGAAGAGTGGTCTGAGCCTCCCCGGGGTTCAGGGTCCATCGGAAGTGCAGGAGCAACCCTGTAACCATCAACAGGTTCACAAGTTGAGATGCCCCGTGGAGTTGGCCAAACCGGCGTCGTGCCTTTTCCCGATCCTCGTCCGGTGTCGACGTCGCATACCGAATCCGGTGCAATTCCTTGAGGCGGGGTTGAAGAATCCATCCGCCGATCAAACCCATCCCGAGCAAGAGCGCGAGGAGAGCCGCCCGCAGATAAAGCCGGCGACGGCGGCCGACCGCAAGTTCAGCGACCCCCAGGCTGAGCCCCACGACACCGCACACGAGCACCAGCAAAAAGTACCGCCCGAGCACCAACTGGGCCGCCCTCCCCGCCGTTTCCCGGGGCATCAACTCCAGCATTTCGGGCGAAAAGAAAGCCGGACCCACGGCAACGGTCAGGAAAACGGCCGAACCGAGCCAGACCGCGGCATTCAACGAGGCCAGGAACCGGAGGAGTGCGCGCATGGCCGCAGTTTACCGCCCCCCACGCTTCGCGCCAAGGAGTCCACACCCCCGGATCCCGATCCACTTCCGCCCTCCGACCGACGCCAAACGGGCACTGCCGACTTTGCCGAGAATTCTGTTGCCCGCCGGAAACCGCCCCCTACTCTACAGCTTCTTTCGTTTCGACACGTTTTTATCGATGAATATTGAACTGACCAAGCGGGCCCTTGAAAAGATCGGCAACCAGCACATTCTGGTAAACGTGATCTCCCGACGTGTCCGCCAACTCAACAGCGGCGGCGGCGGATCCAGCCGTCCTCTGGTTGAAGTCACCCCGGGCATGGGTGCGGCAGACATCGCGCTTCTCGAAGTGATCGAGGAAAAGATCGGTTTTGAATTTATCACCGACGAGGCGGCCACACCGGAGGTTGCCCCGACGCCCAAGAAGCGCGCCCGCCGCCAGGCCGCAGCGGCAGCTTCGGCTTGAGGCCCTTCCTGACACCCTGATCTTCCGCAGCCGGGGGGCCGATGCTCTCCGGCTGTTTTGTTTTCATGGCCGATCCGATCAACAATTCCAAGGCGAAGCGGGATTACCGGATCCTCGAATCCTTTGAGGCCGGCATCGTGCTGCATGGGACGGAGGTCAAGTCCCTGCGCGCCGGCAAAGGCCAGATTTCCGACGCCTTTGCCCGCGTGGAAAAGGGGGAGGTCTGGCTGCACCACATGCGGATCGACGAGTATTCCCACGGCAACATCAATAACCACAAGCCGATCGCCCCGCGGAAACTCCTCCTCCACCGCAGCGAGATTCGGAAACTTGCCGAACTCGGCAAGATCAAGGGCAACACCATTGTCCCTTTGTCACTTTTTTGGAAAAACGGTTTGGTGAAAATCCAGTTGGCTGTCGGCGAAGGCAAGGCCGATCACGATCACCGTGAGGACATGAAGCGGCGCGATTCCGAACGCGAGATGAAGCAGGCCCTGATGCGGCAATCCAAGGGACGGTGAGTGGGGCGGTGGTGGCAGTTGAAGGGTGAAGAGTTGAAGAGGGTTCGCTGGGGTGCCCCCGTCGTTGGGTTCAATCGGTCGCAAGAGGAAGCACGTTGCCGTCGCCAAATCCGAGTGGCGGACCAAGCCTCTTCAACTCTTCACCCTTCATCTCTTCAACCATTCCCATTCCCACCCCAACACGAAAAAAGGACGGCCCCCTTCCGGGAGCCATCCTGTTGAAATCGAGTTGTGGAAACCGGCGAGAGAACCGCCGAATCAGGCGGCCTTCTTCCAATTGCGAGGCGGGGCCTTGGTGATCTGACCGCGCTTGATCACGCTGACGGCGACGCGCATGCGCTTCACCTGCCCGTTGGGAAGGATGACCTTGACGTTCTGGAGGTTGGGGAAAAAGCGACGCTTGGTGATCGCGGTGACGTGAGTACCGATGCCACCCTTTTTCTTCGCTTTACCGGAACGCCAGATGTGGCTGCCCTTGACAGGGCGCTTGCCGGAGATTGGACAGATACGAGCCATAAAATTTGACCTTTAGACTTAAAGGAGCGCGGTATTTATCGGTTTGCGCGCCTGGGTGCAAGCCCAAACTCGGTTCCCTTGCGTTCCTCAAGGGCTCGGCCACACTCGCGGCTCGATGAAGGAAGCCTACATCGCCGCAAAAGAACGTTGGGCGAAAAAGATGTCCGGGCTGGCCCGCTCGACACCCCGCTCGGACAACCGGCTGCCTCCGGGCCAGCGTCAGGTTCACAATTTTCCGGTGCTGGATCTCGGCGTAAAACCGGAGATCGGACCGGATCGCTGGGAGTTGAAGATCGGCGGTCAGGTCGAAAATCCGGTCACGTTGAGCTGGACCGAATTTCTCGCCCTGCCGCAGTTCAAGGATATCAGCGATTTCCACTGTGTCACCACCTGGAGCCAGTACGACATGGCCTGGGAGGGGGTCTCCTTCTTCACGCTGGCGGATCTCGTCCGGCCAAAACCCGCCGCAACCCACGTCTTTTTCAAGAGCTATGACGGCTATTCCACCAACAATCCGATCGGCACGTTGATGGATGACGACGTCCTTATCGCTCATTCATGGAACGGCGCCCCGTTGCCGGTCGAGCACGGCGGCCCGGCCCGGGTCATCGTTCCCAAGCGCTACGCCTGGAAGGGCGCCAAATGGATCCGCGAGATCACCTTCATGGACCGCGACATCCTCGGATTCTGGGAACTCCGCGGCTATTCCAACACCGCCGACCCGTGGACCGAGGACCGTTTCTCCTGAATTCCCGTCGCGGCAAGCGTTCTTCGCGCGCCAACACGAGATTCACCACCGTCCGATCCATGCGCGCGCCAAAACCTTTAAGTCGGGCGTTTACCTTGATCGAACTGCTCCTGGTGGTCGCAATCATCGCCATCCTCGCAGGGATGCTGTTGCCCGCACTCAGTCGGGCAAAATCCAAGGCCCTCCAAACCCAGTGCCTTGGCAACTACCGGCAACTGGGATTCTGCTGGTTGATGTACAGCGACGACCACCGGGACCAACTCCCGCCCAACGAAACCGATTCCGGCGGCGGTCGCACCGGATTCAACGCCACCGCCCGCACCTGGGTGACGGGCAATGCCTATACCGACGTCAACACCACCAACATCGAGCGTGGCATGCTGTTCGCCTACAATCGATCCACCCGTATCTACAAGTGCCCGGCGGATCGTTCGACCGTCCTCGACAAGGGCGTGATTCCGCGGTCCCGCAGCGTCTCGATGTCGGAATACATGAATGATGTCGTCGACCCGACCGACAAGACCTGCTGGCACCGGTTGTCCGGGATCGTCTCCCCTTCCCCATCCGCAGCCTTCGTCTTCATTGATGAACATGAGAACAGCATCGAGAATTCCCGCTTCTACGCGCCACAGACCACGGAATGGACCTGGATCGATTTTCCATCGGTCCGCCACGCCGGGTCGTGTCCACTGAGCTTCGCCGATGGCCATGCGGAGTCGTGGCGCTGGGTTTCCCCGGTGACCCTAAAGATCGGAAAAATGTCGCCGTGGATCCAGAGCCAAAGTGTTCCGGTCGGCGACCGCGACATGGCGCGCATTCACGAAGCCGTGCCAAAACTGCCGCTCTAGAAGACCCCTTGCCCTGCGACTTTGGACATTGGACTTGAGACCCTCCGCCTGCCCATCCCGCATTCGGCTCACTCTCCGAACCGCTACTTGTGCGAAGCGATCGTTCGCACCCACTGCCGCAGGAGATCATCCTCGACGGCAAGCGGGTCGGCGGAGGTTTGCGATCCTGTGTGAAACCAGCCGGCACTGGTCAGGGTGACCGACTCTCTGGA
The DNA here is from genome assembly GCA_903907925.1 of uncultured Verrucomicrobiota bacterium. Classification (GTDB taxonomy): domain Bacteria; phylum Verrucomicrobiota; class Verrucomicrobiia; order Limisphaerales; family UBA9464; genus CAIVQB01. The sequence continues at coordinate 6,066 of CAIVQB010000098.1, forward strand.
ACTCGAGGGGCTTGCGACGACGTTTGTTTCACCGATGGCGAGGCGCCGGTATTCGAGCTCAATGCGAGCCGGTCGTGAATCCGTGATGACCCGGTATCCGTAAAGATTACCCGGCGGAATCCAGCCCGCCTGATCGACGTCAATGATCCGGACCTCCAGCGTCGAACCCGCGGGCAGACGTCGGGCCGCCTCCTGCTCAATCACTGATTGAAACCGCGCCAGTACGATCGGACGGCTGGCCTCGGGAGATTGTCCCCCGAGTTGAAGATCGGTGAACTTTTCCGGAGCCACGAACTTCACCGTGGCCGTGCCACCCGCTGCAGTTGAAGACGTCGGCGAAGCGGTCGTGCAGCCGACGAGAGCCAATCCGACGGCAATGAGAACCGCCATCGTGAGCGGACTCCGTGCTCCCCGCGGAATGAGACCCGAGTGGTGAAGCGTGAGCAGGTCCGCCTGCGGATCTGAGTCGAAAGTCATCGCCGGGTTCAACATGGAATCAACCTTGCCGAGCTGCCCGCGGACGCAAGTCCCTATTCGCCCCACTGCAACGTCGCCCTCATTCACTCGACCCCGATTCCCCCGACTTCTTCCGGAGTTCCGCCTTGAGGCGGTCGGGGGCCGCGTGAACGCGGGACTCGGAGCCCTGCCCGTGAGGCCTCCCCCGTGAGAGACTTGACCCATCGCCTGAATCCCGCGAAAGTCCCGGCGCTTCAAGGGCCCTCCGGCCCGGAGGGCGGGGTAGCCAAGTGGTAAGGCAGGGCTCTGCAAAAGCCTCATCCGTCGGTTCGATTCCGACCCTCGCCTCCAAGCCTTTTTCCTCAGGAATTCAAGGCTTTTTGGGGCTCCAGGGTCGAATCTTCAACGGTTTCTTCAACAGATTGGGCTGTCCGCCCACTCTCTGGTCACCGTCCTCCCACTGTCCGGGTGAACGCATTCCCCCGACCGAATCACCCTCGTAGCCATGGCAAACGAGATGAAACGTCGGTACCGCCTCTTCCGCCGCAACAAGGCCAATTACTTCGCCTTCGACAACACTACAGGCAACAGCAAGAGCCTCCGAACCCGCGATAAACGCCATGCCGAGCGACTCGTCCATTCGCTCAACGAGGCCGAAAGTGAACCCCTGGTCCGCCGGCAAGTGGGACTGATCTACCTGTCCGCCGCCGATCCCGAGGCCGCCAAACGTACCTGGCAGAGCGTCATGGATGCCGCCGTCGAGTTCTCTTCCGAGAAGTCCAAGGCGCGCTGGAAAACCGCGATCAAGGACAAGGCCTTCGATTCACTACGCCGACGCCCCCTGGTCGACAGCCGAAGTGAGGATTTCCTCCGGGCCCTGACTAGCGGCACCGTCTCCACCAACGTACACCTCCGCCGGTTGCAAAACCTAGCCCTGGATCTGGGCTGGATCTTCGAGCCAATCCTCAAGAAGCGCCTGTTCCCGAAGCCGTCGTTCAAGAAAAAGCGCGCCATCACCCTCGAAGAACATCGGCGGATCATTGAGCGCGAAGGAAACCAGGAGCGCCGGGACTACTACGAAGTTCTGTGGTTTACCGGCGGCGGGCAGAGCGACATCGCTCAGTTGGACGCTTGTCAGATCAACTGGAACCAGAAGGTCCTGACTTACCGGCGGTTGAAAAATGGACAAC
>CAIVQB010000099.1 GCA_903907925.1 uncultured Verrucomicrobiota bacterium
CGATCACCCGCGCAGTCCCGGATGTGGGTTATCTGCATCGCGGCGATGAAAAGATCGCCGAGAACATGACCTACACCCAGTTCATCCCGTACACGGATCGACTGGATTACCTCGCGCCCCTCGCCAACAACGTCGCTTACGCCCTCGCCGTGGAGAAGTTGATGGGCATCGACACCCAACTCCCGCCGCGTTGCCAGTACATCCGGGTCATTTGCTCCGAACTGGCCCGCATTTCCGCGCATCTGCTCGGTCTCGGTGCCTTTGCGATGGACGTCGGTGCGCTGACCGTCTTTCTTCACACCTTCACCGAGCGCGAAAAGATCTACAATCTGTGCGAGTCGCTGACTGGTGCGCGGTTCACGACCAGCTACACCCGGATTGGTGGGCTTGCGCGGGATCTGCCCCCCGGCTGGGTCGCCCAATGCCGCAAGTTCCTCGACGAGGTAGTGCTCAACATCGCCGAATCGGAAACGCTGCTGACCCGGAATCGCATCTGGGTGGACCGGACCCGCGACGTGGGAGTGATTTCCCGCGAACTGGCGATCGACTACGGCCTGACCGGACCGAATCTGCGCGGCAGCGGCGTCGAATACGACGTCCGCAAGGCCACACCGTATCTCGTCTACAAGGATCTCGAATTCGACATCCCGGTGGGTTCGATCGGCGATTGCTACGACCGTTACCTGGTGCGGATGGAAGAGATGCGGCAAAGCGTGCGGATCCTGCGTCAATGCCTCGACCGGCTGCCCGGCGGTGCCGACAACGCCTCCCACGAGCCGATCAATATTCCGGATGGCAAGACCGTGTTGCCGGCGAAGAGCAAGGTGCTCTCCAGCATGGAAGAGTTGATCCACCAGTTCATGCTGGTCACCCAGGGCGTCAACGCGCCTCCCGGAGAAGTCTATTTCGGTGCCGAGAATCCCAAGGGCGAATTGGGATTCTACATCAACAGCCGCGGGGGCGGGACGCCGCACCGGCTCAAGATTCGCGCCCCGTCGTTCGTCAATCTCAGCATCCTGCCGGCGCTGCTGCCCGGGCACATGATGAGCGATGTGGTTTCCATTCTGGGATCCATCGATTTCGTGATGGGCGAATGCGACCGATAGCCGTTTTTTCGCGATGAGTTTTTCCATACCAGCCCCCTTGGAAGCCCGGCTCGACGAGTTGGTCACGCATTATCCGGTCAAGCGGAGTGCGTCGCTGATGTTCCTGCACGCCCTTCAGGAACATTTCGGTTACCTCTCGAATGAAGCCGTGGAATGGACCGCGACCAAGCTCGGCCTGCAGCCGGTCAACGTGTACGAGTTGGTGACGTTTTATCCGATGTTCCGCCAGGAACCGCTCGGGACCACCCATGTGAAGGTCTGCCGGACCTTGAGCTGCGCGCTGGCTGGCAGCGGTGAGCTCCGTGATCTGTTCTGCAAAAAGCTCGGGCTGGATTCGCACGCCCACGCGCCGCAGACGACTCCCGACGGCAAGTTCACCGTGGAATTTGTGGAATGTCTCGCCGCCTGTGGAAGCGCGCCGGTCATCTTGGTGAACGAAGACCTGCACGAGCGGGTTTCGACGTCGGAGGCGGAAAAGATTCTTGTTGAAGGTGGACGCCGTTCCGGAAGCGTGGGTGGAAGTGCCGCAAAAGGTTCGGCAAACCCTGCTGGAAAATGAATTGGCTGCCCGACATGGATTTGAACCATGACAAGCAGATCCAGAATCTGCTGTGCTACCGTTACACCATCGGGCAGGCCGGAAGCGGGCGGAAACCTAGTCGTGTGAACCGTTGAGTCAAGCATTGCCATGCCGGAACAGTTCAAATTAATCCTCCAGCACCTCGATGAGCCGGGCTACACCCCGGATCTGGCGTGCTATCTCCGTCACGGGGGATATGAGGCATTGAAGAAGGCCCTGGCGACCGCTCCGCGCGATCTGCCCGATGGGAAGAAACTGTCGCCGCGCGAGGTGGTTCGTGAGGATGTCAAAGCGTCGGGCCTGCGTGGCCGCGGCGGTGCCGGCTTCAGCGCCGGCCTCAAATGGAGCTTCGTTGATCGCCGCAGCGGCAAGCCGATTTACCTCATCTGCAACGCCGACGAATCCGAGCCGGGCACCTTCAAGGATCGCCAGATTCTGCACAAGGATCCGCACCAGTTGATCGAGGGGATGGTCATCTCCTGCTGGGCCAACGACGTGAAGCTGGCCTACATCTACATCCGTGGCGAAATGCCCAAGGCGGCCCGTTTGCTGGAGGAGGCGCTGGCCGAGGCGCGTTCGAACGGATTCCTCGGGAAGAACATTCTCGGATCCGGCTACGATCTGGAGATCCACGTCCACCGCGGCGCGGGCGCGTACATCTGCGGTGAGGAAACCGGACTGATCGAATCGCTCGAAGGCAAGCGGGCCTATCCGCGGATCAAGCCGCCTTATTTTCCGGCGGTGCTCGGGCTCTACATGTGCCCGACCATCGTCAACAACGTCGAGACGCTCTGCCACGTCAAACACATCGTCACGATGGGCGCGGCTGAATACGCCAAGCTCGGCACGCCGAACAATACCGGCACCCGCATCGTGAGCCTCAGCGGCGATGTGAAACGCCCGGGATACTACGAGATTCAGGTCGGCCGCGTGACGCTGGGCGAATTGATCTTTCACGAAAACTTCGGCGGCGGTCTCCGTTCGGGGCGTTCGTTGAAGGCGGTGATTCCTGGAGGCTCGTCCTCCAAGGTTTTGAAGGCCGGCGAGGTCTTCAAACTCAACCGCAAGGGTGCGGACGGCCAGATGACCAAGGTCGACGTCCCGATGCTCGATCTGCCCTACGATTTCGATTCATTGCAGGGCGCCGGCACGATGTCCGGTTCCAGCGCCATCATCGTGCTCGATGATTCGCGCAGCATGGTGGAAACGCTGGCCAACCTGTCCGAGTTCTACTCCCACGAGAGCTGCGGCCAGTGCACCCCGTGCCGGGAAGGCGCGTTGTGGCTGGCCAAGGGAACCCACCGCCTCGCGCATGGCGACGGACGGAAACAGGATGCCGCCTACCTCTCGCACATCGCCCAGAACATTCAGGGCCGGACGATCTGCGCCTTCGGTGAAGCGGCGGCCTGGCCGGTGTTGAGTTTTGTGAAGAAGTTCAAGGACGAGTTCGAGGCCAAGGGCGCCGCCGATGAGGCCGCCCGCGCCGCGGCTCCGGCCCGTGACCCGAAGCGTCCGGCGGCGTCCCAACCTCATTGATCGAGCAATGTCCGCCACCGCCACACTCCCAGCGCCCGCCGCGGTTCCACCGCCGCCGCCCGAGACCGTGACCGTCAAGGTCAACGGCAAGACCGTTCAGGTGCCCAAGACGATGCCGAACTGGCAGGGCAAGCCGGAGCCGACCACGATGCTCCAGGCGGCTCGCGTCGCCGGCGTGGAAATCCCGCACTATTGCTATCACGACAAGCTGCCGGTCGCCGGCAACTGCCGCATGTGTCTGGTGGAGTGCGGCACGCCCATGATGGGTCCGGACCGCAAGCCGGTTCTCAACGAGGATGGCACGCCCAAGATCGCCCGCTCGGTGCTGCCCTACGAACCCGGAACGCCCCGTGGTGTCATCGCCTGCGCGACCCCGATTTCGCCGGGGATGGAGATTTACGCCGATTCACCGGCCACGCACCAGATGCGCGAGGCGGTGTTGGAATCGCTACTGATCAATCATCCGCTCGATTGCCCGATCTGCGATCAGGCCGGCGAATGCAAGCTTCAGGAGTATTCGGTTGAGCACGGCCAGGCGGAAAGCCGGTTCGTCGAGGCCAAGGTTCACAAGCCGAAGGCGGTGGATCTCGGACCCCGCATCATTCTCGACGACGAACGCTGCATCCTCTGCACGCGGTGCATCCGGTTCACCAAGGACATTGTCAACGACGACGCCCTCGGCATCGTGAACCGAGGTTCGTACAACACCATCTCGGCGTTCCCGGGGAAGGCGTTCGACAACAATTACACGCTGAACACGGTCGATCTCTGCCCGGTCGGCGCGCTGACCTCGAAGGATTTCCGGTTCAAGATGCGGGTGTGGTTCCTCAAGGAAACCTCCAGTGTCTGCACCAGCTGCGGCACCGGCTGCAATATCACCGTCGGCGCCCGCGAGGGAGTCATTCATCGCTTTGAGCCCCGCTCGAACGATGCGGTCAACGGTCCGTGGATGTGTGATTCGGGACGCCTGAATTACAAGTGGATTGGCCGGGCTGACCGTTTGCGCGAGGTTCGGATCGGCGGTCGCCGTTCGAACTGGTCGACGGCCCTGCGCGAAATCTCCGGCAAACTTTCAACCGCTCCCGCCGGCAGCGTCGCGATCGTCGCCAGCGCGCGTCAGACCAACGAGGAGTTGTATCTTCTCAAGCGTCTCGCCACCCGGTTGGGCGCGATCACCGATTCCATCGTTCGCGAAGGTGAGGCCGATGGACTTCTCGTTTCCGCCGACCGCAATCCGAACAGCAACGGAGTCCGTCTCACCGGCATGGCCTATACCGAGGCCGGGATTCAATTGCCCAAGATCGCGGCGGGCATCGCGGCCGGCACGATCCGGTCGTTGATCGTTTTCGGCGAAGACGTGACCGCTCACGGCCTGGATGCCGGTCTGCTCGCCAAACTCGATCTGCTGGTGGTCAGCGATGTCCTTCCCAATCCAACGACCGAGGCTGCCACTCATTTGCTGCCCGGCGCGGCACCCGTCGAAAAACGCGGGACCCTGGTGAACACCAAAGGCCGGCTGCAGAAGTTCAACAAAGCCGTCGAGGCTCCCGGCGATGCACGGCCCGAAGTCGAATTCCTCCAGGAACTGGTGGAGGCCGTCGCGGGTCCGATCGGTACGGCCACCATCGAAGGCCTGTTCAACCGCATGACCGCCGAGATCGCCGGCTTTGGCGGGGTTCAATGGGCTGCCGTGGGGGACACCGGAATCACCCTTTCCCTCTGATTTTCAGACGCAATGGACTTCCTTCAAAATCTCGACCCCACGGTCCAGTTCATCCTGTTCAGCGTGGTGAAGATCGGCGTGGTCTTCGGCGTGACGATGTCCTTCGTCGCCTACTCGGTGCTCGTGGAACGCAAGGTCTCGGCCTGGATTCAGGACCGCGTCGGCCCGAACCGGACGGCACCGCCGATGGCGCAGTTCGTTCCCATTCTCGGACCGTTCCTGACCCGTCTCGGCATTTTCCAACCGATGGCGGACGGATTGAAATTCCTGCTGAAGGAAGATTTCACCCCGAGCTATGTCCGGAAGGTCTACTTCTGGATCGCCCCGGCCATCGCGGTCATTCCGGCGTTTCTGACTCTGGCGGTGATTCCGTTCGGCTCCACCTTGGGAAATCCGGGCAACAAGATGGTGATCGCCGATCTCGACGTCGGCATCCTCTACACCTTCGGCATCGTGTCGCTCGGTGTGTACGGCATCGTGCTGGCCGGCTACGCGGCCAATTCGAAGTACCCGTTTCTCGGTGGCATCCGCTCGAGTGCGCAGATGATTTCCTACGAGATCGCGATGGGCATGAGCGTGGTGTCGGTGTTCCTGCTGGTCGGTGACCTCAACCTGTCCAAGGTGATCGAGTATCAGGCTCACGGTGGCTGGCTGGTGTTCAAGCAACCGCTCGCCTTCTTTATTTTCCTGGTGGCGGCGTTCGCCGAGACCAACCGGCTGCCGTTCGATCTTCCGGAATCGGAGTCCGAACTCGTCGGCGGGTACCACACTGAATACAGCTCGATGAAGTTCGCCCTCTTCTTCCTCGGGGAGTACGCCAACATGATCGCCAGTTCGGCGATGATGGTGACCCTGTTCTTCGGCGGATGGACGCTGCCCTTCATCGGCGACCCGGCCTCCGGGCTGCTGGGCGGACTGCTTCACATCGGCATCTTCGTGGCGAAGATGTGCGCCTTCATGGTCTTGTTTATCTGGGTCCGCTGGATGTTCCCGCGGTTCCGGTATGACCAGTTGATGGACCTCGGATGGCGCCGGTTCATTCCGCTGGCGCTGGCCAACATTCTCGTGACCGCCCTCGTGGTCGCCTTCGTTAACCGATAAGGACGCATGAGCACCAAGGTTGTTGAACGCAAACCGCTGACCGCCTGGGAGCGATCGTACGTGCCCTCGATCCTCGGTGGGCTCGGCGTCACGTGGAAACATTTCAAGCGGACCGCTCCGTTCCTCGGCAACAAGCCGATCACGATGGAGTATCCGGAGCAGAAATGGGTGGTCCCCGAGGGCTATCGCGGCGCGCCGTACCTGGTGAAGGATCAGGATGGGGCGACCAAGTGCGTGAGCTGCCAGCTTTGTGAATTCGTCTGTCCGCCCAAGGCGATCCGGATCACGCCGCCGGGTGCGGAAGGCCAGCCTGCCGACCGGGCCAACGCGGAAAAGATGCCGCTCGAGTTCGAGATCAACATGCTCCGCTGCATCTTTTGCGGGCTGTGCCAGGAGGTCTGTCCCGAGGAGGCCATTTTCCTTCAAAAGGACTATTCGCTGACCGGCGTTTCTCGCGAGGAAATGGTCTACGACAAGGAAAAGCTCCTGAAGCTCGGCGGCACTCACGCGGGTGTCCAGAAGTGGAAGCACAAGCTGGAGGAGGCCGCGGAACAGGAGACGTTCCCGGTTGAAACCGCCGCGGCGACCGAGGCGACGAAATAGGAACCAGGTCCCACCATGCCCGAGTTTACCGACCTTCTTTTTTACGCCTTCGCCGGGTTGACGCTGCTCTGCGGCTTCCTCTGCGTGGCCAATCCGCTCAGCCGCAATCCGGTTACCAGCGCGATGTTCCTGGTGCTCACCATCATTTCGATGGCCGGCCTCTTCGTTCTGCTGCACGCCTTCTTCCTCGCCGCCGTCCAGGTGCTGGTCTACGCCGGCGCGGTGATGGTTCTCTTCCTGTTCGTGATCATGTTGCTGAACATCAAGGAGGAGGAACGGCGCAAGATGAACATCGCCGCGGTGGGCGTTGGTGCGGTTGCGGTCGCGACGCTGGCCGGAATCCTGGTCCGCGCCCTCTGGCATGCGACGCCGCTGGCGACGACGGCGACGGTGGAGGGATCCACCCGGACGCTCGGGCGCATCCTGTTCACCCGCTATCTGCTGCCGTTTGAAGTGCTGTCCGTCCTCCTGCTGGTGGCCATGGTGGGAGTGATCCTGCTCAGCCGGAAGGAACTGAAATGAACTCCGGCATCGCGCCCGTCCCAATGTTTTCCCGGTTCCCATGACTCCCGGCCTTCATCATTACCTGATCGTCAGCGCGCTGCTGTTCAGCCTCGGGGTGTTCGGCGTCGTCTCCCGACGCAGCCTGCTGGTCATCTACATGAGCCTCGAATTGATGCTCAACGCCGCGAACCTCGCGCTGGTCGCGTTTTCCCAGTTCAACAACAATCTCGATGGCCAGGTGATGGTGTTTTTCATCATCACCGTGGCCGCGGCCGAGGTCGCCGTCGGACTCGCCCTCATCGTCGCGCTCTATCGCAAACGCCGTTCCGCCCACGTCGAGGACCTGACCAGCCTCAAATATTGATGAACAACAACGACGCAACGGTGCCGTCCAGGATGGCCGATGAAGCGCTGATCCGCTCCATCGCCCCATGGATTCCCTCTTCGCGCCTTCCCGTCTTCGTTGTTCCCTTCTTTTTCTGAAATGGACGCCCACGCCGCCCAACACGCCCTTGCCGCCACGCCGGCCTTCAGTTCCCGGCCCGAGGATCTGGCCTGGTTTATCCTGCTGCTGCCGCTGATCGCCTCCGCCTCGATCGCCGCGGGGGTCCGTCGCAGCACGTTCCTCTCCGCCACCCTGTCCATCGGCGCGGTGGTCGCGGCCTTCGTGTTGTCGATCGCGCTCTTCCTGCCGTTCGGTCTGGGTGGTTACGTCGCCGTGCCATCCACGTTCTCGTGGATTCACGCCGGCGACCTGAATGTCGATCTCGGCGTCGCGGTCGATCGTCTCTCGGTGCTCATGCTGTTGATCGTGACCGGCGTTTCCTCGTTGGTGCAGATTTACAGCACTGCCTATCTCAAGGGCGATTCAGGATACGGCCGTTATTTCGGCAGCATCAGTCTCTTCACCTTCGCCATGCTCGGCATCGTTCTCGCCGACAATCTGGTGATGATGTTTGTCTTCTGGGAACTGGTCGGTGTGTCCAGTTACCTGTTGATCGGTTTCTGGTTTGAAAAACCGTCCGCGGCCGATGCTGCGAAAAAAGCGTTCCTGACCAACCGCCTCGGTGACTTCGGGTTCCTGCTTGGCATTCTGATGGTCTGGAGCGCCACGGGTAGCGTCCAGTTCGCGGGGATTGCCAACGCCTTGGCCCTTCATCCGGCGGCTCTGGGGTCATTGGCATCGATCGCCGGCCTGCTGATTTTCTGCGGTGCGATGGGCAAGAGCGCCCAGTTCCCGCTGCATGTCTGGCTCCCGGACGCGATGGAAGGTCCGACACCGGTTTCCGCCCTGATCCATGCCGCCACGATGGTCGCGGCCGGCGTGTACATGTTGTGCCGGGCGTATGTGATCTTCCAAATACCCGGTGCCTGGCCGGCGCCGTTGGGCTTCCTGAGTGGCATTTCCGCACTCGATATCATCGCCGCAATCGGTGGATTCACCGCGCTTTTGGCGGCCCTGATGGCGGTTCAGCAGGATGACATCAAGCGGATCCTGGCCTACTCCACGTTGTCGCAGTTGGGCTACATGGTGATGGCGGTGGGCTGCGGCGGCCCAGCGGCCGCCATGTATCACCTGACCACCCACGCGGGATTCAAGGCGCTCTTGTTCCTCGGGGCCGGCGCGGTCATCCACGCCTGTCATCACGAGCAAAACATTTGGCGGATGGGCGGACTCTGGCGCCGCCTGCCGGTCACTTTCCGAACCTTCGCCATCGGAACCGCGGCGCTGGCCGGGTTGCCGATTCTCACCAGCGGTTTCTACTCCAAGGACGCCATTCTGGTTTCCGCGCTGGATGGCGGCCATCCGGTGTTGTTCGGGCTCGGCGTTCTCGTCGCAGCCTTCACTCCCTTCTACATGCTGCGCCTGGTGATCGTCGCCTTCTTCGGCCCGGCCCGCAGCGATGCCGCCTCGCACGCCCACGAAGCGCCGGCGGCCATGACCTGGCCGCTCATCGCACTGGCCGTTCCGAGTGTGGCGGTGGCCTGGCTCGGGTTGGGTGATTTCCTTTCCGCCCATTTCGATCCGCATTTCCACGCGCACGAGGGCGGCGGAATCTTTGGCCCGTTCAACCACGCCCCGCTGGCGGCGATGTTCGGCACCGGTGCGTTGCTGTTCGGTGCGACAGCGGCGTTCGGTGTCTATTGGGGTGTCGCGAAAGATCCGCTGCCGGCGCAACTCGGTTGCCTGAGCCGCGCGATGCGCGATCGATTCTATTTTGATGAACTGTACGAGGCCGTCTTTGTGCCGCTGCACGACATGATCGGGCGTCTCTGTGGCGCGATCGACCGCTGGGTGTTCTCTGGCTTGATCATCCGCGGCGTCCACGGTTCCGTCGAATTGTTCGGACGAGGCCTTCGGCTGGTGCAGACCGGCAATCTTCAGACCTACACCTTCCTGTTCGCCGCGGGCGTTGCCGTGGTGGTGTTACTCGCCACGATCTAAACGCCACTCCGACCATGTCACTCTCCACCCTCCTGCTGACCCCATTCGTTGGGGCGCTCCTGCTCCTGCTGGTCCCGGGCAATTACCGCGTGATCCACCGCTTCATCGCGCTGGTCACCACGGCCGTCACCGCTCTGGAAGCGTTGCGGTTGTTTGCCGCGTTTCAGCCCGGAATCGCCGGAATTCAATTCGAGCAATCGTCCGCCTGGGTTCCCGCCGCGGGATTCAGTTTTCACCTCGGTGTCGATGGCTTGAACATCGGACTCGTCCTGATGGCGAGCTTGGTGGCCTTCGCCGCCACCTGTGTCTCCTGGGACATCGAACGTCAGCCCAAGCTGTTCTACTTTCTGCTGCTGTTGATGACCGGCGGTGCGATCGGGGCGTTCGTCTCCCTCGACCTGTTCTTCCTCTATTTCTTCAACGAACTCGCACTGGTGCCGACCTTTCTGATGATGGGCATCTGGGGCCGGGGCGAGAACCGGAACTACGCCACCTTCCAGATCACGCTGTATCTCACGCTAGGCGCATTAATCGGGCTTTCGGGTTTGGCGCTGCTCTATTCCCAGTCCGGTGCCAACACTCTCGATTGGGTCGTGCTCAAGGCGTGGCTGGCGGAGAATCCCCTCTCGGCTCATTCGCAACGGCTCATTCTTCCGCTGCTCCTCATTGGATTTGGCACCCTGGTGGGTCTCTTCCCTTTTCATTCCTGGGCGGCGCCAGGATACGCCGCTGCGCCGACTGCCACTGCGATGATGCACGCCGGCGTGCTCAAAAAGGTCGGACTCTACATCCTGTTGCGGGTGGCGGTGCCCTTCCTTCCGGAGGCGCTCCACCATTGGATGTATCCCCTGGCGATCCTGGCGCTCGGCAACATTCTGTTTTGTGGATGGGTCGCGCTTCGCCAGCGTGACGTCCTGCTGCTGCTCGGGAATTCCAGCCTCGCCCACATGGGATTCTGCTTCCTCGGTCTGGCCGCGTCCGGCGTCATCGGAGTGACCGGTGTGGTGTTGATCATGGTCGCCCATGGGCTTCTCGCGGCCCTCAGTTTCGGACTGGCCGGGCATCTCGTCCGGGCGACCGGAACGGCGGACATCGATCGGATGGGCGGGTTGCTCAAGACAATGCCCTTCGTGGGAACGGCCCTGATCATGGCGCTGTTGGCGGGCTGCGGTCTTCCGGGATTCGCCAATTTCCCGGGTGAATTGACCGTCATGTTCGGCGCGTGGAAGACGTTGCCGGTGTTCGTCATTGCAGCGGCCTGGGGCGGTTTGTTGATCGGTGGCGTGTACATGTTGCGGGCGATTCGCGACCTGCTGCACGGCCCGGTCCGCGCCGAGTTGCCCCAGGGAGACGATGCCGGCTGTTGGCGTCGCGTGCCGTTCCTGACGTTGTTGGCGGCGCTGATTTTCTTCGGAGTCAACCCGGCTTCCCTGGTGGACCGGATCACCCCGGCGGCAGCGGCAGTCGCAGGGGTGCCGCCTGTTTCCGCCCCGACCGCCGGTTCCGAACCGGCCGGCCACGTCGCCGTAACGTCGTCGCCCAACCACCGCTGAATCCCTTTTCCGTCCCGCGATGAACTACTCGCTGTTGAGCCTCGAAATCCTGGTGACCCTGCTGGGGGTGGCCGTCCTGTTGGGCGACCTCTGGATCCCGTCATCCGCGCGACGCCTGCTGGGATACGTGGCCGCCACCGGTATCGGCATCCTGCTCACCTACGCGGTGGGCACCGCTGCGCCTCCCGACGGAACGGCGTTCGGCGGAATGTTCGTCGTCGATGCGCTGTCGAATTACTTCAAGGGATTCTTCCTGTTGTCGGCGCTGGTGGTGGTGCTGTTGACGATCGGCTCCTCGGAATCGATCAGCGGCTATGCGGAATACTGCGCGCTGATCCTGTTCGCGACGGTGGGCATGCTGTTCGCCGCTTCCGCCAATGATTTTGTCCTGATGTTCGTGGCGCTGGAGTTGATCACGGTCACGTTCTTCATCCTGGTCAGCTATTCACGCAACCGCAGTGGATCCCTGGAGGCGGGCGTCAAATACCTGATCATGGGCGCGCTCGCCTCGGGCTTCATGGTGTTCGGCATCGCGCTGATTTTTGGATCTGCGGGGACCACCCAGTTTTATGAAATCGCCGCACGGCAGACGGAATTGGGCCGGTCGCCGGTCTTCTTGATCGGCCTGCTGCTGACCTTGGTGGGACTTGGTTTCAAGATCGCCGCGGTTCCGTTCCAGATGTGGGCACCCGACGTTTACCAGGGTGCGCCCGCGACCACGACGGCGTTTCTGGCGACCGGTTCGAAGGCGGCGGGTTTCGCTCTGCTGCTGCGGGTCGCCTTCAGTGCGGTTCCCGACATCACGGCGCACTGGAGCCGGTTGATCCTTGGATTGGGCGTGGTAACGCTGCTTTACGGCAGCCTCTGCGCCATTCCGCAACGCAGCGTCAAGCGGTTGATGGGCTACAGCTCGATCGCCAATGCCGGCTATTTGCTGCTCGGTGTGGCGGCCGTCAGCCTGAACGGATCCACGGCGGTGCTCACCTATCTCGGTGGCTACATCTTCACCGTGCTGGCGGGATTCGCGGTGATCGCCGTGGTGACCGCGCAATCGAATTCCGACGATGTCAGCGCGTTTGCCGGGCTGGGACAACGGTCCCCGCTGCTGGCCACCGGACTGACCGTTTCGCTGGTCAGCCTGGCCGGCATTCCGCCGCTGGCCGGTTTCTTTGGAAAATTTCTTTTGCTGAAATCGATCGCCGCCCATGCCGGATCGGAACGCCTGTATCTTGTCGCGCTGCTGGCCGCCTGTGTCGGTGTGGTGATTTCGCTCTACTATTATTTCGGTGTTGTCCGGGCCATGTTCTGGCCGCGAACAGTGGCGGATTTGACCCCGATTCCCGTGGATGGCCCGACCCGGCTGGCGTTGGGAATCTGCCTCATCGGGGTGTTGTATCTCGGCGTTTTCCCGAATGCCCTCGTCCAGGGTGCCAAGCAGGCTGCAGCGGGACTCGTTCCCCAGACGGCGATTGCGGCGCAGCCGGTTCACGCCGTTCATCACTGAACGGAATCGATGCCTCCGTATCGACCGCCCCTCGGGTGGTTTCAATTCGTTCTGCCGTGAAAAAACAGGCCCTCGTTCGACGCATCATCGCGGCACTGGAGGCGGAGCTCGAAGTTCACGCCCGATCCGCCCGCGCGGCCCGCGCGGAGGCGACCGATGAACAGAGCAAGGCGGAGAACAAGTACGACACCCGCGGACTGGAGGCCTCGTATCTCGCCCGCGGCCAGTCGCGTCAGGTGGCCGACATCGCGGCGGCCATCCGGCAGTTCGACGCCTTCGCCGTGCGGGATTTTCCGGCGGGCAGCCCGGCCGAAGTGGGCGCAGTAGTGGTTGTTTCCGGACCCGACGGTGAGGCGACCTATTTTCTGGGACCCGCGGCGGGTGGGACCGAAGTGGTCCACGAGAAGCAGGAGATCATGGTACTCACTTCGCAATCGCCGTTGGGCCAACAAGTGATCGGGAAATGCGCGGGCGACAAAATCGAACTGCCCGGCGGGCCCCGCAAGATCATGGGCCGGATCGTCCGGATTTCCTGACGGCAGGCCACCTCCGTGGCGTCAGGCTTCTTCGTCGGCCGGCGTTTCACCCCGGGCAGGCCCGCGGGTGTCGGCACAGATGCCCCGCCGACTGTTGACGATGAACTCGATCAACTCCTGCACCAGCGGGTCGCCGGCGAATTCACTCTGCGCCCGGGCCAGCGCCGTCTCCCGGCGATGACCCGATCTGAAGAGGATGGCATAGGCCCGCTTGAGCCGGAGGCGTTGTTCCGCGTCGATACCGGAGCGCCGGAGCCCCACGCCATTCAACCCGCAAATCCCGTTGTCACCCCGCGCGATGCAGAACGGGGGCAGATCCTTGGAGATCGCCGATCCTCCCTGCATCAGGGCCAGACGACCGACACGGCAGAACTGATGCACCAGGCAGTTGCCGGAGATGAAGGCGCGATCGGCCAGAATGACATGGCCGGCGAGCAGGGCGCCGTTGGCCAGGATGTTGTTGTTTCCGAGCCGGCAATTGTGTCCGGCGTGGCTTCCGGCCATGAAGAAGTTCCCGTCCCCAATTACCGTATCCTCGTCCAGGCGGTTCGAGCGGTTGACGGTGACGTGTTCGCGGAACGTGTTTCCATTGCCGATGAGAAGCCGGGTGGGTCCGCCGGCGTATTTGAAATCCTGTGGCGCATCTCCGATGACGCATCCGGAATGAAACCGGTTGTCATCCCCGATCGTCGTGTGGCCGGTGAGGTGGACATGGGGGCCGACCCGGCACCGGGCACCGAGCGCGACGTTTTCGTCGATCACGGCGTAAGGACCCACGGTGGTCTCGGGACCGAGTTGGGCGCCGGGATGGATGAGGGCGGTCGGGTGAATCATGAATCCGGAAACGGCCGATTCGAGTCGGGCGTCCGGGACAACATGCCCGCCCGGATCCCGCGGGTCGAGCGAATGACGGACCCCCGGCTGGATGCAAATCAGGCGACTTCTGGACGGAATGATTCGGAACCAGACACAGCGGGGATTGAGACGGAATGGACGGAATGAACAGAATTGGGTCTGCGTTTTGGGAGGCCAGGAAATCGGTCGAATGAAGGTCGATTTGCGATCCGGATTGTACGAAGTATCCGAATTTGGGAACACCGGCCACAGACTCACCCCGATTCAAGAAGGCTCGATCCCATCCTGTTCATTCTGTCCATTCTGTCTAAACCCGTGAATTCCCCCTCTCTGTAGCTTCTTTGGAGGTGTTCGAGGTCAGACGTAGAACTGCCCGAGTTCGCGGAGGGAACAGTAGTCCCTGGGGCGATCGGTTCCCGATCTGCCGATGATGACGTGGTCGAGGACCTCGATTTTTAGGAGGTGACCGGCGCGGATCAGGTCGCGGGTGACGCGGATGTCGGCCTCGCTGGGTTGGGGGTCGCCGCCGGGATGATTGTGGGCGAGGATCACGGCATGGGCGTTGGCGAGGATGGCCGGGCGGAAGACTTCGCGGGCGTGGACCACCACGGTGTCGAGGAGGCCGCGCGATATTTCCTCCACGCGGATGAGGCGGCGTCGGGTGGTGAGCAAAAGGACGACGAACCGTTCGGTGTCGAGAACGGACAATTCGCTGCGCAACAGGCCGGCGATGGCGATCGGGCAATCGAGGACCGGTGACTCGCGGCGTTTCTCCTCGGCGAGACGGGTGGCGAGTTCGAAGGCCGCCTTGAGAGTGACCGCCTTGTCGCTGCCGACTCCACGCACCTCGATCAACTGTTCCAACGGGGCGCGCGCGAGGCTTTCGAGGCTGGCGAAACGCTCGATTAACCGGTGACCTACCTCGACAGCGGAGGATCCTTTCAATCCGGTCCGGAGCAGGATCGCGAGCAACTCCCCAATGTTCAACGCGCTCGCACCCCGTTCGATCAATCGTTCACGGGGTCGATCCGCAACGGCCATGTCATGAATCCGGAGGGGCTGGCTCATGAGGATCGAAGACGTGAAGGGGCGACACGATCAATACCATGGGAACTGGTCACCCGATCCGACAAGATGGGCGTTTGATGCACATTTTGAACGCGTGAAGTTTTACCGGATGCGGTTAAACTCCGGTCGTGGATGCGCCTGTTGTTCCTCCTTCACCACCGCCGCTCGTGCCCGGGACTTTGTATCTCGTGGCCACGCCGATTGGCAATTTGGAGGACATCACGCTGCGGGCGCTGCGGGTGTTGCGGTCCTGTGATGTGGTGGCCGCCGAGGACACCCGGCATTCGGGTCAGTTGCTCAAACATTTCGGAATCCACAAACCGCTTCTGAGCTACTTTCGGTTCAATGAGGCGCGGCGAAGCGCGGAGATCATCGAGCGATTGAAGGCCGGTGGCATCGTCGCCTTGGTGACCGATGCGGGATCGCCGGGGATCAGTGATCCTGGGGAGCGGGTGGTTGCCGCTGCCATTGCCGCGGGATGCCGGGTCGAGCCGATTCCCGGGGCCTGCGCGTTGGTGGCTGGTTTGACGGCCAGTGGACTGCCGACCGAGGAATTCCATTTCGCCGGATTCCTTCCGCACAAATCCGGTCAGCGCGCGCGGCGTCTTGCGGAGCTGGCCTTGGTCCCAGGAACGTTGGTGCTCTAC
Organism: uncultured Verrucomicrobiota bacterium; assembly: GCA_903907925.1. Classification (GTDB taxonomy): domain Bacteria; phylum Verrucomicrobiota; class Verrucomicrobiia; order Limisphaerales; family UBA9464; genus CAIVQB01. The sequence continues at coordinate 15,763 of CAIVQB010000099.1, forward strand.
GAATCGCCGTTCCGAATCGAACGGTTGGTGGGTGAATTGGAAGCCGCCTTTTCCGGACGACGCGTGGTGCTGGCCCGCGAACTCACCAAACGATTCGAGGAATGGATTCGCGGAACACCCGCAGCGCTCGCGGCGGTACTCAAAGCCCGGCCTCGCAAAGGAGAGTTCGTGGTGCTGGTCGCGCCCGCTGATGAATCGGTCGCGGAGTCCGATCGTGGGGAGAATATCGATCTAACCGGGCCGGAAGGCGTCGAGTGATCCGGTATTTCGTCCGCCTCCGCTCATTGACGGGACCCTTTTGGCCTCGCATCTTGCGAGCGGCATGAGCTTCGACATCTCCGGACTGCTGGGCGACTGGGACTACCAGCCGGGCCAGGTGGTGGCCCGACGATTCAAGGGCAAGGACGGCACCGAAAAGGTGCAGTTGCGCGTCGATCTGGGCGTGTTGCAGATGAATGTCGAGGGGCGGCCCGACGGCAAGCGGCCCATGGGCCATGAGTCGTGGTTCGAGTTTCATCGTCTGCGGTTGGAGACCCATCGTGACGGTCACGGGGGCGAACCCGCCGGATTCGAGCTCGACGCCGAGGCCTGCGGAAAGCTGCAGCAGGAATCGATTCAGTATCACCACCGCTACATCTGCTTCTTCCAGTTGGAGGACTACTCGCTCGTCGAGCGCGACTGCGAACGGAATCTTGAAGTGTTCGAGTTCGTGGCCGAATTCGCTGCCAATGAGGAGCTCGCCTGGTCGTTGCTCCAGTTTGCGCCGCAGCTCCTGATGATGCGGACCCGTGCGCGCGGCACCAAGGCGGTGCGCCGCCGGCGACATCGCGAGGCCATCGGTGCGATCGAGGAGGGGATTGAGGAACTGGAAACGTTCTATCGCGAAAACGGCCGTGAGGATCTTCTCGAGAACAGCGGTGAGATCGGTTCGCTGCGTCACTGGCTGGATGAAGTCCGGACCAAGAAACCGCTGACTGAATTGGAAAAGCTTCAACGGGCGCTGGACGAGGCGATCCGGTTGGAAGACTACGAACGGGCCGCGAAGGTTCGCGATCAGATGAAGAAATTGCAGACCTCCGACTGACATGACGCTGCTCGAAAAAATCTCCGCCGAACTCAAGGCCTCCATGCTGGCCCGGGATGCTGAACGCACCGGGGCGCTCCGAATGCTGAAATCGGCGGTCGGCTACACCCAGATCGAGAAGAAGACCGAGAGTCTTTCCGATGCGGACGTGTTGGTGGTGGTTCAGAAGGAGGCCAAGCGCCGCCGGGATTCCATCGAGGAGTTTGACAAAGGGGGCCGTCCCGAGCTGGCCGCGAAGGAACGGGCGGAGCTGAAGGTGTTGGAGGCGTTTCTCCCTACCCCACTCACTCCTGACGAATTGGAGGCGTTGGTCCGGGCCGCGATTGCCGAGACGGGTGCCACCAGCAAGAAGGAAATGGGCGTCGTGATGAAGGCCGCCCAGACCCGGGCGGCCGGCAGGGCTGACGGCAAAGCCCTGAGTCAGTGCGTAGGACGGCTGCTGCCCTGAGAGCGGAGTTCCGCGTTCACGCGGCTCCCAAAACCTCAGTCAGCGCGTCGGAGCGGTTCAATAAACCCGCAGAGGACACCGATTTCGCGGATTCACACGGATTTCTGAGGAGCCGATCGAATTCGGTTCATTCCGTCCATCCTGTCTCAATCCTTGCTTGTCGGTGCCATCGTTTCGGCGGCTTCCACTTTGCGTTCGCTCCGCACGACGGTTGCGGCTATTCCAAGCCGGTTCCGTCCGTCGTGAATCTCCCCAACAAACTCACCGTTTCGCGTTTTGCCCTCACCGGGGTCTTTCTCGCGGTCATGTTTGCCCGGTTTCCCGGCCATGAATCCGTCGCCCTGGCGTTGTTCAGCCTGGCCGGTATCACCGATTTTCTCGACGGTCGCATCGCGCGGCAGCGCGGCCTGATCACCAACTTCGGCATCCTCATGGATCCCTTGGCGGACAAGATCCTGACCTGCTCGGCGTTCATCGCCTTCGTCGGCCGGGGTCTGATGCCGGCCTGGATGGTGGTCATCATCGTTGGCCGTGAACTGGCGATCACCGGTCTGCGGCTGTTGGCGGCTTCCCAGCAGGTGGTGCTGGGCGCCGAACGGTTTGGGAAGCACAAGACGATCTCGCAAATCGTGGCCATCGTCGCGGTGCTCACCGTGTTGAGTTATCCGCAATGGGGGATCGTTGGGGAGTGGATCTTCGGCTGGCGGATTCTCGGAGTCGCCTGGACGGTTCGCTTCGCCGAAATCACCAAGTGGGCATCTGTTCTCCTCACGTTGTTCAGTGGCGGCGTCTACCTGTGGCGGAACCGGGCGCTCTACCTCCGCGACATGTGAGGGGTGCCGGTTCCAGTTGGCTGCTGTGGATCGCCCAGGGTTTTGGCGTGGGACGAATTCCCTTCGCTCCCGGAACCTGGGGTTCGCTGCTGGGAATTCTCTGGGCCTGGGTGGTGCTCCTTCCGGGTGGACCGGGCGCGGCGTGGACCCTGACAGTGGTGGGAATCTTCGTTGCGGTTCCGATCTGCGCCGCGGGTGAGCGCATTCTGGGGCGGCGGGATCCTGGCTCGGTGATTCTCGACGAGATCGTCGTCATGCCGCTGGTATGGCTTCCGGCCTTCACCTTGACGACTTCGACGAATGATTGGAGCCGGCTTTCATCGATGTTGCTCCATTCGCCCCCGTGGATTTCGCTGGCTGCTGGCTTCGTTGCCTTCCGGGTGTTCGACATTTGGAAACCGGGCCCGATCCGGATCAGTCAGCGGCTCATAGGCGGATGGGGCGGGTGGCCGATGACGTGCTCGCGGCGTTGGTCGCGAGTGCGGTGCCGTTCCTGCTGACGTGGATTCGATAGACGCTCGCGAATCGAGGCGGGGCGTTGGGGCCGTTTCCCGTTCAACTCAACGGGAAAAACTCAGCGGTGATGTCTTCGCCGTCCAGATTCAACACCGCGACACTGCGCTCCAGCTTGAATCGGGGTTTCCCCGAGTAACCGGGATTGAAGAACAGCGTCGGGCCGATGGTTTCGCAGAACGCCTTGTGCGTGTGACCGAAGACCACGATGTCCGGCTGGATCCGTGCCAGTCGGGCACCCAGCGTGTCGCCGAGTGAGCGGGGATTGACGATGTGGTGAAGAAAAATCTTTCGCCCACCAAGCTCCACGATCTCGCTCTCTTGAAAATCCAAGCCGGCATCGTTGTTGCCCAGAACAGCAGTGACCGGGGCAACGCCTTCCAGGTCGAGGATCAGGCTTGGATAGCCGATGTCGCCGGCGTGGAGAATGTGGTCGACCCCTTCAAACAACCGGAATACCCGCGGATCTAGATGGCCGTGGGTGTCGGAAATGACGCCGATCTTCACGGCCTCACGCCTGGACTTCCTCGGGCTTCGCCTCTTCGGCCGGCGGGCTGACTTCGCCCTTTTCAACCGGCGATTCGGCGGGAGTGGTCAACCGCCACGCGGCGCCGAATAGGGCGGTGAACAATCCGCCGCTGAAGAGTGTGTTTCGGAAGAATTCCCAGGTTTCAGGATAGCCGCCGGTGCCGCGGGTGAGGGCGATGACCCAGCCCGCCAGCGTGCGGGCGTACTCCGGATTGCGGAACGGATTCAACCACCAGGCGGCCGTATTGGTGACGAGATAGAACACCAGAGCCCCGAGAATGCCGCCGCCGAGCAGACCGATGACATTTCGGGTCCCTCGAAACCGTCGACCGAGCCACCACAGTGTCGCGTAGCCGAGGTAATTGCAGGTGAGGTAGAGCATGCCCGCGGCGTTGAGCACCGAATAGCCCTTCACCCACTGGTAATATCCATTGAGGACCAGATCCGACACCAGGAGGAGTCCGAGTGGTGCCCGCCAGGAAATCGTTCCGGGAAAGAATGCCCCGGCGCAGAACACTAGAGCGTAGACCGCGCTGAAATTGGGCGGCATGAAGCCCGGCCACCGCGACGCGGCGACCAGCGCCACGAACAAATACGGTAGCACCCGGCGGAAACGATCCTTCACCCGGCGGGTAGGTTACGGGGCAGCCGCCCCGTGGCAAGCCGTGGAAAACGGTTCAGCCGAATCGATTCGCTCCCGGAGTTCCGCCTTCAGGCGGTTCGGGGAGTGGGCCGCGGGCCGCCTGAAGGCGGAACTCCGGAGGGCGACAACGTCCTGTATTGACGAATCGCCAGCAGCCTCGCCTCGGCTCAGATTTCTCCTGCCGATGTTGTTTCCCGTTCTCCATGAAGACGCTGATCTCCTGGTGCTGCACAAGCCCGCGGGTCTGGTCTGTCATCCGACCAAGGGTGATGCCTACTCCAGCCTCATCAGCCGGGTCAGGATCCATCTCGGGGCGGAGCAGGAACCCCAGATGGTGCATCGGCTCGACCGCGAAACCAGCGGGGTGATGGTTTTCGGCAAGACCGCCGCGGCGTCCGCCGAACTCCGGCGTCTGTGGATAACCGGGTTGGTGACCAAGGAGTATCTGGCGTTGGTTCACGGCGCGGTTTCGGCAGTATCTGGGGTCATTGATGCCCCGCTGGGAAAGGACGAGGCGAGCTCCGTGGCGATCAAGGATTGTGTCCGACCGGATGGAGCATCGGCGGTCACTCGTTGGTGGCGGGTCCGCACAATTCAACGCGAGGAAGGTGCCTTTACGCTGTTGCGGGTTCGTCTCGATACCGGGCGGAAGCATCAGATCCGGATTCATCTCGCGGCCGCGGGCCACCCGCTGGTGGGCGATAAGCTTTATGGCCCGTCGGAGGATCTGTATTTGAAGTTTGTCGAACGTCGGCTCGAACCGGCGGATCGGGACCGGTTGCTTTTGGCGAACCAGGCGTTGCATGCGGCGCGACTGTGGCTGCCATGGGAGGGTGAGGAACGGGAGTTCAGGTCGGAACCGGAGGCGGATTTCACGGCATTCGTCGAGGGGCGAACGGTGGCGTGGTTGGCCGATCCTCATGATCCACTTCGGCCGTGGACGGAGGGTTGACCCAAAGCCACCCGAAGGCGGGACTCCGGCGTGGCGGTGGGATTGACCCCGGGCGGCGTCCACCGCCATCTTTGTGCGATGCGCGTTCTGTTGCTCGGTGAAACGGCCCGCTGCCACAACGGGGGTGCCAACCGGGTGGTGGTGGAGTCGTGCAACTGGCTTCAGCGGCTCGGACATGAGCCGGCGCTGGTCTATGAATACGGCGACCAGGTCGAGGTGAGCTGTCCTGTTTTTCCTCTGCGGGTTGGGGCACCTGCGGACCAATTGGGATCCATTCTGGAATCCTTCCGGCCGGATGTGGTCCAGGTTCACCACGTCACTGATCTGGATCGGCTGGAGTTTTTGTCCCAACGAATCCCAACCAGTGTCTTCCTTCACGATCAATCGTGGTTTTGCCTCTGTGGTGACCGGGTGGACCGGAATTTCACCGCCTGCCATCGACCTCATGGACTGGCCTGTCTGTATTGGAACTACGCCCAGGGATGTGGAGCGAAGCGGCCGTCCAACAATCTGATTCGCTGGCAGCGAACGAATCAGTTGATGCGCCTGCGGGGACTGGGAACGGTGCGCATTCAGGTGGCGTCGCGGTTCATGTCCCGCGGCTTGCGTGAGAACGGCTACGATTTGAACCGGGTGGACGTGGTTCCGTTGTTCGCGGATCCAGAGGTACCTGCGGGGGTGATGGAACCGGGGTTGATCCTGCTGCCGTCACGCCTGGTTCCGGCGAAGGGCGTGCAGGTGGCGATTGAAGCGGTCGCCCGGCTTGCGGACTTGCCGTGGCGACTGGTGATTGCCGGGGACGGCTGGCACCGGCCCGCGTTGGAACGGCTCGCCAAACGGCTCGGGATTTCGGAACGGGTTGAATTCCTCGGCGAAGTGACACCGGCGCATCTGGGGCAGTGGTACCAGAGGGCGCAGATGGTTTTGTTCCCCGTGCTGCGCGAAGAGCCGTTCGGACTGGTGGGCGTGGAAGCGCTGGCGCACGGCCGGCCGATCGTGGCGTTTGGCGGTGGTGGAGTTGAGGAATGGCTTTGGAATGGCGAAACCGGTTTGCAGGTGGACGAGAAGACCGCGACGGCGTTCGGCAATGCCATCCGGGAGCTGCTGACGGACCCGTCCCGAAGTGCGGCCATGGGGGCGGCGGCCGCTGTCCGGGCCGCGAAATTCCATCCGGCCGCCTACATTGGTCGCTTGATGGAATCGTTGGAACGCACGCGATCCGGCACCGTAATTACAACGGCTTCGCCATCTGGGCCGCCAGCCGCGCACTGAAGATTTCGGCGGCATTGTAGCCGGAGAGTTTCAGCTTGGTCTGCAACGCCGCGATCTCGATCAAGTTCGCCAGATCACGGCCGGGCCGCACCGGAATGGTCATGCACGGGATTTGCTGATCCAACAGCGTGGTGGTCACCTGTTCCAGGCCGATCCGGTCCACTTCCTCCACCTTTTCCCAGGGGCGAAGGTTCACCAGAAGATCGACCCGCTTCTCGCGGCGGATGGCACCGACGCCGAACATGGCGGCCACGTCGATCAGGCCGATGCCGCGGACCTCGATGAGGTTTCTTCCGATCTCCTTGGCCGTGCCCACCACGTCGGTGCCGTCTTCCAACCGGAGGAGAACCACATCATCGGCCACCAGGCTGTGGCCGCGTTCCAGAAGTCCGAGGACGGCTTCGCTCTTTCCGATGCCGCTTTCGCCCTGGATCACCACGCCGATGCCCTGGATGTCGACCATGCATCCGTGAAGCTGTCCGCGCGGCGCGAAGAGATTCTCCAGCGCGAAGGTGGCGCGGCTGATGAACTGCATGGTGATCAGCGACGTGGTGAACAGCGGCACGTCGTGGTGCTCGGCGGCTTCGATGAACAGCCGGCCGGGGTTGATGTCGCGGCAGACCACCACGCAGGGAATGCGGATGGAGAACAGGCTGGCGATCCGTTCCACTCGCAACGGCTGTTCCAGCGACCGCAGGTACGCGGTTTCCACATTGCCGATCACCTGCACCCGTTTCGGGGCGAAGTATTTGCTGAATCCGGCGAGGGCGAGGCCGGGCCGGTTGACGGTCGGCTCGCGGATCGGACGTTTCAAGCCCTCAGCACCAGCGATGAGGCGGAGGCCCAGATCGGTGGCGTGCCCGTTGTAGAACTTTTCGACCGATGTGATCGTGTCCTTCATGGTCCCTCGCTACAGGTTGAACTCAGGTCCGAGGTAGATCTCGCGCGCGGCGGGATCCTGCGCGAGGAACTCGGCCGTGCCCTCGATCAACACCTCGCCCTTGACGATGATGTAGCCGCGGTCGATCAGCTTGAGCATTTCCCGTGCGCTGTGGTCGGTGATGAGAATGCCGAGGCCGCGGTCCCGCAGGCGCCGGATGATCTTCTGCACCTCATGAACGGCGATGGGGTCGATGCCGGCGAAGGGTTCATCCAACAGCAGCAGGCGTGGATTTGTAATCAGCGCACGGGTGATTTCCAGGCGGCGTTTTTCTCCGCCACTGAGCTGGTAGGCAAGGCTTTTGGCGAGTGCGGTGAGATCCAATTCCTCCAGAAGATACCGGAGCCGGGTGTCCCGTTCGGCGGCGTTGCCTTCGCAGGTCTCCAGGATCGCGAGGAGGTTTTCCTCGACGGTCAGTTTACGAAAAACCGAGGGCTCCTGGGTCAGGTAGCCAATGCCCAATCGCGCCCGACGGTGCATGGGAAGGCCGGTGATGGCCTGGTCCTTGAAACGAACCTCGCCAGCATCGGGCCGGACGAGTCCCACCACCATGTTGAAGGTGGTCGTTTTTCCGGCACCGTTGGGGCCGAGGAGGCCGACGATTTCGCCGGCATTGACGTGGATCGAGACGCCGTTGACCACCCGCCGGGTCTTGTACGCCTTGGCCAGGGAATCGACGGTGAGCAAACGTTCGTGGGTCGGCTTCGTCATGGGGGCGGCGCGGACGACTTTCGCGCCGGGGCGGCCGGGGAGTTGGTGGAATTGAAGATATCTTTGATCGCGCCCGATTTGAAGATCAGCAGGTAGTTTCCGAAACCCGAAAAGCTGCCACGGGCCCGGTCGAAGATGAGGCGATCGGCCCGCATCGAGGCATCCGGACCCTCCACCTGCGGCTGGCCGGTGGCATCGCTGCCGGTGAGTTCGACGGTGCCTTTCACCGCATCGAACACCGCCTGAAACGCCGTCGCCCGGTTGGTTTCACCGGGCTTCATCACGATCGACTTGGAATCACCCGAAGCCGGACTGACCATGAGGATGACCACATTGGTCTGGGCGACAATGCGGTCGGTGGTCCGCTTGCCCTTGGCATCGGTGGATTGATTCACCACCAGATCTTCGCACCACAGTTCCAGCGTGCCGGGGATATTGAGGTGCACCTTCTCCCAGAAGTGCCAATGCCCCGTCTTGCGGTCGATGATGCCCTGCCCGGAGTCGAGGGATCCTTGGTCGGATGGGGGAACTTCGGCGGCCCGCAGCGCGGCCCCTCCGAGCAGGAAGAAAAGAAGCCAGTGGTGGATGGGACGAAGGATCATGGCGGATCAGGGCGGAGGAGCGGCCGATGTGACCGGTGAGAAGAGGGTGGCGTGGAAGGTGGCGTGAACCCGGTTGGAAAGGACGAGACGATCGGTCGCGTGGCTCCAGTGAAATCCCTCCGCGGCGACCGAGAATTGGCCGTCCGCCTGGCGCAGCAGCAGGCTTCCGGAGGAATGGATTTCCTTCGCGCCGGTGCTGACCACGCATTGCGGTGCGGTGCCCACCCACTCGGCGAGGCCGGTGTTGGTGTTGTAGGTTTCCAGCGTGAACTGTTGGACGGCGAGTTCGGTCAGGCTGAGCGGGGAATAACGGCTGCCGGAAAACCGGAACACCACGCGGCCGCCTTCTTGAAAGGGAAAGCTGAACCCGGGTGAAGCGGGGGTGGCTCCGGCAGGTGCCTGTCCGTGGCCGCGCCCTTGCAGCAGGACCGTCAGGAATCCGCCGATCAGGGCGCACCGGACGATGGAAATGGCAGCCGGGATCCGTTTCACGTCGTGAACAGTCTGGGTGCGGGTGACTGCGGTTAGGAAGCGAATTTCGTCAACACGCCCTCCCAATGACCCTGCGCACGTAGGACGAGATCCACCACTTCGCGGACCGCCCCGTGCCCCCCATTGGCGACCGTCACGTAGTGGGCGATGGCGCGGGCTTCAGGAATGGCATCGGCGGGAACCGCGGCGAATCCAGCACGTTTCAAGGCGCCCAGATCCACCACGTCGTCACCCATGTAGACCGCTTCGTTCCAATCCACTCCGGCCCGTTCCAGAATGGCCGCGATGGCCTGGACCTTGGGTTCCGAAGATTGGTGAAGGAAATCGACCTTGAGATCGGCGGCCCGTTCGGTGGTGGCGGGAGACGGACGGGCGGAGACCCAGCCGACCCGGATGCCGGCCGATTGCAACAGTCGCAGGCCGAGACCGTCGCGGATGTTGAAACGTTTGAACTCTGATCCACCACCCATGAACACCGAGGCATCGGTCAGGACGCCGTCCACGTCGCAGAGGAACAGGCGGATCGACCGCAACTGCGGCAGCAGGGATTCGGGGACCGTCATGGCATCGGCGGACCGGACGTTTAGCGGACGTTCGGTCCCATCGACAGCAGGAACATGATGTTGTTCGGCGTCTTCTTGAGTTTGCCGAGGAGCAGATCCATTGCCTCCACCGGCGGCACCCCGGTGAGGGCGCGTCGCAACACGGTGATCCGGTTGTATTCGTCCGGATGGTAGAGGAGCTCCTCTTTCCGCGTTCCGGAGTGCTCGATATTGATGGAGGGGAAGATGCGGCGATCGACCAGTGCGCGGTCGAGGCAGACCTCCATGTTTCCGGTGCCCTTGAATTCCTCGAAAATGACTTCATCCATCCGGCTGCCGGTGTCCACGAGCGCGGTGGCCATGATGGTGAGCGATCCGCCCTCCTCGATGTTGCGGGCCGCGCCGAAGAAGCGCTTGGGTTTGTGCAGCGCGTTGGCGTCGACGCCGCCGGAAAGAATCTTGCCGGAGTGGGGCTGGACGGTGTTGTAGGCGCGCGCGAGGCGGGTGATGGAGTCGAGGAGGATGACCACATCCTTCTTGTGCTCGACCATGCGGCGGGCCTTTTCGATGACCATTTCCGCGACCTGGACGTGGCGCTCGGGCGGTTCGTCGAAGGTGGAGCTCACGACCTCGGCGCCGCGGCAGTTGCGCTCCATGTCGGTGACTTCTTCAGGCCGCTCGTCGATCAGCAGAATGATGAGGTAGCACTCCGGATTGTTCTTCAGCATGGCGTTGGCCAGCTTCTGCATGAGCACCGTCTTGCCGGTGCGGGGCGGCGCGACGATCAGTCCGCGCGTTCCCTTGCCGATCGGGCAGACGATGTCGACCACGCGGGTGGACAACTCACTGGCGTCAGTCTCCAGCAGGAAGCGCTTGTTGGGGAACAGCGGCGTCAGGTTGTCGAAGTGGGTCTTTTCCTTGGCCAGATCCGGATCAATCCCGGCGACCCGCTCGACCTTGAGCAGAGCGTAGAATTTTTCCTTTTCCTTGGGCGGGCGCACCTGGCCCTCGACCTCGTCGCCGGTCTGCAAATCGAAACGGCGGATCTGCGACGGCGAGACGTAGATGTCCTCGGGGCAGGGAAGATAGTTGAACGCGGGCGAGCGCAGGAATCCGAAGCCTTCGGGCATCACCTCCAGGATTCCGCGGGTGTTGATGGTGCCTCCGGCGTGGAGGTTGCGCTGGACGATCTGGAAGAGGATTTCCTGGCGCTTGAGCGTGCCGTAGTTGTCGATGCCGAATTCCTTCGCCACCTCGCTGAGAGGGTTGATCGACATCGGCTGAAGATCGTGAAGGTTGAGGTTCCGCGGATTGACCACGAATTCCGGCTTGGACGGAATGTATTCGGTCACCGGGGTGTCCTCGTTCGGATTCTCCATTCGTTCCCGGGGCGGGAGGACGGATTTCACCACCAGAGGGGCGTCCTCCTCGCGATACGAATCGGTTGTGGGCGGAATCGTCGTCTCGACGGGTGCATCCACCTCGGATGCGATTTCAACAGGTGCGGAGTCAGGCGCCGGTTCGGGCGCTTCCGGGGCGGCCTTCTTTTTGGTCACCCGCGTCTTTTTCGGAGCGGCGGGATCTTTTGGCGGACGTGGCATAGCGGCAAAGAGTGTGATGATTTCTGCACTCTGGGATTTCGACTCACCGTGCTCTCAGGCCGAAGTTGGGACGCGGGTAGCGCCCATCAGTTTCCGACCAGGGGGAGAGCGGGGGGGATGACCTCAAACGAGGACCCAAACGTGCTGCAGTTGCAAAATGACCTGCGAAATCGCTGGCGCAAGGGCTTTTTTTGACCGTGCGATCATTGCATCGGCACGGAACGACAGCCCGAACGGCCCGCGCCAAGGGCTGTCGAGTGTTGTTGCTCACCGGCAGCAGTTCCCCGCCCGGAAGGCCCGTCCACCGCGTTTTGAGCCCTGACGTCGGTCTGATGTTTCCGAAAACACCCGACTTCCGAAAATTCGGACCGCCTTTATTGCGCGAGTGGAAACCGGCTGGTGAGGGCGTGGACCCGGGCGCGGACGGATTCAGCGACGGCGACGTCGCCCGGTTTGGCGAGCACTTCGCCGATGAAATCGGCGATCTGGGCCATCTCGGCCTCGCGCATGCCGCGGGTGGTTACTGCCGGGGTACCGAGACGGATGCCCGATGCTTCAAAGGGCGAACGGGTTTCGAACGGGATCGTATTCTTGTTGGTGGTAATGCCGGCTTCGTCGAGGGCGAGCTGGCATTGCTTGCCGGTCAGGCCGCGGATACCGACATCGACGAGCATGAGATGATTCTCCGTTCCGCCTGAGACAATGCGGAAACCGTTGCGCAGGACTCCGGCCGCGAGGGCTTGGGCGTTGCGGACGATCTGCTCCTGATATTCGCGGAAGCCGGGCTGCAGCGCCTCGTGAAAACAAACGGCCTTCGCTGCGATCACGTGCATCAACGGGCCGCCCTGGATTCCGGGGAACACCTGCGAATCGATCACCTTGGCGTATTTCTCCGGGCAAAGGATCAAGCCACCGCGCGGACCCCGCAGGGTCTTGTGGGTGGTGGTGGTGACGAAATCAGCGTACGGAACAGGGCTCGGATGGACGCCGGCGGCGACCAGTCCGGCGATGTGGGCGATGTCGGCAAGGAGCAGTGCGCCGACTTCGCGGGCGATCTCGCTCATCCGCTTGAAATCGATCACGCGCGAATACGCCGAGGCACCGACGGTGATCATTTTCGGGCGATGTTCCCGGGCGGCGGCCGCCAATTGATCGTAGTCGATCCGTTCGTCGTCCTTGCGCACCCCGTAGTGGACGATCTCAAAAAACTTGCCGGAAAAATTCGCCTTGTTGCCGTGAGTCAAATGGCCGCCATGGGAAAGATCCATGGTCAGCAATTTGTCGCCCGGCTTCAGCAGGGCGAAGTAGACCGCCATGTTGGCGCCGGAACCTGAATGCGGCTGCACATTGGCGTGCTCGGCACCGAAGAGTTGCTTGGCGCGATCGATCGCCAGTTGCTCGGCCACGTCGACAAACTCACACCCGCCATACCAGCGGCGGCGCGGATAGCCCTCGGCGTATTTGTTGGTGAGCAGGCTGCCCTGCGCTTCCATCACCGCCGGGCTGGTGAAATTCTCCGAGGCGATCAGTTCGATGTTGTCCTGCTGCCGCTGGCGTTCGCGGGCGATGACATCGGCAATGGCGGGATCGACGGAGGCGAGTTTCGAGGACATGTCGGATTCAATTTTCAGAAGGCGCCGCTCATGACGCCCTCCAGCAAATGCAGTATGCACGAAGGCATCCACGATGCCCGCGGCCAGTCCGGGTGAAACGAATTTTGCACCCAGACAGAGGATATTGGCGTCGTTGTGTTCCCGGCACAAGATTCCTCCCTCGACGGTGTGAACCACGGCGGCGCGGATCCCTGGAACCTTGTTGGCGGCGATGCTGATGCCGACTCCGGTCGAGCAGCACAGGATCCCGAAATCCGCCTCGTCGGACGTTATCTGGTGGGCCACCGCGTGGGCGTAGTCCGGATAATCGGTGGATTCGGTCGAGTGCGTGCCGCAATCCAGGATGTCGACACCCAACTCCTGAAGAACCGGTTTCAACGATTCCTTCAGCGCATAGCCGGCATGATCGGCCCCGAGTGCCACCCGCGGTGTTCGCGATTCCGCGCCGGCCGGGCTGCCCTCGATGAACCGGAGCAATCCTCCCAGACTCGCCGCGATTTGATCCCGGCAATCCATGTAGCCTTCGAGGGGGCCGCCGATCGGGTCGGCAATGTCCCGATCCAATGGATCGGCGGCGTCATCGAAATCCCGCAGGACGAAGGTCTTTCCCGCGGCCTCCGGATACAAATAGACGAGTCCCTCCACGTGTCCCCGCGTCAGGCCGAAGACAAAGTCCGCCTCCCGGACCAGGCGTCCGGTGGCCATTTGGGAGCGGTGGCCGGAAATATCGATTCCGACGTCCTTCATCACTCGGACCGAATGGGCGCTGGGGGGCTGACCGTTGATGGCCCCGATGCCGGCGGACATTACCCGCCAGTCCGGACGGTCCTTCAATGCACGACGCACCAGCGCCTCGGCCATCGGGGACCGGCAGGTGTTGCCCGTGCAGACAAAGAGGAGGGTCTTCATTCCAGTTCGCGTGGCGGGGAAAGTGGTAGTCAACAGGGCCAGGGTCAACCGCGGAGTGTTTGGGGTGGACGGGATCCGTTTTGAAGCTGGCCGAATCAAGGTCGGCCGGCCCCGCGATCGACCGAAAGCGGGGATTCAGACGGGATGAACGGAATGAACAGGATCCGATCGGTTTGGCAAAAACTTTGCGTTGGTTCTGCCGGTGCCTGTCCTCCGTTGACCCGCCTGGAATCGGGAAATGCGATACGGACCGTGCGAAGTATAACTCACTGCCGAAGATCTGATCCTATCCAACTCATTCCGTTCATTCTGTCCATTCCGTCTCAATCAATGAATCCGCATCCCTCGGTGGTCTTGCCGAATCGTGTCTGCGAGAAGCACCCCAAATCCCTCCGGACAGCGTCACGACCGAAACCCGATTCGGTGAATAACTCGGTGTATAACCGGTGCATATCATTCTCTTTCACTCTGCGGATTTCATGATATTAAGGTAACAGTTCATTGAAAGAACCGAGTCGGACGACGGCGGACGAAAGAAGGCCGTGCGAGACTCAGGGATAATCCCAGGCGACTGGGGAAAGGTTGGGCGAGGCTGGTTCGCCCGACTCCTCTGAAGAGCACCGCGAGGTGCGAACTGGAGGCAGTATTCACCAGTTCCTCTGGCGGAGGTCGCGCTCCGTCAGTCACGCGATTCGGGAACTGAGCGGCGAGGAACGATGAGAAACCGTTCCGAGTCGGGTCAAGTATCCGGGCGACGTTTCGACGTCCGGTGAATCACGGTTACCCAGAGGGTAGATGGCTGCTACCGCGTACCAGCACGAGCACGGATGTTTAGCAGGTTGTCCTAATCGATGACCCCAAACCATGCCCAACGGCATGACAAAGCGAGCATCCGGGCCGGGGAGGCCCCGCCGGGCAAGGCGAGGAAACCTTCCGAAACGCAGGCGATGCGAAAAACCGCACCGCCGGCCAGTCAACTGAACGCAGCCTGAGAGTTAAGAGGTCAGACCCGTCACCCCGGGCCAACGCACCGCCAAAAGTGGTGGCCGTCCTGGGGAGAAGCGGTCAAGACGCGAACCAAAGTGGCAAACGTGTCTTGACCTTGTCCGCAACCCGGCGCCGCAAACGCCGGACTCAAGCGGGCACAGAGGCCTCACTCAATAATCCGCAAGCCGCAAGGCTGCGGACGGCCCTGCTGCGAGGCCGACAACTCCGCTTGCCGTGGAGAACAGCGTCGGGAAGCCGGCAGCCCATTGGGCGCCAAATGTCGGCGTTGGGAAAGAGAGTGTGGCGAGCTCCCACCCCCACTTTGGTCCCGGTTGGTCGAAAGACTGGCCGGGACCTTTGATTTTTTCACCGGCCGACTTCCCTCGGCACCCTACTTACTTTTGCTCTTTTCCGTTTTCCTTTTGCCTCCTTTTGCCTTGAGCCCCGCCCTCGGCGTGCCGCGGTGCGTGACCAAATCCAAGTCGAAGCTGGATCGCCGCTCCACCGGGCCATCCACGCTGTCGCCAAACCAAAAGACCCAGCGACGCTGCGCTGGGTCTTTCGTCTTTTTTAACCGACTTCGAGGACTCAGAGCGCCTGCCCGAAGTCAGGGTGCCAGGGCTGTTTCGTCGCGGACACCCGGCGTCCGCTGGACGAAGACCAGTTTTTCCTTTTCCGCGGTCACGTCGACCGGGGTTCCCTCGGTGAGGGTTCCCTTGAGGATTTCCTCGGCCAACGGGTCTTCGAGATAACGTTCCACCGCGCGGCGCATCGGGCGTGCGCCGTATTGCGGATCGAATCCCTTCTCGATCAGGAAATCCATCGCCTTGGTATCGAGCACCATCTGGACGTTCTTCCGGGCGATGCGTTCGGTGACCTTCTTGATTTCGAGGCCGAGGATGGTTTCCAGCTCCGGCTTGCCGAGCATGCGGAACACCACGATGTCGTCCAGGCGGTTGAGGAACTCCGGCCGGAAGAATTTCTTCGCCTCGTCGAGCGTCTTCGACCGCATCGCCTCGTAGTCTGCGCCGTCGCTCTGCTTGGCGAAGCCGATGGTGTTGTTCTTCCGCAGGATGTCCGAACCCACATTGGAAGTGAGCAGGATGATGGTGTTGCGGAAATCCACGGCGCGTCCGAGTGAATCGGTGAGTTTGCCCTCCTCAAGAATCTGGAGGAGCATGTTCATCACGTCCGGATGGGCCTTTTCGATCTCGTCGAACAAGACCACCGAATAGGGCTGGCGCCGGACCTTCTCGGTCAACTGGCCGCCTTCTTCATAGCCGACGTAACCCGGCGGTGAACCGACCAGGCGGCTGACGGTGAACTTCTCCATGTACTCGCTCATGTCGAGTTGGATGAGGTTCTGGTTCGAACCGAACATCTGTTCCGCGAGCGTGCGGGCGAGCAGCGTCTTGCCGACGCCGGTCGGTCCGAGCAGCGCGAAGCAACCGATCGGGCGCTTGGGATCCTTGAGATCGGCCCGGGCCCGCCGCAGGGATTTGGCCAGCGCGAGGACGGCGTCTTTCTGACCAATGACCACCTTGGCCAGTTCCACTTCGACGTTGAGCAACTTCTGCGTTTCCGACTGACCCATCCGTTGAAGCGGGATGCCGGTCCATTTGGAGACGACCTGAAGGATGTCATCCTCGGTCACCCGAACCCGTCGCTCATCCTTGCTCGTCTTCCATTCGGCAAGTGTCTTGTCGAGGCGCTCCTTGGAGGCCTTCTCGCGGTCGCGCAACCGGGCGGCACCCTCGAAGTCCTGATCCTTGATCGCCTGTTCCTTCTGCTGTTTCAGCGATTCGATCTCGGTCTCGATGTCCTTGACGTCGGGCGGCCTCTGCATCGCGGCGATGCGGGCGCGCGAACCGGCCTCGTCCATCACGTCGATGGCCTTGTCCGGCAGATAACGGGCGGTGATGTAACGGTCACTGAGCTTCACGCAGCTCTGGATGGCCTCGAGGGTGAACTCCGCCTTGTGGTGTTCCTCGTACTTGGGCTTGAGGCCGGTGAGGATGACAATGGCGTCGTCGACGCTGGGCGGCTCGACCTTGACCGTCTGGAAGCGGCGTTCGAGCGCCGAATCCTTTTCGATGTACTTGCGGTACTCGTTGAGGGTGGTGGCACCGATGATCTGCATTTCACCGCGGCTGAGGGCCGGCTTGAAGATGTTGGAGGCATCCATCGTTCCCTCGGCCGAACCAGCGCCGACAATGGTGTGAAGCTCGTCGATGAACAGGATGACGTTGCGGGCCTTCTTGATCTCATCCATCACCGCCTTGATGCGCTCCTCGAACTGGCCGCGGTACTTGGTGCCGGCGACCATGAGGGCGAGGTCCAGGGTGACGACACGCTTCGCGGCGAGCAGTTCGGGAACATTTCCCCGGGCGATTTCCTGGGCGAGTCCCTCGACAATGGCCGTCTTGCCCACACCGGCTTCACCGAGCAGAACCGGATTGTTCTTGGTGCGGCGGCAGAGAATCTGAATGACGCGCTCGATTTCTGGTGCGCGTCCGATCACCGGATCCATCTCACCCTTCTTGGCGAGTTCGGTCAGATCCCGGCCATAGGCCTTGAGCGCCGGCGTCTTGAGCTCCTTCTTGCCGGCCTCGGTTTTCTGTCCGGCCTTGACCGCTTCAGACGGTGCTTCGGCGGGAGGTTCCTCGCCTTCGTTCTGTTGAAAGCCCGGATCGAGTTCTTTGAGGATCTCCTGGCGGCATTGCTCGATGTCGATGTCGAGATTCTTGAGCACCTTGGCGGCGACGCCGTCGCCCTCGCGCAGCAGTCCGAGAAGGATGTGTTCCGTGCCGACGTAGGTGTGGTTCAGCGCCTTGGCTTCCTTGGCTGCGAGCGAGAGCACCTTCTTGACGCGCGGGGTGTAGGGGATGTTGCCGCTGACCTTGCCCTCTCCGCCGCCGCGGACTTCTTTTTCGACTTCCTGCCGGACGTTTTCGAGGTCGAGTCCCATCCGCTGGAGGACGTTCACCGCGACGCCCTGGCCGAGCTTGATCAGGCCGAGCAACAAATGCTCGGTGCCGACGAAATTGTGGTTGAAACGATCCGCCTCCTTCCGCGCCAGGGCAAGAACCTGCTGCGCGCGGGGCGTGAAGTTGTTCATGTTGTCGTCACTCATGGCGTCCAAGGATGGAGTGTGGCCTGGGTCGATTCCCGCAGGGTTGAAGCGGGGCTTTCGGAGGCAATGTGGGCGTCGCGGGTTTGATCGTCAAAAGTTCTTGCGGAACCCGTCGGCGAACAGCGGGCTTTTTGGAAAAGGGATTGAATCTGGAAAGCACGAAAGCAGGACAGGGTAGCCGGGCGGGGTTCGGTTCCGGTGCGGCTCATGGAATGGTTCCGGTTCAGGTGGGTTTCTCCCCGGTTGGCACCGGCTCCGGAGACGGCAACGGCTTCATCCGTTCGCGGAGCAGATCGGCGCGCAGGGCGTCCCGTCCCTCGGCGTCGAGTTTTTGCGGGCGTCCCGCCTGGAGATGCGCCGGCTGCGAAACCAGGAACAATTCGTCCACCACTGCCTTGGGGGTTGTCCCAAACAATCCCAGATCAATGCCCAGCCGGAGATGGCTGAGGAGGTTCATCGTTTCCTTGGAGGTGATGGTGTGGGAATGAGAAAGAACACCGTAGGCGCGTCCGATGTGATTGAAGAGGACCTTGGGCTTCTTCTCCAATTGGAAGAGGCGGGCGTTCTCCTCGTGCTCGATGATCTGCAACAGCACCTTGTTGATCCGCTCGACGATTTCGGCCTCGGATTCCCCGAGGGTCATCTGATTGGAGACCTGAAAGATGTTGCCGAGGGCCTCGGTGCCTTCGCCGTAAAGGCCGCGCACTGCGAGGCCCAGCTTGTTCACCGCCTGGATGATCTGATTGATCTGTTCGGCGAGGACCAGGCCGGGCAAATGGAGCATGGCGCTGACCCGGATGCCGGTGCCGAGGTTGGTCGGGCAGGCGGTGAGATAGCCGTAGTGACGATCAAAGGCAAAGCCGACTTTTTCCTGAAGCGAAGTATCCACCGCATCGATGGCGAGCCACGCCTGCTTGAGTTGGAGGCCAGGGCGCAAAGCCTGCATCCGGAGATGATCCTCCTCGTTGACCATCACGCAGACAGTCTCTTCCTTGTTGAGGACGAGCCCGCTTCCAGCGCTTTTCTGGGCGTGTTCGCGGCTGATGAGATGCCGTTCCACAAGGAGTTGTTTGTCCTGGGTGTTGAGCTTGTCCATGCCCTCGGAAAACGGTTCGTTGCCCATTTGTGGGAGCGCGGACACCGCCTCCATCAGGGATTCGAAGGCCTTGATCCGGTCCGGTTTCTTGGCGTGGCCGGGAAAGGGGACGCCGCTGAGATTGCGGGCCAGGCGGACGCGTGAGGAGAAAACGATTTTGTCGTTCGGACCGTTCCGGCGGCAGGCTTCTGCCGGGGTGCTCAGGAATTCGAGGACGTTCATGGCGCAGTTTTAGGCAGTCTGCGATTCCGTGCGGGCGTTCTTGATCGCGTCGCGCAGCGCGGCGGCTTTTTCGAAATCCTCCCGGGCTATGGCGGCCTTGAGGTCCGCCTCGAGTTTGTCGATCTGGGATCGGCCGGCGGCGGCCCGTTTGACCCCGGCTGGCACTTTGCCCTTATGCTGTGTTCCTTTGTGCATGCCTTTCAACAGGGCTTCGAGGCCCTCAGCGAACACCTGATAGCATTCGGAACAGCCGAGACGGCCGGTTTTCTTGAAATCAGCCTGGGTGAATCCGCAGGCGGGACAGGTGGATTCGGTTCCGGAAGCCGTTGTGGCCTCCTCCATCTTTTGCGAGGCACCCAGTCCGAGGAGAAGATCCGCCAGGGAAAAGCCGGTCGGGTCGTTGACACCCTTCTCCTTCGCGCAGGCCTCACAGAGATCCACCTTCTTCACCTGATTCTCGACGATCTGGGTGAGATGAACGGTGGCTTCGGCCTTTTTACAGACATGGCATTGCATAACTGGTCGCGCTCAAAGTCAGGGGTGAGGGTGGGCAAGTCAAGGGACGCGGCAGTCGGGCGTGGCTCCGGGGCACCCGAAATCGCGGCCGGCTCTCACTCTTCATCGGCTGGCGTGGCAGGAGCATTGAGAGACCGTCTGAAAATGGGAGGGACCCGTCGCCATTTTCAGGCGCGCTCTTAAGACGGAATGAACTAAATGAACCGCATTCGATCCGTTCATCGAACCGCTGCGTGAGTCCTGCCGATGCGTTTCGTTCCATCGCCGGCCCGAAACTGGGAAAGGCGATACCCACGGCACCCGTTGTCGCAGACTTCGGCGGTGCCGAGCTTCCATTGGGTTCATTCTGTCCATTTTGTCTCCGTCAGTGAATCCGCGTCCTTCTGCGGCCTTTTCCGCATTCTGGCCGAGTCGGATTCACATTCGGCTTGTGATTCGAGGGCTGGAGGGCGTAATCGCGGGCCATGTTCCGCCGCGGCGGTTTTCGCCTTCTTCTCTGGCTGGGTCTCGTGCTTGCGGGTTGTGAAACCGGGGCTCCGGTGGCGCACTCGCCCCGGACCGCGCCGGGCGGCCGGGTCGACACACTTCCCATCCCCGAGGCGCCGGTGTTGATTCCGGCCCGTGATGCTGCTGCGGTGCATCCGTCGTCGACGATCGTCGCACCACCGGCGATCACCGCCCCGGTTGGGAGTCCTTCCGCTGCGGTTGCGGCTTCTGAACCGGTCCCGTACTGGGTCGACTGGCAAACATGGCTGGCCGAACACGGCAATCCACGCGCGGAGGTCATTCCGGGCAGCCGTCGGGCGCTGTGGAACGGGGTGCCGCTGTATCTCGGCTTCGAACCGCGATTGATGGATCACCGGATCGAAGTCCTGCGACGGGATGTGGAAAAGAACTTCGTTCCGCTTTTGGGCAGGGAACCCGCGGTGCCGCTGGAGCGTCGGATCGTCATTGATCCCGGACACGGCGGGACCAATTCCGGAACGCGGATGTACACCGGTTCGCTGTTTGAAAAGCAGCTCACGCTTGACTGGGCTCTGCGGTTGGCGGCGCTGCTCGAAGCACGGGGATGGACGGTGGCCCTTACCCGGACCAATGACGCCACTCTGGATTTGCCAGCCCGGGTGGATTGCGCGGACCGGGCGGGCGCGGCGCTGTTCGTGAGTCTGCATTTCAACGGAGCGTTTCCCAATGCCGAGGTGCACGGCCTGGAGACCTATTGCCTGACGCCCAAGGGACTGCCATCCACCGTCACCCGCGATTTTGCGGATGACGCGTCACAGAATTGGCCGAACAACGCCTTCGACGCGGCCAACCTGCGGCTGGCGATGAGGATTCATCGTGCCTTGATCCAGAAGACGGGAGCGGTCGATCGCGGCGTGCGACGTGCGCGCTTCATGGGTGTGCTGCGAGGACAACGCCGGCCGGCCATTCTGATTGAAGGCGGGTTCCTCTCCAATCCGACTGAAGCCTCGAGAATCGCCACGGCGGAGTATCGGCAGCAATTGGCGGAAGCAGTGGCGGCGGCGTTGGACGACAAGGCTTCGGCGGCTCGGGGCATTCCGGCCGCGGCATTTTGAGTCTTTTGCCCGGCCGACCCGCCCGGCACTGTCTCCGGCATGCACAAACCCGTTCTGGTCACCGGTGGAGCCGGCTTTATCGGGTCGCACCTGGTCGAGCGGTTGCTGGCCGCGGGTGACCCGGTCTGGGTGGTCGACGATTTTTCCACCGGCAGTCGCGAAAACCTCGCGGCAGTGGCCGGTCATCCGGGATTGCGGGTGATCGAATCCACCGTGTCGGGCCTGGTGGGCCTGCCGGCGCTGGTTGCGGAATGCGGATTCGTTTTCCACCTCGCCGCGGCGGTGGGCGTTGAACTGGTGGTGCGATCCCCGATTCGGACCATCGAGACCAACCTGCGAGAGACCGAGGCCGTATTGTCGGCCGCCGCACCTTCCGGAGTTCCCGTGCTCCTCGCCTCGACGTCCGAAGTCTACGGGAAGAGCGGCAAACAGGCCTTTTCCGAAGAGGACGACCTCTTGATCGGTCCCCCAACTTTGGGCCGATGGAGTTACGCCTGCTCCAAATTGATGGATGAATTTCTGGCGCTCGCCTACATGCGGGAACGAAACCTGCCGGTGACGATCGTCCGGCTGTTCAACACCGTGGGTCCGCGACAGACCGGACGGTACGGCATGGTTTTACCCCGGTTCATCGCGGCGGCCCGGGCGGGTCAGCCGCTGCGGGTGTACGGAGATGGCGGCCAGACTCGCTGTTTTTGCCACGTCGCCGATGTGGTGGAAGCGCTCACGCGGCTGCGCGTGTGTCCGACCGCGCGCGGGGAGGTGGTCAACATCGGGCAAGACCAGCCAATCACCATCCTCGAACTGGCCCGGGAAGTGATTCGCAAGACGCAGTCGGTCTCTACGGTGGAACTGGTTCCGTATGACGTGGCCTACGAAGCGGGGTTTGAGGACATGCGGAACCGTCGACCGGCGGTGGCCAAGCTCGAACGTTTGATCGGGTTCCGGCCGCGGCGAACGTTGGATGAAATTGTCACCGAGATGGTTGGGCCGTAGGTGAGTGGATGATGGATCCCGCCCCCTTGGCTTGCCGGACGACCTGAGAGAACGCTTGTCGTCGTGGACTGCGGTGGCTCGACACCGCTTTGGAGCGGAGCGTGGTCGCGAACCACGGTTCCTTTCCGGATCATCACTCGTCCTGCAGATGACACCCGTCCGGCAAAGCGGCGGCTCCCGCCGCACGCGGTCCAAGACGCTGTCGCGCCACGGAAACGGGTGCGACTATCTGCGGGGCCGGCCCGCAAAACAAAAAAGGCAGCCCGAAGGCTGCCTTTGAAGGGGTTGAATCCGAACGGATTCCAGAATTACTTCTTGGGGAAGAGGAATTCCTGGTCGCTGCCGATCGAGGTGGCGGCATCGCGAATCTGGTCGCGGATACGGCCGGAAGTGGTCTGCTGGACCGAGCCGTCACCAAGGAGGGTGTTGCCGGCTTGCTGATGGATCTTGCTGTCGTAGCCGATCGCCGACTTCGGATCAACGGCTTGGGCCTGGGTGATTTTGATATAGGCGGTCTGGGTGCCCGTAGCGACCGCGCCGTACATGGCAGGCGTGGTGTTGGTGATGTTACGATCGCCACCGAGGATGGTCTGGGGATTCTCTTCCGAAGCGGTGAGGCCGAGGAAGTAGCTCACGCCCTTGTTGGCAGCGTAGGCATTGGTCCGGACGACGGCCGACCAGTTCGGGGCGATGACGGTGTCGGAATCCGAGGGGCAGGCGACGATTTTGGGCGTGCTCAACTCGTTGGAAATCGCAGCGAGGTGCACCCAGACGGAGCCGAGGGTCTGGCTGGCCTGTGCCGCCGCTCCTGCGCCACCGTTCACGGCAGCGCCGGCGGTGGTGTTGAACTCAGCAGTACCGCCCTGGTTAGTTGAAATGAGCCAGGGGAACTGGCCACCGTTGTCGGTGGAGAAGATACGGAAGCCGAGGCCGACGTTCTTCAGGTTGTTCACGCAGGAGATGCGGTTGGCCTTGGCTTTGGCTTTCGCGAGAGCCGGGAGGAGCATGCCGGCGAGAATCGCGATGATCGCGATCACGACGAGGAGTTCGATCAGCGTGAAAGCGCTGAAACGCTGTTTACGGAGACGATTCATAGGTTTTTGAGTGAGTGAACGGAGTTGTGTGGGCAGACTATCTAGTGACCCCACTTCGACAGTCAACGCCTTTCTCCTTCGCCATAGCACTGCGAGTGCCATGTTGGGAGTTCGTTTGCCCGGAGCTGCAAATCGGGTGATGTGACTGCTGGAGAGGCAACTGCACCTTGGAATTCACGGGATTGGCGAATCCTCCCCGCGGACCTTCGCTCCCGTTCCCGTCAAATTCGAATCGCCCGAAGCGACATCAAAATCAGATTCCGTGCGGTCGATCCGCCGGATCATCTGGTGCGCACCAGTAAGATTCCCTGATGCGACCCGGTTCATTCCCCTCGAAGCACCTGCGGTAAATCGCGATGGCTGCTCAAAAAGAGCCAGACTCCGATGTGGGATTCCCGACGTTAACAACCTTTTTTTGAGGTATAACCACCATGTTATCAAATGATTGTGATGTTGATGACTGTGAGCGCCGGATTGGCGTGGCATCCCCGCTGCTTGGGATTCTTGCCCTCGGTTTGCGGTCGTGTTGGACGCGGGCCGAAGGCGCCCTCCGGAGAAGGTTCGGAGGGGCAACAACTCTGAACAACTGCCATGAAGAAAATCGAGGCAATCATCAAGCCATTCAAGCTGGAGGAAGTGAAGGACGCCTTGGGGGACATTGGCATCGAAGGCATGACCGTGAGTGAGGTCAAGGGCTTCGGTCGCCAGAAGGGACACACCGAAATCTACCGCGGCAGCGAGTACACGGTCGATTTCTTGCCGAAAATGAAGATCGAACTGGTCGTCACCGACGCCAAGGCATCGGAGGCGGTCGCGGCGATCGTCAAGTCAGCGAAGACCGGGAAGATCGGCGACGGAAAGATTTTTGTTTCGTCCGTGGACGAGGCCATCCGGATCCGCACCGAAGAAAAGGGGGAAAGCGCGGTGTGACCGGACGGAGGACAACAAAACCAACCCAATAAGAATACCATGAATCGAACTGCAAAACTGTTCTCTCTCCTGGCCCTCGCTGCGGGCCTGGCGTTCTCGGCCTTCGGGCAGGGAATGACGAATGCCCCTGCTGCGGCCGCCTCGACCAATGCGCCGGCTCCGGCACAGGTCGCGGACGCACTCGCTTACCCTCCCGGTGCTAACGCCGGCAATGAGCAGGATCTCCAATGGCCCGTCCCGGCAAAGACCTTTGAAAACTTGGGGATGACCAACGCTCCGACGCCGCTCTACGCGAAGCCGACGATGGATGAACTTGTCCAAAACGTCGCTCACAACAAGGTCTCGATCAATGTGATGTGGACCTTGGTGACCGGCTTCCTGGTCATGTTCATGCAGGCCGGTTTCGCGCTGGTTGAAACCGGATTGTGCCGCGCAAAACACGCGGCTCATGTCATGGCGACCAACTTCATGATCTATGCCCTCGGCATGCTCGGATTCTGGGCGCTGGGCTTCGGCATCATGTTCGGTGGCTATTTCAACGGTCCCGTTCCGATCGGCTGGCAGCCAACACTCGGTCAGGGGCTTGCGCTGTTGAACGTGGAGAAGGGCATTACCATCGGCGGAAACCTCTGGGGTCTGATGGGTGGAACCGGCTTCTTCCTGACCAACTCGGTCCTGGATACTGCGGTGTTCACGCTCTTCCTCTTCCAGATGGTGTTCATGGACACCACGGCGACGATCCCAACCGGTTCGATGGCTGAGCGCTGGAACTTCAGCAACTTCATCATCTACGGCCTTTGGGTCGGTGCCCTGCCTTATGCCTTCTTCGGCAACTGGGTCTGGGGTGGCGGCTGGCTGGCTCAGCTCGGTTTCAATGCCGGACTCGGACACGGGCATGTCGACTTTGCTGGATCCTCGGTGGTGCACATGTGCGGTGGTATGATTGCCTTGGCGGGTGCCATTGTGATCGGACCGCGCCTGGGCAAGTATGGTCCGGACGGCAAGCCCCGCCCGATCCCCGGCCACAACATTCCCTTCGTCATGTTGGGAACCTTCATTCTGGCGTTCGGCTGGTTCGGCTTCAACCCGGGTTCGACCCTGGCGGGCACCGACAACCACATCTCGATCGTGGCCGTGAACACCATGCTGGCCTCCGCTGCCGGAGCCATGGCGACCTACCTCACCATGAAGGCGGTCACCGGTAAGCCGGACCCGTCCATGATGTGCAATGGTTTCCTGGCGGGCTTGGTCGCCATCACGGCTCCCTGCGCGTTCGTCAATTCACTGGGCGCGGTAATCATCGGTGCGGTCTCCGGTGTCGTCGTTGTGTTCTCGGTGTTCTTCTGGGACAAGCGCGGCGTTGATGATCCTGTCGGTGCCATCTCGGTCCACGGCGTCAACGGCGCCTGGGGCGTGCTGAGCCTTGGTCTCTTCGCCAACGGCAGCTACGGTGCCGGATGGGGTGGGGTGCACAAGTTGCTCTCCAAGACCGGTGAAATCTCGATCATCCTGAACGACGGCGCGGCCTCGATCGCGAAGTACAACAAGATGACCGCGGATGGCTGGACGGATCAGGGCGTCACCGGCTTGTTTGGTACCTTCTTCGGTGCCGGCTACAACGACGGCAAACAGTTCGCCGCACAATGCGTCGGCACGCTGACCTGCGCGGTCTTCGTGTTCACCTTCGCCTACATCTGGTTCAAGGTCTCCAATCTCATCATTCCTCTGCGTTCGAAGGCCGAGGACGAAATTGCCGGTCTGGATATGCCCGAAATGGGTGTCGAGGCCTACCCCGATTATCAACTGACCGATCGCTCGTCGCCGCCGGTCAAGTAATCGGTTTCCTTCACGGGGGCCGGGGCGAAAAACCCCGGCCCCCTTTACAACCGGTCGTTCCACACACCAACGTCCGTCACTTTTCAGCCGTATGAACAGCAACCGCATCTTTCTTCCCCGCCTGGCATTCTGGAGCCTCGTCACCGTCGCCGCAGTCTGGGGCATCGTCACGATCGTCTTCGAGACGAGCCAGGGGATCCCCGTCACCCGGGAACAATGGGGCCACCGCATGATCGCGTGGTTCGTCAACTTCGTCCTGGTCCGCACCTTCGTTCGCGGAGTGCGCCGCTATTACGGCATCCTCGGCGCCAGCCGCTGAGGGTCGTCCCACTTTCATTTTCCGCCCGCGGCAGTCGCACGATGGGATTGATCCTGACGTGCGATTGCGGCCGGGCGGTCCATCGGTCCCGGAGGTGAAACCGGCACCGACTCCACACACACACCAACACACACACACCACACAGCTGATGAAAAAAATCGAAGCCATCATCAAACCCTTCAAACTCGAAGAGGTGAAGGACGCCCTCCATGACGTGGGCGTCGAAGGAATGACCGTGTCCGAGGTCAAGGGATTCGGACGGCAGAAAGGACACACGGAAATCTACCGCGGAAGCGAGTACACCGTGGATTTTCTGCCCAAGATCAAGATCGAGCTAGTCTTGGCGGATTCCAAGGCACCGGAGGCGGTCGCGGCCATCATCAAGGCGGCTAAGACCGGCAAGATCGGCGACGGAAAGATCTTCATTTCCAACGTCGAAGAAGCGGTGCGGATCCGCACCGAGGAAAAAGGCGAACACGCCGTTTGAGTCTTCGTGACCCCATCCAACAACAATCCACGATTACTCAATTCCATGAAAAAACTCTTCCTTATTCTGACGTTCCTGTGGGCTTCGGCCTCGGTTCTGAGTCCGGTTCGGGCCGAGGACGCCCCCAAAAAGGCGGATCCCTCCCTCGAACAGCGCATCTCGGATCTTGAATCCTATGTCAATAACGGCGCCCGCGGCGCCGATGCGGCCGACGCCAAGATCTCCAGCAAGGTCGCCGGATCCGGTCCCGGTCACAACGGGTTCCAGATGGTCTGCGCGGCACTGGTGCTGTTCATGACCCTGCCCGGCCTGTTCCTGTTTTACGGCGGCCTGGTCCGCAAAAAGAACATCCTCTCGGTGGTGGCCCAGTGCTTCGGCATCGCCGGCCTGGTGACAATCCTCTGGTGGGCCTTCGGCTACAGTTTCGTCTTCGGCGACGGATCCGGGCCGTGGTTCGGCAGCTTCAGCAAGTTCGCCTTCCTCAACGGCGTGGATTCAACGCCCAACGGCAACTACAGCTATTGGGTCTCCCAGAACGTGTACTCCATGTACCAGTTGATGTTCGCGATCATCACCCCGGCCCTCATCGTCGGCGCCATCGCCGAACGCATGAAGTTCTCCGCGGTCCTGTTGTTCGTTGGGATTTGGATGGTGGTCGTTTACTTCCCGCTCGCCCACATGGTCTGGGGTATTGACGGTGCCATGAACGGCGTGTGGAACCCCGCTGCCAAGATCAAGGCGATCGACTTCGCCGGTGGTACGGTGGTGCATATGAGCTCGGGTTGGAGCGCGTTGATCCTCTGCCTCATCCTTGGACCCCGCGTCGGGTTCGGAAAACAGAACATGGCTCCCCACAGCATGACCCTCTGCGCCATCGGCACCGGAATGCTCTGGGTCGGCTGGTACGGATTCAACGCCGGATCCGCGGTGGCCGCGGACGGCGTCGCCGCCAACGCCTTCACCACCACGACCATTGCCGCCGCGGTGGCCTCGTTTGTCTGGGCTATGCTGGAGTACATCATCCGCGGCAAGCCGAGCATCCTCGGCTTCTGCTCGGGTGCGGTCGCCGGCCTGGTGGTCATCACCCCCGCCTGCGGTTTCGTGAACACGACCGGCTCGGTCATCATCGGCGTCCTCGCCGGTGTGGTGCCGTTCCTGGCCTGTGCCTATTTGAAGCCGTTCTTCAAGTATGACGATGCCCTCGACACCTTCGGCGTCCACGCCATCGGTGGAACCCTCGGAGCCCTGGTGACCGGCATCCTCGCCACCGCCAGCAGCGGCAATGGAAACCTGGTCAGCAACCTCGCTGATGTCGGCGGCAAGATGGACCTCGCCAACCCCGCGACCCGCAACGGTCTCGCCAAGCTGGTGGCTGAAGGCGGCCTTTGGATGGAACAGCTCAAGGCCATGGGTGTCACCATCGTCTTGTCAGTCGTCGCCACGGTCATCATCGCCTACATCGTCAAGGCGGTCGTCGGTCTCCGTCCGACCGAGGAAGACGAAACCCAGGGTCTCGATCTCGCCGACCACGGCGAA
Organism: uncultured Verrucomicrobiota bacterium; assembly: GCA_903907925.1. Lineage (GTDB taxonomy): Bacteria > Verrucomicrobiota > Verrucomicrobiia > Limisphaerales > UBA9464 > CAIVQB01. Next base: position 44,178 of record CAIVQB010000099.1, read on the forward strand.
GAAGGTTACCACGGCTGATCCGTCGAATTCCGGTTTCGCTTGGCGTCAATAAATACGGCCTGAGAGCCGCCCTTGACGCGAAGCACCGGTCCGACGTTCGTCCGAGTTCCGAGAACACCTCTTCAACCGCTGGTTCCCGGTGTCGCCGCAAAGGCGACGCGTGTGGAGCCGGCGGTTTTTTGTTGTCGCCGGGTGCAACCTCCACTGGATGACTGCTTTGACGTTGGCGCTTGGAACCGATCGGAGCAGGCTGGGAAATCAATGGTATCGAACCCCGACCTTCGTTTCGGATTCCGCCCCGTGCTGCGCCGGTGTTTCGAGCGCGTGCTGAGAGGATTTCTTGGCGCAATGACCTCGATGGGGGCCGGGGCGTTTCTCCAGGCTGCACCGGAATTGGGCGTACCACGTTTTGTTCAAGACCGCTTCGCGATCGGCTTCTGGGTTGCACCGCAAACGGATCAGGAGGTTGAAGCCCGCTTTGCCGAGATCGCCGCGGCAAACTTCACATTTGTCATCGGTCTCTGCAGCGGGAAATCCCCGGAACCGGTTGGCCGTCAGTTGGACTGGTGCGAAAAATACGGACTGAAGGCGTTGGTGCCGGTGGGGGATCGCTCACCGGAGGCGCTGCCGGACGGCCCCGCGGTCTGGGGATACTCGATTGTGGACGAGCCCAATGCCGCACTTTTCCCCGAGTTGCGGAAGACGGTGGATGCCCTCCGCACGGCGCGTCCGGGGAAGCTGGCCTATATCAATCTGTTCCCAAATTACGCCACCGCGGCACAATTGGGCTCCACCAATTATGACGAGCACGTTTCACGGTTCGTGGGAAGGGTGCACCCGGATGTGTTGAGCATGGATCATTATCCGCTGTTCCGACCGGACCGGGATGGCCGGGAGAACTACTGTCGCAACTTGGAGGTGATGCGGCGGGAATCGTTGGCGGCGGGTGTTCCGTTCTGGAATTTTTTCAACGCCATGCCGTACGGACCTCATACCGATCCGACCGAGGCGCAGTTGCGATGGCAGATCTTCACCTCACTGGCTTATGGAGCGAAGGGTGTAATGTATTTCTGCTACTGGACTCCGCGCGGCGACGAGTTTCCCAAGGGGGGTGCGATCCTGACCGCGGACGGACGTCGAACACGGCACTACGAGGAAGCGCGACGGATCAACGCAGGTTTGAAGAACCTTGGACCCACCCTGATGTCATTGACCAGCGCGGGCGTTCGTCGGGTCAAACCGGGAGCTGTGACACCGGAGGCGCTCAAAGGGAGTTTTGTGACGGCGATCAGTGAAGGGGACTATCTGATTGGTTCGTTCCGGCTTCCGGACGGTCGACGCGCCGTGCTTTTGAACAACTATGACTTCGCCTACAGCGCCTGGCCGACGGTGAGCTTCGACGCGCCCGCGGGAACCGTTCAGGAAGTGAGCCCGAAATCCGGTCGCATCGCGGAAGTGATGGATGACAGTCCGGACATGCCGGGACTGCAGGTTTCGCTCGATGCCGGTGACGGGCGGCTCTTCGTGTTACCCGCAGAATGAGTGAGAGGGGTTGAAGAGTGAAGAGTTGAAGAGGGGCCTGGGTGCGCCCGTGGATTTAAAGGACGGTGACGATCAGCGCGGTGGTGTTGTCGCGGCCGTCCTCGGCGACGGAGGTTTCCACCAGGCCGCGTGCTGGATTGAATTCCAAGGATTCCGCGCCCGCGGCTCGGGAGGGGACTGCCGCGGCAATGAGTTCCACCAGTCGCTCATCGGTCAGGCCTTGGAACAATCCATCGGTGCAGAGCAGGAACCGATCGCCGGAATGGCAGGGAATCCGACCGACCTGCGGCTGAACGAATTGGTTTCCGCCGCCGAGCGCCTTTTGGAGAACGTGACGCCGGGGATGGATGCGGGCCTCGTACGCTTTGATCTGACCGGTCCGGAGCAGCCAGCCGACGTGGGTGTCGTCCTCGGTCAATTGAACGAGCGAGTTGGATCCGGCGGGAAGATGGTAGATCCGACTGTCGCCGACGTGGGCGAACCGCATCCAACCGGGAGTAAACCAGGCGAGACTGAGCGTGGTTTCCATGCCCCGGCATTCTTCATAGCTGCCACCGACGTACGCGAGAGCGCGATGGATTTCCACGAACAGGTTGTTGAGAACGGTGGTCAATCCTTCCCGCGTTTCGAGGGCCGGCTTTTGGAAGGAAGGCGGCAACAGTGTGGTGATGCGTTCCACCGCAATCCGGCTGGCAAATTCACCGGCCATTGCCCCGCCCATGCCGTCGCTGACTGCAAACACCAGGTCGCTGGTGGCGAGGGCCGAATCGCCCGTTTTGCCGAGGCGCTCCACCCCTTGCGCATTGAAACGCAACCCGAGAAACGAATCCTCGTTCAACGTTCGGACCCGGCCGCGATCGGTCCAGCCCGACCACTGAAGTTGCGCGGCAACGCGGGGTGAGGTTTGGGTCAGTGGGGAATCGGGGGGCATTCGGATTCCGGAAGGAGGGTGGCCAGTTCGAAGTCGATGAGGCAGAAGCGCCCGTCGGCCTGTCGATAGGTGACGTTGCGCAGGTCCGGATCGTCATGCCGGACGCCGAACGGCTCAAGCTCGGCGAACAGCGAGCGGGTTCGGTCCGCGTCCAGGTGTTCCACCCGGCTGCCGCAATTGGTGGTGACGATCCGCAGACGCTCCGGATCCGCCTCCAACAACCGGGGAACAAACGGACATCCCCGACTTTCCAAGTGCTTCAAGATGCGAACCTCATTTGTGAAACGCGCGGGTGCGTCGGGGCCGTGAAACGACTTCACCACCCGTCCATCGAAACTCAGATGAACGGTCGAACGAAGCGTGTCCTTGACCTTGAGCATGTGATCGAGCGGGTTGAAGTATGGTCTCGGAATCGGGGGAGCGCGAGGGAGTTCCCGGGATGTTTCGTTTGAACCACCGGCCGTCGTCGGAATCGATGCTTTACCTGGCTAAAAACGCTCATTCCGCTCATTCGCGGCCAGCCCTGATCGCGAGTTTTCATGGGCTTTTCTAAAAAGAACAATGAAGCCGGCTCATCCATCGGGGCATTTCCAACGCTTTTCTTGATTCTTCAATCCTCCACGGCAAAGTCGCCCCCGTTCGGCATCCATTCTGCTCCGGGAGCGGCTCTGGATCTGCAACACGAATAGCAACAACACTTCTAATCCATGGCCAAATACAAACTCGAATACATCTGGCTCGACGGCTACGAACCCGTTGCCAACC
>CAIVQB010000100.1 GCA_903907925.1 uncultured Verrucomicrobiota bacterium
CGATCTACCAAGTCGCTCAACGCTCCACAACTGAGGCACTCATGGCTCGGAAGGCGATGTTACCCCAAGTTCCGAAGGCATCGGATCGCCCGGAAGTCCCGATGCGGGTCCGAGAACAAGGACCTGTGCCGCGAATAGCCACCCCGGTGGGGCGCCCCCGCATCAAGCCATCGACCGATGACCCCGAAGCGATCCAACGCCTCTGTGACCGCCTGATAGGCGGGATGAGCATGACCGCTGCCTGTGCCGACCCACTCTGCCCGTCCGAGCAAGCGGTCTATCGAAGAATGGCCCAGGACGCCGAATTTTCTAGGACTATCGCGCGTGCGCGCGAGGCGCAGCAGCACGCCATCATCGACCAGACGGTGGATATGGCCGACGCTGCGACGCCGGAGAACTGGCAGGTGGTGCGTCTGCAAATCTGGGCACGCCAATGGCGCGCGGCGAAGCTGGCACCGAGGATTTACGGAGAGAGGACGACAACGACCGTCGAGGGGGAGATAACCCTCATGACCCCTGAACAGCGCCAAGCCAGAATTGCTGTATTACAACGGAAACTCGGAAAGGACGATCTTTCGACGATTGAATCGTCATTCGTGGAGTCCAGTCAGCAACCTGTCGTCGGGCCTTGGGACGTCGTGACACGGTAACCACGACACGCGATCAATACCCCCAATCCGCATGCGACAGCGGCGCCCCGTTCAGCACCTGCCGAAGCTGGCGCCAGTGGGGGAGGCAGCCGCTCAGCAGCACGCCAAACCGGTCGTTGTGGTGCCGTTCAATCAGGTGGGCCATCTCGTGCACCACGATGTATTCCAGGCATTCGGGCGGTTTCCGCGCGAGTTCGGTGTTCAGGCGGATGCCCTGGCGCTCGGGACTGCAACTCCCCCACTTGGTCTTCATTCGCTGCACAAAGAACCGCTTCACCGTTACCCCGAGCACCGGCTCCCACTTGGCCAGCAGCGGAGGCACGGCCAGCTTGATCTGCTCGCGGTACCACTCCTCCAAGACCGCCCGCTTTCGCGCATCATCCGCCCCCGGCCGTAACCGCATCACCATCCACCGGGGCTTCAGAGTGATCGCGGGAGGTCCATCGTGCTCCTCCATCCGCAGCAGATACCGCTTCCCCCATACATAATGGCTCTCACGATCGAGGTATTCGCGTGGCGCTTCCCTCTCCTGCCCCAGGAGCTTCGCCTGCTGCTGCCTGATCCACCCAATCCGGGACACCGCGAACACGCGGATCGTGTCCATGCTCATCCGCAGCGGGGCGGCGATGGTCACCCGCCCATGCGGGGGGTGAACGCTCAAATGGACATTCTTGATGTCCTTCTGCACCACCTCGACAGCGATGCCACCAAACTCCAGCCGGGTTGCCATCAGTATTCCGTCTGCGCCTTGATGATCAGGAAGATGCGCTCCACTTCGTCCTTATCCTGCAACACCCCATACAGCCCGGCCTTAATCACTTGCTCCCGAGCCTGAACGCCGCGCCAGCCATCTGGGCGCGTCCGCCGCACAGTCTCATCGATCCGCAGCGCCAATGCCTCATCCTGCCCGATGTTGTTGAACAACGCGCGCTTCCCCGGTGTATCCAAGGTTGTCGGAGTGGAATCCGCTTTGCCGGCGTCCACCCGCTTCGCCAGCGCTGCGACGCGTTGCAAGTATTCCTCGTATTCAAGCGCCTTCGCCTTCCGCGCCTTGATGATCTCGTCCAGCAGCGCCGACATGGCCTCGAAATACGCGGGGTCGTTCAGGTGCTCCTTGATGATCTTGCTGCGGACGTTGTTCTCGATTGTCTCAGCCACCGCCTCCCGGTCCCCTTTCAATCCCGCCGGCAGCGTGTTGATAGCGTTCGCGATGCCCGTCTTAACGATCAAATCCAACAGGCTCATGTTGTCGAACGGCGAAATCTTTCGCGGTTCATCCGCCTCGATATACGTGTCGATGAGGTGCCGCATGTCGGCCTCATAGGCCTTCAGGTCGAGCGTCTCCCCGCTCGCCTTCCGCACGATCTCCCGCACATTGAGGTA
>CAIVQB010000101.1 GCA_903907925.1 uncultured Verrucomicrobiota bacterium
CCGCGACACCAGAAAAGCTATTTAATGAGAATAAAAACAAGGCATTATCTAATCTTGAGAAGTATTATTCAGATACGAAACCGGTTTTTTCCGCAATGCTAGAAGAATACGCAAGAAACAAGAAAAAGTATTTACCGATAAAAAAGGAATACGAGATGGTCACGCAATCATTTTCCGATTTTATCGCGTCTCAAGAAACAAGGAGGGATGTAATTACGTGGAGATACCGGAGCCAAATAGGTGTTGGATATCCCGGAGATCCAACAGTTGTTACATCTGTTTTAAGTGAAATAAACGCGAATATTGTCAAGCTTAATGGATTGCGAGAAGCTATGCGGATTATTTATGAGGAGATGGAAAACGATTACACGCCCTTGGAAAAAATCAATAAACAAACACAACATCTTATAACCGAAAGAGCGGAGATCTTTATGCGTAGCCTTCCGAAGGGAGATTTAAATGCGACATCGGATGCTGACGGAAGGTTTATTTTGAAGATAGACCGGTCTGAAAAATATATAATGACAGCTTTTGGGCATAGGGCGGTTGGAGATGAAATTGAAAGATACCACTGGATTATTCCAATTGATACGCCACTTAATAATTCTGAAATATCAATAATACTATCGAACAACTCGTTGGTAGATGACATTCCCGGTGATGATGTGACAGTAAATAAATTGAAAGAACTGCTCTATTCCGATCCGGAATACACTTATCTTCCTACGGTAATACCTTTGTGGACTCTTAGAAACTAGTTTAAAATCAATGCTGAACTTTTTGGTCCGATGTCGGCGGCTATGGGCGGCTAAAAAGGGAAGTGGGGTGTTTTTGACCCCAGCCCTCAAATCCCGTTTTTCCAACCTCTACACTTGAAGCTTGAATGGCCTGTCCCGTTCTCTTCTTTGACCGCCAGCGCGTTTTTCCGGGTTCGGAGGAGCGACATAGGCACAACATGATTTGATCGCGAAATCGGCATTCAAGACTTAAACCTTGGCGTAAACCCGATCTTCTTAGTCACTTTACGAACTGCGATTTCTTTTACCGTTTCCAAATCATTTGGCAGGCACCCAATGCAATCGTGAACCGTGTAGAAGAAAATGCCACGTTCCAGACATTCGGCGGCTATGCCATCAATAAAAATGGAAGCTTCAAGTTCTTGCATATAAACTGCAAACTGAGAATGCACCATCTTGGGTTTCTTGAGTTTGATTTCGGGGCGACGGAAACGTTTTAGATTGGTCACCTCTCCCCAAAGAAGTGGAAAATCAGTTTTGAACCGATCGGCTATCAGTTCAGCGATCCTTGCCTGATCGGTGCCTTTCTTTGGCAATTGGAAATCCGCTCTATTTAAAACTCCTGCAACGAATGCCTGTTTTATGGCGTTCCGGTCCTCGCCGGGGAGGAAGTTGGTGTAAAAGTCGCCGCCATTTAAAGTCTCGTTCCAAAGATTAAAATAGTTCGCGGCCTCAATCTTGGCTTCCGGAGCCCGCATTTCGTTGTAAAAATGAAGAAGAAGGAAAGGTTGGCTGGCACTTTGGTCCAATTCAGTTAGCCGCTGACCTTTGTAAGAGAGTAGTTTTCTCAATTCCTTGGGACAACCCGTTATGGTCGAATAGAGCCGCGAATCGTTCGGCCGAACACAAAACCATGATTGGTGGAATTGTTTCATGGTGAGGGCATCACGAACGTTCCAGAACTTGTTTTCATGGGGCTGTTCGTTCTGTTTCCTCTTGCGCTCGCAGTAGTCTTCGAGGGCTTTTTCAATGTCCCCATCAAGGTCCAATTGGAGAATGTTCTTTTCAATGTCCATTACCAATTCGGAGCGGGGACCTTCATCTTTCTGCCGGGCGGCGAGGAGATTGGTCCAATCTTTTAAAATGTATTCCTGATTAAAGTCACTAAACTCAATAGCCCGCGAACTATCGTGTGGGTGAACCAGTTGGTAACCTTTTGGAAAGCCGCCAACTTTATACGTGGAAATAATTAAAATCGATTCATCCTTGAGGAAAGTAATGTATCTTTTGTAATCCTTTCCAACGAAGGCTTTTAAGATTGATGAACTAAGGGGCGAACTTTTTCCAAAATGTTTATAGGTACCGTTACGAAACTGCGATGAATAGATTAAACTGAATACTTTGGCGACATTGTATTTTAATTCAGAATCATCAATTGAAATACGTTCGAGGGCAGAAAAGTGGCGGCTGCTTTTGAATTTCTGAACTAAAAGGTCTAAATCGATTGATTCAGGATAGCGAAGATAGAGTTTCTTTGAATTCTTTTGAACATTTGGAACCATAAGAGTCATAGTAATACAATACTACTCAGATAAAGACGTTATTCTAACACAATTGCAATCATCTTAACTAATATTAAATGTATTGTGTAACAAACCATTTAAATATCTCTTAACTAATCTTAAACAATTAAAACATCAATCTACTACTATTGTGTCCCGAATTTGGGTTTTGCCATTTGCTGCAACGATGAACACCGCAGCTTTGGTTTTAACCTTGGTCCGGTATGGGGGTACCGGGAGTTCTTAGATTGTTAGAAAGATGGTTTATTCTTAAAATAATCCTAGGGGATTCTGGAGTTGAATGGCTGGTCGACATGCCGCCATTATCTATCATATCGCTCCAATCAATTCAAGTCCTAACAGATCGGAGGCTCCAAAATACTGGTGGATTGCGGGAAAATGAAATTAAATAGAATAAGGGAGAGTTGGCCGCCAATCTCTACCCCTCTTGATTACTTCTAATTGATCTAAAAGCAGTCGAAACCGGGTGGGGAAGGGTAGAGTGACAGGTGGGCGCTGCTCCTTATCTCCTTTCTTTAGCTTGAAGTGGTCAAAAAGAGCCACAAATAGGAGGCCGCCAGAACCCCGAACTCCGGATTCACTCCCTTTGCCCCCGATTAACGGTCAAAACGCCCCTTTCTTCCAATTCTTCGATAATGGCGACCGTTTGAGCCAGTTGCTTGCTTCTGGCGCTTTGGTTGCCGGCGATCAGAGAATCCCGCTCAATCAGCGTCTTGACCTCTCGTAGCTCCCGCAGGAGCCCAGACAGTGCCCTTTTCAATTCGGGCGAGATGGTCCCCAATTCCTTGTTCTTACCGTAGAACAGGCTCTGAATGCGAAAAACGCTCTCCAGCACTATCTCGTAGAAAGACTTCCGTATTCGGATCTTTGTCTTGGTCACCCCTTCCTTTACCCGAAAAACGGGAGATTTAGAACAGGGTCCCCCGGGTCGGATTGCAGGGGGAATGCGAAAGTAAATTTCGAAAAATGGGGGAGGGTGTCCACCCAACTCCTGCCCGCCTTGGACTCAACCGAGGCGGCGAATGGACTCCGCTGCTATATTACTATGTCTCCGGAATCCCCAGCGCAGAAAAAAATCAATCGGCAGAAGTTTCGGCGGTGCCCGAAAGGCCCTCACGCAACCGATAAGAAAAAAAAGACTAATTAGATTAACCTTTGGTTGGTCGGTTGGCGGGGATTTTTCAAATTAAAAAAGAATTCCGTCAAAAAAGCGCTTGGAGAGCCTGAATCATCTTGACTTTAGGGGTGATTCTATATTAGATGACACCATGCAATAAATTACTTGTTGTTGCTTATAACCCCTAAAATAATGGAACCAAATAATAATAGTCGCCCGGAAATCGCCAATAGAACATCCGATCCTCTCCTCTGCCGAGGTGCTCAATCGGGAATTGGAAGCAGTAAAGAATCAAAACCTCGTTCTGCGATGCTGAGAGTCGAAGAAGTAGCAGGACTCCTGAACCTGAGTGTCAAGAGTGTGCGCCGATTGGTAACCCGTGGGAAGTTGCCGCGCCTGAATGGTGTTGGAATCGTTTTGATTCCGGTCAAAGCTCTCGAACGATATATTGAGCAGTCTCTGAGTTGCTAACCTTCTTAAATGGCTATATTCCAAACGTGACCAATTGGCTCATGTTCTGCGAATGCTCTTGGCGGAGATGAGCGTAAGTCTTGAGAAGAAGAGCGCCACCGTCTCGGTGCCCCAGCCATCCGGCGACAGTTGTGATGTCTATTTTTAATTCGATGCATCTAGTCGCGAAATAATCCCGGAGATCGTGGTGGGTCAGCTTGTCAATTCCAATTGCCTTGCATGCTTTTGTCAGAGTTCCGCGGGCCTCTCGTGCTTGAACTACTGGCGAGTCAGGGTTCTGTTCCTTCCGAATGGCATTTTCGGCTTCTAGGAACTTGCGAAGGTTGGGAAACAGTGGGAGACTCCTTTTCTCCCAATTCTTGGTCCCGGTTTTCGGGTCGCCCTCTACATGAAGGTACCCATTCTCGAAATCGACGTGTTTCCAAGAAATGCGCTTTGCCTCGCCAAGTCGAACCCCTGTAACGGTCAAAAAGCGGATGAGTTTTGATGCCTGCATGGCATTGTGGGCTGGAAGCTGGTCGATGTATTCCAAAAGGCGTTGAAAGTCCTTTTGCGAAGGCAAATTCGGCTTGGATGGAATGGCCCGGAGTTTTTTCAAATGTCGGAGCGGGTTCGAAGTTAAAAGTCCGGAATTGACGCCGGTTTCAAGGATTTTTCGAAATACAAGGAGTGTGCCGTTGTACGTCGCAGGTTTTACCTTGCTTTGGTATTCCTCCGCCCATTTGGTACAACTGTTTGGGTAGATTCGGGCGCACTGCATCTTCTGTAACTCTGGCCAGCCTTTGTAGAGCGCCGAAAGCCTCTCCCGGTAGAACTGCTCGGTCCGGGGCTTGCACCCTCGCACAACAAGCGTCCGGATCGCAATTTCTGCGGCTTGTTCGAAGGTAAGTCCTCCCTTCTGGTCGGGATTCCTCAAGTCGGCTGCTCTGCGTTGCTCCTTGAGTTCGTCCGCGAGTAGAAGTTTCGCGGTCGTTAGGGAAGTTGTCTTGAGGCTCTTCTTTTTCAGCTTGCCGCCGAACCTGCCAAACAAGTAGTACACCCCCGACGGTTGCGCCTGTCGAAGGTTGGTTGTCTTCGTTGAAACCAACTTCTGGCCTGCCTTCTTCTTTTGGGCCTTTTTCACCCGGAAAGTATGCAACAGCAGTATGCAAGCTGCAAGTCGCATTGAGTGGAAGTAGGCCAAAAAGCCAGCAAATGTGGGTCATGGAAGGGTGGCTGAGTGGTTAAAGGCACCTGACTCGAAATCAGGAGATGTCGCAAGGCATCCGGGGGTTCGAATCCCTCCCCTTCCTCCACCGACTCCGTCAGGCTTGCCGCAGTGGGTTTGAAGGCATTCGCAGCCCGGTGGCAGTCGCCCAGCAATGATCCCGGCAATGACCGTGGAACGCTGCCTCTCGCCAGCCCTCCCCTCCATTGCGAATTGAAGGGAGGGTGCCCGAAGCGCGGGACAGGCGGTCCGACACGGCGTCAATCCCACTTCAAGCCGGCTTTGACCGCGTCATTTCGCCTGAGGTTCTACAGCCGCGGGGCAGGGGGTTTGATCGGCGGTTGGGAACTGAGCACGCCGTGAACCCGGGTCTTGCGCGAGTACACCTTGTCGCTGCAGGTGATGTACATCGTGTCGAAGTTCGGCCCGCCGAACACCACGTGGGCGAGCCATTTGTTTTGCGGTTTGGGAATGATGCCATTCACCCGGCCGGCCTGATCACAGAACTGAATCCCCATTTCGGTGGCGACGTACAACCGTCCCTGGGTATCGAGCGCCATCCCGTCCGCACCGCTCTGCACCGAGCCATCAACCAGGTGGAGATGGTAATACTTCTGCTTGAACTCCAGCGACCCGTCGTCGGCAATCTGGTAGGAATAAATGAACTGCGCCTGGGTGTCGGCGACGTAGAGCAGGCTCTGATCGGGTGACAATCGGACGCCATTCGGGAATCGCAGACCGGTGTCCACGACGCGTTTCTTTCCGTCTGGCGTGATCAACCAGACCTGTTTATGGGGCGGATCGGTGACGTAGATGTTTCCACCGTGGGTGATGCAGAGGTCATTCGATTCGAGTCCATCGGCGATCACCGTCGATTTGCCATCCTCGGTGTAGGCGAGGATCTGTTTTTTTGCATTGGCGCAGGCGAAGAGACGTCCGTCGGGACCGAACATCAATCCATTCGCTTCACCGGTATTCTCCGCAAACACGGTCACCGTACCGTCCAATCCGACCTTGTGAATTCGGCTGTTGGGAATGTCGGAGAAGAAGACTTCGCCACGGGTGTTGACGGCGGGGCCTTCGGTGAAGCGATAGCCTTCGCCGACCAGTTTCCAGTCTTCACCCGGGAGAAGAACGTCGGTCACCACGGGTTGCTTGGATTTGCCCTCGGCGTTGGCCTTCACCGGTGCGGGATAGTCGCGCCAAAGCCAGCGCAGGGCGTCGGGGAAGACCTGGGTCGCGAGATAGCCATCGTGGCCGCCGTTGCCCCAGGCATGGTTCACGTCGTAGCCGGCGAACTTCAGGGCGCGTTCCATTTCCTGGTTCGCCATCCACCAGTCGCCGCCGTAGATGTTGAGATCGTTCTCGCCGTCTTGAAGGAAAATGCGGATGGGCTTCGGCTCGCTCTTGCGGACCAGCGTGGGAATGTTGTTGCCGCCACGGAGACCGACATAGGTTCCGACGCTGGTGAAGACCCGGTGAAACGCATCTGGCCGTTCCCAGGCCACGGTCCAGGCGGCGATGCCACCACTGCTGGCACCGCCGATGGCGCGGTCATCGGGATTGCTGGAGAACTTCACGTGATGCTCGCGTTCGACGTGCGGCAGGAATTCCTCCATGAGAAACTTGGCGTAGTTCCCGCCGAGTCCGTCGTATTCGTAGCTCCGATTGAAGCGGTCGAGGGCGTTGGTGGAATGGGCGCGGACCCGTCCGTGCGAAACGAAGACGCCGATCTGCGCGGGAATCTCTTTCTTGGCGATCAGGTTGTTCAGCACGTTGACCGCTTCGTAGCCGCCACCGTCCTGCAGCACCATCAGCGGGGCGGGTTGAGCGCGATCCAATTGTTGCGGGATGTAAATCGAGTAGCTGCGGACGGTGCCGGGGAAAACGCTGTTGGTGCCGGAAAGGTATTCGCCCTTGATGACCTCGCCCTTGGGGACGCCTTCCTGCGGTTTGGAATCGGGCCCGGGCGGGTAGGGGTTGTCGGCCGCGAGGATCGGTAGAAGGGCCAGGAGGAATGCCGGTGCCAGAGCGCGTTGCAGGGAGTTCATGGGCGATGGAGGTCGGCCCGATGCACGCATGACTCCGCCCGGTTTGGCAAGTGCTCCGGGACAATCGGGACGGGCAATTCGGGAAAGGCCGTCGAGAGACACGGATTCACTGATTGAGACGGAATGGACAGAATGAACTGAATGGGCCGGATTGGGGCGGCGCCTTGGTAGTCGGCAAAAATCCGCGCCGTCCGTATCACTCTTTCCACCACCAAGCCGGCGATCGAGCGAGTTGTAACGGTAGGAGATCTGCAGATTTGAAGTGAACGGCCCGGATTCGGTTCATTCTGTCCATTCCGTCCAAATCCTTTCTTTTCGACTCCGTGGACCCGGCTTCAGGAACATTGTTTGAACAAACTCCCGGGGTGTGATGTCATGTCGGCGGTTCCATTTTCGGCCGTTGGCGGGCGGCCCGCACCCCTTGACGGGATTGCGGGCGTTTGCTTTTTTTACGTCCGGTTTTTTTGGAAATCCGCCGGGATCCGGCATTTGAAGTCATGATTATTGTCGAGAACTTGGTGAAGGAATTCGGCCCCAAACGGGCCGTTAACAACGTTTCGTTCACGGTGAAGCGCGGCGAGATCCTCGGATTCCTCGGACCCAACGGCGCCGGCAAGTCGACCACCATGCGGATGATCACCGGATTCATCCCGCCGACTTCGGGACGGGTCTCCGTTGGTGGCCATGACCTGGCCGAGGATCCGATCCCGGCCAAGCGCCTCATCGGGTATCTCCCGGAAAGCGCCCCGTGCTACAGCGACATGACGGTCCACGGGTTCCTGAGTTTTGCCGCCGAAATGCGCGGAATGACCGGCCGAACCCGCGAAGAAGCGATCCAGCGCGTGGTCACTCTGTGCTTCCTGGAAGGCGTGCTCCATCAATCGGTGGATACGCTGTCGAAGGGTTACCGTCACCGCACCTGTTTTGCCCAGTCGATCATTCACGATCCCGACGTGCTGGTGCTCGATGAACCGACCGATGGTCTGGACCCCAACCAGAAACACGAGGTGCGTCAGATCATCAAACGGATGGGCGAAAAGAAAGCGATCATCTTCAGCACCCACATTCTCGAAGAGGTCGAGTCGGTCTGTTCCCGGGCCATCATCATCGACCGCGGTTCGGTGGTGGCGGATGGGACTCCGGCTCAGTTGAAGGCGCGTTCCGAGACCGCCGGCCAGGTTCGATTGCGGATTTCCGGCGGTGGCGCCGATGCCGTCAAATCCAGGCTGTCAGGTTTGATGACCGCCGGCAGGGTCACGGTTCAAACCGAGGGTGCCATCGTCACCGCCCGCATCCAGCCCCGGGACCGGGTGCTGTCGGGCGAACTCGCGCGCGCCGTGGGCGAGGCCGCGACCCAGGCCGGCTGGCGGCTTGAGGAACTTCACACCGAAGAGGGCCGCCTGGATGAGGTGTTCCGCAGCATCACGCTTCCGGACACCGTGAAACGCGCCGCCTAGTTGCCCATGCGGTCCGCGCCGGTTCCACCGATTTCAACATTTTCTCCCATGTCCTCCGATTCCTCCCGTCACATCTGGACCATCGCCAAGCGCGAGCTGAACGGTTACTTCAACTCGCCGGTCGCCTACGTCTTCATCGTGATCTTCCTGCTGCTGAACGGATTTTTCACGTTCATGCTCGGGCGGTTCTTTGAAATCGGCGAGGCGTCCCTTGCAATGCCATTCTTTAGCTGGCATCCGTGGATCTATCTCTTTCTCGTGCCCGCCGCCGGCATGCGGCTGTGGTCGGAGGAACGCCGCGTGGGAACCCTCGAACTGTTGCTGACGTTTCCGATCGCCGCGTGGGAAGCCATCCTCGGAAAATTCATCGCCTCGTGGATCTTCCTTGCCGTCGCCCTTGGCCTGACCTTTCCGGTGATGCTCACCGTGGGTTATCTCGGTTCGCCTGACTACGGCGCGATTGCCGCGGGTTATCTGGGCAGTTTTCTCCTGGCGGGTGCGTACCTCGCGGTGACGGTGATGACCTCGGCGCTGACCCGGAACCAGGTGATCAGCTTCATTCTCTCCGTCGTGATTTGTTTCTTCCTCATCCTCGCCGGATGGGAACCGGTGACCAACCTGCTGGTGCGCTGGGCTCCCGATTCGCTGGTCAGTCTCGTCGCCTCCTTCAGCGTGATGCCGCATTTCGGCAATTTCCAACGCGGCGTGGTGGATCTCCGTGATCTCCTCTTCTTTGTCAGCGTGATGGTTTTCAGCCTGTTCGGCACGGGCGTGATTCTCCGTGGACTCCGTGGTGCCTGATTCCGCAGCCGAACCTCTTCCTGTCCCGTCATGAAACAGTCCAAATTCCAGACGCTCCTCTATTCCGCCGCCGGTGTGGCGCTGGTGTTCATTGCCGTCGTCGGTGCGAACCTGATCGTCAGCCCGCTCCGCGTCCGCGTTGATCTCACCGCCGACCGCCTCCACACCCTGTCCGACGGAACCCGGTCCATCCTCAAGAAGATCGATGCCCCGGTCGCCGTCCGGCTCTATATCAGCCAGGGCAAGGACCGGATGCCGGCCCAGTTGAAGACCTTCGCCCAGTCGGTCGAGGATCTGCTCGCTGAATTCAAGGTGGCGTCGCATGGGAATCTCGAAATCAAAAAACTGGATCCGGAACCGGATTCTGAAGCCGAGGATTCGGCGAAGCTCGACGGGATCGAGCCCCAGATGCTCAACACCGGCGAGCAGGTTTACCTCGGCGTCGCCATCGAGTACGCCCCGCAGAAATCGGTGCTGGCATTCCTGGATCCCCGCCGGGAGAAGCTGCTCGAATACGATTTCGCCCACGCCATCGCGCAGGTGTTGACCACCAACAAACCCGTGGTCGGCGTCATGTCACCGCTGCCGGTCTTTGGAACTCCGTCGAACCCGATGATGATGCAGATGGGGCGTCAGGGCAGTGAACCGTGGGTGGTCATCAGCCAGTTGAAACAGGATTTCGATGTTCAACAGGTCGGCATGGATGTCGACGCGATCGATCCCAAGATCCAGGTGCTGCTGGTCCTGCATCCCAAGGACATCACCGACAAGGCGCAGTTCGCCCTCGACCAGTTTGTCCTTCGCGGCGGCAAGCTGATCGCCTTCCTCGATGCGCTGAGCCTTTCCGACAACCGCCAACCGAATCCGATGGGCTTCAATCTAGGCGGCGGATCCTCGCTGCCCAAGCTGCTCAAGTCTTGGGGATTTGAATTCGACACCGCGAAGGTTGTGGCCGATCTCCGCTTCATGCGGCAGTTGGGTGGACGTGACGGGCGTCCGCAGTTGGTGCCTTCCTTCCTGTTCATGAATTCCGAAGGTGTGAACCGGGATGACGCGGTCACCAGCCAGACCGACGACCTGTGGATTCCATTCGCTGGAGCGTTCACGGGTTCACCGTCCGCCGGCTTGAAACAGGATGTCTTGCTCAAGACGACCAAGGATTCGCAGTTGGTCGACGGGGTCACCGCGCAGCTCAACGGCCAGAAGATCGTCGATGACTTCAAACCCAGCGGCATCAACTACACCCTCGGCATGCGCCTGACCGGCCGGTTCAAGACGGCCTTCCCGGATGGAAAACCGGCGGCGGCGGATAAGAAAGACGACGATGCCAGGGACGGCGAGAAGAAGGATGCAGCCAAACCGGTGGGTGATTTCTTGAAGGAGGCTAAGTCCGACGGTGTGGTCTACCTGTTCGGCGATGCGGACATGCTCAATGATCCCTACTGCGTCCAGGTGGATCAATTCATGCGGGTCGCGATGCCGCGCAACGGCAACCTGAATCTCCTGCTCAGCCTTGTCGAACAGGCGGCCGGTGATTCCAGTCTCGTGGGTGCCCGTGGCCGCGCTTCGGTGCGCCGCCCCTTCACCGTGATGCAGAAGATGGAGACCGAAGCGCGACTCCGGTATCAGGAGAAGATCGGCGCGCTCGACAAGAAGGTTCAGGACCTCCAGGCCAAGCTTTCCGAGATGCAGGTGAAGAAGGAGGGCAATACCTCGCGGCTGATTCTTTCACCGGAACAACAGGCGGCGTTGAAGCAGTTCAGCGAGCAGCAGGCGGAGACGAAGAAGGAATTGCGGAAGGAGCGGCGCAATCTCCGGCAGGATGTGGAAGCCCTCGAAAACCGCCTTAAATGGATGAACATCGCCGCGATGCCGGTTCTCGTCACCGTGGCGGGCATCGGCCTGGCGATGGCCCGGCGCAAGAAAATGGCCGCGCGTTGAATGGAATTCCGGACGATGTGGGCGATGAACGGTTGAAGTGCGTATGAAGTCGAAACACCTGATTCTCTTGTTGCTGGCCGCCGTGGTTCTGGGAGGCGGCGGCGTGATGGTGATGCGGAATCGCCAGGCGGATTATTCCCGGTCTGCCACCGAAATGGGCGCCAAGGTCCTTGGAAACATCGACCTCAGCGCGGTGGCCGGCGTGCGGCTGACCCAGGGTTCGAATGTGGTTAACATTCTCCGTACGGGCGATGCCTGGGGCGTCCGCGAGCGGTCCGACTTTCCCGCCAATTTCGGCGATGTCTCGGAGTTCGTCCGAAAACTATCCGATCTCAAGGTCACGCAACCGCAGCGTGTCGGGATGTCGCGCCTGGGTCTGCTCGAACTCACCCGTGAGGCGGGAACATTGGTGGAATTGCTGGGTGCTGACGGCAAGCCTTTCAAGAGCCTGATGCTCGGGGCCAAGCACATGAAGAGCGGTGGCGCATCGGAAGGTCCGATGGGAGGTGGAGCATGGCCGGATGGTCGTTACGTGATGGTGGGCTCCGACCTCGCCACCGTTGCCGTGGTGAGTGAACCGCTGGCCAACGCCAATCCCAAACCCGAAGACTGGATCGCCAAGGAGTTCGTCAAGGTTGAGCCACCCGTGGCGGTGGAAATCACCTTTCCCGAATCGACCAACAGCTTCGCCATCAGCCGAACCAACGAGATGGGGGATTGGTCGCTGACCGCCGCCACTCCGGCCGAAGTGCTCGACAAGAACAAGGTATCGGTTTTTGCCAGTCTTCTCAGCGCGCCGAGCATCGATGACGTTCGGATCAATCCCGACCTCAAGGCTCTCGGCCTGGATCATCCGGTCGAGGCGCTGGTCCGGACAACCACCGGATTCATCTACAAATTCCGAATCGGCAAGCAGGAGGGTGAAGAGTCGTATCCAATCCAGGTGTCGGTGGACGCGGCGTTCCAGACCGAGCGGGTTGCGGGCAAGGACGAGAAGCCCGAGGACAAGGCCCGCTTGGACAAGGAATTCAAGGATCACCTGGCCAAGCAGCAGGAAAAACTGAAGGCCGAGCAGGCCTTCGGCAAATGGACCGTTGTCATCAAGAAATGGACGATTGAACCGCTGTTGAAGAAGCGCGGCGAATTGCTGGTGGACAAGAAGGTCGACGAGAAGAAGGCCGAAGCCGCGCCGGCCAGCAATCCATTGGATTCGCTCAAGTCGATCCTCCCCGGCGGAAACTGATCGGGCCGGCTACGGGCTCTTGATGTTGGCTGCCTGGCGTCCGCGCCACTGCAGCCACAGGTTTGCGGACAGGATCAGTCCTCCTCCCAGGACGAGATTCCAGGTGAGCCGTTCGTTCGGATACTCGATTCCGGACCAGCGGGACAACCAGCCCGGGACGAACCAGGTGACCAGGCTGGTGAATACCGGTTCAGTGCAATAGAGCAGGCTGGCCTCGGTCGCAGGCACCTCGCGCTGCCATCGGTTGGCCCACAGGAAGGTCATCAACGTACACGGACCGATTAGGAGCGCGTTGAGGCCGAGCGCCGCGGGCGAGGTCAATCCGTGGAAGAATTCCGTCTTCGATCCACCGGTTGCGAGGGCCAGCGCCGTGCAAACCACCGCGATGGTGGTGAACATCACTCCACTGAATCTCCGAACGTCGTTTCCCGAGAAGGTGGGGTGATCGAGGATCAGGATCTGTCCGGCGAAGAGCGTTGATCCGAGCAGGTTTTCCCATTCGCCACGTCCCATGTGCAATGCGCCCGGTCGAACACCCGCGAGAATCATTGCGCCAACCAGCACCAACACCGAACTAAACCATTCCGGAAATGCCGGGAAACGCCGTGATCGGACGCAGAACCAGAAGGGAATCCAGATGCAGTAACCCTGGGTCAAAAAGGCCGAAGTGGAAGCTCGGGTGTAGGCCATTCCGTCCATTTGCAGGATCAGGCCGAGCGAACCGCAAAGGCCGAGACCGAGGCCCTGCCGGATCTCCGCGCGGGTCAATCGGGACACCGAACGTCCGCACAACGCCAGGAGCAGCAACGCAGCCCCCCAGAACCGCACCGCGATGCATCCCGCCGCGAAGGCACCCGAACTCCAACCCGGTGCGTCGCGAACGCCCAGCATTCCCAAGCCTTTCATCGCCGGAAAACTGAACGCCCAGAGCAGGCAGCAGAAGGTCAGGATCTCAGCCGCCCGAACCCGGTTTGGATAACGTTGCAACCGGGTGAGGGTAGGAACGATCGGCCCCGCAGCAAGGATTCATGAACGTCGTCGCTGCCGACGTTTTAACCGGGAGCGCCGTCATCCTGACGGCCTGAAAGTCGGCGGCTGCAGGATGACGGCGCTCCCAGGTTGAATCACCGCCGTGCTCTTGGTGCCGATTTTGTATTTGCGGAATCGTGCCCGCGCTGTTTTCTCGACCCAGTCCTGTTTTTCGATGCGTGCCTTCCAGCGGATCCTCTCGGCCCTCATGCTTCTGTGGCTCGTGGCGGAGCCGGCCGTGGCGCAATGGGGCGGGGGTGGTCCCGGTCGTGGCGGGCCGGGTGGCGAAGGACGTGGGTTCGGTGGCGGCGGACGTCGCCGATTCCGTCCGGGAATTGATCCGGTCGATCGCGGCAATGTTCCGACCTGGCCGATGGAATCGCGCTACACGCACGACGTGTTCACCTTCACCCGGATCAAGTACGCCTCGACCGGCTGGGAACGCAGCAGCTACGCGTGGTTCACCGATTATCCCGGTGCCGATCTTAATCTGTCGTTCCGCCTTCAGCAGCTCACCGCGCTGCACGTGAATCCGGATCCCATGCTGCTGGAGCTCACCGATCCGCGCCTGTCGAACTACCCGTGGATCATCATCAGCGGGGCCGGCAACATGGTCCTGACCGATGTCGAGGCGGCCACCCTCGGATCCTATCTGAAGAACGGCGGCTTCATGATGGTGGACGATTTCTGGGGACAGGCGGAATGGGACGGCGTGATGCGGAATCTGAAGAAGGCTTTGCCCGGCTGCGAAGCCGTCGATCTCCCGCGCAGTCATCCGGTCTTTCATTGCGTCTGCGATCTTCCCGACTCGCTGTCGCTGCAAACCCCCAACATTCACTGGGCGATCCGGAACAAGAACACCGGCATCACCTGGGAGGACGATCACGTCGGGGGCAACACCCGCGATCCTCATTTTCGCGCCATCAACGACGACAAGGGTCGGATGATGGTTTTCCTGAGCCACAATAGCGACAACGGTGACGGCTGGGAGGAGGAGAGTACCGATGCGTGGTTCTTCCGGACGTTCTCGGAGAAGAAGAACTATCCGCTCGCCATCAACATCATCTATTACGCGATGACGCATTGATCCCCGTCCGGGCGGGCGGGAGTATCCGGACATTGTGATTGGAACGGCACTGAACGTCGTGGGGATCGTCGTGGGAGGCATTTGCGGCCTGACGATCGCCCAACGCTTGACCGCTCGGACGCAGTACCGGATTCGCGGAGGTCTCGCCGCGCTGGTGGCCTATGCAGGATTCGGAATGGTGTGGGAAGGATTGCATTCGCCTCTGACCCACACACTGAAACAGCTTGGAATCGCCCTGCTCGCTCTGTCGCTGGGAAGTTTTACAGGTTGGGCTCTCCGGTTGCAGTCGGGGATGAACCGCGCCGGCGAATGGGTTCGGCGACGAATCTCAAAGGCTTCCACGGCGGAATCAGGTGCGGTCAGTCCCTCGGAAGGTTTTATCACCTGTACACTGCTTTTCTGCGTCGGACCGATGGCCATCCTCGGCGCGGTGCAGGATGGGTTGGACGGACAATGGCGGACACTGGCGTTGAAAGGGGTTATGGATGGCCTGGCCACGATGGGATTTGTCGCCACCTTCGGCTGGAGCCCCATTCTCGCGGCGATTCCGGTCCTTGCGTATCAGGGCACCCTTACCCTGGCCGCCAGTTTCCTCGCCCCGGTGATGCGGGACGCAGCCCTCAAGGACAGCCTGAACGTGGTCGGCGGATTGATCGTGGGAACCATTCCGCTGGTGGTACTCGACATTCGGAAGGTGCCGCTCGCCAACTACCTGCCGGCACTGGTGTACGGACCGCTCCTGACCCGGTGGTTCGGTTGAATCGGAATTTCCCGTTTGAATTTGGCGGTTTCCCCGCCACGTTCGGCAGGTCCGCCGGCGCATCCAGCGCCCGCGGTACATCGAATCAGACCGATGAAACTCCGCTCACTCCTCGCCTGTGCCGTCGTCATCGCCGCCGTTCAAACGCCCATTCGGGCCGACGAAGGCATGTGGCTCTACTCCAATCCACCCCGCCAGCAACTCAAGGATCGGTACGGATTCGAGCTCACCCACGAATGGCTGGCCCACCTGCAGCGCTCGTCCGTGCGTTTCAATTCCGGGGGCTCGGGCAGCTTCATCAGCGAGGATGGACTGGTCATTTCCAATCATCACGTCGGTGCGGACGCCCTCCAAAAAGTCGGTTCCAAGGAGAAGAACTATCTCCGCGATGGATTCCACGCCCGCACGCAAGTGGAAGAGATAAAGTGCGTCGATCTCGAACTGAATGTCCTGCAGTCGATCGAGGATGTGACCGCCCGGGTGACCGCGGCTGTGCCGGCTGGATTGTCGGCCGATGACGCCTTCAAGGCCCGCCGCAAGGTGACCTCACAGATTGAAAAAGAGTCGCTCGATAAAACCGGACTGCGCTCCAACGTCATCACGCTTTATCAGGGCGGGCAGTATCATCTCTACCGGTTCAAGCGTTACACCGATGTCCGACTGGTCTTCGCTCCCGAACAGCAGATTGCCTTCTACGGCGGCGATCCGGACAATTTCGAGTTCCCACGGTTCGATCTCGATATCTGCCTGTTCCGGGTCTATGAGAACGATCAGCCGATCAAGGTGAGGGACTACTTGAAGTGGTCCAAAGCCGGTGCCGCCGATGGCGAACTGACCTTCGTCTCGGGCCATCCAGGACGGACCGACCGGCTGCTGACCGTGACCGAGTTGGAGTACCTCCGCGACGTCAGCTACCCCTACATGCTGTCCCGTCTCCGCCGGCTGGATTCCGTTCTCACCGCCTGGAGCGGACGCAGCGAGGAAAACGCGCGACGCGCGCGCGAGGATTTCTTCGGCGTTCAGAATTCCCGCAAGGCACGCGAAGGCGGCATCGGTGGCCTTCAGGATCCCGTCCTGATGGGGAAAAAGGTCGTCGCGGAACGGGCCTTCCGGACCCGGTTGGCTTTGAAAGGCGAATTCCCCGAGGCAGAGTCCGCCTATGAGAAGATCGCCGCTGCTCAGGCGGTCATTGGGCAACAGGCGCTCCGGTATCGCCTCCTCGAAGGCGAACACGGCTTCGAGAGCCAGAGCTACGGCATTGCCCGAATCCTCCTGCGCGCGGGCGAGGAACGTCCAAAGCCCAACGGCGAACGACTCGCCGAGTTCGTCGATTCCGAAACCGCCTCGCTGGAGCTGAACCTGTTTTCCGACAAACCGATTTACGAAGATTACGAGATTCTGCGCCTGTCCGATTCGCTCGCCTATCTCGCGGAACTGTTGGGCTACACCGATCCGCTGGTAGTGAAGGTCTTGGACGGTAAATCGCCGCGAGCGCGGGCGCTGGAGTTGATCCAGGGAACGAAGGTGCGCGACGTTGCCTTCCGGAAGAAACTGTATGAAGGCGGTGCGGCCGCGGTGACGGCGGCGAAGGATCCGATGATCGAACTGGCCCGCCTGATCGATGGCGACGCTCGATCGATTCGGAAGCTTCTCGATGCCCAGGATGAGATCAAACAACAGGCCCATGCGGCGATCGCCCGCGCGCGGTTCGCGCTGGACGGGACCGGCAGCTATCCCGATGCAACCTTCACCCTGCGCCTCGCCTTTGGCCCGGTGAAGGGCTACGAGGAGGACGGACACAAGGTCCCGGCGTTGACCACCTTTGGCGGGTTGTTTGAGAGGGCTGCCAGCATGAACAACCGGCCGCCCTTCGATCTGCCGCCACGTTGGATCAAGAAGAAGGATGCGTTGAATGCGAGCACGCCGTTCAACTTTGTCTCCACGGCCGACATCATCGGCGGCAATTCAGGAAGCCCGGTGGTGAACCGTGCCGGCGAGTTCGTCGGCATCATCTTCGACGGCAATCTCCAGAGCCTGGTGCTGGATTTCGTCTATGAAGACGTCGTGGCCCGGGCGCTCAGCGTCCACAGCAGCGCCATCCTGGAAGCTCTCAACAAAGTCTACGGCGCCCGAGACCTCGCCCGGGAAATTCAATCCGGTCACCGGAAGAGTTAAGGGCAGGGCAGGTTTGTTGACCCGAGGTATCCGATCAAAAACGGCGGTGAAGGTGGTAGTCGACAGTCTGTTGGGCCCGATCAATTCCGGCAGTCCCACTCTCCGGCCGGTCGATCACCCTTTCCACCGTTGAGCCAAATCACGATCCTGATGCTTCCATGGCAAAGGCACCCAAAACGAGCCGGAGATTCAAACTGCCGCCCGCCCACGACTGGCGCTCCACCGATACCGACGAAATCAACAAGCGTCGCCAGCGCGCCCGCGATGAAGTGTTTGCCATAACGAACACCGATCCGCGGCATCCCATCTTTTCCAACTTCTGCGTCAAGTCCGGCAGTGGCCTGACTTACTCAGTCGAAATTCGTGGACTGAACGCGCACCAATCGGTTTGCGATTGCGTGGATTTCCGCACGAACGGCCTGGGCTTCTGCAAGCACGTTGAAGCTGTCACCGTTTACCTTCAGGCCCGGCACAAGCAACTCTTCAAGTCCGCGCAGGCAGCCGGCTCAAACCGCATCGAAGTTACGGTGGACCCGGCGGCAAATACGGTGTGCGTGCTGGACGGCAAAAGGAAGCTGCCCCAGTCGGTCGGCAAGTGGTTTGATGCCCGGGGCCGCCTGCTCAACGGCTCGCCGGAAACAGCGCTGGACGCGTTGCGTCAGGTTCGTGACACCATCCATCCGGAAATCCGCCTTTCGCAGGAAATTGAACCGTGGCTGGAAAACCGCCGCCGCGACGGCGAGCGCCGACAGCTTCGTCACGAATACGAGACTCGGGTCCAAAAGGGCGAATGGCCGGCGCATGAAACGACTGTGCCGCTGTTTCCCTACCAGCGCGAAGGCATGTTGCATCTCGCCTTCACCGAACGCGCGCTGCTCGCGGACGAAATGGGACTTGGCAAAACCATTCAGGCGATCGCCGCTTGTGCGCTCCTGTGGCGGATGGGAAAGGCGCGCCGAGTGCTGGTGGTCACCCCCGCGTCGCTCAAAACGGAATGGGAGGAGCAGATTCGAAGATTCACCCGCTTGGATTTACAACTCGTCTTCGGTGGAAAAATCCGGCGTCTGAAGTGCTACAACAACACCGATCGGGCCACGCCATTTTTCACCATCGTCAACTACGAACAGATGGTGGCGGACGCGCTTGACGTGAACGCGCGTCTTGCGCCGGACGTTGTCGTTCTGGACGAAGCCCAGCGGATCAAAAACTGGAACACCAAGACCGCGCAGGCCGTCAAGCGTCTCCGCAGTCGTTATGCCTTCGTGCTCACCGGGACCCCCATAGAAAACCGCATCGACGAACTGCATTCGTTGATGGACTTCCTCAATCCCGCCGTGCTGGGACCGCTGTTCCGTTTCAACCGCATTTTCTTCGAGTTGGACGAACGCGGGCGGCCCGCGGGTTATCGAAACCTCGACGTGCTGCACGATCGGATCAAGCCCTTCATGCTCCGCCGGCGCAAGGCGGACGTGGAAACCGAACTGCCGGAAAGGACCGACCGCAATCACTTTGTCCCATTGAATGAGTTGCAGAAGCAGAACTATGCGACGCACGAGCAGCAGGTGATGAAGCTTGTGAATGCCGCCATGCGTCGTCCACTCACGCAGCAGGAGCAGGACAAGCTTCAGCGCGAGCTCGCCATGATGCGGATGATCTGTGACACCAACTACATCCTCGATTCGGACGATCGCACCTGTCCCAAGCTGGCCGAGATCGGGAGATTGCTCGACGAGTGCCGTGATAACGACGTCAAGGTCATCATCTTCTCCGAATGGGAGCGGATGCTCCAGCTTGTGCGTGATCTCTGCGATGAGCGAGGCATCCAATGCTCCTGGCACACCGGCAGCGTCCCACAGCAACGCCGCCGCGCCGAGATCAACGCCTTCAAGGATGATCCGAAGTGCCGCGTCTTCCTCAGCACCGACTCTGGTGCGACCGGGCTCAACCTCCAGGTGGCCAGTGTGGTCATCAACTGCGACCTGCCCTGGAATCCGGCAAAGCTGGAACAGCGCGTCGCCCGCGCCTGGCGAAAGCATCAGACGAAACCCGTCACCGTCATCAACCTCATCTCGGAAAACACCATCGAACACCGGATGCTTGAAACGCTCGCCCTCAAGCAAACCGTGGCGATGAGCGTCCTCGACAAACCGGGTGAAGTGAAGGAAATCAAGTTGCGCGGTGGGCGTCAGGCCATGATCGAACGGCTGCAACAACTCGTTTCCCCGCGCCACATCGCAGTTGGTCCCCGTCCGCCGGTTTTGGAGCCGCAATTGCCCGCCGACCCGGCGCTGGCCTTCGTTCAACGTGCCGCCGAACGCCTCAATGGCGCGCTGGTCCGTTGCGAGGAGAACTATCCGCAATTCGGTTCGCATTCCGTTCTGGTGGTCGTCGTGGATCGCGATGCGGCGAACTGGCGTGAAACGTTGAAGTCATTGCACTCGGACCTGTTTGGGCCGGGCAAAGCCGATCCCCTGGCACCGGTGCAATTGGAAGTGATCGATCGGGCAACCGATGATGCGATTCAGCACCTGATCGCTGCCGGGCTAGTCAGCAGGACCACCCGCGCCGCGCGAACGTTGCATCCCCCTGCGGAGATTTCGGAGACCGCAGCACTCACGGCCGAGGAGCGAGCCAAGGCGAAAGCGCATCGCGACCGTGCCGGACGTAAACTGAAGATGGCTCGGGTACTGGGAGAAGGCGGTTTCGATGACGAGGCGCGCGGAGCTTTGTTGGAGGCCATCCATGCATTTATCGACGCGTTGGTTGTTGAGCACCACCTGCCCGCCGCCCCCGAAGTGAAAGACGCATTGCGGCCGCCGTTCTCACACTATTGGGCGGCGGTTCTGCCTGCCCTTAGAACGTTTGTTCTGGAACCGGAATCCGACTGGAGGCCGGCGGCGGCGTGCCTGGCTTCTGTTTAAGCTGACGATTGTCGCTTCGAAGCGCGGGTGTCGTGGTCACATACCAGCCCGGGTAAACGTCCCGGGGTTCGGTGTTCCCAGAATCGTAGGAGCGGAAGGAACGATTCATCAATCCGCCCAGAAATGGTACAGGCCGTTGGCCCTCAAACGGGGATGGAATGCCGTCCTGGGGCGTTGCCCCAGGCTGGTATGTCGCGGGCCTTTGGCCCTGGCCGAGGGCGGGAAATGGGGTCGCCCACTGGGATGCGGGGTTGACCGGAAAAGGGTCAGGTCTCCAGCCTATTTATCCGCCTCTTCGCGCAGTAAATGGTGTTGATGCTCATTTGCCGCGTCAGGCATTCAGGGTATTCAGCAGATGGAAAACATCGGTGCGAATCTTGGACGAATCCTTGTTCCAGCTCTGATCCCAGTGGCCGTAGATTTCCCACGAGATACCTGAACAGGAGTGCCCGTGCCCGGTGCACCACGTACGGATCGCGGTATGCGCCTCTGACACTCGATGGTAGGGGCCGAAGTGAGTGGTCGTCACGACCCGGCCGCCCGGCAATTTTGAACATTGAACGCGGTCATTGCCGGAAAACGGTTCGGCCACCTCGGCACCGACTTCGACCGATCCTCGTGAATCGAGGTACAATGCCGTGTGTCGTCCGGGTCGCGGAAGTGCCGCGGATCGGATGAACGTCCAGACCTCGCCGCAGGCGGCCGGAATAAATCGGGGAAGTTCCTCCAGCGGTACCTGGCTACGAATTACCGCGGTAACGATCGGCTCCACCTTTATCAATTGAATCGGGTAATGCATGCCATCCTTGGGTTCGACGTTTAAGAGCCTGTCTGAAAATTCGGAAGGGTCCTGTTGTCGAGGAAAAGACTGGATGGCGAGGCGCGACGAGGGAGCAACCCTTTGAGGCTGTGACCGAGGAG
>CAIVQB010000102.1 GCA_903907925.1 uncultured Verrucomicrobiota bacterium
CCGCACCAGCGCCAACAGTGGTCATGGTGCCGGAACCGCGCGGAGCGAACGCATCGCGCAGGAAGCCGACGTGCTCAGCTTTCTCTTCGATCAATTGGGCGTTCCCTACCGCGACACCCAGCGGGGCGGTCTTCGGTAAGAGCCATCGGCGCTTTCCGACGCCGGCTCATCCCTGTCGACAGCATCAGAGCGCTTGAATAGGCGGGCTCAAAACGGCTTCCATGCTTCGACGCCTCCACATGTCGAATCGCTTCATCACCGCCCTTCCGTTGCTGATCACGACGACGTTTGCCGCCATCGCCGCACCGTCGCCGGTGCTGAAGGCGTTTGTCGGGAAGCATTGTGTGGAGTGTCACGACGCAGACACCAGGAAGGGCGGACTGGACCTGACCGCACTGACCTTCGATCTCGCGTCCCCTTCGGAATTCAATACCTGGGTCAAGGTTCATGACCGGGTCCGCGACGGTGAAATGCCGCCGAAAAAGAAAGCCCGCCCCGAGGCTTCGGAACTCACCGCCCTCACCTCGACCCTGGCCAACGCCCTCACGACTGCAGATCTCAAGGTCATCGCGCGCGACGGCCGCGCCACCCGGCGGCGGTTGAATCGATACGAATACGAGAACGCCGTCCGGGACTTGCTCCACACGCCGTGGCTGCCGTTGCGTGATGCCCTGCCGGAGGACGGTTTGTCGCATCGCTTCAACAAGAGCGGTGATGCACTCGATGTCTCGCATGTCCAGATGGCGCGGTATCTGGCCGCTGCCGACCAGGCGTTGCGCGGAGTGATGGCGACCCAGGCGGACCGGCCCTCCCCGTCGATCGTCCGCTATTACACCCGGGACCAGCGGAGTTACACGGGGCCGATGATCTTCTCGGTGTTCAACACCGCGCCGGAGCGGGCCAGCTTCCCCGTGCTCGGATTCAAGGGACAGGCGGATGTTCGCGCCGGCAAGGCCCCCATTTCCGCCGGGGCCACCAATGCAGAACTCCGGGAACTCGAAGGTGTTGGTGTCGTGGCAGGCAGCTACGAACCGCTCGAGCCCAAGTTCAACAAGTTCCGCGCCCCGGTCGCCGGCCATTATC
Source organism: uncultured Verrucomicrobiota bacterium (assembly GCA_903907925.1). Classification (GTDB taxonomy): domain Bacteria; phylum Verrucomicrobiota; class Verrucomicrobiia; order Limisphaerales; family UBA9464; genus CAIVQB01. The sequence continues at coordinate 1,084 of CAIVQB010000102.1, forward strand.
GGCTGCGGTTCAACGGTTATTCCGTCTGGGTGGGTCCTGGCCCCACCAACAAATGGTACATCCCGGATCTGGACAACATTTCACCCGGCCGCCGGTCAGAACCGATCACGGTCTATTCCGAGGTACCGCCGAACCTGTTGCGCAAGCTGGGCAATTTCGACGTGACGCCAGAGCCAGGCGTGAAGGAACTCGATGCCTGGTTGCTCGCCGGTGAAACGATCCGGCCTGATCCGGCGCGACTCTTCCGGTCGCGACCCGGCCCCGGTCGCTGGCAGAATCCGCTCGCCGAAAAAGGCCTCAATATGACTTTGTGTGGGTAGTTGGTAGCGGGTCTGGGAGGTTGAACTTCAGATGAGAGGCTACGAGGTAGATCATGGCGGTGAAGTACTCGACGGTACGAAAGCCACGGGCCTTGCGTTTGACGGTTTGGATGA
>CAIVQB010000103.1 GCA_903907925.1 uncultured Verrucomicrobiota bacterium
CAGTCGGGTGGGCTGTTCCTCCTCCTCCCGTTCCGGTCGTTCGAGCCACATCGCGCCCTGATGGGACATGAAATGGGCGATCTCCCGGCCGAGAAACCATTTGCCAATGCCGTCGAAGGAACCGGGTCGCTCCTCGTAAAGTGGATCCGGAATCGCGACCGGTGCGGCGACTGCCGCGGGCGATGGTGCGGGACTTTCTTTTGCCGTGGCTGGCGTGACAGTCGATCGCAGGAGAAACAACACCGCGCCCACCGTCCACGCGGTCATCGCAACCCGTCGTCCCAGGAATCGATGAAGGACGATGATCGGGTTTGGTTTCATTGAGGTTGGATCTGCGGAGCTTATTGGGTTCGCTGCCGGCAGGCTTCGACGAAGGCCGCAAAAAGTCGCGCGTGTTCGGGTTGCGTGGGAGCCAGGCGTTCGGGATGGAACTGGACTGAAAGGAACCAACCGTTCCCCGGTGCGGTGGCGTTGTCCCATTCCAGCGCCTCGATGATTCCATCCGCGGCCCGGGCCACGGCGCGGAGGCCGGGTGCGGGTTCGCGAACCGCCTGATGATGGGTGGAATTCACTCCGAGCGTCGTGGCGCCGACGCTCGCGGCCATCCGGGAGTCTGGTTCGATGTCGACTGGATGAACCGCCTCGAATCGGCGTTGCACCTGGTTGTGTTCCACGGTTCCCGGAGCTTCCGACGGGAGATCGACGTACAGTGTGCCGCCGAGGGCAACGTTGACCAGTTGATGACCGCGGCAGAGGGCGAACACCGGCAGTCGACGCCGGAAGGCTTCACGAATGAGTTCCAGTTCCATCGTGTCCCGGGAGGGGTCGTCGAGGAAACACAGGGATCGCAGCGTGTCGGTAACCTCCGGCCGGTGCAGGCGCGGCTCGATGTCCTCGCCCCCGGTGAGCAACAGTCCGGCCGCCTGGGCGAGGGCGTCGGTTGCGACGCCGGGATCGGTGGAAACCGGAAGGGTCAGGGGCAGTCCGCCGGCTTCGAGAACGGCTTCCAGGTAGGCGTTGGCGAGGCTGATCGACGGGTCCGGCATTTCAACGCCGGCGGGGGCGAGACTGGGAGTGACGAGGATCAACGGTCGCACGGTCGTGCCTTCTCAAAAGCGGTACTCGGGGAACTTCTCGCGGATCAATCGCTTCACGGCCTCGACATGTTCCGGTGGGTGCAGATCGCGGGCGGCGCGGCGGGTAATGCACTCCAGCAGTTCCAGCCAGTCGGACAACGGCGGGTTCTCCATTTCCGTCCACTGGATTTCTTTTCCCGCCCGTTTGGGTCGTTCAAAAAACGACCACTTCTTGCCGATCCGATGGGCGTAGACATGGCGTTTGACGCCGTCCTCCCCCGGTGTGGTCCAACCGATTTCAGCCTTGGCGCCCATGTGTTGTTTCTTATTCGGGTAAATCCACGCTGGCGACCGCCATCGCCGCGATGCCTTCCTCACGACCGAGGAATCCCATCCGTTCGTTGGTGGTGGCCTTGATGCCCACCTTTCCTGTGGCGAGGTTCAAGGCGGCCGCGACCTGCGTCTTCATTGCCGGCAGATGGGGGAAGATCTTCGGCTGCTCGGCGATCACCGTGGCGTCGATATTGATAATGCGGCCGCCCCGCTGGGTGACCTGTCGCGCGGCTTCCTCCAAGAACACCCGGCTCGGTGCCCCCTTCCACCGCGGATCGGTGTTGGGAAAGAAATGTCCGATGTCCACCTCGCCGATCGCCCCCAGAATCGCGTCGGTGATTGCATGGGCCAGCGCGTCGGCATCGCTGTGGCCATCGAGCCCGCGCGGATGCGGGATTTCGACGCACCCCAGGACCAGTTTGCGGCCCTCGACCAGTGCGTGGACATCGTAGCCGATGCCGACATGAATCATGCGGTGATCTTAGAGCGTGTCTGAAAATTGGGAAGGGTCCTGTTGTTCAGGGAAAGTCCACGACGGCCGCCTCCCCGGGTGGCTCAGGGCTGTTCAGCACCAACGAAACCGGTCCTGACTGGTGAAATAGATCAATCCGAGGATCCGCGCCTGAACCACGGCGAAGTAGAGGGCGGTGAACGCGTCCCACAGCCGGGCGACCGGCCGGAACGGAATCCGATCGGCGAGCCCGGATCCGCTGGCGTGGATGGCCAGGACTCCTGCCATCACGGCGAGGGCGATCGCGTAGCGTCCGGGAATGGCGGCAATGGATGGAACGACGATTCTCGGATCCAAACCGGCGAAGGAATCCGTCATCGCCACCGCCAGGATCGCCATCGGGAAATAGACGCCACCGCCGACGGCGAGCGCGATTCCGAGGCCGATCACGGTGGAATTGTTCTGAGTGGCACCGACCTGCCACAGCACCATTCCCGGACCCAGGCAGAGGGCCAGTGACGCAAACCAGAGCAGGACGGGACGCAGGAGATTGGAACCCCATCCGTCGAAGCTGGGCCAGGATGGCATCCGGTCGTCACCCATCGAGCTGCTTTGAACGATGTTCTGGAGCGTGGCGAAGAGATAGCCGGTGCTGAATACGGTGAGAATCAGGGAGAACACTTGAACCACGCTGAGTACGGTGAAGAAGAGAGTGCCGGCGGCAATGATGATCAGTCCGTCCCCATTGAACGGGTATGCGAGTGCGCCGAGCAGTTTGAGACCGACCCCGGCAGTGGGTGCGGCGGGTTTCGCCGCCGCCGGTACGGCTCGCCTCGGCAATGGAACCGGCGCGGGCCCGCACTCGGGGAGCAACTCGCTGAGCGGACACCATTCGGACCAACCCTCTGTCCAGGCGAGGACCGAGGGTTGGATTTGTCCGGACTGGAGTCCTTCCACGACGAGGGAGAGCGGAAACGGGCCGGTGGGCTTGCCGTCCACGAGCAGTTGGTAGCCGGGCTCCGGGATGCCATCCGGCTGCGGGTGTGTGGGCGTCGGAGAGGAATCTTGATCGCGGGGCGGAGGTGGCGAATCGGCGGCGCTCATGGATGGATTCGTTCGCCAAATGCGGGTGCTGCGCGGTGTGGTCAGGGGCGATGGATGGACGAGGATGGCCGTTTTTTGCGGTGTTTCAACCCCGGCGACAAATGGGGTTTGAAGTCGCCGCCGGCTCGCTCACACTTGAGAGACCCAATTCATGAGCAACGAATCCAATGCCGGAAGCCCGGTGCCGGAAGCAGCGGCGATCCGCCCCGGAAGGCCGCTGTCGCGGCTGTCGCCGTTCCAGGCCTGGCTGGCCACGCCGGTCAACGGCGCGTCGCTCGCCGTCTTCCGGTTTTGCGTCGGAATCGTGATGGCGCTGGAGGCGTACACGCTCTGTGTCCCGTCGGCGAGCACCTTCAATCAGGTGCCGTTGACCACGTTCTACACCGGTGCCGACATCAAGTTCCGGGCTCCGTATGAGGCCTTTGCCTGGCTGCCGATGCTGCCCCCGTTCTGGATTCATGTGTTCGTCGGTCTGCTGGCGGTGGGCGGGATCTGCATGGCGATCGGGCTGTTTCACCGACTGGCCGCGGCCGCCGTGTTCCTGTCCTGGGGTTACCTGTACGCCGTCGAATCCACACGGACGTACTGGATGAGCTATTACTATCTGGAACTGCTGGTGACGTTCCTGTTGATCTGGATGCCGGCCTCCCGCCGCTACAGCGTGGATGCCTGGCTGAATCGCGGCAAGGGACTGCCCGATACGGTGCCGTTCTGGACGCTCGTGCTGCTCCGGGCGCAGTTGGTGGTGACCTATTTCTACGCCGGCGTGGCCAAGGTCAGCGCCGACTGGCTGATCGACGGCGAACCGGTCCGCTATTTTCTCTCCCGCGCCAGGGTGATCGATGAACTCGGCCCCAAACTGTCGGAGTCCCAGGCGCAGTTGCTCGGCCGGATCCTTCACAGCGAAGTGCTGACCTATTTCATCAGTTGGATCGGGGCGGGATTTGATCTGTCGATCGGGTTCATGCTGCTGTTCCGGCGGACGCGGATTCTTGGGATGGTCCTGATCCTCATCTTTCACGGCACGAATCATTTTGTGCTCTTCAAGGACATCCATTGGTTCCCGCTGGTCGGGCTGACCACCGCGCTGATCTTCCTGGATGCGGACTGGCCGGAGCGGTTCTGGAGGTGGATTCGTGATCCGAAATTCGTCGCGCCTGACTGGAAATATTTCTTCGGCGGGGCATCGCGCTGCCGGTCGTGGGTGCGGCGTTGGGCTGGAGTCTGGCACCGACCGAGACCGAGACCGAGACCGTTCCCGCGGGGGCGCGGCGTCTGGGCCGGTGGGTGACGCCGTTTGTGGTTTGCTGGCTGGGCTGGCAGTCCCTCAATCCGCTCCGGCAATACTTCGTTCCGGTCGACAGCCGGTTCACCTGGGAGGGGTTGAGCTTTTGCTGGCGGTTGAAGGCCGAGGTTTATCGCTGCATTCCGAGCAAGGTGTTCATCGGTGATCCCTATGTGATCGCGGCCGACGCCGCCGGCCGGACCCAGATCACCTGGACCCAGTGGCGCGGCGAGAAGGAGCTGTACAGGCAGGTCAATCCCGCCCAGATCGACTGGTCGCAGATGCCAGAACTCCTGGTGACCCTGGAACCGCGCCTCGGCGAACGAATCATCTACAATCCGTTTTCCGCCTCCAATGTGCCGCGGACCGAAAAGGAATCGCTGGCCCGGATCGGCGAGATCTGGCGGGGACGCTACGGACGGCTGCCCCAGGGCATCCGGCGGACCGTTCCGATCCGTCAGATTGCAGAGGCGTATGCGGCCTCGCTGCAGTCCCACGGGGTCGTGGTGAAGGACCTAGAGGAGGCGATGGCGGCGTTGAACAAACGGCTGAAGGAGGACAACCAGTCGGAAATGCTGGGTGTTTTGCGGCGGTTGAATCCGTTCGGCATCGAGGGCGCACCGGTCACCCCTCAACCACTGTATTTGATCGAAGACGAAGCCATCCTGCCGACGGCCGTCGCAACCAACGCGGTCGCCCGACTGCCGCGCGTTGATCGAACGGCGTGGAAAACGGGTCCCGACACCCAGGGTCCCGAAGGCCCGCGGCAGGTGAATGTGGGAGG
>CAIVQB010000104.1 GCA_903907925.1 uncultured Verrucomicrobiota bacterium
CTACAGCCAGGGCGAAATCACCCAGACCAGCTTCGGACGTGACCATCATCCCCGCTGTTTCTCGCTCTGGATGGCCGGGGCAGGGGTCCGGGCGGGGTATGTCCACGGTGCGACCGACGATTTTGCCTACAATGTCGTCCGGGATCCGCTGTCGGTGCACGATTTCCACGCCACCTTCCTGCACCTGCTCGGAGTGGACCACAAACGGCTGACCTACCGGTTTGAAGGGCGGGATTACCGGTTGACCGACGTTCAGGGCGAGGTGGAGCGACGAATTCTTGCCTGAGCCGGATGGGGTGCTTTTGACGGCGAAGAGGCCATTTCAGGCCCTATTGTGCTACAAGCCGGTTCCGTCACCGGGATGAGAACCGAAAATGTCCAAAAAACGTATTGCACTCAAAATGCTGATTGATACTTTCTGCGCTCCCGTTGCCGTCCTTCGGTCGGCGTCACGCTAACACTTTAGGCTTCAATGCCCACGATTAATCAGTTGGTCCGCAAGGGCCGGAACAAGCTCCGTTACAAGAGCAAGGCCCCCGCTTTGGAAAACGCCCCGTTTCGACGTGGTGTTTGCCTGCAGGTGATGACCCGCACCCCCAAGAAACCCAACTCCGCGATGCGGAAGGTGGCCAAGGTTCGCCTGACGAACGGCTTCGAGGTGATTGCGTACATCCCCGACGAGGGCCACAACCTCCAGGAACACTCGATCGTCCTCGTCCGCGGTGGACGTGTGAAGGATCTTCCCGGTGTCCGCTATCACATCGTCCGTGGCACGTTGGATGCCGCCGGTGTCGAGAAGCGCCGTGTCAGCCGTTCCAAGTACGGTGTCAAACGCCCGAAGGCCGCCAAGCCGGCCGCCGCCAAGTAATTTCCCGTTCTAGCTTAATCCTGTTCTTTGTATGTCCCGTCGTCGTCAAGCGAGCAAGCGGTCCGTCACCGCGGATGCCAAGTTCAACAGCCAGCTGGTTGGCCGTCTGGTCAACGTGGTGATGCGTGGCGGCAACAAGAATGTTGCGCAGCGTATTGTCTACGGTGCCCTCGATGCGCTCGCCGAAAAGAATCCCGGCGTTAACTCGCTCGAGATCCTAACCCGGTCGATCGAAAACGCCAAGCCGCGCGTTGAAACCAAGGCCCGCCGCGTCGGTGGCGCCACCTACCAGGTTCCCCTGGAAATTCCGGCCGAACGCCAGACGGCGCTCGCCATGCGCTGGATCATCAATTTTGCCGATGCCCGCAAGGGTATGCCCATGAAGGAGGCGCTCGCCGCCGAATTGATGGAGGCCTTCCAGGGCCAGGGTAATGCGATTCGCAAGCGGGATGACGTCCACAAGATGGCCCAGGCCAACAAGGCGTTCGCTCATTTCCGCTGGTAGTCATTACAAATCATTCTCTTCGCCCCGCGGGCAACCCGGGGCGTTTTTGCTCTCCGCAACCGACGATCGATACGAGTCCACCATGAGCGACGCAGCCGTCATCAACGCCGCCCTTAATTCGCCGAACCGTCAGTATCCCCTGGAACTGACCCGGAACATCGGCATCGCCGCGCATATCGATGCCGGCAAGACCACGACGACCGAACGGATCCTTTTCTACACCGGCCTCATCCACAAGATCGGCGATGTCGATGACGGCAACACGGTCACCGACTGGATGGAGCAGGAACGGGAACGTGGTATCACGATCACTTCGGCTGCGGTGACCTGTTTCTGGACTCAAAAGGCCGAAGAAGGCTTGTTCAAGACCCGCGCGGGCATCGCCCACCGGATCAACATCATCGACACCCCGGGCCACGTGGATTTCACCGCCGAGGTGGAGCGTTCCATGCGCGTTCTCGATGGAGCCGTCGCGGTGTTCTGCGGTGTGGCTGGCGTGCAGCCCCAGTCCGAGACGGTCTGGCGGCAGGCGACCAAGTACAAGGTGCCCCGCATCGCGTTCGTCAACAAGATGGACCGTACCGGTGCGAATTTTGACAATGCGTTGAACGACATGCGCAAGAAGCTGAACGCCTATGCGTTCCCGGTCTTCCTGCCCATCGGTGCCGAAGATCAGTTCGCCGGCGTCGTGGACATCGTCAACCAGAAGGCCATCGTTTGGGGCCCCGGTGAAGTCACCAATGAAGGCCTGAAATACGAGGTTCAGGAGATTCCCGAGGCGCTCAAGGAAAAGGCCAAGGACGCTCTCGCGGAATTGATCGATGCCGTCTCGAACAAGGACGATCTGATCGCCGAGATGGTTTTGGAAGAGAAGCCCATCGATGCGGTGACCCTCAAGGCGGCCATCCGCCGGCTCACCTGCAAGATCGAGATGGTTCCTGTTCTCTGCGGTTCCGCCTTCAAGAAAAAGGGCGTGCAGGTTCTCGTCGACGCGGTGGTGGATTACCTCCCGTCGCCGATCGACATTCCGCCTGCCTACGGGCATGAGCTCGGATCCGAAAACAAGCTCGAGGTCCCGACCGACGACAACAAGCAATTCTGCTCGCTGGCCTTCAAACTTTGGACCGATCCGTACGCCGGTAAGCTGGTGTTCTTCCGGGTCTATTCCGGTCAGCTCAAGAAGGGCGATAACATTTACAATCCGCGCACCCGCCGGCGCGAACGCGTGAGCCGCCTGATGGTCATTCAGGGCAGCGAACGCAAGGACATCGACGCCGTGTATTCCGGCGACATCGCCGCGCTGGTCGGTCTCCGCAACATCTGGACCGGCGACACGCTCTGCGACGAGGAATTCGACATCACGCTCGAGCCGCCGACCTTCCCCGAACCGGTCATCAGCATGGCCATCGAGCCGAAGACGAAGGCCGATCGCGACAAGATGTCCGAGGGTCTCCAACGTCTTTCCGAAGAGGATCCCACCTTCCACGTCTTCACCAACGAGGAAACCAGCCAGCTCATCATCGCGGGAATGGGTGAGTTGCACCTGGAAATCATCCGGGACCGCCTCAAGCGCGAATTCAAGGTGGAAGCCGATTCCGGCGCCCCCCAGATCGCCTACCGCGAAACCATCACCAAGGGCGCGGACGGCGAGGGCAAATTCATCCGTCAGTCCGGTGGTCGCGGTCAATACGGCCACGCCTGCGTCCGGGTTGAACCGAACGAAAAGGGCAAGGGCGTCGAGGTCATCAACGACATCGTCGGCGGCTCAATTCCCCGGGAATACATCCCAGCGGTCGAAAACGGAATCCGCGAGGCCATCAAGTCCGGTGTCTATGCCGGCTATCAGGTCATCGACATCAAGGTGTCCATCACCGACGGCTCGTTCCACGAAGTCGATTCGAACGAACTCGCCTTCAAGATGGCGGGCATCTTCGCCCTGAAAAACGCTTTTGAAAAAGCCGGTCCGATCCTGCTCGAACCGGTGATGAAGGTCGAAGTGACCACCCCGGATGAATACCAGGGCGATCTCCTCGGCGACATCAACCGCCGCCGTGGAGTGATCCAGGGCGTGGACGCCAAAGGCGGCCAGACGGTTCTGAATGCCCACGTTCCGCTGGCTGAAATGTTCGGCTACGCCACCGCGATCCGGTCGCTTTCCAAGGGCCGCGCCGCGTACAGCATGGAACCCTTGAACTTCGAGCAGGTGCCCAACAGCGTCCTGACCACGGTCCTCGACGCCGCCAAGAAGAAGCCTGCGGCCCGCAGTTGATCACCCTTTTCACCGACACAATACTTACAACCTGTTCTTTGTATGGCTGGACAACGCATCCGCATCCGATTGAAGGCCTATGACCACCGGGTCATTGACGCCTCGGCGAGTGAAATCGTCGAAACGGTAAAACGCTCCGGTGCCCGCGTCGCGGGCCCGATTCCGCTCCCCACCAAAATCGAGCGCGTGACCGTCCACCGGTCCCCGCACGTGGACAAAAAGTCCATGGAATCCTTCGAACAGCGCACCCACAAGCGCCTGCTCGACATCCTCGACCCCACCGCCAAGACCGTGGACGAGCTCAAGAAGCTCAACCTCCCCGCGGGCGTGGACATCACCATCAAAATCTAGTCACTCACGACCATGCCTCTCGGAATCATTGGAAAGAAGCTGGGTCACACCCGCGTTTACGACGCGAATGGCGTGATGACCCCCGTCACCGTCGTCCTCGTCGGACCCAACCGCGTCCTTCAGGTCAAATCGAAGGACGGGAAGGATGGATACAACGCCGTCCAGTTGGGATTTGACGACCAGAAGGAACAGCGCCTGACCAAGGCCGTCCTCGGACACGTCAAGAAATTCAACGGCGTTGCCGTGAAGCGGATCCAGGAATTCCGCGATTTCTCCAAGGAAGTGAAGGCCGGTGATCTCATCGGCGCGGATCTCTTTGCGGTCGGCCAGTTCGTGGATTGCATCGGCACCACCAAGGGCCGTGGATTCGAGGGTGTTGTCAAACGTCACGGATTCCGCGGCGGTGACATGACCCACGGTGCGAAGGGCTGGCATCGCCGATCCGGCGCCATCGGCCAGCGCCTCTTCCCCGGCACCGTCATGCGCGGCATGAAGATGCCCGGTCACATGGGCCAGGTCCGTCGCACCTCGCAGAACCTGGAGATCGTCCAGGTCCGCACGGTCGACAACGTGCTCCTCATCCGGGGCAATTTCCCGGGCAGCGAAGGCGATTATTGCGTCATTCGCGAGGCGAAGAAGATTTCCATCGGATCCGCCCGTTTGAAGCAGATCACCGACATGCGCCAGAAGGCCAAGGATGCGCTGGCCGGTGGTGCCGCCAAGAAGGAAGAGAAGAAGGCCGCCGCCAAGAAGAAGTGAGGAGTACCTGACTGATGAAACTTCCCGTCCAATCCATTTCCGGAGCCGCCTCCGGCGAACTCGAAATCAAATTCGAGGTCATCGAAAACAAGAAGGGCCAACAGGCTCTCCACGACGCCGTGGTCGCCTACCGTGCCGGTAATCGCAGCGGAACCGCCGCGACCAAGACCATGGGCGACGTCAACGGCAGTGGCAAAAAGCCCTGGCGCCAGAAGGGCACCGGCCGCGCCCGCGCCGGCTCCTTCGCCAGCCCGCTCTGGCGGGGCGGCGGTGTCACCCACGGCCCGCAGCCGCGTGATTTCAGCAAGAAGATCAACATCAAGGTGAAGCGCCTCGCCCTTCGCAAGGCGATGAGCGAGCGTCTCAAGGCCGGTGATGTGATCATCATTGACGACATCCAGCTCGCCACGCCGAAGACCAAGGAGTTCTTCGTGGTGCTCCAGAAGCTGGACCTGACCGACAAGACCACGCTCTTCCTCACCGGTGGAGAAAACCGGAACGTTGAACTCGCGTTGCGGAATCTTCCGGGCGTCGCCATCAACACCGGGCATTCGGTCGTCAGCTACGACCTGCTCAAGTACGACAAACTGGTGTTTACCAAGGCTGGTTTCGAACAGATCGAAGCGCGGCTCGCAAAGGAGAACTGACCGCCATGAAACTGACTTCGTTCGACATCATCAAGACCGTCCGGATCACCGAGAAGGCCAACCTTCAGTCGGAGAAGAACAACAAGTATACTCTCGCCGCCGATCCCCGCGCCACCGCGCCGGAAATCAAGCTGGCCGTAGAGGAGTTGTTCAAGGTGAAGGTGGTCAAGGTCAACACCCTGAATGTCCGGGGCAAGGCCCGCCGCCAGCACACCAAGGCCGCCGGCTACACCAGCGACTGGAAGAAGGCGATCGTCACCCTGAAAAAGGGCGACAAGATCTCCCTGGCCTGAGACCCGGCTGAACCGGTTTCGATTTCAAGAAGGCGCGCGGTTCCTCCGCGCGCCTTTTCTTTTCCACTCCTTCTTCCGGACGCCGCGGCTAGTCTGGTTCCGTGTCCGGCACTGCATTCGAGTCCACTTTCCCGGAAAGTCAGTCCGGCCGGGATGCCTGGATCCTTTCCCATCGCACCGATTTCGATGAACGGCGGCGCTCGCTTCCGCTGGATCGTCCGGGCGCCTGGATGTGGGAATCGGAACCGGGTGAACGGGCGGTGGAACGACCGGTGCTGACAGTCTTCCTGACCAACCGCGAATGCCCGTGGCGTTGCCTGATGTGCGATCTCTGGCAACAGACCCGCCTCGACCGCGTTCCGATCGGCGCCATTCCTCAGCAGATCGATTTCGCTCTGAACGCCGCGGGAACGGTTTCCAAGGGTGCAATGCTGAAACTCTACAACGCCGGGAGTTTCTTCGACTCGGGCGCGATTCCAGCCGCGGATCATGCGGCGATTGCCGAACGGTGCCGCGGATTTGAAACCGTGGTGATCGAATGCCATCCGTCCTTGATCGATGAACGGGTGGAACGATTTGCTGAACGCATCCGGCCGGCGCGATTGGAAGTCGCCATGGGATTGGAAACCGTCCATCCGCAGGTGCTGCAACGTTTGAACAAACGGATGACGCTCGATGACTTTGCCCGCGCGGCGGGGTGCCTCGTCGCGATGGGCATTTCCGTCCGCGCCTTCGTCTTAGTGCAGCCCCCGTTTCTTCCCGCGACAGAAGCCGTGACCTGGGCAGTGCGTTCCGCGGAATTCGCGTTTGCCTGTGGCGTCTCGGTCGTGGCGCTGATTCCAACGCGGGAAGGCAACGGCGCGCTCGAGGCGTTGCGGCGGTCGGGGGATTTCAGTCCGCCCACGCTGACGTTGTTCGAGGATGCGGTGGATGCGGTCCATCGAAGCGGCGGCGGCCGGATTCTCGCGGACTTGTGGGATCTCGAACGGTTCTCGGACGATCCGACGACCTTTGCTCGGCGACGTGATCGTCTCGACGCCATGAACCGGTGCCAAAAGATCCTTCCGCGGATTCCGCTCGGCGGCTGACTGAGTGTGGTGAATTCAGCAGATGGTCACACGCGCTCGATCAGGCCGTCGGAGGTGAGTTGAGCCGCAAAGGAATGGCGGTCGAGTTCGAGGCACGCGGCGACATCCGCTGCCAGCGCCGGAATGGCCAGGAGGCGCCGGGCGTTCGACGCCTGTTGAACCGCTCCGAGCAGGTCGGCCCGTCCCGCCCGAAAGATCGCGCGAACCGCGTGGGCGGAATCGCCGGCCTGAAGACGCGGGTGCCGTTCCAGGATCCGATCCACCAGAGCACCGGCACCGAGAAGATCCTCGTAGGCGGCCAGCTCGCCAGTTCCGGAACAAACCAGCAGCACCGATGGGGTCGGATCCTTCTCCAACCGTCGGGCGGTGGCTGCCACATTGGTGAGCGCCGTCACCCAGACATTGGCCGCCGCCGCGCAAGCGCGGAGTGCGCGGGTTCCGTTGGTGGTGGTCATCACGATCGTGCGGTCCTCGACGCGGGAACGCTCGAATTCCCGGGGCGAATTCCCGAAATCAAACGCAACGCCGCCCGCCTGCCGGGCATCGATGCGGAGACCGTTGCGTTCACCGGCCAGCAGAACGCTGGGATCATTTCGCCGCCATTCGAGGGCTTCTTCGATCTCGGCCACCGGACGAATGGCCGTGGCCCCCTGGGCGAGCGCTTCCAGGATTGTCGAAGTGGCCCGGAGAACATCCAGCACGACACAACTGGTCTCGGAAAGATCGCGCTCGGGCAGTGGCAATTGCTCTGCGGGACTGAAGAGGACTTCGAGATGTTTCATGAAGGAAATGAGTTGGAAGTGCGGCCGCGGCGGGCGGTGGGGATGAGCCTGCGGTTGGGTTTGGCGGGTTTCGGCGGCCGGGCCGCGGCTTTGCCGAGCGAGGAACCCAGGTGAACCCGCGCGTAGTGAAAGAGGTATTGTTGCGCGTAACCGGCGTTCGGACCAAAATACGTGGCCACGAATCGCTGGAGTTTTTGTGGCGGGGGATTGCGTCCCGGAAAATAGAGCTGCCGCAGCGCCTTCAGGATCCAGACATCGGCGGGAAACGCATCCTGCCTGCCGTAGGCGAACAACAGCACACAGTCCGCGATTTTTCGCCCGACCCCGTGGAGCGTCACCAACTGTTCGCGGGCGGCATCCGTCGGCAGATCCTCCAGCGCGCCCAAATCCAGGCGGCCGGAAGCAACGCTCCGTGCGGCCTGGAGCAGGTAGGGGGCACGGAACCCCATCTTGCACCCACGGAGGACTGCTTCGTTGCTGGCCGCAACGACCGCCGCGCCGGGAAAGGAGAAGTGTGTTCCATCGGATGACCTGTGGATCACCGGGGTGCCGAGGCGGCCGCAGAGCAGGTCAATGCACTGTTGAATCTGGATGATGCGCTTGGTGGAACTGAGGATGAAGCTGGCCAGGCATTCCCAGGGATCCTGGCGCAAAAGGCGGAGTCCACGGCAACCATCGACCGCGGCACTCAACGGGGCGTCCTTCGGAAACGTGGACACCACGTCGGACAATCGGATCCCGGACTGGAGATAGCCCTCGAGCCAGCGCCAGTCGGCCTGCGGCACTGCTGTTTCGGCGAGGATCGATTTTTCAGTGGATCGAAGACGGACCCAGCGACCGTGCAGAACCGACTCCCAACCGCCGGCCGCCGGCCGCCAGCGGAACGCCTGACCACTGGTGAGCGTGGTCCCCAGATCGTAGTCCTCGACCTCGAACTCCGCCCGGGTGTTGCACGGTTTGTCAGAGCTTTCCACGGCAGACGAGGAGTTGGATCCGGTGGAGATGGCGCTGATGTTCGGTGATGTCGACGAGGCCGAGCGATTCGACCGAAGCAAATTCCGATTTGAGCCGTTCCGGAATTGCCTGCTCGGTGTTGACCTCCATGACGTACAGCGCGCTTGCACCCGTGCGGGTGGCGTACCGGTGTTCGGGCCAGAACCAGAACTGGTTTTCCGGAACATCACTCGAACGCACGGTGACCAACGGACGCTCCGTTCCCAGCGTGGCCCGGGCGGACGGCAGGTAAAAGCTCATCAAACCCGCGCGGCCGTAGTGATCGGAGATGATGAACACCGGTCGACCTTCTTTCTTCTCCAGCTCGAGTCGGCGTTTCTCGACGGCTTGCGCCATGGCCCGGTGTCCGCGTACCCGACGGAGCGGGTCGACCTTTTCCGGGAGCGAGTAGCCGGTCAATTTTTCAAGAAGCGCGGTTTCATGGAGCAGGACGACCGCGGGAAGACCGATTGCCAGTCCGCCGGCCAGCAACCGGACCGGGACTCGGGTTCCAGAGCGGAATTGGTGATGCCACCAGACCGTCGCGAACAGGAACAGGGGTATGACCGCCGGTGCGATCCAGTTGGGTTGAACACGAGCCCGCAGGGTGTAAGCGAAGAACCAAAGGAAAACCGGTCCCCCGAGGCAGAGCAGATAGACGAGCAGGCCCGCCTGGGGAAGCGATCGGCGTTTCGATGACGAAAGAAACGCTGCCGCCGCCCAGACGGATGCGACGAAAAACACCGGATTCATTAAAGCCGGGACGGCGGCCAGGAAATCGAAAAGGAAGTTCAGAGTCGGGTGCCACGCGTTGTCCAGGCCGCCCCGCTCCGACAGATGGCGCAGGGTGATCCAACCGTGTTCCTGGTTCCACCACAGGACTGGGGCGGTGCAAAGGAGGCTGATGACCAGGGCCAACCAAGGGCCCGGCCGCCGCCATTGTGCCCGCGCCGGTGGCCAGACGAGCAGGAATAGTCCGAACGATGCCCAGAGAAACGGTGAACTGTATTTGCTCAGGAAAACTCCGCCGCACCAGAGTCCAGTCCAGAGCCAGTGCTTCGTGGAATCCTCCGAGATCGCCCGCCAACCGCTGAGCAATGCCGCCGTCCAGAACAGGACCAACAGGGGATCGATCGTGATGAGGATGCTTCCCACCGCGAGCAACGGCGTCGCCGAAACCGCGACGAGGAACAGGACCGAAGTCCGCGCGCTGGTCCACCGGGCCAGCGGAGTGAGCAGCATCCAGCCGATGCCAAAGGCCATGACCGGCGACAGGAATCGCACGCCCAATTCGGTGTCGCCCCACAGGTGCGTACCGATCCACTGCGCCACGGCAATTCCCGGGGGCTTTGAGTAATAGGACAGCGCCAGATGTTTGGACCAGAGCCATTGATAGGCTTCGTCCTCGCTCAGTTCGATGACGCCCGCCGCCAGATAAACCAGGCGGAAAATCAGGAGGGCCCACAACAGGAGGCGTCCCAATCGGAGCCAGTGTTCCTCCAAAACCAGGGGAGGCGCGTCCGCGGTTGCCTCCGGAATGGCGACCGGTGGGTCGATTCGCAGCGATGGACGGCGACGCCACCAGACCGGGAACCAGTTCTGTCCGATCCATTGCCAGGCTCCGTCGAGCCCGAAGGTGACTCCGACGCCGCTCAGCGCACCGATGCTCCATCCCGCCAGCACGTCACTCGGATAGTGAACGCCGAGGTACGGACGCGAGAGCCCGACGCCAAGGGCGATGGGCACGCCGTAACGCCAGCTCCGACGCCAGAAGAGAAAAGCGATCGTCGCCATCATGGCCGCGTTGCAGGCGTGACCGCTTGGAAACGACCGATATTCGCTGCCCCGGCCGACTCGAAGAACCGTTTCGGGATGCGTGACAAAGGGCCTTGGACGGGAGACGGATTTCTTGATGGAGTTGGTGATCAACGTATCGCTAACCAGCAATCCGACGATCAGGAAGGCGAGGAACATCCGACCGCGAAACCGCCCCCAAATCAGCAGACTGATCCAGAGACCGATGAGAAGGGCACGCGACAGGGCGGTGCCACTCAGAAACGGCATCAAGTGGTCGAAGACCGGGTTCGACCACGTCTGGTTCACCAGGCGGAAACCCGCGAGGTCGATTGAGGCAAGCCAATCCATTCGACGTTCGAGAATAAGGTGTCGATAGAAACGAGGCAGCCCGAATCGGAAGAATCCTTTGGACAGGTTCTGATTCGAAGCGATTCAGAGGCGGCCGAATTTGGACACGGATTTCACGGATTCACACAGATTCCTGACGCACCAGTCCCATCCGGTTCATTCCGTTGATCCTGTCTGATTCTCTTTCCGTCTCAATCCGTGCGAATTCGTGAAATCCGTGTCCTCTTCTGAAGCGTCCCGGCTCGGACGTGCGATCAACCCAATTGTTGCACGAAGTCCCGATACGCGCGGTGCAGCGTGGTGATTCGGGGGGATTGCTTCAACGGCGCTCCGTCGAGATCCGTGGCGGGAACGATTTCGAAGGAGCTCGAAGTTAGAAAAACCCCGCTCGCCTGCTGGAGTTGCCAGATCCTGCAGCTCCGCTCCACAACCGACCAGCCGAGTCCGCGGGCGAGTTCGAGCACGAAGTCCCGCGTCACTCCGGCGAGGAGCCCCTCGGCCAGAGGCGTGGTGCAAAGGACCTCGTTCTCCAGCCAGAAGAGATTGCTGCTGGCCGCCTCTGCAAACCGGCCGTCGGTGTTGAGGAGCAGCGCCTCGTCCGCCCCCCGCTGTTCTGCTTCGGTGCGGGCCAGGATTTGCGCCAGCTTGTTGTTGGTCTTGAAGGTGGCCAGACGATCACCGGAGGGAATTCGGTTTGATGCGGTCACCAGTTTCCACCGCATCGGATCCTCGGGATCATGGGCGCGCGCCGGATGAAGGGTCAGCACGATCATCGGTCGGTCGGCGCCGCGTGTGGAATATCCACGGAGTCCAATGCCTCGTGAAACGGTGATTCGGAGCAGCGATTCCGGAAGGTCATTCCGTTGCACCAGACGGGTGGCGGCGGCGGCCAGCGCATCGCCATTCCACGGCAGCCGGATTCCCAGGAACGCGGCACCAGCATGGAGTCGTGCGATATGCTGGTTCCAGCGAAAGGGAATCCCGTTGTAAACACGCACGGTTTCAAACAGACCGTCGCCGTAGAGGAAGGAACGGTCGAACACCGAAACCGTCGCCTCAGCTTCCGGAAGGAAGGTCCCATTGATCCAGGCGAGGGGTGTGGGGACGGCGTTCATGGGAGCGTAGATGGGACGGGAACGGTTCTCGGGATTTCCGATGGCGACGAGGGATGGGTCCAGGCGGGGTCGAGGGCGGCGAGGAGTCCGGCGGCCTTGGCCTCGGTCTCGGCGAATTCATCCGCGGCGATCGAATCCGCCACGATGCCCGCGCCGGTGTGGATCCACGCCCATCCGTCGCGCAGGACCGCGGTGCGGATGGTGATGCTGAGCTGGCTTTCCTGGTTGAAGCCCAGATAACCGTGGCAACCGCAATACGGACCACGGGCGACCGGTTCCAGTTCATCGATGATCTCCATCGCGCGGATCTTCGGCGCCCCGGTGACGCTTCCGCCGGGGAAGCACGCGGCCAGCGCGTCGAGATGGGTGAGTTCGGGTCGCAACGATCCCTCGACCGTCGAAACGAGATGCTGAACCTGCGCGAACCGTTCCAGGCGCATCAGGTCGGGGACGCGGACGGAACCATAATCGCTGATCCGGCCGATGTCGTTGCGGAGGAGATCGGTGATCATCAATAGTTCCGCGTTTTCCTTGGGACTCTGCTGAAGTTCCCAGGCGAGTTGCGCGTCGCGTACCGAGTCGGTATGGCGCGGCCGGGTTCCCTTGATCGGCCGCGTGATGAGGTGCCTCCCGCTCATCCGCAGAAACAATTCGGGCGACGAAGAGGCCACGGAGAATTCACCGCAATCGAGGTAGGCGGCAAACGGGGATGGGGACACGGAGGCGAGGCGTTCGAAGGCCTTCCAGGGATCCGCAGGGCAGGGTACGCCGAGACGACGGGCGAGGTTGACCTGATAGATGTCCCCGGCGCGGATGTAGGCGAGCGCCCGGGCGACGGCGTCGAGGAATCCATCGCGATCCAGTGATGCCGATCGGGTGATCGAGGCGGACTCCGTCGATCGCGGAAGAGGAGTTGCAGCGTCTGCCGGTGATTCGGAACGGATCGGATCCGGATCGCGACTGAGCCTTTCCCGCCAGGTCCGCAACTGTTCGCGAGCCCGCGATTCCGAACGGTTGCCGCCGGCATCCAGACCGGTGGCGACCACCCATACTGTATCCCGCGCGTGATCGAAGACCACCAGGCTGGCAAAAAAACCGAGATGACAATCCGGCAACAGGAGGTCGTTGACCGCCCGGTGGGTGACACGGGGTTCGACGAATTGCTTGAGATCATAGCCCCAGTATCCGAAGCAACCCCCGAGGGGAAACGGAACGTCGACCTCATCCAGGAGTTCGAACCGGGCCATTAACGGGGCGAGATGCTGCCACGGATTGCCGAATTGCAGGATCGGAGTTTCCCCGGGCCGCCGGGTTTCGCAGGCGGAACCGTTCGAACGGAACGTCAGCATCGGATCGATCGCCACCAATGAATAACGGGCGTGCGGTACGTCGAAACTGCCGGTGCGCAACACCACCAGCCCCGTCCGATCCCGCAGCCGTTCCGCCAGGGTCTCCGGGGTGTGATGGGTGGCGATGGATTCGATCAAAACGCGCATCAGAACAGATCCGCCGACGCTGCCCGGCGCTGCAGGAACGTCAATCCCGGAGCCGGACGGGGAACGACACCGGGATGTCGCCGATTTCCACCGGGGATTGCACCGGCCCGCCCCGAGGCCGTACGCTGGCCCTTTCTAAAACGCATGAACTTGTTTGATCTTTCCGGCGACGTCGCGGTGGTGATTGGCGGAACGGGAGTGCTGGGTGGCGCCCTCGCCGAAGGGTTGGCCGGCGCCGGCGCCGCTGTAGCGATTGTTGGACGCAATGCCGAGCGCGGACTCGCCCGTGTCGAGGTGATCCGCAAGGCGGGTGGCCGGGCGTTTTTCGCCGCCGCCGATGCGATCGATCGCGACCAACTAAAGGCGGCGCATGCGGCGATCCGCGATACCTTGGGCGCGCCAACGATTCTGGTGAATGCCGCCGGTGGCAACGATCCGAAGGCCACGGTGACGGATGCCCTGAAGTTTGAAGATCTCTCGCTGGAAGCGTGGCGCGGCACCTTCGATTTGAACCTCGTCGGCGGTGTTCTGTTGCCCTGCCAGGAATTCGGACCGGCCCTCTGCTCCGCCGGACGCGGCAGCATCATCAACATCGCCAGCGTGTCGGCCCATCTTCCCCTGTCGCGGGTGGTCACCTATTCGGCGGCCAAGGCGGCGGTGTTGAATCTGACCCAGTTTCTCGCGCGCGAATGGGCGCCGCGCGGGGTGCGGGTGAATTCATTGACACCGGGTTTCTTCCCCGCGGAACAGAATCGCAAACTGTTGTTCAACGAGGATGGTTCCCCGACCGCACGCACCCGCTCCATCTGGGGTCATACCCCGATGGGTCGCTTTGGATCGTCCGAAGAATTGATCGGCGCCGCGGTGTTCCTCGCCAGCTCCCGGGCCAGCTCGTTCGTGACCGGGACCGACATCCGCGTCGATGGCGGCTTCCTCTCGCAGACCATTTGATGAATCTTCAACCCCAATCGAAGATGACCCACCACCACGACGTTTTTCACTGCCTGGCCACTCCGGGGAATCTGATCTCTCCCGCCGAAGTCGCCCAGTTGGTGGCCCGTGCCTGCCCGGCCGCCGACTACCGCGGGAAGAAGGTGTTGTTGATCGTTCCCGACGGGACCCGCACCGCGCCGATCGGAATGATGTTCAAGGCGCTCTTCGCCGAAATCGGTGCGATCACCAGCGCCTTCGATATTCTGGTGGCGTTGGGAACGCATCCTCCAATGCCGGATGCGGCGATCTGCCAGCGGCTGGAAATCACCCTGGACGAATGGTGCGCCCGGTATTCCAAGGTCCGTTTCTTCAATCATGAATGGGACAATCCGTCCGCGTTGCGACGCCTGGGAGTCATCCCGGCTGAAGAAATCCAGCAACTGTCCGGCGGCCTGTTCGCCATGGACGTGCCGGTCGATGTGAACGCGCGGGTGTTCGACTATGATGAGGTGATCATTGTCGGACCGGTGTTTCCGCACGAGGTGGTCGGCATGAGCGGTGGGAACAAGTACCTGTTCCCTGGCGTGGGCGGTGCCGACATCCTGAACTTCTTCCACTGGCTGGGCGCGGTGGTCACCAACCTGGGCATCATCGGGAACCCACACACGCCCGTCCGGGCGGTGGTGGATCGTGCCGGCGCGATGGTCAATGTCCCCAAGAAATGCTTCGCCCTCGTGGCCAAGGACGGCGGGGCGGTCGCGATCATTGCGGGAACGCCCGAGGACGCCTGGGCCGGTGCGGCGGCGATCTCGGCGGAGCATCACATCGTCTGGAAGGAGCGTTCCTACCACACCATTCTGTCGTGCGCGTCGCCGATGTATGACGAGCTGTGGGTTGGTGCGAAGGCGATGTACAAGCTCGAACCGGTTCTGGCCGAGGGTGGGGAGCTGATCATTTACGCGCCGCAGATCCATGAGGTCAGCGTGGTGCACGGCCGTTTCATCCGGCAGGTCGGGTACCATTGCCGCGACTATTTTCTCAAGCAATGGGAGCAGTTCCGGCATCTGCCCTGGGGCACGCTGGCGCATTGCACGCATGTCTACGGTGCTGGAACGTATGAGAACGGAATCGAGACGCC
Source organism: uncultured Verrucomicrobiota bacterium (assembly GCA_903907925.1). Lineage (GTDB taxonomy): Bacteria > Verrucomicrobiota > Verrucomicrobiia > Limisphaerales > UBA9464 > CAIVQB01. The sequence continues at coordinate 15,383 of CAIVQB010000104.1, forward strand.
GCGAGCCCGGCTGACATTGGCGACCGGCATTCCGGAGGATGTCTGCCGCGAGATCAACCTCGGCTATCGCGACTGGCGATCCATCCGTCCGGAAGACTATGCCGGACGTGAAGACGAAGGCGTGCTGCTGGTTCCCAAGGCTGGAGAGCAATTGTACAAGCTCCGCGCCGGTTCGGGTCGCGGATGATTGACAAACCGCAGGAAGCGACCCGAGATTGAAATCCGGTCCGCCGCCGCGCGGGGACCTCCACCCATCCATGGCCGAAATCGGGAAGCAGTATTCAACCTTCAAAGACGCGTATTGTGCCGTTCACCGGTGTGCCCCGGAACGGTTTGAGCAGCACGTCTTCTGGAAGTGTGTCTATCGCCAGACGTTGCCGCTGGTCTGGGTGTTTTACCTGACGAAACGGGACCTGTTCCATCCGGACTTTGAGGCGGTCGAAGCGATTGGTGCGGCCTCTTCATTGGGAGAACTCCAGCTCCTGATCGATGAGTTCGAAAACCGGCATCTCGTCGAACGCAGCCTGCGACGCCGGATTCTGCGGGTTCGGATCTCGTCGTTCCGTCTGGATCGAGCCTTCCGGTCCCTTGCCGCGTCGTTGCGTCCACCGGAACCCGTGCCGGTACAGTTGCCGAGGGCTCGTCCGGAGGCTCCACGTCCCGCGACTCCCCGCCTTGCCGGAGGGGTTTCGACCGGAGAGCCGGCGTCCGAGCCGCGGGAGGTTCGCGACGGTGGACCCCTGATCGTCCGTCGCCTTCGACGGCTTCACGCCGAGGTCGTTGCGGGCAGGCCGGTGGAGCAGGCGTCGATCAATGCCGGAATTCCGCCCGCGGAATTGAAGGCGGCCCTGGCCGAGAACAAGGCCGGATTTTCTGATCTTATCTGGCTCGACGAGCATCTGAGTCTCCGCGAGGAAGTGCTCCGGTTGCGCGTGGAAAACGATCGCCTCAACCGGGTGACCGCCGATCTTTCGACCCGGCTCCTCGCCGCGACCGGCCGTGTTTGATGCCCCGGAGGATTCGATGAACCTGTTCCTGTCCCTTCCCAGCCGACTCCGGTGCGCCACCTCGGGCGCCTTGGAATCCCATTTCGCGTCATGAGTGAGGCTCCTGCCAACCCGCGGTTCACGAATTTCAAGGACGCGTTCTGTCATGTCTACCGGTGCAAGCCGGATCGATACGAGCGCCGACTGTTCTTCGCCTCGCTCCATACGTTCCGGACGCTGTTTGCCCTTCCGATCTGGTGGTTTAACCGACCCCTGTTTGCAGTCGATTTGGATGCGATCATCAACGTCGGCCGCACTGCGTCCATAGACGACTTCAACAACGCCCTGAGCGATTTCGAGAACGCCAATCACATTGAACGGAGCATCCGGCGCGGGTTGTTTCGCATTCGGATCTCCGGGCCCAAACTGAGTCTGATCCGGGAGAACCTCGACCACCTGATCGACGTCCCGGTGGTGGTCAATGTGCTCGAAGGTGCCAAGGTCACCGTCGACGCCGGGCCGGGAATGCCGGGGCGTGCCGGGACGGGCAGTCCGCGACGGTTGCGCGAGGTACACCGCGATCTGACGTCCGGGAAACCGCTCGCCGAGGTTCTGCTCCAGGCCAAGGTGACCGAAGAGGAGCTCATTCGGGAATTGGAAGAGGCCGGTCGTGGCACGCCCGAAATGCTCTGGCTCCGGGATTATCTCCTCCAATTGCAACGGCTGCGGACGGCGGACCAGGAACTGTCTGATCTGCGCCGGGTCCTGTCCGCCCAGGCGCATGAGCTGCTGGAACTCAGGTCCGGTGGTTCGACGCCGGGAAACTAGCGGCTCGATTCGAATACCGCGCGGTGCCCGCAATCAGTTGCCCGCTTGCGCCGGTCCGGTCCCGCAGGGCATCGTGGACTCCTTCATGAGCAAGAGCATGCGTGTTGGAATCATCGGTGGCGGCTTGATGGGACGTGAGGCGGCGAGTGCCTTCGGTCGCTGGTTCGCCCTGGAAAACTTTCCGGTGAAGGCCGAGTTGGTCGCGGTCTGCGACCTTCAGGACAAGTTGCTGGAATGGTTTCGCCAGGTTCCCTCGGTGAAACTCCTCACCAAGGACCACAAGGAACTTCTCGCCTCGCCCGATGTCGACGTGGTCTACGTCGCGGTGCCGCACAATCTTCACGAGCGGCTGTATCTCGACGTGCTGGCAGCCGGCAAAGATCTGCTGGCGGAGAAACCGTTCGGAATCGATCTCGTCGCCGCGCGAACGATTCGGGACGCGGCGGCCGCCTCGGGCCGGTTTGTCCGCTGCTCCAGTGAGTTTCCGTTCCTGCCGGGTGCCCAACGGGTGATCCAGGCCTTTCGCGCCGGCGGCATGGGAAAGCTGCTCGAGATCCATTCCTGCTTCTGGCACGCGAGCGATCTCGATCCCACCAAACCGGTCAATTGGAAGCGCCAGGTCCGGACCTGCGGCGAAATCGGCGTCATGGGCGACCTCGGCATGCACGTGGTTCACGTGCCCTTCCGCCTCGGCCTGAAACCGTCCCGGGTTTATGCCCAGTTGCAGAAGATCCACACCCAGAGGCCCGACGGAAAAGGTGGAATGGCCGAATGCGATACCTGGGACAACGCCATGCTCCATTGCGACGTGCCGGTGGACGGACGCGATGTGCCGATGCGCCTGGAGATGAAACGGATGGCCCCGGGTGCGACCAACACCTGGTGGGTCGAGATTCTTGGGACCGACGGTGGTGTTCGCTATTCGACCGCCGAACCCAAGACGCTTTGGATCTTTGAACGGCAAAAGGAACAGCGCTGGGTCCGGGTGGATCTCGGTTTCCAAACCCCGTTCCCGACCATCACCGGTGGCATCTTCGAGCCCGGGTTTCCGGATTGTTTCGTGCAGATGTGGGCCGCGTTTGCCGCCGAACGCGCCGGCCTGTTGGGCGATAAATTCGGCTGCGTCACGCCGGACGAAGCCGTCGCCAGCCACGAGCTGTTCGCCGCGGCGTTGGAATCCCACCAGACACGCGCGGCCGTGGCGCTTTAACTCAGGATCGGGCCACCGGGAATCCCGCATCAGCGGAGGTCAGTTGAATGGCGCAACATCGAACATACTCCGAAGATGCCAGCCGGATTCCCAGCGGCCGATGGGTTTGAAAAGCCGGAACGATGCCAGCCCGGTGATTTCTTACGTCTGAGAATCCGGATCGAATGTGGGGGTATGGACCCACCGGGAGCCGTGAGGACGAGAGCCATTCCACCGATAGCCAGCCGCCTTTTTCAAGATTTGGCCCCGACAGGATTTCCGTTAGTCTGCCCGGGTGACTGTGATGGAACAGATGGAGATCCTGGCGCGCGACGCCCGGGAATCCTCGCGCCTGCTGGCCCGATTGACCTCTGCCGAAAAGGACCGGGCACTCCTGGCCATGGCCGATGGATTGGAACGGTCGGTCGATACGTTGGTGACGGCCAATCTCAAGGATTTGGAAGTGGGCCGCTCCCTAAAGTTGTCGGGCGCGATGCTGGACCGACTGGCCTTGGATCCGGCCCGGATCCGCGCCATGGCCTCGGGCCTGCGCGAGGTGGCGGCGCTTCCCGATCCGGTCGGCCGGACCCTGGCAGAACGCACCCGTCCGAACGGCCTCCATCTGCGCAAAATCGCCACTCCGATCGGGGTGGTGGTGATCATCTACGAATCACGTCCCAACGTGACCGCCGACGCCGCCAGCCTTTGCTTCAAGACCGGCAACGCGACCATTCTGCGCGGCGGCAAGGAGGCCTTGAATTCCAACCGCCTGATCGCCGAGATCCTGGTGACCGCCGGACGAAGCGTCCTGGGTGACCGGTTTCCCGAGCATGCGATCCAGGTGGTGCCCATCGCCGATCGGGAAGCCATTCCCGCACTCCTGTCGTTGACCCGCTATGTCGATCTTTGCATGCCGCGCGGCGGCGAGGGATTGATCCGTGCGGTCTCCGAGTGTTCCAAGGTGCCGGTGATCAAACATTTCAAGGGTGTTTGCCATGTGTACGTGGATCGCGACGCCGATCTGGGTATGGCCGAGAACATCTTGTTCAACGCCAAGTGCCAGCGGCCTTCGACCTGCAATGCGGCTGAGACACTTTTGGTGGACCGGCCGGTTGCTGAACAGTTTCTGCCCGGCGCAGCGCTGCGGTTGCTGGGGAAGAACGTCGAATTTCATGCCGCCGCCGAATCGCTGCCGCTGCTGAAAAAGGGCGTGGGCGATCGGTCGGCAGTGATGCGGTTGGCAACCGACACCGACTACGACACCGAGTACAACGACTACGTGATCAACGTGCGGATCGTGGACGGCGTGGAAGAGGCCATGAATCATATCGCGCAGCACGGATCTGCTCACAGCGATACCATCATCACGGGAAACGAGGCGACGGCCCGGCGATTCCTGGCCGAAGTCGATTCCGCGGCAGTGTATTGGAATGCCTCCACCCGGTTCACCGACGGCGGCGAGTTTGGATTGGGAGCCGAGATCGGAATCAGCACCGACAAACTCCACGCCCGCGGGCCGATGGGCCTTGAGGAATTGTGCAGCTACAAATGGATCGGCGTGGGCAACGGGCAAATCCGCGGCTGACTCTGACGGGGCGTATCGTTGACGGAGGAATGTGGACACGGATTTCACGGATTCACACGAATTTGGAACCCCGAAGAGCCGCGCCGCCAAGGTTGTGATTCCCCTGAATTTTTTCCCTTCCGAATTCGTGAAAATCCGTGAAATCCGTGTCCTCCTCCTTTCCGCGCCCCCCGCATTTGGGGCGTGCAGCGGTCGGCCGGCCTCCGCATGCTTTTGAGATTCCGGGTTCCACGAAGGAGTCCGGTGCCGTCCCGGGCATGCCGGGCGCTCCATTGTTCGCGTGAAGGCACTCCAACTCGAAAAGCCGCAATCGTTCCGATTCATCGACGTTCCCAGCCCGGGATCCCCGGGACCCGGCGACGCCCTGGTTCGCATCCAACGGGTCGGCATCTGCGGAACCGACTACAGCGGTTTTCTAGGGAAGATGCCGTTCTTCAGCTATCCACGGATTCCCGGTCATGAGCTGGGCGTGGAGGTGCTCGAAGTCGGTGAGGGAGTTTCCAACGTGAAACCGGGCGACCGGTGCTCGGTGGAGCCGTACATCAATTGCCAGAAGTGTTCGTCCTGCCGTCGCGGTCTGACCAATTGCTGCGAAAGTCACCGAACCTTGGGAGTGATGATGGACGGCGGGTTGTGCGAGCGGATGATTCTGCCGGCGCGCAAGCTTCACCCGGCGAACCGGTTGACCCTCGATCAGGCGGCGTTGGTGGAGACCTTGGCGATCGGTTGCCACGCGGTGAACCGCAGCGGGTTGATTGCCGGTGAAACCGCGCTGGTGATCGGTGCGGGTCCCATCGGGTTGTCGGCCATCGAATTCACCAAAGTCGCCGGGGCGCGGACGATCGTCATGGACATGAACGAGCAACGACTGGCGTTCGTTCGGAATCAAATGGGCGTTCCGGATACGATTCTTGCCCGCGGCGATGGATCGGAGCTGGAACAGTTGGACGCGATGACCGGCGGTGAGCGGGCACACGTGGTGATCGATGCCACGGGCTCGAACAAGTCGATGAGCGCGGCCCTGAACTACTGCGCATATGGCGGCCGCCTGGTGTATGTGGGCATCACCCAGTCCGAGGTCTCCTTCCTGCATGCCCCGGTGATGCACCGCCGAGAAATCACGGTGATGGCGAGTCGCAACGCCTTGTCACCGGATTTCCCACGGATCATTTCGTTGATTGAATCGGGTACGATCGACACCGGTCCGTGGATCACCCATCACGCGGCGTTTGATGTGATGATTGAAGCGTTTCCCGGCTGGCTTCGTCCGGAATCGGGAGTCATCAAGGCCGTCATCCACATGGAATAAGCCGGATGCCGTCCGTTGTTCCGCCGTCCACCGCCCAGATTATGCGTCGCTCCGCCTTCACTTTGATCGAATTGCTGGTGGTGATCGCGATCATCGCCATCCTCGCCGGGCTGCTGCTGCCCGCTCTCAGCCGGGCCAAGAGCCGCGCGCAGAGTGCTCTATGCCTGAGCAACCTCAAGCAACTGCACCTGGGTTGGCAGGTGTATGCCGATGACCATGCCGGCAGGCTGGTCTCGAATCACGGCGTCGGCGAGACGCGCGCCAAGCGTCAGAATTGGGTGAACCACGTCCTCAATTGGGAGGACTCCGAGGAAAACACCAACACCATCTACCTGACCGAAGCCAAACTGGGTTCGTATGTCGGGCGTTCAGTGCCGGTATTCAAGTGTCCCTCCGATGCGTCCCGATCCCTTGTCGGGCCCCGTACGCGGAGTTACTCGATGAATTCGTTGGTCGGCGATCCCGGCGAACTGACCAACAAGTTTAATCCCTCCTACATCCAGTGTTTCAAGGAGGCTGATGCCACCGCTCCTTCGAACCTGTTCGTCTTTCTCGATGAACATCCCGACACCATCAACGACGGGTTCTTCATGAACCGCCTCGAGGAAGCGCCGAAATGGGGCAATCTCCCGGCGAGCTATCACAACGGGTCCGGGAATTTGTCGTACGGGGACGGTCATTCGGAGGCCCACCGATGGGTCGTCACCACCGGCACCGGTGCCACCGTGCGGCCGAATGTGAAGGGTGGGGCGGGGGGGATTTATGCCGCCGATCCGACGACGGATTGGGACTGGCTCAGGGATCGGTCCGGATTGAAACGGGCTCAGCCCTGACTTGTCGGCGAGGGGGGGGATCCGCTACCCATCGGGATGCGTCTCGATTCCCACCAGCACTTCTGGAACTACTCCGCCGAAGCGTATCCCTGGATTCCACCGGGTTCCGCGTTGCAGCGCGACTGGCTCCCGGCCGATCTGGACCGGATTCAAGCACCCCTCGGTCTGGATGGTTCGATTGCGGTGCAGGCGCGGCAATCGTTGGAAGAATCGAGTTGGCTTCTGAGCCTGGCCGATTCCAACCCGCGCATTCGTGGCGTCGTCGGCTGGGTGGATCTCCGTTCTGAACGCGTGGTGGATCAACTAGCCGCCTTCGCACCGCATCCCCGATTCGTTGGAGTCCGGCACGTGGTGCAGGACGAACCGGATGATCAGTTCATGGTTCGGCCGGAATTCCTGCGCGGAATTGGCGAACTGCAGCAGTTCGACCTCACCTACGACATCCTCATCTTTCCCCGCCAACTGCCGGCAGCGATCGAATTGGTCCGACGATTTCCCGATCAACCGTTCGTTCTCGATCACATCGCCAAGCCCTTCATCAAGGCCGGCACGTTGTCGCCGTGGCAGGAACAGATCTGGGAGTTGGCGGCGTTCCCCAACCTGATGTGCAAGGTGTCGGGAATGGTGACCGAGGCCGATCATCGGAATTGGAAGGAAGACGATTTCCGGCCTTACCTCGACGTGGTGTTCGAAGCGTTTGGTCCCGAACGGTTGATGTTCGGATCCGACTGGCCGGTTTGCCTGCTGGCCGCAGGCTATGAACAGGCGTTTTCGCTGATTCGCGACTATGTCCTGAGCGTTGCTCCCGGTTTTGAAGCGGCCGTCTTCGGCGGCAATGCCGAACGATTCTATCTGAATCGACGGCCCGCCTGACAAAAAGGGCGTCGACCAAAAAAAGATCCCCCACCGGGAAACCGGCAGGGGATCACGCACACGACTAATTTCGCACTGAAAGGATCAATCAGAAGCGGACGGCCAGGCTTGCGGTCACGACGTAGTCCGCGAAGGCGGCGTCGCCGTGGACATCCTTGCCGGCGACCGCCGCAGCTGCCTGATCGGCGACACTGCGTTCGCGATTGCGATACAGGGCAAACGGAACCGCCAGATTGAAGGTGTAGCGGCCTTTCATCACCTGGATGCCGGGTTCGACGGCGACGGCAAAGCCGGGGCGGCGGAATCCGTCGCTGCTCCCGATGAGATCCTCGACCGGAACGCCTTCAATACGCCCGGCCAGGCTGACCGAAAGACCCCACTTGGGCACCACGGTGTAGGCCAATCCACCGCGGGCGAAGTATTGGTCCGGGATCGACATGAAGTGTTCGTAGTACGCGGCCTGGCTGGTGGTGGAGGTGACTTTTCCAGGGGTCAGCGAGTTGTTGTCGCGCCAGGTCAGGGTGTCGTTCTGGTTCTGCGGATTGAACAGGTAGGACAGTTGGAGGAAGGCCTCGGTGTGGGCCAGGATTTCACGGTAGGCGGTCAATTCGATGGCGAAACCCCAGCCGCCGTCGCCGGGTTGAATGGATTGATCGACCGGATGCACCACCGGGCCGTTCGCGGTGAGGAAGGTGTCGGTGACGCCCGATTCACCGGTCGGAACCTTGATGCCGAGCCCGAGCTGGATGTTGCCCTTCAGTCCGGGTTTCGTCGGGTCCCACAGCCAAGCATACCCGGTGAGCCGTGCATCGCCGATGCCGGTGGAATGGGTGTAGTAGCGGATGCTGGCGAAGTTGGTGGGGGCGAGCGAGGAACGGTCCGAGGAGACAAACGGAAGCGTCAACGCGGCACTGTAGCGCGGGCTGAACGCGTACTGGAGGCCGAGGTCGATAAAGTTCGAATGGTTGATGACCTGATTGGCCTTGTCCTGCCGTGAGGTCTGTTCGGCGTCACCCACGAAGTGACGGGTCGAATGGAGCCAGCGGTACGCCAGGGAACCGACCCAGTCGCCGGTGGCGAGTTCGGCATCATCCGGGTGCGAACTGTCCACGGGATGCGAAACGCTCATGCTCGTTCCGCGAACCGCGACGCAGCCCTGGGCCTGGGCTTGGGTTCCGGTTTGGGTCAATGCAAGAGCAAGGGTGATTGCTCCGGTGGTGCCGCCAATGGACGCGGCTGTGCGTGTGAGTTTTTTCATGGGACGCACAAACGGGTACCTCGTGTCCCGCTTTTTGACCTCGGAGTGGGGATCGACCGCTCCGATTCCGTGGCGAAATGCCGGATTCGTGGGGAGAACGTTCAATCTCCACCCCTGGATCCTTAGAGCGCGTCTGAAAATGAGGACCCTTCCTCATTTTCAGACGCGCTCTTAGAACGGCTCTACAACGCCTTGAGTGAACGGGACAGCACTTCGAGCCGGAAACGTCCCCGCTGCCGGGTGGCTCGCACCCGCGCCTTGAAGACCCGGCCGAGGTTCTCGGAGGTCAGGGTCGAGCGGACGGGCCCCGCCGCGATCACGCGCCCTTCCCGCAGCAGGAGGGCGTCGGAAAAGCAGGCGGTGATTTCCTCGACGTGATGGGTGATCAGCAACATCGACGGTGCCGCGGGTTGTCGCGACAGACGGCCCATGAATTGGAGGAAGTGTTCGCGAGCGACCGGATCCAAACCGGCGCAGGGCTCGTCGAAAATCAGCAGTCGGGGCCGGGTCATCAACGCCCGAGCGATCAGGACGCGTTGACGTTCGCCCTGACTCAGAACGCCCCACGGACGCTCGGCGAGATGGCCTGCCTCCACCCGGTCCAGGAGCACCGCGGCGGCCCGCTTCTCCGACGCGGACGGATCGCCCCAGTAATCAATCATCGCGTGCCGCCCGCCGGCCACCGTGTACAGCGCCGGTTCGGTATCCGCCATCAATTGTCGCACCGAGGAACTGACGATGCCGATTCGCGTTCGAAGTTCCCTCCAATCGCTTTCACCATAACGCTGACCCAAGAGCAGAATTTCTCCGCGCGTAGGCATGAGATAACCGGTCAATGCGGCGATCAGGGAGGTCTTGCCGGAACCGTTGGCACCCAGAATGACCCAGTGATGGCCGCGCTTCACCGTCCACGAAACGCGGTCGAGAATGACCGTTCCGTCCCGGACCAGGGTGAGGTCGTCGACCTGGAGAATGGGTGCGGTCACCGCTTGCCGAAGATGCGGTTCGCCTCGTCGAGGGTTTCCTTCGAACCGATGTCGTACCAGATCCCGGGAACGTTCCACGCCAACACAGGCTGGCGCGGACACAACCACTGGATCAACCGGCCGGGTTGATCGGGATTATTGCCCTCGGCGACGTATTGGCGGATCAGCGGCAACGTGGCGCGCGGATAGTAATACAGCGCGACGCCGACCAGCGTGGAGGTCGGCTTCTCCGGTTTTTCGGTGAACGACAGGATGCGGCCGGTCCGGTCGAGATCCACCACGCCGTACTTCTTGGCGCGGTCGAGCGATCCGGCGTCATAGATCCCGAGCACCGGATTCTGATGCGCGCGACAGAATTCACCGAACGGCGCGAGCGACTGGCTGAAGAGATTGTCGCCGGCCACCACGATGATGTCGTCGTCGATCTTCTCCCGTTCGATGAGGAAATGCAGATCGCCGATAGCCCCCAGCTTGTCGTCATCCGACGTCGAATCGTCGTTGACGATGGTGAAGTTGAGGGGCGATTTGGTGGCGCGGTAATGGGCGGCCCAGCGCTCGAAATGGCCGAAGAAACGGGCGTTGGTGACGATGTAGACCTGGTCGATCGAGGGAATCGGCGCCAGATTATCCAGCACGTAGTCGATCATCGGCTTGCCGGCGACCGGCAGCAGCGGTTTTGGCTGTGTGAGCGTGAGTGGATGCAGTCGGGTGGCATACCCGGCGGCGAGAACGAGAACTTTCATGGGTTCGTGTTCAAAACGTTTCCGATTCAGCATCTTCCCGGCGCGCGCAGATTTCAATCCCGCCGATGGCGTCTCACTTCAGTCCGGCCGGCCGGCTCCCCTCAAACAATTCCGGAGCCACCGAACGGGCCAGGTCCTGCGACTGGCGAAGGATTTCGTCAGCCGATCCGCATTCCATCGCGCGTTTGACGAGATCGCGGGCCTCGCTGGTCTTCATCCGGCGCAGAAGGAATTTGGCCGCGGGAATCACCGCGGGAGTGGCGCTCAATTCATCCACTCCCAGCCCGACCAGCAGCGGAATGGTCGCGGGGTCACCGGCCATTTCACCGCAGACACCGACCCATCCGCCGCGGGCGTGGGCGGCGTCCACCGTCATCTGGATCAAGCGCAGCACCGCCGGATGCGTGGACGAGTGAAGATGAGCCACCCGCTCGTTCATGCGGTCCACGGCCAGGGTGTACTGCGTCAAATCATTGGTCCCGAGGCTGAAAAACTGAACGTGCGCGGCCAGGGCGGTGGCGATCAAGGCGGCCGACGGGATCTCGATCATCGCCCCCACTTCCATCTTGGGATCGAAGGGGATTCCCGCGGCCGTCAATTCATCGCGGCAGGATTGGAGGATCTGGTTGGCGGTGATCAATTCCTCGACCGAGGAAATCATCGGATACATCAACTTCACGCAGCCGTGGGCGCTGGCGCGAAGGATGGCGCGGAGTTGCAGTGAGAATTGTGCGGGCTGGGACAGACTGATCCGGATGGCCCGCCACCCGAGGAACGGATTGGCCTCGACGTGTTGTCCCGGGAACAATTTGTCTCCACCGAGGTCGAGGGTACGGATGATCACCGGTGCCGGCGCGCAGGCGGCCGCCACCTCGCGATAGGCTTCGAACTGCTGTTCCTCATCCGGCGGCATCGCGCGACTGAGAAAGAGGAACTCGGTTCGGAAAAGTCCGACGCCTTCCGATCCCGAAGCCCGAACGGCCGGAATATCTCCGGGTTCTTCAATGTTTGAAGCCAGGATGAGCCGCGTGCCGTCCAGGGTGACCGCCGCCTGATCGCGGAGATCGCCGAGCCGGTGTTCCAGCGCGGCATGGCGTTCCCGGATCTGGCCGTATTGAAACAGGGTGGCGTCGGTGGGATTGACGATCAACGCGCCGCCGTGACCATCCACCAGCGCGTAATCGCCGGTCTGGACCCGGCGGCTGACATCCACCAGACCCGCGACCGCCGGAATGCGGAGCTTGCGCGCCATGATCGCCGTATGGCTGGTCCGCCCGCCGACATCGGTGGCGAAGCCGAGAACCTTGGTGCGGTCGATCAGCGCGGTCATGCTTGGGGTGATGTCGTGCGCGACCACCACCACCGGCTCCCGCAGACGCGAAAGTTCGCTTTCACCCGCCAGGCCCAGCAGGTGATTGAGGACGCGGCTTGAAACATCCCGAAGATCGGCCGCCCGCTCGCGCAGGTATTCGTCATCGACCGCATCCAGGGCACTGGCGTATTTGCCCGCAACCCGATGAAACGCCGCCTCGGCATTCACGTGATGGTCACGGATCAACGCCTTTACCTGATCGAGCAGCGCCACATCCTCCAGGACCAGCAGGTGGGCGTCGAAAATGCCCGCCTCGTGCGCCCCCATGGCCACTGCCACCCGGCGCTGTACTTCCTGAATCTGGTGCCGGGTATCGACCAACGCCTGTTGGAACCGTCGGAGTTCGCCCTCGGTTTCATCGGGCACCAGCGTGCGATCGGGGATTTCAGGGGTTCCCTGACCGATCCGGAGGACGCGGGCATGGACCACCCCGCCCGCGAGCGCAATGCCGCGGTAAATCCGTTCCCCGGCTGGCTCTCGTTCCGGCACGCCGGAGGATTACGGAACGCCGCCGGTGAAGGGAATGGCTTTTTCGGGCGAAAACAGTGGAGACCCCGGTCGGCTTTGGATGATGAAGACAGAATGGACGGAATGAACCGAATGGGCGGGATCGGATCGGCTCTTTGGGAATCGGCGACCACCGGTGCCGTCCGTGCTGCTTTCCCAATTCCGGGCCGGCGATGAGACGATGTCCGCGGGCAGGACTTACACCGGGTTGGGATGAATGGATCAGATTCGGTTCATTCAGTTCATTCCGTCTAAAAATGGGATTCACCCCTGCGTAGACGAAACACCCCGAGCTGAACCGGGTCTGGATTCGTACCTCTTCGACTGCAGGGCTCAGCGTTCAGCCGGGCAGCTTGAGGAAATTCGCCAGCAACTGCCGTCCGTTCTCGGTGAGGATGCTTTCCGGATGGAACTGGACGCCCCAGATCGGCAACGAACGGTGCCGCAGGCCCATCACCTCGTCTTCAGCGGTCCAGGCGGTGACTTCCAGCGTGTCGGGGATCGAATCGCGCCGTGCCACCAATGAATGGTAGCGGGTGGCGTTGAACGGATTCGGCATGCCTTCGAACAATTCCTGGCCGTTGTGAAGAATGGGCGACGTCTTGCCGTGCATCATCCGGTGATTGACCACCACCGCCGCGCCGAAGGTGTGAGCGATGCACTGGTGTCCGAGGCAAACTCCAAGGATGGGAACCCGCCGGTCGGCAAACGCGCGCACCAGATCATTGGAGAGTCCGGCTTCCTTCGGGGAACACGGGCCGGGCGAAATCAGCACCCGCTCCGGGTTGAGCGCGATCGCGCCTTCGACGGAAATCTGATCGTTCCGGTGCACCTGGAGATCGACACCCATCTCGCCCAGATACTGGACGAGGTTGAAGGTGAACGAATCGTAGTTGTCGATGACCAGCAGCATGCGGGGACGACGATAGCGGCCCGGGGCCGGCCGGGGAAGTCCTGTCCTGCGTCCATCGGACGGTGGCCCAATGCGACCCCGCCCGCCCGTGGCCTCACATTCCGCTTTTCTCCTGCCGGGGTGGCTCGTATGACAGGGGCACCATGATTCGTTCCAGTTCCGTCCGATCGGTCCGTCGGATTGTTTTCGGCCTCGGACTGCTGTTGAGTGCGGCCCGGATGTTCGCCGCCGATGCCGCCTGGAATCTGACCCTTCGCTCGCGCCCGACGCCCGTGGAGGCCAAGAGCGCGGCACCGGTCCAGGAGCGAAAAGTGACGTGGGATCCGCGGAAGACCGCCGTGATCGTCTGCGACATGTGGGACAATCATTGGTGCCAGGGTGCGGCCAGGCGAGTCGGCGAACTGGCGGGTCCGATGAACGAGGTGCTTCGCAAGGCCCGGGCCGATGGTGCGTTCATCATCCATTCGCCCAGCAGCGTGACCGCCTTTTATCAGGACACTCCCCAGCGGCGGGCCGCACGGACTGCTCCGTTCGCCATGACGCCAATTCCTCTTTCGACCGCGGACCGTTGGGGCACGAAGTGGTGCTGGCCTGATCCGCTGCGGGAGCGGGATCTTCCGATCGACGATGCGGACATGGGCTGTGATTGCGCGGTGAAATGCACGATTCGCGATGCCTGGAAGCGCCAGATCGCCACGTTGCAAATCGACCCGGCCGACGCGATCACCGACGATGGCCAGGAGACCTTCAATCTCCTTCAGTCGCACCACATCGACAACGTCGTCATGCTCGGGGTCCACCTCAACATGTGTGTCCTCGGACGCCCTTTTGGCATCCGACAGATGGTGAAACTGGGCAAGAACGTGGCCTTGATGCGTGATATGACCGACACCATGTACAATCACGAACGCCGGCCGCAGGTGAATCATTTCCGCGGCACTGACCTGGTGGTGGAACACGTCGAACAATTCTGGTGCCCGTCCTTCACCAGCAGCGATCTGACCGGACGCCCGGAATTCCGTTTTCATGAGGATCCCAAGGCGGTCGCCGTCGCCGACTCCGCTCGCGAACGCCGGTGATCCCCTCGCAACCGTCAACACCGGTCGTCGGGACTCTCGGTTTGTTCCGTCGCCGGGAATGCTGGGTGCCGACCTGGAAGGGGACACTCCTGCTGCTGGTCCTGCTGACGCTGGTCGTCACTGCCGGGATCCGTGGGCTTCACCCGTTTCTGGCGGTGACCGATCGGGTCGAGACGCCGATTCTGGTGATGGAAGGCTGGACGCCCGACTTTGTAGCGCACGCGACTCTCGCCGAATTCTCCCGCGGACACTACGAGCGGGTCTGGGTAACCGGTGGGGCGATTGAGAAAGGGCTGCCGTTGGTAGAATGGAAGTCGTGGGCTGAAGTCGGCGGCGCGACGTTGGTTCGAATCGGGTTTCCCACCCACCGATTGACCGTGGTGCCCGGGCAGGCCGTGGATCGGGACCGGACGTTCAATTCGGCACTGGCGCTGCGGGACTTGTTTCGACGCGAAGGTCGAGTGCCATCGGCGATTCAAGTGGTCTCGGATGGGCCGCATGGTCGGCGGACGCGGCTGTTGTTTGAGGCGGCGTTTGGTCCAGCAACCCGAGTTGGAATCCTCTCCATTCCCGATCCGCGTTACCCGCCAGATCATTGGTGGAGCACCAGCCTTGGATTCCGTGATGTGATTGGTGAGGCGGTGGCCTACGTGTACGGCCGGTTCCTCTTCCGGCCGTAGTCCGACGTTTCCGTGACCCGATTCCGCACGAATCTTCGCGGAGTTGATCGACTGCAAAGTTGACAGTCCAGTGGCGCGGGGTTGAGCATTGCCCCGATGAACCCCGCACAATCTTCCCTGATCACGTCCCGTCGTGACTTTATCAAAACGACGGGAACCTTCACTGCGGCCTCCGCCCTGGCAGGCATCGCTCTGCCTCACGTGCACGCCGCGGAAAACAGCACCATCCAGGTCGCGCTCGTCGGCTGCGGTGGGCGCGGCACCGGAGCCGCATCCAACGCCCTGTCGGTCAAGAACGGCCCGACCAAGCTCGTTGCGATGGCGGACGTTTTCCCCGATCGCCTGAAGAGCAGCCTGGAGGGCCTGAAAGGGCCGCATGCCGCCAACATGGACGTTCCGGAGGACCGGCAGTTCACTGGCTTCGATGCCTACAAGAAGGCGATGGATGTCCTGCGTCCGGGCGACGTAGTGATTCTCGCTACGCCTCCCGCGTTCCGCTGGGTTCACTTCACCTACGCCATCGAGAAGGGCCTGAATGTCTTCATGGAAAAGCCGGTGACGGTGGACGGTCCCGGCAGCCGCCGGATGTTTGAACTCGCTGAAAAGGCCAAGGCCAAGAATCTCAAGGTCGGTGTCGGCCTGATGTGCCGGCATTGCAAGACCCGGCAGGAGCTCCACCAACGGATCCAGGACGGCGAGATCGGCGAGATCATCACCCTCCGCGCCTATCGCATGCACGGGCCGGTCGGCAGCGCCTTTTCCCAGCCGCGCGCCGAGGGTCAGAACGAGTTGGAATGGCAGATCCGCCGGTTCCACAGCTTCCTCTGGGCGAGCGGTGGCTGTTTCAACGATTTCTACATCCACAACATCGATGAATGCTGCTGGATGAAAAACGCGTGGCCGGTCCAGGCGCAGGCCAGCGGCGGCCGGCATTATCGCGGCAGTGCCGTCGACCAGAACTTCGACAACTATTCGGTGGAATACACCTTCGCGGATGGCACGAAGCTCTTCCTCTACGGCCGGACGATGGCGGGTGTCCACGACGAGTTCGCCAGCTACGCCCACGGTAGCAAGAGCCTCGCCGTCATTTCTTCTGAAGGTCACTGGCCGTCCAAGGCCCGAATCTACAAGGGGCAGCGGCTCGACAACGCGGAGATCGCCTGGCGCGCGCCCAAGGAAGGCGCCGAGCTGGATCCGTATCAGGTCGAGTGGACCGACCTCATCGACGCGATCAAGAACGACAAGCCCTACAACGAGGTCAAGCGCGGCGTCGAGGCCAGCATGACGGCATCCATGGGACGCATGGCGGCTCACACCGGGCAAATCGTCACCTGGGATGACCTTCTGAATTCAGAGCACGAGTTCGCCCCCGACATCGCCAAGTTCAACGCGGATTCCGCGGCACCGGTGTTGGCCAACGCCAACGGGATCTATCCAATTCCCGAGCCCGGCAAGAAGCAGCTCCGCGAGTATTGAGCGGGTGCGGTGCGGTCGATCCTGCCTAGTGCAGGGCGTTTTTCGAAGGCGGGCGGCGATTGCAAATCGCCGCCCGTTTTTGTTCGAAGAGGAGATCCGGCTTACCGCGGAATTCCAGAAAACGCTTGCCGTCATGGAGTGCGGTGGCAAAGCGAAGCGCCGACACCGCTGTGGAGCGGGGCTCCGCCTGCCAGCCGCGGATCCTTCCACCACGCCGGATTCGAGCTTGCACCCGTCCGGCAAAGCGGCGGCTCCGCCGCAGTCGACTCCGCGTCTTTGAATGACACCGCCGGTGCACCGCACGCCCGATACGCCGGTTCGAAATTGACGCGCTGTGTTCGCGCTACCGGTTCCATAGCGGCGTGGCGCTACGCTTCCCGCCGCACTCCACAATTCACGTTTCGCCTAGATTATGGACTGCGGTGGCAGAGCGAAGCGCCGACACCGCTGTGGAGCGGGGCTCCGCCGGCAAGCCGCGGATCCTTCCACCACACCGGCTTCGAGCTTGCACCCGTCCGGCAAAGCGGCGGCTCCGCTCCGCTTCGCCGCACGCGGTCCAGGACGCTGTCGCGCCTTCTTACCGTAGCTTCCACGCCGTCAATTCCCGGCTGTCGCGGACGTAGAGGATGCCGTTGGCGTAGGCGGGATGGCTGAAGGTCTTGCCGCAGACCTGGGTTCGTCCGAGCTCCTCGTAACGTTCCGGGTTGGCGGCGAGCAGCAGCGCTTCGCCGCCGTCGGTCAGTGCCAGCAAGCGGTCGCCGGCGGCCAGGGTCGAGGTGACGGCACCGAATCCAGGCTGGTTCCATTTCAATTGCCCGGTCGCCGCGTCCACGCAGACGAAATTCCTGTTCTCGCCGTGTCCGTACAAAAAGCCCTTCACCGCAACCGGGGTGGCGAGGTTGATCTTGATCTGGCGGTTGAACCAGGCGGTCTCCGCCTTGAGGGCCGGGGAATCGACGCCCGCGGCGGAAATGCGCTGGCATTGAAGTCCGGTGGTGTGACTCGCGAAAATGACGGTGTCCGCGCCGAGGATTGGCGTCAGGACATTCCGATTCGCCCCGGTCTTGAAGGGTACCCGCCATAGGACCGCCCCGTCGCCGGGCGAAACCGCGAGGAGTCCGTCGCAGGTGGCGCTGACCAGATGACGCCGGCCCGCGAGGGTTCCGATCATCAGCGAGGAATAGGTGGTGAGATCGTTCTGCGATTTCCACAACAGGCGGCCGGTGCGCTTGTCGAACGCGCCGAGGCAGGCGCCGTCGGCGCTGCCGATCTGAATGAAAATCCGGTCGCCATCGACGACAGCGGAACCGGAATTTCCACGCCGGCTGGCCGCACCCGGGCCGCCCGATTTGTCATCGATCCAGACCATCCCGTAGTCCTTGAAGTTGAACCGCCACTTCAAGGAACCGTCGGCCAGCGACAGGCATCGAAATTCGCCCCGGCAGGTTTGGAAAAAGACGAGATCACCGTCGATGAGCGGGGTGCAACGGGGGCCGGGTTCGAATTCGTCGGTGTAATTTTCACCGACGGCCACCGACCAGCGGGTCGTCCCGTCGGCGGGATTCAGGCAGCGCGCGGTTTCCTGGCCGTTCGCATCTTCGAAAACGAGGAGCCGGTCACCGGCAATCACCGGCGCCGCATAGCCGTGTCCCAACGCCTGATGCCACAGTGCAGCCGGCTGCGCGGGCAATCGGTCGGGCAACGGATCACCGGCGATGCCATCGCGTGCGGGGCCGCGCCACTGGGGCCAGTCGGCGGCGGCGAGGCTGAACTCCGTGACGCAGCTGGCGACGAGGGCTAATGCGGCGACTGCCCGGGAAATCGGTTGGAGAATCTGTTCGATCCGGCGACGGAGGTGGGCGAGCGGAGGGATGGATGTCATGGGAACCGCAGAGAGGTTACCACGTTCCGTCCACGAGATAGCCGGTGATTTTTCGAGCGAGATCCTCGGCCACCAACGGGGCAATCTGGCGTTCGGCACTGGCAAGATCCGTCGTGTTCTGAACCGTCGACCGGCCGACGACGTCGCGGTCCATCAGGACCTTGCCGGTTCCACGATCCACAGCGTGGACGTGGGCGGTGAGTTTCACGTCGTAGTCGCGGGTGGTGATGATGTCGTTCGGCTTGAAGCTTACCGGCACCCGTTCGTAGCGGGTCAACTGGCCGGTGACCACAACATCGGCACCACCGCTGGTGGTCAGGTGGAAGGTGCCGTCCTGTTGCAGGCACTTGCGGAGGGCCTGGGCGACGGGCTCGGACAGCCGGGGCTCGAGCGTATGATTCGGAAACAGCGTGACTTCCACCGACCGGGCACCCGCGGTGCTGCCGTTGGTCGGGCCGAGTCGATATCCGGCGCAACCAGACAACACGACGAGGCCGGCAACAGTGGCACCGACAATTCGAAGAGCCCGGATCATTTCCTTCGGCGAGGTTCGACCGGTGGTTCCGCGGCCGCGTCACGGGTGGCGGCGCGGAGCTTTTTCTCGTATTCCACCAGCTTCAAACGCTGGGCTTCAGCCCGCGGTTTAAGGAGCTCGATCCGCGCCCGGGCGGCTGCGGCAAAGGGGGATGAGGCGTCCTTGACTAGCACCTCATTGTAGTAGACCAGCGCGCCCTGCCAGCGCTTGTACCGTTCGTAAAAACGGGCGGTCTCGTAGGCACCACGGGCCTGTTCGGTGCGGAGTGAGGCGATGACCTTCACGGTTTCCGGAATCCGTTTGTCGTCGGGATACAGCGCCGAAAGATCCTGGAAATTGTCGATGGCCGCCTTGGCGATGGATTGATCGTACTCGGCCCGTTTCGCCTGCTTTTCCCAGGCGCGGCCCGCTCGATAGAGGGCGTCCGCCGCCACCACCGGCTGGTCATGGTAACGGTCGGCCGCCTTTTCGTAGGCCTTCACCGCGAGCGGATAATTCTTCTGCTTCTCGCGGGCGGTGCCGATGTTCATCTGCGAGGTCGGCCCGGTGGGATTGAACGGGCCATTGCGGACGACCTGTTCAAACAGGACGGCGGTGCGGTCCATGGACGGGAAGAATGGAATGTATCCCCACAGCTTGAACCACTGGCCGTTGAGAAAACGGCCGGCGATGGCGAACTGGCGCTGCATCACCTCGTCGTAATTGGGCAGCTTCGGATACTTGATGAGGGCGGTCTGGTATTCCTTGAAGGCGCGCTCGTCCATTTTGCGTTCCTCGAAGCAGCGACCGATGAGGTATTGGGCGGGGCCGGCGGAATCGGAGAATTTCCACACCTTGACCACCCGGCGGGCGGCCTTGAGGGCGATCCGGTATTGATGATGGTCGAAGGCTTCCTGGGCGACCTGCAACTGGTCCTTGGCACGTTTGCGGACCCACTTGGCGCCTTCGCTGCCGACCGGTTCATAGGTCCAGCCTTCACCCGGGCGATAAATGATGGGGGCCGGACACCGATCGGTGAACGCGATCAAACAGGCGAACAAGAGGGCAACGCGGAGCAACCGGCGATACATGGGGGCCGAGCCTAGAGAGGAAGGGGTCCAAGTCAAGAAACGCGCCCCCGGGTTACCGAATCGGACACAGATTTTCCACGTGCGTTGGCGCCCGCCTCTGCGTAGTTTACAACCATGTACCTCTGGTTGCTCCTGCTCGTCCTTGTCGGCGGCTTTGCTGCCCTCGGTTTTCAAACCGGCGCGATCCGGGCCAGTGTCTCGCTGATGGGCGCGATTCTGGGCCTGATCCTGGCGACCACCGTCGGGACGTTGATCACCCCATTGTTCAATTCCGCCGGCCCCATCCTGCAGCAGGCGCTGCCGGCGGTGGTGGGATTCGTGGTCGTCTGGCTGATCGGGTTCGGCCTCGGGTTCGCCGTCCATCGTCCGGTGGAACTCCACTTCAAGTACAAGGAGGACGACTCCACGCGGTCGGCGTTTGAGCGGATGAACAAGGCGCTCGGTTTGTTCGTGGGTTTGGTCACCGGCACGGTTCTGTTTCTCGCCGCGGGCAAGCCAATTTATTCCCGGGGCTACCTGACCACCCAACTCGCCGCGGAAGCCGGCGAACCCGGACCGGTCGGCTACCTGAATTCGTTGCGTTCCGACATGACTCAGACTGGCTGGGACAAGGCCTTCGCTTCGCTCGATCGGACTCCGGCACAAGAGTACGCCATCGCCGACCTGCTCGGATTGATTCACGCGAATCCGCTGCTTCAGGGCCGGCTGCAAAGCTATCCGCCGTTCCTCGCCGTGGGTGAGCGCTCTGAGTTCGCCGATCTCGGTGCCGATGCGGATTTCCAGAAGTTGTGGCAGGAGAAATCTGGATTCACGGCGTTCTACGCCAACCCCAAGACGCAGGCCATTCTGCACAACGAGGAGTCGCGGTCAGTGCTGTTGAAGACGGATTTGGCGGATTTTCGGAAGTATTTGGAGACCGGAAAATCGCCGTTGTACGACGATGAGAAGATCCTCGGCCGCTGGCGTGCCGATGTGAATTCCATCATCACCGATGCGCGTCGCAAGCGGACCACGCTGCTGCCCGGTGAGCTCAAGGCATTGCGCTTTACGCTGAAAGCCATGTTGAGCCAGGCCACCTTGACGGCCTATCCCGAGGGAAACTATGTGGTGAAGGTGCCGGCTCCCGCCGCACCGGCCAAGCCCGCCGAAGCAGCCGACGCCGCGCCCGCGACCCCGCCGCCGAGTGCCGGCAATGCCGCATTGATCGCCCGATATGGTGCCCGATTCGCCGCGCCGCCGCAGGGGGGCGCACCCGCCCCGCGCCCCGCCGCGCCGCAGGATCCGATGGCAGTCGCCAAGAAACTCTTCGCCGACGCTTCGGGAAAGCCGGCGAAATCGCTGCCCGACCTGTCCTCCGAAGGCACCTGGGTTCGTTCCGCGGACAAATACGTGCTGACCTCGAAGAAGAGCGGTTCCGACGAAATCCACGAGGCGAGTCTTTCGGAGGCCGGCCGGTTGATGATCCCGCTGCCGGAGTTGAAGCTGACGCTCTTCTTCGTCCGGGCTATCTGAGCCGGGTGACCGGCGGGACGATTGCGGGATGTGACACTGATTTCACGGAAGACAGCGGGTTGAAGTGTTGAGAAGTTGAAGGGTTAAAGAGGGAGACGCGGTCCGTGGGTAGGGCCGAGGCTCTCGCTGAGCCGCGTGCGTGGTAGGACGAGGGATGTCACCGGGCGTGATTGGATCCGTCCGTTCATCCGACTCATCAGGAGATTTACCCCACCGGGTGGGGCGGACATGGAGACGCCGATTTCGCGGGCAGATTTGGAGCGAATGCGGTTTCGGTTGCCGAATCGAATCGACCGCAGCCCACCCCCATTCGTCGTCCCAGACCCCAGATTCCACTCCGCCTACTCTGTCGGGAAAACAAACCGTGGTTGGCCGGCTTGCAGTGTCTGGACGGATGGCGGATTGAACAGGGACGCGGGCGTGAATCCGTCACCGGAAACCGAACTGTCGGCGGATGAGGAATAGGAGACGGGAAGGACGGCGGTGCCTCGTTCGCGGGAATTGCCGGACACGGACGATCGGAAGGTCGGGTTCAACGCCGGGGTCAGAGCGGCGGCATACTCCAATGAACGATCGTTCGTCGGTGCCGAAGAAGGCGGGAGTTGAAGCGCCGCCCAAGTGACATTCTCCTCGTCCGGAGTGGACTGCAGCGCCTGGTACCCGGCGACGGCGGTAATGCCGATCCCGACGAAAAGCAGTGTGTTGGCGCCGGCGAGTCCCCGTTGCCAGCCGATGGGAGCGAGCAGGGCGTTCCACCAAGTGCCGGCCGCCCGTGCCCGATGGGAACCCAGTTGATCCGCCTCGATGCGGGCGATCACCTTGGCTGAAAATCCATTGAAGTATCCGGGCGGCGGCACCTCGTGCCGTTTCAAGCGCAGCACCTGGGTGACTTCTGAAAAAGAGGAATCAGGGAGTTCGCTCATGAATCAGTGATTTCGCTCGGCGAGCTTCAGGTCAGCTCTCAAGGATGGTTTCGAATGAGTGCTCAAAATTATTTCAAAAAATCCGACAACCAAGCCTGCAACTGCTGCCGGGCATAAAACAGCCGCGATCGAACCGTACCCGGATTGCACCCGACGATCTTCGCAATCTCGTCGTGTGGCAAGCCTTCGACGTCATGCAGAACCACAACTGCTCTGTGTTCCTCCGACAGCTTGAGCAGGGCGGCGTTCAAACTTTTGTGAAGTTCGGCGAGGTCAATGTCCCGCCGAGGCGTCTTGCTGGAGATCAGGGCCACCAGGTCGGGGTCGTGTTCGGTCTGGAAGTCGAGATCGTTCAGGCTGAGGTGGGGCGTGCGGTTCCGGCGGGTCTTGAGGTGATTGAGGCAGGAATTGTAGGCCACCCGGTAGATCCAGGTGTAGAAACTGGAATCCCCCTTGAAGCTCGCCAGCGCCTTCCAACCCTTGATGAAGGCGTCCTGGGCCAGATCATTGGCGTCCTCGTGGTTCGACGTCAGATGATAGCAAAGTCCGTAGATCCGCTGTTGATGGCGCCGGATCAGTTCGTCGTAGGCGGAAAGGTCGCCCTGTTTGGCCCGCAGGACCCAGGGACGATCGTCCAGCTCTTCAGGAGTCGCGGCGGCGGCGTCCGGGCCGGAGGACGGAGGCGGTTCCTTCACGTGCCGTGTCAACCGCCGAGGGCGGCGGTCTGGTGTGACAGGAAGTTGGAGAGCGCCCCCAGCGCCTGGACTCCCGGACCCGCGGGCAGTCCGGCGAGTGATTGATGGGCGGTTGCCAGGAACCCGTCGATTACCGCCGCCGATTCGTTCAGGACATCATAGCGTTCCAGTACCGCCCGCACCGCGATGTAGTGCCCGGGCTGCCAGTCGTTGAGCCAGCCGAGCAGTTCGGCGCGGTCTTTCTCAGTCGCCCGTTCGAGGCAGACCAGCACCGGGAGGGTCACCTTGCCGGTCGCAAGATCGGTTCCCAGCGATTTGCCCGCAGTTTGTTCGCTGCCGAAGACATCAAGGCAATCATCGAAGATTTGGTAGGCAGTTCCCAGGGCCAGTCCATGGCGGCGCAACGCCGCCTGTTCCACTGTTCCACCGCCGGCCATCCGGGCACCGAGACTGCACGCCAGCGCGAACAACTCGGCGGTTTTCATCTCCAACACCTTGAAATAATCGGCGCGGGAGAGGGTCCACCGACGACGGCGGTGGCTCTGCAGAATCTCGCCACTGCAAACCGTCCCGGTGGATTCGGCGACCGCGCGGCACACATCGGTGGTCAGGAAATTGGCCGCCAGGCTGAGCGCATGGGCGAAGAGGCAGTCGCCGACCAGGACTGCCACCGAATTCCCCCAACGGGCCGCGAGGGTGGGTTGGCGCCGGCGGACGGTCGCCGCGTCCATGACGTCGTCGTGCACCAGCGTCGCGAGGTGGATCATCTCGATGATGACCGCGACATTCACCAGTTCGTCATTGAGCGGGCCCACGGATTCGCCGGCGAGCGCGACCAGGGCGGGGCGCAATTGCTTGCCCTGATTGTTCAGGGCGTAACGGGCGTAGCCGGCAATCTCCGGTTCAAAGGAGCTGACCTGATCGGAAAGACGCTCGGCCACCCGGCCGAGGAAGGGACGGACGGGCGCAACGATCTCCTCCCAAGCGTTGGGGGACGGCGCGTCAACGCGGCCGCCGTCGGCGAGAGTGGGTGCGGGAACGACCATCTATGGGCGACGACAGTAAGGTTGGTGTTCACGTGGGTCAACGGAAGGAAACGGGAACGACCGCCGCCCCTGCTTTCGCGATTCGACAGTCCAAGCCCCCCATCGTAGGCTTTGCCTTGTGTCAGTGGTCTCCGATCGATTGTGCTTCACGCTCGCCGTTGTCGTGTACGGCGTGAGCGTGGTTTATTCCGTGCTCCTATGGCGGAAAGGCTTTCGTGAGGACAACCGCGTGCTGTACGGGATTCTCGCCGCTGGAGCGGTGCTTCACACGCTGGCCATGATGCTCCGGGGGTTCTCGGTCGACCGGTGTCCGATCAACAACCTGTTTGAGGCCACGATGTTCATCGAATGGACCATCGTCGCAACCTATCTGGTGGCCGGCCTGTTTCGCCGGTTGCGATTCCTCGGGGCCTTCGCTTCGCCGTTGCTCTTCGCGACGGGGGTTTTCGCCCTGTTTCCAATTCTCGACCATCGCGGACCGAAGCCCGAGTTCGTCCATGGATGGGAGAGCCTTCACGCGGCGCTCATCCTTCTGGCCTACGGTGCCTTTGGTTTGAGCGCGGTGACCGCGCTGATGTACCTCTCGCAGGAACACGATCTGAAATTCAACAAATCCCGGGCGGTCCTCGCCCTGATGCCGCCCATTCAACGCCTGCAAAAAGTGACCACCGGCCTGCTGGCGGCCGGTTTTGTTTTGTTGACGGTCGGTCTGCTGGTGGGCGCGTGGTGGCTGCGCCGGGAACGGGGTTATATCCTGAGTGACGATCCCAAGATTCTCTGGAGCGTGGTGGTCTGGAGCGCGTATCTCGTCCTGTTGTTCTTCCGCGGCCGTTCTGGATTGCAGGCGCGCCGTTTTGCCTGGGGTGTGATTGGAACCTTCGCCTTTGTGCTGCTGACTTTCTGGGGCACGAACCTGCCGTCCGCCATTCATCATCCCTGATCCCGCGATGAGCCTGGTTGTCATTGGTCTCAATCATCGATCGGCACCGGTCGACGTCCGCGAACGATTCGCCTACGCCGAGGCTCTGATCTGCCCGACTCTGGCGCGGTTGAGGAGTGCTGGTCTGGTGGAGGAAGCGGTGTTGTTGAGCACCTGCAACCGGGTCGAGCTCTACGCTTCGGCGTCGGGCGAGGCCGCGAAGGTCGTTCCGGCCCTGGTGGACTTCCTGAACGCCGATCGAAATTGCCGGGGCAGCCTCGGAACTGAATTGTACGAACGTGCCGATCTGGTTGGCGTGGAACATCTGTTCAAGGTGGCCTGCGGACTCGATTCCCTGGTGCTGGGCGAGACCGAGATTCT
Source organism: uncultured Verrucomicrobiota bacterium (assembly GCA_903907925.1). Taxonomy (GTDB): domain Bacteria; phylum Verrucomicrobiota; class Verrucomicrobiia; order Limisphaerales; family UBA9464; genus CAIVQB01. The sequence goes on from CAIVQB010000104.1 coordinate 40,963, forward strand.
GGGGCAGTTGAAAAAGGCCTATGAACTGGCCCTCGCCGGAGGTCATACCGGACGGTGCCTCAACAAGGTGTTTCAGAATGCCTTCAGCGTGGCCAAGAAGGTTCGCAGTGAGACCAGCATTCAACGGGGCAACACCAGTGTGGCTTCGGTGGCGGTCGATCTGGCGGAAAAGATTTTCGACGGACTTCAGGAACGGGACGTGATGGTGATCGGTGCCGGTGACACCAGTGAAAAGACCGCCCGGGCCTTGCTGAGCCGCGGTGCCCGCAGTTTGTTCGTAAGCAACCGCTCGTTCGACCGGGCCGCCGAACTCGCCGCCGAACTGGGCGGACGCGCCATTCATTTCGACGAATGGGAGCGGGAGTTCGCCCGCATCGACATCATCATCAGCAGCACCAGCGCGCCGCATTATGTCGTGGACCGACCCCGGCTGGCGGCGCTTCTGCAACGCCGCCCCACCCGTCCGCTGCTGCTGATCGACATCGCCGTCCCCCGTGACATCGATCCCGAGGTGCGCGATCTCGATGGCGTTTATCTCGCCAACGTCGACGACCTCCAATCCATCGCCGACGAACACCTCCGCACCCGTCGGGTGGAAATCGTCCGCTGCGAAACGATCATCCGGGATCGTGCGCGCGGGTTGCAGTCTCTGTTGAATCCCGGTGCCGCCGCGCCCGGCCGGGCCTTTCCCGCTGCCGGCTCCGAAGTTGTTCCTTCCCGATCGTGAGTTCCAAAACATCCTTCATCGTCTGCACGCGCGGATCCGCGCTGGCATTGGCCCAATCTCGTCGCGTCCAGCAGGACCTGGCCCTTCTGTTTCCCGGGTTTTCCTTCGAACTGAAGATTCTCAAGACGACCGGTGACAAGCTGCAAACGGCCTCTCTGGCGAACCCCGACGCGTCATTGCCCAAGGGGCTCTTCACCAAGGAACTCGAAGTGGCGTTGCTGGAAAACCAGGCGGACATCGCGGTCCACAGTCTCAAGGATCTTCCCACCGAACTGCCCGAGGGGCTCGTCCTCGGCGCGGTGACGTCCCGCGCGGATGTTCGTGATGTGTTGATTTATCGCAGCACGACGATGGCGCCGCCGGTTGGAACCGCCGTCGACTGGAGTCCGGGCGCCCGGATTCCGTTTCGCGGGAAACCGTTGTGCCGTCTCGCCGGCCTTCCGGCAGGTGCAGTCGTGGCCACCAGCAGCACCCGACGCGCGGCCCAGGTCGCGTTTGCCCGGCCCGATCTCCGCATCGTGCCGATCCGCGGCAATGTCGGAACCCGGCTCCAAAAAATCGCGGAATCACCGGAGATCGACGCGACCCTTCTTGCCGCGGCGGGATTGGTTCGTTTGAACCTGGACATCAGTCCGCAGGGTTTCCTGCGTGTGGATCCGAGGCTCACGAAGGACGAGCGCGCGGGAGTCACCGCTCCGCCGCCGCACCTGCTGGCGACGTTGATCGATCCGGAAGAGATGCTCCCGGCGGTGGGGCAAGGTGCGGTCGGGTTGGAGATTCGTTCCGGTGATCCGGAGGTGGCCGCGCTGTGTCAGGTGTTGAATCACCTTAACACCCATCATGCCGTGACGGCCGAACGCGCCTTCCTTCGCGCGATGGGCGGTGGATGCCAGAGCCCGGTGGCGGCCTATGCCCGGGTGCTGGGACATCAAGTGGAACTCAGGGCGGCGAGCTTCCGGGATGGCACGGGCAAACGGGCGGAGGGACGTCGCCCCGTCCGCGAAGCGACCGCGCTGGGTGAAAGCCTGGCCGCGCAACTGCGGTGAGCCCGGCGTCCGCTCGGACGCAACGATTCAGAAGAAGTATAAAGGACACTGATTTCACGGATCGACACGGATTCCTGAAGTGCTGATCGGATTCGGTTCATTCCGTCGAGCCTGTCCCATTCTCATTCCGTGAGAATTCGTGAAATCAGTGTCCTCTTTGCGTTTTCGTCCGAATCACTCAAATCAGGGCGGCTTCGATTTCGGAATAAGATCCGACCACACGATCGGCAGCGCCGAGGCGTTCGGCAGGGAGGGAATTGGTGATGGCCACCACCCGCATTCCCGCTGCCTTGGCCGCCGCAACACCGGCGGCGGAATCCTCGATCACCACGCATTCGGCGGCCCGAACACCCAGCCGTTCCGCGGCGTGCAGAAAAACATCGGGCGCGGGTTTTGGAAACTTCACGTCCTGCACGCTGGACACCGTCTTGAAGAACGGCCGGAGTCCGCGCAGGGCGAGGACCGCTTCAATCATCGCGTGGACGGATCCGGAGGCGAGGGCCAACGGCGTGACCGGTGCCAGCCGGCGGATGAGTTGTTCAGCCCCCGGGTAGATCGGGCGGGTCGCCTCCAGGAGTTCCAGGTACCGGTTCTCCTTCAATGCGGTCAATGCCTCCAGCGATTGGGTCGGCCGATGCGCAGCAATAAAATCGTCCCACACGACCCGGTCAGATCGGCCGAAGTAATCCGGGAAATGGATCCCGTGGCGGTCGCCGCAGCCCAACTGTTCGAAGACTTCTTCGAACGCCCGCACGTGCAGCGGTTCACTGTCCACGATCACGCCGTCCATGTCGAAGATCACCGCCGAATACGGCTTCATCGAATTCCTCCGACATCCGACGGACGTTCGACGAGATGAAGGAGATTGCCCTCGGGGTCGGTGAAGAAGAGCACCCGGCCGCCACCGCCGGCGGGCTTCACCGGGTCGGTGAACACGACCCCCGCGGCTTCGAGGTGGGCACGGGCGGTTTCTATCGAAGACACTTTGAGCGCGAGGTGGCGAAGTCCCTGGCGGCCGTTGGGGGCGTGTTCCATCACCGGTTCGGTTGAAGGATAAACCTCAATGACGCCACCGCCGGGCAATGCCAGGAGAAACGCCGGCGGGTTGGCATCGTTGGTCCAGGCGGTGGAGGCACCGAGGGTGGAGCGGTACCAATCCGCGAGAGCGCGACTGTCACGTGCGGCCACGCCGACGTGTTCGAGTGAGAATGCAGGTCCGTTCACGGGCGGCGAATTGGCGGGTGACCGTGATCGGGTGGCAAGTCGGGATTTCCGGTTGTCGGTTCCCGCTTTGCCTTTTTCGCGGTGCCAGCAGCTTCACCTCGAGAGGTCAGCCCGCGTCATTGCCTCCGCCCACAAGCGTCGCGGCGTGCTCGCGCAAAACGCCGCGCAGGGCCTCCACAACGGGCGTTGCCGGTGTCCGCCAGGCGGTGCCGATGACCAGCGGCGGTAGGTCGGTAATCGGAAGGGCGCGCAGTCCGGCCGCCGGTTTTTTTCCGGGCAGAGCCACCGTCAGTCCGATTCCGAAGCCGTTGGAAACGTAGGTGTCGATCAGGTCGAGCGCGGTCACCTCGATCGATGGAGGCCAGTCCATTCCGCGTTTGGAAAGGAGTTCGCGGAAGCGGCGCGGCAGGACTTCGTTCGCCGGGAGGGTGATCAAGGGCGAGCGTTCCGAACCGGCGGCCAATCCTTCGAGGACCTCCTCGGCCGTCTTCGCCCTGTGTCCTCGCGGAAGGAGAAGGCTGGCTCCCAGTTCGATCAGGGGTTCCGTTTGAATCGATCCGGTCGCGGGTCCTTCGATGACCGTGATGGCGCAGTCGATTTCCTGACGCTCCAACAGGGAGGTGATTTCCGGCTGGTGCCCGTCGCGGAGAGTCAGGCGCAACTGGGGAAAGCGGGAACGGATGTCGTGCAGGAGGCCGGGAAGATGTTCGCGCAGGGCGAAGACCGGTGCGGCCAGCCGCAGGGTTTGCACGGTTCCGCCGCGGAGCTGTTCGCCGACCGCTTCGACCCGGGAGAAAAACGGCAGGACAAAGGCGTAGAGCTCCTGTCCGGCGGGCGTCAGCTCAAACGGCCGCCGGTTGAATAATTTGAGTCCGAGGTCGGCCTCCAGTTGCAGAATCTGACCGCTGACGGCGGGTTGTTGAATGCCATAGGGCATGTTCCGCACCGCCTCCATGATGCCGCCGTTGCGGGCCACGTGATAAAAAAGTTCCAGGTGGTGGATGTTCACGGTGCGCCGATCCTCCCGGCCCTCCGGTAGAAATCAACGGAGGAAGAGGACGCTCGTTCGGCGGGGAAAAAGAAGTGTCTTCGGACCCGGTGGAGGCGTAGGATTTGGGCGGTCGCGCGGATTGCCGAGATCCGATTGAAGACGGTTCCAATCATGGCGGCTCACGAGTGGTGAGCTCCGGTTGGGACTCGCGAATGACCTCGCGACCCGGCAGCGGAGTTGGGGGATGACGAACGGGACCACGCTCCGGTGATGGAATTCGGTCGCGGTCTTTTGTATGCCCCTGACGATCGCCGGGCTCTTGAAGCCAGAGTACATGTCGCGCCCCTCGCAAATCCTGCGCAGGGCATGGCGTGGTGTGTGCAGGCCACCGGCGACGGCCCGTGTCCGTTTGCCCTGGGGCAGTATCCTCCAGATCAATCCCGGGGAAACCATCGGCCGGTTGATCTATTTGACCGGCGTGTTCGACCTCGCGGTGACGGAAGCGCTCTGGCGACTCACGGATCCGGGGGACACGGCGATCGATGTCGGCGGGAACATCGGGTACACGGCCTGCCTCTTCGCCCGGCGGGTGGGCAACGCGGGAATGGTGCATGTCTTCGAGCCGCACCCTGAAGTCGTCCTTGAACTGACCGCAAATTCGCGTCGATGGCGTACGCCGCTTCATGGTCGGGTCGTGATTCATGAGAAGGCGCTGGGGCGTCATTCTGGCGTTGCCGACCTCAACATTCCCTCGGATTTCCGGGACAATCACGGGCTCGCCTCCATTCGTCACGCCGGACCCAGGGCGAATTCGTTGAAAGTGGTGCTGGAGCAGATCGACGCGTTGGACGAAGAGGTCACCCGGGCACGTATCGCCAAGATTGATGTGGAAGGTGCGGAAGTGGATGTCCTGATGGGGGCGACGCGGGTTCTTCAATCCGGAAACCTCCGGGATATCGTCTTCGAGGACAGCGGATCAATGCCGACCGAGGCGGCCCGGATCCTGTCGGCGCACGGGTACGCGGTCTTCTCGCTCCGGGTATCCGACGCCGGACCGGTTATTACTCCGATCGGCGAGCCTGAACCCGCGTTGCGACTGTGGGATTCACCGAGCTACCTGGCGACCCTGGATGTGCCCCGGATGCGTCAACGCTACGAAAAACCGGGTTGGTCCTGTCTGGCGGGATGATCTGCGCCGGGGCTGAACGGCGGTCAGTGCTGAGGCCGACCGGTGGCCCCATTGCACGCCGGGCATTCGTTTTTCAGGAGATAGCTGGAAATCACGCTTCCGGTGCCGGGTTTTGTGGTGTTTTTTCGATAGTCTTCCAATCGGTACATTCCCTCCTTCCGCATCGCCTCCAAACGATCGTGAAGTTCCTGTTTCTCCGCTGGACTGAGCCGCTGGAGTTCCATCCGGCGGGTGGTCCAATCCAGGACCAGTTTGTGGACCGCGGCGAACTGCGCCTCGGGGTCCGCTGAATTCAACTGCTGCCGGAGCGATTCCGGCAGACCCGGTCCGAAGGTGTTGGACGGAGATTTCAGGCTGCTGAAGTGCTGCGGTCGGGCCCGGTACGCCTCCAGTGCGTGAACCACCGGGGTGCAGACCGGACAGGCATAGACAAAATGGGTGAGACCGCCCTCATGAGGTTCCCGCCCGAGAAGCCTGCCAACGTCTGCGTCGGACAATCCGTCCTCGTAGCATCCCTCGAGAACGGCGTGAAAAAGAAACCGGTGCGCGGGATCGAACTCGGGTTTGACCGCCTCGGCCTGGGTCGAAAGGTGGGCGCAGAGCCAGCCGAGGACTGCGAAGGCCCGGACGGTGCGATAGGAAGGCATGCGGACTTCGACCGGAGAATGGAGATGCCGTTCAAACGGGTTGGCGGGAATTCGATCTCAGCCGGGAACGATTCACAAGAGGCAGAGCGGACACGAATTTCACCGATTGGCACGGATTCCTGAAGGGCGGATCGGACTCGGTTCATTCTGTCATATTCCGTGTCAATTCGTGCAATCAGTGTCCCGTCATCGGGATCACCGACGAGGCGGCCACACGTGTGGTTTCATCGGAACATCGATTTTGAACGGTGCGAATCGTTCAATTTTCAATTCGGTCCGGATCGACGCGATGTGAGACATCTATTCCCGTCACAACCCCATCATGACTCCGCAACGACGCAACTACCCGCTGCTTCTCGCCAGCCAGTTCCTGGGCGCCTTTGGCGACAACGCCATTCTCGCCGTGATTGTCGGTCAATTGACGCTCCTGCAGAAGGCCGGACAACTGACCTCCGAGGAACTTCGGTCCCGCAATACGATCTACACCAGCATCCTGTTCATTCCCTATGTTCTCCTCGCACCGCTGGCCGGATTCCTGAACGACCGTTACTCCAAGACCCGATGGCTCCGGGGCGGCAACCTGATCAAAATTCTTGGCACGCTGATCTGCGCCCTCAGCATCTGGTTCGGCTACTCCTGGCAGGGGTTGGGCTACTTTGTGGTGGGCGTGGGATCGACCCTCTATGGACCCGCCAAATACGGAATCCTGCCGGAAATCCTTCCGCGCGAAAAACTCGTCCGCGCCAATGGTGCCGTCGAACTTCTAACACTCCTCGCCATCCTGAGCGGCGGAATCGCCGGCGCGGTGATCGTAGACCATCTCCCGCTCGAAGCCTGCTATGGGATTCTGCTGGCGATCTTTTCCGGATCGTTCCTGCTCAATCTGCTCATGGACGCCACCCCCTACGATCCCTCGGTTCGCCTGGCAGTCAGCGTCCACGAATTCACCCATCATTTCCGGGTGATGCTGTCCGGCGTCCGGTTGAGGCCGATCCTGGTCGGCACGACGCTGTTCTGGGTTTGCGGTGCGGCCATGAAGATCAATTTCCAGCCCTGGGGCCTCGATGTTCTGAAACTACCTGATAACACCCAGATCGCGCTGCTGGGACTGTGGCTGATGGTCGGCGTGATGATCGGCAGCGTGCTGGCGGGCCGGTTGTTCACGATCGGGGACCTTCGGCGGACCCGGTGGTTCGGGTTTTCGCTTGCCGTGGCGCTGGTGCTGATTTTCCTGGTTGGCCAGCTCGGCCTGGCGACCGTGGGACAGTCGCTGTGGACGGCCACCCAGGCCGATGGATCGGTTCACGTCCGCCTGGTGATCCTTCCGCTCGTGATGGTGTTGCTGATTGGTGCCGGCATTGCGTCGGGGCTGTTCCTGATTCCGCTGAACGCCGCCCTGCAATCGGAATCTGATCCGCAGAAGCTGGGCAAGACCATCGCGGTGCAGAATTTCTGCGACAACTGCGGGATGATTCTTTCCGGCATCCTCGTGTATGGATGCGTGAAGGCCGGTCTGTCCGCATCGGCGGTGTTCATGGTGCTCGCCCTGCTGGTGGTGGGCGTCGTGACCTGGCTCCGGATCCCCCATCGCGCGACCGCGCCGTGAATTGAAAGGCGTTGGAATCCTCACATGGCGACCGAGCTCAATTCCGTGCCTGACGTTGGCACTGCTCCCCCGGTGCCTGGGTTCCGATTGTTGTCGCTGCGGGGATTGGGAGTTTGCCTGTTGGCAGTCGTGGCTTTTCAACTGGCGCTCGAACACCCGTCGCTGGGCTCCGCGGTAATCATCTACCTAGGCTGCCTGTATGATCTTCGACTGGTTTCAACCGCCCGGCAGGCTTTCTACGCGGGGCTGCTGGTGGGGCTCGGTGTGTTTGTTCCCCAGATGACGTTTCTGTGGACCATCTTTGGTCCCGCGGCGATTCCGCTCTGGCTCGTACTCGCCTTTTTTCACGGCGTGTTTCTGCTGCTGCTCCATCGGGTGGAATATCGGTTTGGAACCCAATGGGCCCGGTGGATGGCACCGGTGCTGTGGTGCGGAATCGAGTATTTCCGAAGCGAAGTGTGGTGGTTGCGCTTCGCCTGGCTTACTGCCGGAAGTCCGCTCGTGGACGTCATGTGGTCGGGGTGGCTTTCACCTGGGATCTATGGGTTGGGATTCCTGACTTTCCTGCTGGTGAGTTTGGGGAATTTCCTGCCGCGAGCGGTGGTGCCTCGAACGATCATCTGCATCTCCCTTTTTTTGGTAACGCTGGTTCCATTGCGAGTCTTCAATTTTTGGGTCGGAGACCGTCCGCAAATTGTGAACCCACCGACACTCCGGGTGGCCGGCGTTCAAATGGAGTTCCCCGGGCCGCCGGAGGTGCTTTTCGCGCTCAATCGACTGGCAAAGGCTCGTCCCGAGGCGCAGTTGCTGATGCTCAGCGAATACACCTTTGACGGTCCGGTCCCCGATTCGATCAGAGCCTGGTGCCGGCGGAATCAAAAATGGCTGGTGGCGGGTGGCAAGGCGGCCATCGAGTCCGACGTTCTCCCGACTGCGAATGCGGAATCGACGCCAACGCGATCCCTGCAACCAGGTACGACGTCTGCGGTCGATGCACGCTATTTCAACACGGCGTATGTCATCAGCACGAACGGCGAGGTCGTTTTCACCCAGGCGAAATCCCGGCCCATTCAATTCTTCAAGGACGGCGAGCCGGCGACACAGCAGCGGGTCTGGAATTCACCGTGGGGCAGGATCGGCATCGCCATTTGTTATGATGTGAGCTACCGGCGGGTGATGGATGAATTGGTTCGGCAGGGGGCCCAGGCGTTGCTGATCCCGACCATGGATGTGGAACAATGGGGCCGTCACGAACACGTCCTCAATGCGCGGATGGCACGACTTCGAGCCACCGAATACGGCCTGCCGGTTTTCCGAGTCGCCAGCTCCGGCATCTCACAACTCATCGATAGCAATGGGCGGGAAACGGCGATCGCCGGGTTTCCCGGATCGGGAGAAATCATCGCGGGTAATTTGATTCTCGACGCCGGAACCGAACCTCCGCGGTTGCCGTTCGACCGTTGGCTGGCCCCGATTTGTTCCGTCTGTACTGGAGCAACGTTGATTTGGCTCAGCGTTCTCGCGGTGTGGGAACGCTTTTCGAGAAAATCGGCCGTATGAACGCGTTCAATCCTCGTGGTGACCGGCTTCGACCGATTTCCTTCGTTTGCGTGGTGACTGAACCCTTATGAAATCCATTCTCCGTTTGCTGGTCCGGGTTCTGTTTCGGTTCCAGGCCCACAATGTCGAGGTGTTGAATACCCCGGGGCCGGTGTTGCTGATTCCGAACCATACCTCGTGGCTGGATTGGTTGTTCGTGGTGGTCTGTCTGGAAGATGACTGGAAGTTCGTGACCTCCAGCACCACCGCCGAGGCCTCATGGTTTCATCGGAAGATGATGGTGAATTCGCGGACGTTTCCGGTCGACACCAACTCGCCGTACGCGGTCAAACGCATGGCCGAATATCTGGCGACAGGCGGGCGGTTGGTCCTGTTCGCCGAGGGGCGCATTTCACTGACCGGTTCGTTGATGAAGATCTACGACGGAACCGGATTCTTGATTCACAAAACCGGGGCCAAGGTCATCACCGCCTATCTTCGCGGAGCCAACCGGGTTCATTGGGTCCGGCACAAGGGCTGGACCCAATGGTTTCCGCGGGTCTCCGCCCATTTCAGCGCGGTGATGGAGCCACCGGTGCTTCCGGCGGGAACCCGCAACACGGTCGCCCGTCAGCGACGCACCACCTGGCTGCGGGATGCGATGGTGCGGCAACAGTTTGACACCGAGATGGCCTTCGGACCCCGGACGGTTCTCGCCGCGATTGCCGAGACGGCGGCAAACCGGCCGGGATTCGTGGTGCTCGAAGATTATACCCTGACCGAGCTGACCTATCGCCGGCTGATGGTGGGAGTGGATGTTCTGGCCGGAGAATGGATCCGGCGTTGGGGCAGCAACGAGGGACGTGTGGGTGATCACGTGGGTGTGTTGCTGCCCAACATTAACGGCGCTCCAGTGACCGTGCTGAGTCTGTGGGCGGCCGGACGGATCCCGGCGTTGCTCAATTTTTCCACCGGCATTCCCATCATGCTCCAGTGCAGCCAGCTCGCCGGCCTGAAGCAGATCGTCACCTCGCGGGCGTTCGTGGAGAAAGCCAAGCTCCATCTCGAACCGCTGCATGCTGCCGGCATCGAGATCGTTTATCTGGAGGATGTTCGCGCCGGCGTGTCCGCGATGACCCGGCTTTCCGCGCTGTTGAAACACACGCTGAACTGTGGGGCGGCCTTCCGCACGATGGGTTCCCATCTTTCGGCGGCAAGCACGGACCCCGCGGTGATCCTCTTTACTTCAGGATCGGAAGGCATACCCAAGGGCGTGGTGCTGTCGCATCAGAACCTTCTCGCCAACGTTCGCCAGTTGATCGCCACCATGGATCTCACCGACGACGACCGGTTCTTCAATGCCATGCCGCTGTTCCACAGCTTTGGTCTGACCGGCTGCACGCTGTATCCGTTGATCCGCGGCGTGTACGTTTTCCTTTATCCCTCGCCGTTGCATTACCGCGTTGTGCCCGCTGCGGTCTATGACAAGGCCTGCACCATCATGCTGGGAACGAACACCTTCCTAAACGGCTACGCTAGACGCGCGAATCCGTATGATTTCAACTCGCTGAAGTATCTGGTGGCCGGCGCGGAAAAGGTTCAGGAGGCGACCGCCAATGTCTGGGCGCGCAAGTTTGGTGTCCGGCTGCTGGAAGGCTACGGAGCGACCGAATGCAGTCCGGCGATCTGCATCAATACCCGGGTCGATGTCCAATTCGGCTCGGTAGGCCGGTTTCTTCCCGGCATCGAATGGAAGCTCGAACCCGTCGAGGGCATTGCCGAAGGCGGGCGTCTCTTCGTTCGCGGACCCAACATCATGAAGGGGTATCTCAATCCGGAACCCGATGCGAAGTTCCAGGCGCTGGGAGGCTGGTACGACACCGGCGACATGGTGCGCGTGGACGAGGACAATTTCGCGTTCATCCTCGGCCGATTAAAGCGCTTCGCCAAGATCAGCGGCGAAATGGTGAGTCTGACCGCGGTGGAGGAGGCCTTTGCCGGCGCGTTTCCGCAGTTCGGTGCGCGCTGCGAGGTCGCGGTGATTGCCGTCCACGACGAGGACAAGGGTGAAAAACTGATCGCCATCAGCAATGAGGCGAAACTGACGCTCGATGATCTGCGCCAGGCCGTGAAAGCCAAAGGACTCACCAACCTCTGCGTGCCGCGGGAACTGCGAGCGGTGAAGGAGATCCCGAAGCTCGGCACCGGCAAGGTGGATCACCGGGCGTTGCAGGCGTCACTTGTCGCGGCCTGACGCCAGGTCTGGAAGTGTCGCGGTGCTCAAACGTTCATGACACGCTCACTCCAGATTCGAATTCACGGCGCGGCGTCCCTGCCGGCGTTGATTTATCTGCCCGGAATCCATGGCGATTGGACTCTGGTCACCTCGTTCCGAAGCGCGATTGCGGGAAGGCTTCGGTTCATCGAATTCATTTATCCGCCGACGACGGACGGTTCACTAACGGACTATGCCGATGCGGTGATCCGCGCGCTCAAGGACGCCGGGATTCATCGGGGTTGGCTTCTCGCGGAATCGTTCGGATCGCAGGTGGCGTGGGCGATGATCCAACGCGGATTTGCAGCGGATGGATTGATTCTCGCGGGGGGATTCGTCCGGTATCCGTTCCCGTGGGGTCTGCGACTCGCGCGAAAAATATGCGGTGGCCCGTCGTCGTGGCCCCTGGCGGTTCTGCTCTGGATCTATCCGCGGTATGCGCGCTTCCGCCACCGGCAGGCTCCGGAGACGCTTTCGGCGATCCAGGAATTCGTGAGGAATCGTGCGGCGCCCGGCGATCGTGCGGCGATGACCCACCGGTTGAGATTGATTGAAGGGTCGGATCCGCGGGAGATCGCCCGTGCGTTGAAGGTGCCGGTCTATTCCCTGGCGGGCTTCTGGGATCCGATCGTTTTCTGGAGACCGGTTCGACGCTGGCTAAAGAAGGAATGTCCCGCCTTCCAGGAGGCGCGCATCCTGTTTTGGGCGGACCACAATGTCCTGTCGACCCAACCGCAGGCGGCGGTGCGACAGGTCCTCGACTGGATGGGCCGTCACGCCGAACGCATCAACTGACGGTCAGGGGTCCGCTGAATAAGGTGAGACTCACCACCTCGCTGCGGGCGACGTGAGGGCCGTGGCGTTCGCCTTTCGGCGCGGCGAAGCAGGTGCCGGGACCGTAAACGGTGCCGTCTTCATCCCATTCCCCGGACAGAACGTAGGCGGTTTCATCGGCCAATGGATGGATGTGGGCGGGAACCGTGGTGCCGGCCGCGAAACGGCGCAGCACAGTGACACCGCCGGTCGCTGGATTCCGATGCAAGATCTTGAGATCAACGCCGGGGTAGGGACCGGGTTGCCACGGAACAGCGTCGGAGTCGGTCACATGCTGGAACATCGGACGATCGTAGTCCGGCCGGCCAGCCTGTCAGCGACAATGCCGGTCCGGTTTCGCCGGGGTGGTATCTTTGCCTTTTCACTTTTTCCTTTTTCCTTCCCCCATTTGCCTTTTGCCTTCGTCCCTCGTGCTGCTCTTCCGCGAAAAAATCCCCACCGACTGGCTGCCCAAGGTGCTTTCCAACCTGCCGGAGGTGTTGATCGATCATGCGCACCTGGAACGGAAAGCCGCCACGACCGCGCTCAATCTGGAGAAATTCCGACAACTGTTCGACCGCGTCCACGAACTGAACGCCATCGCCATCGAGGAACTGCAACACTTCGAGTTGGTCCTCCAGTTGTTGCGTCGACGGGGCATTCCCTTCGCCGAACCCCGGCCGAGCGGGTGGATCAAAGGGCTGATGCGCGCCGTTCGCGGTGGAATCCAGGGGCAGGTGATCGATCATTTGATCTGCTGCGCGCTGATCGAGGGACGGAGCTGTGAGAAATTTCAGGTGCTCGGCGAGGCGCTCCGGGAGATTGATCCCGAGCTAGCCGCCTTCTATCGGAGCCTGGTGGAATCGGAAGGGAACCACTATGCGAGCTACCTGATCATGGCCCGCCACATCGATCTGGCGGAGACGGATCGTCGACTGGACTGGTTTCTCGATCTGGAGGCCGAATTGACCCGACAGCCGAATGCAGAACCCATTCTCCACTGAGCTGGAACGATTCGGAAGAAGCCGCTGATGGACACCGATTTCACGGATGAACACGGATTCGGAGAGAATGAACCGGGCCCGATCGAGTCTTCGTGTGTCGCCTACCAAAGGAACGACTTGGATTCCGCGATAACACGGGTGCCGTCGCGGATGGTGGCGCGCCAGGCCTGAATGTCGCCGGCGGCACGGTAGGCCTCCGCGTCCAGTGTCAGCGGCGTCCATCCGCCGGTGGCCTTACCGGGCAACGGGCTTTCCAGAACGAGGACATCGGGTCCGGCATGACGGGAGGTGCGGACTTCGATTCGAAGGACCGGATGACTGCCGGTCGGTCGGGCCGCCTTCCAGTGAATGTTGAATTGCAGGGCGGAAATCCGGTCGGGATGTTTTCGCAGCTCGGCCTGGTAGGCATCGCGTTCGAACAAACTGGGCGAAAGCGCGTGACGGCCCTGGGCGTCGAGGAATTGCGGCAGCACCTTGGTGATCCGTCCGTCCGCAGCGGCGGCATCGAAGCCCGCCAGGATCACGAACAGCAGAACGGCGCGACAGCAGAGGAAACGCATGGGACGATGGGTCGAAGCAGGGAAGGCGGATCAAAAACCCCGGGGCGGAAACGGCAGGATGCCCGGTTGGGGTTTGAGAGAAGGACTGGTGGGACGGGGGGCGGCCGGAGTGCTGAACGCGGAGTTTCCGGGAAGTGAAAACGAGGGACTGGCACCGATGCCGCCGAATGCTCCGGGCCCTTGGCTGAACGGCTTCGGTGCGGCCTTGGGAGCGTCGAGAAGACCCGACCGTGCCGAGGCAGTGTTGTCGCCGCCGCCCAGGATGTCGTTGAATTGCTGGGCGTGGGTTTGATGCGGTCCGCCGAAATCGCTTAGGAAGCCGGCATCGGTTTTCGCTCCGGCCGGACCGGTTCGGTTCAGGAACCCATCATTTCGCTCGGATCCCGGGCGGGAAGAAAGCGAATCCGGACCGGCATTCCTGGGTCCGGTTGAGGTCAGGCCGGATGATTTGGAGGCATCCTCTGAATCCGCGCGGGCGGGTGTGAAGGGATCACTAAAGATGGCCTGTTGAAACGGGCGATTGTCACGATCGCGTTCGGTTTCCGAGCCCGCCTTTTTCTTCGAATCGCCGGCGGTTCGCGTGTCACCGTCCCCATCGGATTCCTGATCATCGCGATCCTTCCGAGTGGGATCGGATTTCTTCCGGTCCTTGGTCTCCTGCTCTTCCTTGTCGGCTTTTTCCGACCGTGACTGGTCGTCTTCGCCGGCGATCCTTTTTTCCATCAAGCTCCGCTGGCGGCTGGATTCGAACTCAACCGACTTGTCCTCATCCTTCCTGCCGTCCGCAGATTTTCCCTTGGCGCGGTCGCCCGCTTTCGTGGTGGAGCCGGATGATTTGTCGTCGAACATCCAATTGCGACGACGGTCGAGATCCTGCAGCAAACGGCGGCGCGCCTTCGGATCGAGCGTCTGGCCGGGCGAGGAGGTCGACGGCGGCGGCAGGTCGATGCCGGTGATGCTGGATGAAGAGCGTCCTGGCAGGTGAAGGCCTTCCTCGCGCTCCGGGGCGGTGGCGGGAGCGATGGCGGCTTCCGAGCCTTCCTTGGAGCTGACCTTGGCCTTGTCCGCAGGCTCGGCGGCGAGGTTCAACGCGGCCGCGATTCCCACCATGGCGGCGGCATGCCGCAGGGTATTGGAAGAAAACGGCAACCCGAGGTTCATGCCACCTTTCCTAGCCGAACCGGAGGGCGTCGTCAAAGATCCTTACGAGCTGTCCGCCGGGTGTTCGACCCGAAATTTAGCCCGGATCAAGCCTGCAGGGTCTGCAGGATCCGGGCGATGTCGAGGAACGCCATGGCCGGCGCGGAGTTTGGCGCGGCGACCACCACCGGGATGCCATTGTCGCCGCCTTCGCGGATCGCAGTGAACAGCGGAACTTCGCCCAGAAAAGGAATGCCCTTGCGCTTCGCTTCGGCCTGTCCGCCGCCGTGGCCGAAGATCTCCACCCGCGAACCGTCGGGCGCGGTGAAGTAACTCATGTTCTCGATCAAACCTAGCAGAGGGACGTTCACTTTTTCAAACATCGCCACGCCCTTGCGGACGACGCCCAACGAGGCTTCCTGCGGGGTGGTGACGATCACCCCGCCGTCCAAGGGGACGGTCTGGCAGAGGGACAATTGCGCGTCACCGGTTCCGGGCGGGAGGTCGACCAGAAGATAGTCCAGCGTTCCCCAATCCACCTGATGAATGAATTGTTGGATCGTTTTTTGAATCATCGGACCGCGCCAGATCACCGGCTGATCGCCTTCGATGAGGAATCCCATGCTCATCAGCTTCACGCCGTGGGCGACGGGCGGGATGAGCTTTTCTTCCGCGTTGACGGTCGGGCGCTGGTTCAAGCCCATCATCAACGGGATGCTCGGGCCGTAGATGTCACAATCGAGCAGGCCGACGGTGGCACCGAGTTGACGGAGGGCGCAGGCGAGGTTGACCGAGCAGGTGGATTTCCCGACGCCGCCTTTGCCCGAGGCGATGGCGATGATGCGGGTCAATCCGGGAATCCGGTTGCGGGCACCGGTGGACGGCGCGGCGGTCGCGGCCTGTTGCGCGGTGGGAACCCGGACCTGGACATGCGCATCGGTGAGGCCCTCGATTCTGTCGCGGAGGGCCAGGCGGGCGGCCTCGGCGATTTGATTGCCCAACTCTGGATTGGGAGTCGTCAGTTCGATCATCACGCCGACCGCATCGCCGTCGATCTGGATGTCCTTCACCAAACCGAAGGAGACGATGTCGCGGCTGTAGCCGGGGTATTTGACCGTCTTGAGGACGGCGAGAATGGCGTCGTGGGTGGTCATTGCGGGCAAAAAACTTAGTGCTTCAAATGGGAAGGCGCGGAGAGAAAAACGAAGCAATCAGTCTTCAGTGGTCGGAGAATGGTACTCAGTCATGATCACTCTCTTTGAAAATATCCTCGGTTGAATGTCCAGCAAGCCGTGCTGCTGCGATGACGTGGCTTGGCACGTGAACCAAGAACATGTCGACCGCCGCCTTGATCTCCTCTGGCGTGAATCGCTCAGGGAAAAGATGCAACGCAACGACGAACGCTGCGTCGGAGCTCCAGTCGGAGAGGTGAAACGCTATTTGGTCGGCGTGGAGGATCTGCTCTTCGGTCGCGTCAGAGCCGGCAAGTGCCGTAGTAATTGTGGACGTGATCCCTGCTGGAAACGTGCCGCTGTCCAACATCTTCGTGCGGTCGCCAGCCATCTCTGAAAAGATGGTTTCTACCTTCCTTCTGACTGAATCGTGGGCGTCATCTGGCATGGGCGCGAAACTTTTCAGTGCGCCGCTTTTCCGGAAACATCCGCGGCGTGCTGCGAAAACGATTTCCCGCGGCCAGTTGGTGCGATCACCGAATCGATGATGCCGCGCTCGAATTCATCCCACATCGGCGACATGCCCCGGAGCTTGGTCGCGATCATGGCGAAGGTCTCGATGGTGTAATCGACGTCCTCCTCGGTGTTCACCATTCCGAGGGTCATGATGATGTTGCCCTGGGCGAGGGCGTGATCGAGGCCGATGGCACTGAGAACATGCGACACTTTCAACGACTTGCTCACGCAGCTCGAACCGCTGGCGACCGCGATGCCGTTGAGATCGCAGAGGAGCAACTGGCCCTCGCCCTCGATGAACTCGGTGGAGAGGTTCAGATTGGTCGAAATCCGTTTCGGGCCGGGTTCCGGACCGTTGAGCTTGATGTAGGGGATCCGGGTGCGGAGTCCCTCCCACAGCCGGTGCTGGAGCCGCGAGGTGTGGGCGGCGCGGCGGGGAAGTTCGGTCAGCGCGATCTCGGCGGCGACGCCACCGCCGACGATGGCCGGGACGTTTTCCGTGCCCGCGCGGCGTCCGCCCTCCTGAACTCCGCCGTGCATCATCGAGACGATGCGCGCCTTCTTGTTGCGATAGAGAATTCCGACGCCCTTGGGTCCGTAGAACCGGTGTGGTGAAAAGCTCACCAACGCGGCGCCGAATTCCTTCACATCGACAGGCAACCAACCGGCGCTGGCCTCGCAATCGACATACAGCGGCACGCCCGCCTCGGCGCAAATCCGGCCGGCTTCGCGCACCGGTTGGATCGTGCCGATGTCGTGGTTCACGTGATGAACGGCGACCAGGACCGTTTGCGGGGTGATCGCCGCGCGCAGGGCTTCGAGATCGATCACGCCTTCGCGATCAACGCCGATCCGGGTGCAGGTCCAGCCCTGTTTTTCGAGGAACTCGACCGATTGAATGACACTGGGGTGTTCCGTGGCCGAGATCACCAGGTGCTTGCCCTTGCGCTCGTTGGCGTAGGCGACGCCCTTGATCGCGAGGTTGGCGGACTCGGTGCCGTCGGAGGTGAAGAAGATCTCCTCCTCACTGTCGGCATTGATCAAGGCAGCGACCTGCTGGCGCGCCTTTTTCAAGGCATCGCGGACCCGGAGGCCGTGTTGATGGAGCGATGAAGCGTTTCCGAACGCTTCGGTGAAGAACGGCTTCATCGCGTCGAAAACTTCGGGCAGCACTGGTGTGCTGGACTGGTGATCGAGAAAAACGTGGCGCATAGGTCGGGGAAAGGCGGGGCGGAATCAGGCGTTGGGCAGGAAGTAGAATTTGAATCCCGTGTCGCGCAGGAGGACGTAGTTGCGGACCGTTTCATCGCCGAAGACCTCCTCGAGGATCCGCAGGTCGACGGATTTCAAATCCAGCGCGTGCCGGCCGAGTTCCATGGGGCCGACGCCGAATCCGTCGGCCAGCGCGTTGCTCTCATCGGAGTTGAGGGCGACGAAAACGTTGGAAACGATGGTGGCACCCTCGGGTACGTTGGCGTAATCGGATTCGGGGTATTCCAAGGCATCGACAATGCGTTGGGAATACGGGCCGATGGCGATGATTTGGGCGTCCAGACTCATGACTCAATTCGTTCCTGACCGAAGCGACAGAAAACCCGCGTCGCACGGCGTGAACCGTCCAGCCGCGGGAGGCGAAGGTTGCGATCCTGAAATCAGGCGGTGACGGCTTCGGCCCGGGGCGACTTGGAGGCGGCCTCGGGGTGTCTCTTGACGTAATCTTCGAGGGCGGCCTTGAG
>CAIVQB010000105.1 GCA_903907925.1 uncultured Verrucomicrobiota bacterium
GCTTGGAAATTTGTTCGCAACGAGGACGATCTCCCGGTGGACCAGCACATGCTGATCGCCTGCATCGCCCCGCGACCCGTCTACGTCCACAGCGGCGTGGACGACACCTGGGCCGATCCGCGCGGCGAATATCTCGGTGCCTACTATGCCAGCGAGGTTTACCGCCTTCTGGGTAAGCACGGATTGACGTCGGAAACCTCTCCTCCGGTTGGTGAAACCATCATCAAGTCAGACGTCGGCTATCACAATCGACCTGGCGGCCATTCCATCGAGATGTTCGATTGGCTGAAGTTCCTGGAATTCGCGGAATATCACCTCCTCAAGAAATGATCCGCCTTTGTTCCAAAGAAGGTGCGTGGTGGATTGAAATTGAGACTGCCAGTGAAACTGCCAGTGAAAGTAGTGGCTGGGTAGTGAAGTGGTAGTGGCCGATTAGGCCAAATCCGGCTTGAATCCCAAGGAAAACAAGCGATTTTAGGCCTGTTCCAACTCGGGAACTCAGTCCGATTCCGACCCTCGCCTCCAGTTAAACGCTTGCATCGCAACATGTTAGATGCGTTTTTAGGATTTCGTAAACCGACCCTCGCTTCTCTTCGTAAGTATCTCAGGTGGAACGTACCAGTCGGCGCGGTGTGGCCACTGCCAGTGGAACCGGATTTCCCAAAACATCATCACTTTCAAATAAGTGGGGGGTATTGTGGACTCCAAAGAATGCACCTCCGTTTCCCGAGAGCGGAGACTGCGTTCGCGGCTTGTCTGCCTGCGTCGCTTCACCATTCTGAAGCTTTGAGCGAGTTCACGCACATTTTGGAACGGGTGGAACACGGTGATCCCCAAGCCGCCGCCGAACTTCTCCCCATCGTTTACGAGGAACTCCGCCGTCTGGCGGCGCAGAAGATGGCCAACGAAGCGGCCGGCCATACGCTCCAGCCCACCGCCCTCGTCCACGAGGCCTGGATGCGCTTGGGCGGCACGGAGGCCCCGGCCTTTCAAAATCGCGCGCATTTCTTCGGTGCTGCCGCCGAGGCGATGCGGCGCATCCTGATCGAGCACGCCCGGTCCCACTGGGACGGCGTTGTCGCCTACCTTCGCACCCGGATCACCAACGGAGCCGCCGAGGCCCTCAACGGCATCATCCAAACCGTCAAACGCAAGGCCCGTGGCTTTCGTACCGTCGAGTACTTCACCGCCATGATCTACCTCGTCGCCTCTCATCTGAAGTTCAACCTCCCAGACCCCCTCCCTGCTACCCACACAAAGTCATATTGAGGCTCTTTTCAACCCTTCAACTCCGCCCCAACTCGCGGGCGAAACAAATAATGACTCACCAACCACTCATTACCGCTGCGGAAGTTCCAAAGCTCGGCGCAGGCCATGTAGAACACCCGCCAATAAACCCACCACTTCGTCTCGTGACCCGCTCCGTAGGTTTCGCGGAAGATCGACCGGATCTCTGCTTCGTTCGCATCCATGTTTTCCAGCCAGTCTTCGGCGGTCTGCCCGTAGTGACGGCCGCAGACGTTCCAATGGTTCACCAGTTCCACATCGTGCTGGAAGTAGAGCAGGAGGTCGTCGCTGGGCATGATACCGCCGGTGAAGAAATGCCGGCTCATCCAATCCGAGGCGTCGCGCGCGACGAAATGATAGGCGAATTCCTTGTGGGTGAAGATGTGGACGAAGAGGCGTCCCTCGGGCTTGAGCCAGCGGGCGATATTCGCGAGCAATCGCTCGTAGTTCTTCATGTGCTCGAACATCTCGACCGAGACCACGCGATCGAACCGGGCGATGCATCGACCGGATCCGTCTGCGGCCGGCGGCTCAAACCGGTTCATGTCGCAGGTCAGGATCGTGACATTCTTCAACCCGCGCCGGAAACACTCGGCGTCGATGTGCTGCTTCTGAGTGGCGGAATTGGAGACGCCAGTGATTCGCGCAGCGGGATATTTCTCCGCCATCCATAACGTGAGCGAACCCCAGCCGCAGCCGAGCTCGAGGATCTCCTGTCCGTCGGCGAGTTGCGCCCGCTCGCAGGTGAGAGCGAGCATGATTTCCTCGGCATGGGCCAGGGATTCCTGGCCGGTCGGGTAGTAGCAGGACGAGTACTTCAGGCGCGGCCCGAGACAGAGTTGATAGAAGCGGGTGGGAACCTCGTAGTGCTGTTCGTTGGCCGCCGCCGTTTCGATGGCGATGGGCGAACGGCGCAGTTCTTCGACCAGGGCGAGAAGATGAGCGCGGTTCGGCTCGAGCCCGCCGTGATCCTCCTCGCGGAGCCGTTGCCGCAGGAGCCGCCGGATCCCGACGCGCAGCAGAAAATCCGGCAAAACATTGCGAGTCAGAAGAGCGTCGAGCATGGATGAGAAACGATGCGAATTGGTGGCTACCGATTACTTCCCGACTTTTTCTTCATCCACGGCACAAAGGCACTGGTGGTCCGCTGATACTCGCGATACGCGTCGCCCTTTGATCTCACGGAAAGCGCTTCGGTCATGGGGATTCCGGTGACGTTGTGGAGGAAGTGGAACATGAGTGCGGGAGCAATGAGACCCAGCCAACCGAGGGGCGACCCGAGGGCAAACACCGCGTAGCCGACCCAGATCATCCATTCGAAAAAATAATTGGGATGCCGGGAATGGTTCCAGAGCCCGGCCTGGCAGACCTTGCCCCGATTCGCCGGGTCGGCACGGAACGCGGCGAGTTGGCGGTCGGCGAGGGATTCGCCGATCAGGCCAGTGAACCAGAGAAGAATCCCAAAAGTTTCGGGCCATCCAAGGGCAAGTGGGCAATAGGACCTTTGCAGGTTTAGGTTCACCAATACGACGGGTATCGACAGGACGACCTGCAGCACGCCTTGAAGTAAGAAGAAGCCAAACATCTTTGTGCCGACTCTTTGTCCCCATTCGTGTCTGAGTCTGGCGTAGCGCACGTCTTCAGTGGGATGATGAGACTTAACACGGACGAACAAATGGATTCCGAGTCGCATGCTCCAAATCGCGACCATGGCAGTGAAAACGGCAGACCTGGGCCATGCTTCAAAAAGTGTTCGTCCGCCTGAAAGCAACGGGTATTGCGACCCCCCAAAAAAGTACAAGTTGCGGGCAGACCAGGTGAAGTACAGCAGAGCGAGAGGCGTGAACCCGACAGACCAAACGATATCCACGATCCCAAAATTGTTGACGCGCCGGGCCAGGACAAAGGTCGCCGTCATTTCGAGGGTGACGAAGGCCAGACCGGGGGCGATGACGAGCGCGAGGAATCTCGCGTTTTCGATCACTGATTCCTCCTCGCCAGCAGTTGTTCCAGCGTGGCATTGGTCGGGAGGCGGAACAGTTGGATCAGCATGTAGGCGGCCATGGCGATGTTGCCGAGCAGGAGGATGGCGATCAGCCAGACGAGGCGCGGAAGCCAGCGGCGTTCCCGCCAGGCGAGCCACAGCCAGAAAGTGAGAAACGCGAAGTAGGTGTCGAACAACGTCGCGATGAACCAGGGATGCATCGCCACCGCCCGCGGCGTCTCCCACAACGCCACCACCGAGCTGGCCCACGACGTGACGCAGAGCATCGCCACCAGTACTCCCGAGAACACCACGCGGAGGAGAATGATCATAGGCCGCTCACATCAACGTCCGGTTGTTGGGGCCGGTCCAGGTGGCTTGCACGACGCTGATGTTGCGCCAGGCGAAGGCGGCTTCGCAGTAGGCGAGGTAGTAGTTCCAGGTGCGGATGAAACGGTCGTCGAAGCCGAGTTCGCGCACGGCGCCCAGCTGATCGTTGAAGCGTTCGCGCCAGTGCCGGAGCGTGCGGGCATAGTCGAGTCCGAGATCCTGCAGCGAGTGGAGCGAGAGTGAGCCCGTCTTCTGGATGGCCTCCCCGACGCGGTTCATCGAGAGCAGGAGGGACCCGGGAAAGATGTGTTTCTGGATCCAATCGGCGCCGCGCCGGAATTCGGCATAGCGCGAATCCGGACAGGTGATGAATTGGGCGGCAAACACGCCATCGCGACCGAGCAGTGACTGGACCTTGCGGAAGTAGGTTTCCAGGAATTCATCACCGACCGCCTCCAGCATCTCGATGCTGACGATGCGATCGAACTGGCCGGACAGAAGACGGTAATCCTGAAGCTGCACCTGCGCGCGATCGGCAATGCCGGCGCGTTGAAACCGTTCCGCGGCGAATTTGGCCTGCTCCGGGGAAATCGTGACCGTGGTGACCTTGCAGCCGTGATGCCGGACCGCGTGTTCAGCGAAACCACCCCAGCCGGAGCCGATTTCGAGCACGTGATCGGACGGTCTCAGCCGGAGTTCGCGGCAGAGGCGTTCGTATTTGGCGGATTGCGCCTCGGCGAGGGATTGATCGGGATACTCAAACAACGCCGCGCTGTAGGTCATGGTGGGATCAAGCCAGAGCGAATAGAACGGATTGCCGAGGTCGTAGTGCGCCTGGATGTTGACCTTCGATCCAGACAGCGTGTTGCGATTCAGACGGTGCCGGAGCCAGTTGGCGACGCGGCCGATGTTGGTGAAGAGGTCGCGATTGTTGGAACCGCTGAACGTCGGGGCGCTGTCCGCGTTTGCGCAGAACCAGGAAATTACCGCGACCAGATCCGGGCTGTCCCAATGACCGTCCTGATACGCCTCGCCGAATCCGATGTCGCCGCCGATCACGCCCTGGCGGAAAAAGTGATGGTCGCGAATGTGCATCTCCGCCACCGGACCGGTCGTTCCGGTTCCGAGAATCCGGGAAGAGCCGTCGGGCAGGTGCAGGGTCAGCCGGCCGTGGGACATCGGCGATAGTGCGCGGAGGACCAGCGATTCGCAGAGTCGATCGATCCAGCCCGGTTTTCCTGGCTGGGAACGGACGGATTCCAGTCCGATGGGCCCGGGGGGCATGGGGAAATCCTTCATGTCGACGGGGGTGGTATTGGGGCGGGTGTCAGCGAAGAATGCGGCCGGAAAACTCCAGTTTGAAGATCGCGTCTGTCGGCCTTGCGAAACCACGGCAGGCGTTTGAACCACAATCGGAGCGCGTGCCAGTGGATCAGAGTGATGACGCGCATCGTCATCAACGGATGGCGTGCGGTCATCCGCAGGAGTGAGGTGTCGGTGAGCGGCAGGCGGTCTCCGGTGAGCGTGCTGATCAGATGCGTGGCGCCAGTGTCGTCGATATCATTGACGCCGAGGTTCAAACGTTCGCCGGGTGTCCGGAGCCGGAAATCGAAGTTCAAATCGAGGCTGCTGAACGGCGAGACGTAAAACTCCTTTCTCACCCGCCGTCGGTACTGTTCACGGCCCGGATTGGTCGTTGTTTCGGCCGTCGTTGCGGTCACGATTGAATCCAGCGGCACCCGATACGGCTTGAGTTCGCCGAAGGTGTTCTGCACTTCGGCGACGGCGGTGATCGGTTTGCCGGCCGCGTCGTGAACGAAATAGAAGCTGACCGGATTGAAAATGTGTCCCAGTACCCGCGGAAGGGTGAGGAGTTGAATGCGGGCATTTGCGGGGATCTCGACGCCTTCGGAGGCGAGCCAGGCGGTCAGCGAATCCCGAAGCGGAATGCGGCTTGGCTTGCCTGCCGGGAATTGGAGGTGATCCGTATCGCGGAAGGAATAAAGCCGGGGCCGGGCGTGTCCGAAGGTCCTCAGGGTGGTGTCGAGACGGGGGAGCTCATCGAGATCAATGAGCATCATGAAGATCCGGTACCGGAATCGATGGCGCTTCGGTATCAACCGTTCATGGACCACCGAGCACTCGTAAAGACACGAGTTCAGATCCTTTGGATTGGCGTTAACGGTTGGCATCGGTGACGCACAGAGCCGGCGCCTCGGGATCGTGCCACAGGTCGACCGGAACGCCAACCGGGGAAGAGGACTCCTTCAACGGTGGTTTCCCCACCTCTGAGGCCGGCACTTAATCCCCTCCAATCGCCTCATTTCGAACAGGTGCAGGGATGAGTTGTCGATGGGCCGGGTTGGGTCGGATTTGGATTCCAAACCGACGAAACCTGTTGGCATCGATCTCCAAAGCGCCTTTCATCAGCCCCCAAGGCAAGGGCAGGTTTTATTCCATGAGCTCTCAAACGACCCAGTTCCTCCAGACCGTCACCGGTGATGAGGAAATCGACATCGTCCGTCTGGTCGATTGCGTGATCGTCGACGCAGTCAAGGCCGGGGCGTCTGACATTCACATTGAGCCCTGGGAAAGCTCGATTGCCGTCCGGGTTCGGCTCAGTGGCGTGTTGAACGAACTGGTACACCTGCCCAGCGATCTCCTGCCCAAGATCGTCGGCCGGCTGAAGATCATGGCCAATCTGATCGGCCACGAAACCATCCTCCCACAGGAAGGTCGCGCGAACACCTTCGAGGAGGCGGGGAATGTGGTGCTCCGTATTTCGACCTTCCCGACCATCCGTGGGGAAAAGGTCGTTCTCCGCATTTTCGATCCCAAAGGCCGAAGCTTCGATCTGGACAGTCTCGGGATGGAGGAGGACTCGCTTTCGACTTTCAAGACGCTGCTCCAGCGCCCGACCGGGCTCATCTTGCTGACCGGTCCGACCGGTTCCGGCAAGACGACCGCGATCTACGCGGCGCTGCATCACGTCATTGAGCGGGCTGGACCGAGCATCAGCGTCGCCACGGTGGAGGATCCGGTGGAATTCAACCTGCCGTTGATCGCCCAATCCCAGTGCAATCCGGCCCGTGATTACACCTACCCGGTGGCATTGCGGTCACTCATGCGGCAGGACCCGCAGGTGATCATGATCGGCGAAATCCGGGATCCGGAGACCGCCAATATCGCGGTCCAGGCCGGCCTAACCGGCCACTTGGTGTTGAGCACCATCCACGCCTCCAGCACGGCCGGCGTGTTCGCACGGTTGATCAACATGGGGATCGAACCGTTTCTGCTCTCGTCGGCCATCGTCGGTGTCTTGGGCGTTCGGCTGGTCCGGCGGAATTGCCCGGTGTGTTCGGAGCCGTACATGCCCGAGGCGGCGCTTCTGTCGGCCATGCCGCCGGAGATTGCCGAATCGGTCGAGTTCCGGAAGGGCATGGGCTGCACCGCATGTAACCACACCGGATTCAGCGGACGGGTGACGGTCACTGAGATGTTGACCGTCGGTGAAAGTTTGCGGCAGGCGATCATGGAGAAACGCCCGACCCGACAGCTCCAGGAAATCGCCCAGGCCGATGGACTTCTCACGCTGTGGCAAAAGGGATTGCGCCGTGTCCTGAGCGGTGAAACCACGCTGGAAGAAGTCATGCGGGTCATCGGGCTCGAAGGGTTTTAGTCGGGGGGTTGCGTTCCGTGGATCCTCCAAGTGAGCGTCGACAACCGGTGACGGCCGGCGATGCTCGCGAGGTGCCGTCGGACCCTGTCTATTTCGATTATAACGCCACCACGCCCCTCGATGCCGGGGTTCGCGAGGCGATGTTGCCGTTTCTCGGTGCGAACTGGGGCAATCCATCGAGTGTCCACTCCATCGGCCGCACCGCTCGCGCCGCGTTGGACGAGGCGCGATACCGACTGGCGGGACACTGGCGCTGTCGTCCCTCCGAGGTGGTGTTCACCGGCGGTGGAACCGAATCCAACAACCTGGCCATCTTCGGAATCGCCCGGCTTCTCCGCTCAAAAGGGCGGCACCTGATTTGTTCATCGGTCGAACATCCGGCGGTCCTTCATGCCTTCCGCTTTCTGGAACGCCACGAGGGATTCGAAGTGACCTATCTGCCGGTGGACACTTCGGGGCGGGTTTCCGTCGATTCGGTGGAAGCGGCATTGCGACCCGAGACCGTTCTCGTATCGGTGATGGCGGCCAACAACGAGGTGGGAACGCTTCAACCAGTGGCGGAGATCGGTCGATTGTGCCGGCAACGGGGAGTGTTGTTCCACACCGACGCGGTGCAGGCCTTCGGCAAGATTCCGTTCCAGGACATTCACCAGTTCGAGGCCGATCTCGTCTCGGTCTGCGCCCACAAATTCCATGGTCCCAAGGGTGCGGGTGCATTGTTCGTGAAATCTCCCCTGCAGCCGTTGCCCACACAGGTCGGCGGTGGACATGAAAATGAGCGAAGGGCCGGGACCGAAAACCTGGCCGCCATCGTCGGGCTCGCTGTGGCCTTCGAACGATGTGTCGTGACGCCGGCATTCGATGCCAGTGCTCTACTGCCGTTGACCGAACGTCTGGCTGCTGCAGCGGCCGCCATTCCCGGGGTGACACTGCGTCATGCGCCGGAAGGTCGCCTGGCCAACACCATCGCGTTCTCGGTGGAAGGCACGGACGGCATCGCCCTCATGGCGACGCTCGATCTGGAAGGGATCTGCGCCTCGAGCGGTTCGGCGTGTTCCGCGGGTTCGCTGGAGCCAAGCCATGTCCTGAGCGCGATGGGCGTCCCGGCGGCGGCGGCCAATGCGCTGGTCCGCTTTTCGCTCGGTCGCGACTCGACGGAGGCGGAGGTGGATCGCGTGGCGGCGGTGCTTCCTGGTCTGATTCAACGGCTGCGGAACAGCCGTTGAATCCTGGAACGGGTTCCAAAAAAAGACGGCCCGCCTTTCAGCGGGCCGACCATTTTCACACGGAATCGGGAGTTGAGCTCCCAACCAAACTCAAAACTTGGGGAGGCGTCAGGCGCGCTCCATGTATTTCCCGGTGCGGGTATCCACTTTGATCTTCTCACCGGTCTTGATGAAGAGGGGAGCCTGGACGGTCACGCCGGTCTCAAGGATGACGGCCTTCTGAACGTTGTTGGCGGAGTCACCACGGACGCCTTCCGGAGCGTCGGTCACGGTGAGGATCACGCTCGCCGGGATTTCGATCTGGACCGCCCGGTCTTCGACGAAGGTCATCTGCACCGAGGCGTTCTCGATGAGATAGTGTTTGCCCTCACCCACCAGTTCCGGCGTGACGGTCACTTCCTCGAAGTTCTCCGGGTTGACGAAGACGTAGTCATCGCCGGACTTGTAGCTGAACTCCATCCGGTAGGTGTTCAACGGCACCGTCTCGACCTTTTCCGTCGAACTGAAGCGGACATCCATCGACTTGCCAGTGCGGATGCTCCGGAGGATGCCCTGGACGAAGGCGCGCAGGTTGCCCGGCGTGCGGTGCGTCACTTCGAGGACGACACACACGTCGTTGTTATACTGGATCGCCATCCCCTTGCGGAGATCGTTTGCGTTGACAGCCATAATACCTGAAAAAGCGTCGAATTTGCCTGTTTTTTCGGGAAACAGGAGAGGCGGACGCTAACCGAACAGGAAGTGATGGCAAGCCCCCATTTGAAGTGGGGACGGGATCCATTCCCAACGCCGTCCTTTGCCCGCGAGGCTCTGATAATGGCGACGGGCTATCAGGCGAAGCGGTCCGGATGCAGTAGATCGAGGGGAATCGAAGGCGGTGTCCCGGCGAGCAATTCGGCGACCAGTCGACCGGTGATGGGTCCGAGGCTCAGACCCATCATCGCGTGGCCGGTAGCGACCACGAGATTCCGAATGCTTGCCGGACGCCCGAGGAATGGGAGACCGTCCGGCGAACACGGTCGAAGGCCGCGCCAGGCTTGAATACCCTCGAAGTCTTCAATCCGGAACTCCGGGAAGTAGTGCGGCACCGACTTGATGATGCCGCGCACCCGGATGGGATTGATGTCCTCATTCAACCCGGCGATTTCCATCGTGCCCCCGAAACGGAGACTGTTTCCCATCGGGGTCACGGCGACGCGGGCTTCGGTGAAGATCGAGCAAAGGCCCGGCAATTGACGCGGCTGAGATAGGGTCAGCGAATAACCCTTTCCGGCCTGCATCGGCAGATGGAGTCCCAGGCCCTGTGCGATGCCGGTGGACCACGAGCCGCCGGCGAGGACGAATTCGTCGGCGGTGATCTCGCCGATCGTTCCGCCACAACGGGCGGCCCGCAGTTTTCTTCCCTCAGTTCGCCAACCCTCTACCTCAGTGTTCCAAAAAAAACGAACTCCACGGGCGACGAGTTGTTGCTGGAGCACGTCCATCAATCGATCCGGGCACAAATGGCAATCGCGGGGATAATAAACCGAACCCGCTACATCGACCGTGACGCCGGGATCGAGTGTCGCCGTCTGACGGGCATCGAGAATGTCGGCGGGAATTCCAAGCGCGCGGGCGCGGGTGGCGGCGATCGATTCCTCGTCCAGAGCATGGGCGGTCTTGCAGAGCATCAGCAGCCCTTTGCGAACCAGTCCGAAGTCATGACCCGGAAGCGCGGCGAGTGCGTCATATTCCCGGCGGCTTGCGAAGCTGAGATCCCGCAACACGGGTGCGGCCCGATGAACATGCCGGGCGGTGGCGGAACGCCAGAATTGGAACGCCCACGAAATCAGCGCGGCATCGAGTCGGGGCTGGATGTAAAACGGCGATTCCGGATTCCACATCCACTTCAACCCGAGGGCGACCATGCCCGGTGCGGCGAGCGGAACGAAATGGCTTGGCACGATCATGCCCGCATTGCCGAACGAACAGCCATCGCGCTGCTCGGGATGGCGTTCGATCACGGTGACCCGATGACCGTCGCGAGCCGCGTAGTACGCCGAGCACAGACCAATGATGCCGCCGCCGAGGATGACGATTTCCGCCATGTCGATGTGTGGGAAGAGCGACGACAGCCTGGGAAGGACTCCAACCGCGGGAACGTCGCCTGCGCCAAGGTTGAAACGCGTGGCAACTGCAAGGCGAGGAGTTCTTTTGGGTCTCCGGTCCACCGCATTTCCCCGATGACGGATCCCTCAATTGGGCGTAGCGTTTCCGCATGATTCCCATGACTGGCTCCCGCCTGCGTTCCGGCTGGCTGGCTCTCGCGACTGTTTTCTCCCTGGCCGTCGGCATCGCCCGCGCGGAATCCGATTCCAAGATCACCCATTCCTTCATCGCCTTCGGGGGCGAGACCCGGATCGTGGACGCCACCGGCAAGACCACCTGGACCTATCCGCAAGGCACGCGCGACGGCTTCGTTCTCCCCAACGGAAACATTCTCCTGACCCTTTCCAAGAGCGACACCCACAAGGGCGGCGCGGTCGTGGAATTGACGCGCGATGGCCGCGAAGTATTCCACTGGGAGGGCACGCAATCGGAGGTGAACACCGCCGAACGCCTGTCCAACGGCAACACCCTGGTGACCGAGGCCGGGGCTCACCCGCGCATCCTGGAATTGGACAAGGCGGGCCTGGTGAAGATCGAAGTGGCGATCCAATGCCAGTCCACCAATCACCACATGGAAACCCGGATGACCCGCAAGTTGTCCAACGGAAACTATCTGGTGCCTCAGTTGCTCGACAGGGTGGTCCGCGAATACACCCCGACCGGCGCGATCGTCTGGGAGTATCACACGCCCGGAGAACCGGCTGAATCCTGGCCGTTCACCGCCATCCGCCTCGCCAACGGAAACACCCTCATCAACTGCACCCACGGCAATCACACCATCGAAGTGAACCGCAAGGGCGACATCGTCTGGCATCTCACCAATGCCGATCTGCCCCAGCCGTTGTTGAAGGATCCGTGCGGCGCGCAGCGGCTCCCGAATGGCAACACCGTCATCACCAGCTACGCCGCCGGCGATCAGGCGGTGAAGCTCATAGAAGTGAACCGGGAGAAGAAGATCGTCTGGACCTACGAGGAACCCCGGCGGTTCGGCATCCACCATTTCCAGATCCTCGACACCAACGGCCGCCCGCTGAAGGGCGCGGCGATGAAGTAGGGGTGGCTTCGGGGAATCGGCATGCCCTATCATCCGAATGACTCCATTGCACAAACGGCTGATCGGAACGTGGAAATCCGACAAGCGCCTGACTCTTCAATTCTGCCATCGGTACCACTGCCTTATCGGAGCTCGGAAACGCAGATTTGGAGCGCTGTTCGGCAAGCTTGAAATTCGGTACACGCAGAAGTTCGTGTATTCCAAGTTGGGAGATCTCGAGCACCGGGATCCGTACGACGTGGTGGCTGAAGATTCTGAAAGCATCGTCATTCGAAAATTCCCAGTTGGACTCAAAGCGGAAATCCAGAAAGTAGCCGGGCCTATCTTTGACGAGTTTTTCGAGCCGGGGCTCCAGCGGATTTGTTTTCGAACCCGACGCAGCCGCGAATACTATTGGGTCGGCTGTGGCCAGTATTGCGAGTGGTTTCGGAAAATCGACTCGAAAACACGACCCAGCAGACTCCAGCGAAGTAAACCGCCCTCGAAGCGCTCCATGAATTCCTCTCCATTCCGGTGACTTCTTGATCCAGTCCCCGGAATTGGAAGGACATCCGTTCGTGGTTTATGCCGAGCAGTTGAAGAATGGTGGCGTTTGGCGCGGATCAGACTCGGGCCGGATCACGATGTGGTCCAAGCGAACCTGCAGGTCGGACGGCCACCAGTGCGGCTGGGTTGACTTCAACCGGCGACAGAGGAGCATCCGGATCGAGGTCTCTCTTCTGAGATCCGGCCCGACAACACTCTGGCATCCATGACATGATTCTCTTCCTTCGACTCGTTGTGTGCCTCATCACCGTCGTTGGGATGGGCGGTCGCGCCCGGTCGCAAACAATTCCCTATACCCCACCGGAGTTCACCGACCCAAACCGGCGGTCGGCAGTCGAGGCGGTCTTGCCGGAGATCGATCAACTCTTCGCTGACCTTGCCCGCAAAGAACACTTTCCCGGCCTGGTTTATGGGGTGGTTCTGGATGGACGGTTGATCCATTCCCGAGCCCTGGGCTTCGCCAATCTCGAACGAAAACTGCCCACCACCCCTGACACCGCCTTCCGAATTGCGTCGATGACCAAGAGCTTCGTGACTCTTGCCATCTTCAAGCTTCGCGATGACGGAAAATTGTCCCTCGATGATCCGGTGGCGAAGTATCTGCCCGAGTTTCGAAAAGTGCGGCCGCCGACACCTGATTCTCCTCCGGTCACCGTCCGTCATCTAATGACCATGACCACGGGATTGCCGGAGGACAATCCGTGGGGCGATCGCCAGATGGCCATCGGAAGGGACGCCTTGAGGAAATTTGTCGGCGGCGGTCTTTCCTTCTCGAGTCCGCCCGGGCAGCAGTTCGAATACAGCAACCTGGGATTCGTGCTGCTCGGACAGATTGTCTCCAGGGCGTCGGGCACCTCCTTCGAAAACTATATCACCCGACACATCCTTCAACCGCTGGGAATGACCCACACGGTCTGGGAGTACTCGCAGATTCCCGCGGATCACTTCGCTCCCGGCTATCGATGGGAGCATGAGACCTGGATACTGGAGCCAATCCTGCACGATGGGGAAGGGGCGGCCTGTGGCGGTCTGATCACCACCCTGGAAGACTTTTCCAAATACGTCGGGTTTCACCTCAATGCCTGGCCCGCCCGTGGCGATCCTGATGTCGGACCGATCCGTCGGTCCACGGTACGGGAACTCCATCGGCCGTTCACCGTTTCCGGCCTTTCATCCAAGGCCACGCTCCTCGATGGAACCACCCCGAACCCGGGCGTTTCGTTTTACGGTTACGGCCTGGGTTGGTCCATCGACAGCCGGCAGGTGATCGCCCTTTCCCACTCCGGAGGACTGCCCGGATACGGAAGCAACTACCGGTTTTTGCCCGACTACGGTGTGGCAGTCATAGCCTTCGCCAACCGGACCTACGCTCCGGCGGGTCGGGGATGCAGCCAGGCCATCAACGTTCTACTGGAGCATGCCCATCTCAAACCACGAATCATCCCCGCCTCGGGAATCCTTGAGACCCGTGCGCGCCAGGTCCGGGAATTGATCACCACTTGGGAGCCGCGGTTGAGTGATGAAATGGTTGCCGAAAACTTCTTTCTGGACCGGTCACGGGAGGATTGGAGGACGATCGCCCGCGAAACACTCGCCAAGGCTGGTACCGTTCGCTCAACCAGTCCGGTCGTCGCGGAAAACCAACTGCGGGGAACCTTCAGACTGGTGGGCGAACACGGGGTGGTGAAAGTGCACTTCACGCTGACACCAGAACGGATTCCGCGGGTCCAGGAACTCGAGCTGATCTTCGAAGCAAACCCGTGAGCTGGTTGCTTACGGGCCGGCTTTTGCGTTGGGTCTGTGGATGCAACCTTCGGTTCTCGTTCCAAGCGGGAAGAATCGGGACTAGGCCAGCAATTCCTTCACCACGCGGGCTTCCTCCACTCCGGTGAGTTTTTGATCGAGGCCCTGGAATTTGAAGGTCATTCGTTCGTGGTTCATGCCGAGCAACTGCAGGATCGTGGCGTGGAAATCGCGGATGTGGACGGGGTCCTTGACGATGTTGTAGGAGAAATCGTCGGTCTCGCCGTAGATCGTTCCGCCCTTCACGCCGCCGCCGGCCATCCACATGGTGAAACAGCGGGGATGATGATCGCGACCGTAATTTTCATGGGATAACCCGCCCTGGCTATAAATCGTCCGACCGAATTCGCCGCCCCAGATGATCAGAGTGTCCTCGAACAGGCCGCGCGCCTTGAGGTCCTGGATCAATCCATACGTCGCCTGATCGATATCCTTGCATTGCATTGGCAGCCGGCCGGTCAGGTTGCCGTGATGATCCCAGTTGTTGAGATACACTTGGACAAACCGGACACCGCGTTCCACGAGCCGGCGGGCCAGCAGCGCGGTGTAGGCAAAGGTGCCGGGCTTCCGCGCCTCGGAACCGTAGAGAGCGTAGGTCGATTCCGGCTCGTCGGCGACGCGGGTGAGTTCGGGTACGCTGGCCTGCATGCGAAAGGCCATCTCGAATTGCTGAATGCGGGTGTGGGTCTCCGGATCGCCAACCGCCTTGTAGGTCATCTCATTCAACCGACGTAATCCGTCGAGCTGCGATCGGCGCAGATCCGATGAGACACCGGGCGGATTGTTGATGAACAGGATCGGATCGCCGGCGCTGCGGAAGGAAACGCCGGCATGTTCGCCGGAGAGAAACCCACTCGACCACAGTCGGGCCGAGATGGCCTGGATCTGTTCCTTGTTGGTGGGTTCCGCCACCAGCACCACGAAGGTCGGCAGGTTGGAATTCATCGACCCCAGTCCGTAGCTGACCCATGAACCGATGCACGGCCGGCCGGGCACCTGATTCCCGGTCTGCAGGTTGCAGATGGCCGGTTCGTGGTTGATCGATTCGGTGTGCATCGATCGGATGAAGGCCATGTCATCGACGCACTTTGCGGTCCAGGGCAGCAGCTCGGTTACATGCATCCCGCAGTCGCCATGGCGCTCGAAGCGGAATTTCGACGGCGCGATCGGGAAGCGCGACTGACCCGAGGTCATGGTGGTGAGGCGCTGGCCGTTGCGGATCGATTCCGGCAGGTCCTTGTCATACCACTGCGCCATGCCCGGCTTGTAATCGTAGGTGTCCATCTGGGCGGGTCCGCCGACCATGTGGAGATAGATCACCCGCTTGGCCTTGGGTGCGAAGTGGGGTGCCAATCCCACCGGCATCGCGGCCCGGGCATCGGCATCGCCGAGCACCGGCAGACCGTTGCCCATCAGGCGGGCGAGGGCGGCATAACCGAGCACGTTCTTGCCGCGGGTAAAAAACTGTCGGCGGGTCTCGTGCTGCCGGAGTTCGTCGAAAAGGTTCATGGAATGTTCCGGTAAGATTATTTGTTGAGGACCTCGTCGAGGTTCATCAGCTCGTTCACGACCAGGGTCATGGCGGCCACGGTGGGCTCGGGATAGGTGCCGGCGCTCTTGGATTCACCAACGGTCAGCAGGCGGGCGGCTTCCACCGATTGATCGGCGTAGTGCTGGGTGGCGGACGTGAGGGTGGACTCAACCACTTCGCGTTCCGCGGGCGTGAGGGCACGTGCCAGCAGGCGGTGGGCGATGAAGTCCAATGCCTGACCCGAATCGCCGCGGGTGGATTGAAGCGCGGCTTCGGCCAGATGACGGGCCGCCTCGATGAACTGCGGATCGTTCAGCGTGACCAGAGCCTGCAACGGAGTGTCGGTGCGTTCACGGCGGACGGTGCAGGTTTCGCGGCTGGGCGCGTTGAAGACATCCATACTCGCGGGCGGCGCGGCCCGTTTCCAGAAGGTGTACAGGCTGCGCCGGTAGAGGCCCTCGCTCGAATCGCGCTGGTACCGCTTGGTGTTGCTTTCCGGCATGGCGACCGGTTCCCACACGCCGTCGGGTTGATACGGTTTGACGCTGGCTCCGCCGATCTTCCGAACCAGCAGACCGCTGGCGGCGAGGGCGTAGTCGCGGACCATTTCGCCGTCCATGCGGAATCGCGGACCGCGGCTGAGCAGACGGTTCTGCGGATCCTTCTCCAGCTTTTCCGGCGTGGTGGTCGCGCTTTGGCGATAGGTGGCGGAGAGAACAGCCTGACGGAAGAATCGCTTCACATCCCAGCCGTGCTCGCGGAAATCGACCGCCAGCCAGTCGAGCAATTCCTGATTCACCGGAGTCTCGCCCATGATGCCGAAATCCTCGGACGTCTTCACCAGACCGGTGCCGAACAATTCCTGCCAGAACCGGTTCACGGTCACCCGGGCCATCAACGGGTTCTCCGGTGCCACCAGCCATTGGGCGAGACCCAGCCGATTGCGCGGTGCGCCGACGGGCAGCGGCGGAAGGAAGGAGAATGTCCCGGCCAAAACGGTGTCCTTGGGACGATCGTATTGTCCGCGAACAAGGATGCGTGCCGTCGGGAACGCCTGCGGTTTCTCGCGCTGAACATGGGCGACCGGGCTGCGATCGCGAATGGCATCCCGTTCCACCTCCAATGCCGTCACGCTGCGGTTCAATTGAAGGAAGGCTTCGTCGTGATGCGAGAGATAGTAATCGAACAACCCGCGCGTTTGTTCCGGCGTGCGTTGTTTCGCATCGATGGCCAGCAGCGCGTTGACGCCGCCTTCGGTGTAAATCGATTTGATCTCGGGCGCCTCGAGTCGGCGTCCGAACACCCGGACGTCCTGCACGCTGCCGCCATCGAACACCTGATCGCGACTGCGTTGGCCGACCCGCAACGGCGTGTTCGCATGGATGTCGCCCTTGAGTTGATCGACCTCCTGACGAACTCGGGCCTCGGCGCCGTTGACATAGATTCGGACCCCGCTGGCCTTGCTTGAACCGTCGTAGGTGACAAACACGTGCTGCCATTCGCCCGGCTTCAACACATCGCCGGTGGTCAGCACCTTGAGGGCGTCCTCGGGCCATTTGTGGACGATGTGAACCGCGAAACTGCGGTCGTGCGCGAACAGGTCCCAGCCCCGGTAGCTGGTTTCCTGATCCATGCGGCCAAGGATGGAGTCAAAGCGACCAGCCGCCGGCACGCGCACCCAGGCACCGAAGCTGAACGCCTGTTCCCGTTTGAAATCCGCGATGTCCCCGAGGTTGAAGGTGGCGCCCGGCTTCAGGATGGCCGCCGGACCCAGACGTCCGTCGGGTTTCCAGGCGGGCTTGCCGACGGTTTCAAAAGTGGCGGCTTTGTCCCCCAGTTTTCCGTGAATCGGTTGGTCGGCACCGTCATTCAATGGGGCAAGGACGATTTGTCCGAGTTCGTTGATGGGCGTTGAAGCGGGTTCGGTGGCGGCCTTGGCAAGCCAGGTGTCGAAGGCCGGTGTGGCGTTGGTCCGGCGCAGTTCGACTTGGAACCGTGCGAGGTCGATCTCCCCGGGCAGCGCCTTCCACCGGACCCGATCGGACTCGGTTTGCGGCACCACCATGCTGGGATTGGAATCCTTCACGTTGCCGTCGAACCCGGTCTGAACCGTGTTCCGGAAGAAGGCGGCCATCGAATAGAAATCGCGCTGGCTGATCGGGTCGAACTTGTGGTCGTGGCAGGCGGCGCAGTTGGCGGTGAGCCCGAGGAAGACCCAGGACGTGGTGGTGACCCGGTCGTTGGCGTAGATGGCAAGGTTCTCCTCCTCGATGGTTCCACCTTCGTTGGTGGTCATGTTGCACCGGTGGAATCCGGTGGCGATCCGCTGGTCGTCGGTGGGATCGGACAGGAGATCCCCGGCGATCTGTTCCACGACGAATCGATCGAAGGGTTGGTTGCGGTTGAAGGCGCGGATCACCCAGTCGCGGTAGGGCCACATCTCGCGGTAGTTGTCGAAATGATAGCCATGGGTGTCGGCGTAGCGGGCCGCATCAAGCCAGTAGCGGCCGCGATGTTCACCCCATTGTGGCGAATCCAGCAGGGTGTCGACCAGATGTTCGTAGGCCTTCGATGAGCCGTCGCGGACGAAGGCTTCGACAGCTTCCGGTGTTGGCGGAAGTCCGGTGAGATCGAGTGAAACCCGTCGTGCCAGCGTCCGGCGATCCGCCTCGGGCGCGGGCGCGAGGCCGCGGGATTCGAGACGCGCGAGAACGAAGGCATCGATCGGAGTCCGGACCCATGCGGACTTCCGGACCTTTGGCTCCACGGCTTTTTCGGGTGGAATAAAGGACCAGTGCGGCTGCCAGGGCGCTCCGGCGGTAATCCATTGCTTGAGGCGCTCCCGCTGTTCGGGCTTCAGCACTTTCCGGGAATCCGACGGCGGCATCATCACGTCCTTGTCGGTTGAGCTGACGTGATGCCACAGGGCGCTTTGGTCGGTGTTGCCGGGAGTGACCACCGGACCGTCTTTCCGGGTCATCCCGAAGACGCCGTCCTTGGTGTCCAATCGCAGGCCGGCCTTGCGCGAACCCGGGTCAGGCCCATGACATTGAAAGCAATTCTCGGAGAGGATCGGACGGATGTCCCGGTTGAAGACGATGGATCCTGGACCGGCGGCCGGCACTGGAACGGTGGCGGCCACCAAGAAACCCGACACCCCCAAAAGCAGGGCCGCGGTCATTGCCGGATGTCGTTTCGAGTGAGTCATCATCGGAAATTTCGGATCAGACCTGCGGCCAATGTTCCACGTACAGCGCCGGGAACCAGAAACAGGACTCTGGGGTCAGACGCCAGAATAGGCCCGATCTTCAGTGGGGTTATCACCATTTCTTGCCGACTGACGTGGCTGGATTGGCCTTTATTCGGGTATCGCCCGATGGCGTTCAAGCGCCGCCGGGTCCGCTGCTGATTCCCCAGCAGAAGGGATCGTTTGAATCCAGAATCAACCGCGCCTCGGCATTGACGTGGGCCGTTCCGATGACTGTTGGGGCGACGATCCCCGCAGCGCGGTCGATCCAGCGATACGATCCGCTGAACTGGCTTCCCAAAATGCTTTCCTGCACCCAGGACTCGCCTTCGTCGAGAGTTCCGTCCGCCGCGAGGCAGGCGAGCTTGGCGCTGGTGCCGGTGCCGCACGGAGAACGATCGTAGGCCTTGCCCGGGCAGAGCACAAAATTCCGGGAGTCGGCGTCGGGACTGTGTGGCGGTCCGAAAAGTTCCACATGGTCCACCTCGGGAAATCTCTGCGCATTCACCGCCTGCCGAATCCGCCAGGTGACCTCGGTCAGTTCATCGACACGATCCAGGGTCAGTTTCCACGGGTGTTTTCCGACCAAGAAAAACCAATTGCCAGCCCAGGCGACATCACCGGTCACGGGGCCGATACCGGCGACATCGACCGTCACCTGCTTCGCCTTCCGATGGCTCGGCACGTTGGCGACCGAGACCGAACCGTCCGGATGCAGTGTGGCGGTGACCGTGCCGACGGGCGTTTCAATGCGATGATCACCCGGCGAAATGCGGCCTAAGCGCGCGAGAGTGACGACCAGGCCGATCGTCCCGTGGCCACACATGCCGAGGAAACCGACGTTGTTGAAGAAGATGACGCCAGCGGCGCAGGTCGGATCTTCGGGCGGAATCAGCAGGGCACCGACGAGGACGTTGGAGCCCCGGGGTTCATTGACGACGGCCGACCGGAAGGCGTCGTGCTGATCGCGAAAGACCTCCAACTGCTCGGCCGCACCGCCGCCGCCGAGATCGGGTCCGCCGTCGATTACCACCCGGGTGGGTTCGCCGCCGGTATGCGAATCCACCACCCGGACGAATCGTGGTCGGGACGGGGTCATGGTTTCGAGGAGTGGCCCTGCGACCGAAGGCTCAGTGAGTCCTGAGGTAGGCCCCGATGTCGGCCAGGTCCTGCGCCGTGACGCCCAATTGGTCCGCGCTCAACATCAACGAACGTCCGAGCGGTTTGCGGCTGGCGACGCGGGCTTTCGGAACCGTCTGGGTCAGGCCGCCGGCGGATTGCACGATGAGTGGATCGCCTTCGGACTGCACGAGCCCGTCGATGACAAGGCCGTCCTTGGTTCGGATTTCTGTTCCACCAAAACCGCTGGCGATGTCGGCGCTGGGGTTGATGACCGAGTTGTAGAAAACCTCCGTGGTCTGACGGTTGGCCCAACCGGTGAGATTGGGCGCGTACTCGGTTCCAACATTGCCGGCGCGATGGCAACTGGCGCAGATCGAGCCGAACCGCTCGCCACCGCGCTTCACGTCACCGGAGAGTTTCACAACATCGGCGATGACGAACTTCGGCGCCTCGGCAGCCGGAACCGTCGCCTCGATGAGTTCAACGGTGTCCGGATCGTAAATCCCGCGCGCCTTGAGCGCCTCGGCCACGCCGAAGTCTTTCCAGGTGGAATCCTTCCGGTTCAGCAACCACCACAACGACTCCGCCTTGACCGCCTTGTCCGTCTTGGCGGCGATTTCCAGCATCGCCGCCGCACCCGAAGCGTTGGGATTGTAGCCGATGGCCGTGACCGCAGCCTTGCGGGGAGCGTCGTCGAGTCCGGCCGAAAGCGCCCGCCCCTTGAACGGTTCGACGCTGGCCTCCGGATGAAGCCGCCAGGCAATGCCGGCGAATGCGGGTGACCAGAACAACGGACCCGTCGTGCCGCTCGCATCGGTCAAGACGGGTTTCACCGCGGCATAAACCTCGGCCTCTTTGCCGCTGGCGCCGGTCCCGAACGCCTCCAGATAGGTCCGATCCTTTCCGTCAAATCCGCGGGCCAGGGCGATGAAGATGTCGCGCGAGGCCTCGAATGGAACATCTCGAAGCGAGAGTGCGACTTCGCGGCGAACGGCGGGTGAGGAGTCGGAAGCGAGCCGCAGGGCGGTGGCCAGGAGCCACGGCTGGGTGCCGGCAACGCGTTCGGGCGATTGCTTTGCGACGACCCGCCCTTCCTCGGCAGCCCGTCGCAGCGCGCGGAAGGCGACCACCCGCATCGCCGCATCCGGATCCTTCAGCAGTTTTTCAACGATCTTCGTGCCCGCAGGCGCCTGCAACGAGAGCAGCCAGACCGCCCGGGCGCGGACGTAAGGATTCTCGACCTTCAACAGTTTGGCCAGCGGCTGGACGGCCTCCGCCCCGAACTTCTGCAATGCATAGAATGCGGATCCACGCACGTTCACCGCCGGACTCTTCAGCGCAGCGATGGCACCATTGACGGTGGAAAGATCCAGCCGCGGCGCTTTGCCGTGGAACCCCTTTGGGGCGATGCGGTAAATGGTTCCCGAGGTGGATTCATCCCAATCTGCGTGACCACCCACCCGCGCGTCGAACCAGTCGGCGACATAAAGGGCACCGTCCGCGCCGACGCCAATGTCGCTCGGACGGAACATCGTCTTCAACGTGCGGGCCTCGTTCCGGCCGCCCTTGAAATCGGTCCCCGCGAATTCACCCTCCTTGTTGCTGGTGACGAAGTCGAAGCGCTTGAGTTCGAATCCGGCACCGACTGGCTTGGGAAAATAGCCAAACACCACATTCCGACCCGGCTCGCAGCTCAGCAGCATTCCCCGGTATTTTGCGCCCAGCGCACTGTCCTCGACATAGGTGATGCCGGTCGGTGATCCGCCTCCGTAGACATCACCGGCGGGCATGGTTCCGGGATCTTCCTGACGCCATTCCGCGGTGGGAATGGTCTGGCCGGGTCGGCGATCCGCGCCCCAGGAACGTTTGCCATCGAAGGAGCAGAAGCCGGCGTTTCCGAATTCCAACAGGAACGCCGTCCGGCAGGCGGGAGGATCGTCGTTGTCGTTCTGGAACACATCGCCGTACGAGGTGACGGTCTGTTCGTAACTGTTGCGATAGTTGTGTCCGATGATGTGAACGCCGGATCCGTCGGAATTCATGCGGGCGGTGAAGCCGCCGATCCAGACATGGCCGTCGTCGGACTTCATCCCCGCGATCTTGGTCGGTTCCCAGCCGAGGTCGGCCTTGCCGCCGCCGTACGTGGGATCGTAGGCGCTGCCGATGCGGAACGTTTTTCCGGATTTATCGGTGAACATCGCTCCGGTGTTGCCGGAGTTCCAATACCACTGGCCATCGGGCCCCACGGTCACGCTGTGGATGGTGTGATCGTGTTTGCGGCCGTTGAAGCCGGTCAGGATGACTTCCTTTCGATCCACCGCCGGGTCGAACTTTCCGTCGCGGTTCACGTCGGTGTAGACGATGAGGTTCGGCGACATGGAGACCACGACCTTGTTGTCGATCACGGCGAGACCCATCGGCGCGCGCAGTTCCGGATCCTGAACAAACACCGAACGCCGGTCGGCCACTCCGTCGCCATCGGTGTCTTCCAGAATGACGATCCGGTCGCCTTCCGGCTGGCGGTTGTAGTGGCTGCGGTAGTTCACGCCCTCGGCAACCCAGACCCGTCCCTGCTTGTCGAAATCGAGGTTGGTCGGATTCTGGAGCTGCGGTGACGTCGCGAAAACGGTGATCTCCAGATCGGGATCGGACAACGAGAGCATCGAGGTGGGGACCAGCGTGTCAGCGGCACGGACCGATGCGAAGGCGCAGAGGGCGGCCACGGTGATGGCCGCGGCATAACGGGAGGACGGGTTCACGGCCGGAAATCCTGCCGGACTGGTGGCGGGAGGCAAACTGGATTTCGGCGGGAACAGAAGACAATGTGAATCTGGAAGGCAGGAGGGAACCGAAGACGGGAAAACGAGAACCAGGGAAAACGGGACTGGGAGCGCCGTCATCTTGACGGCTCGGTTGATTTCTTTGTTTCGAAACGCTGAATCGAACTGAACTGGCCGGCAGGATGACGGCGCTCCCAGGGGCGAAGCCCGCTCCCTCTTCAACTCTTCATCATTTCAACCCTTCAACCCCACCAACCCTCACGCCAACAACCCGCGGATGATTTCTGCCTCTTGGACTCCCGTCAGTTTCTGCTGCAAACCACCATAGGCATAGGTGAGCCGCAGTGGATCGAGGCCCATCAGATGGAGTAGTGTGGCGTGCAGGTCGCGGATATGGTGTCGATCCACGGCGGCGGCGTGGCCGAGTTCGTCGGTTTCGCCGTAGCTGGTTCCACCGCGGGTTCCACCACCGGCCAGCCAGTAGGTGAATCCAAGCGGATTGTGATCACGCCCGCCGTTGCCGCCCTGGCTCACCGCCTGACGACCGAATTCGCCGCCCCACACCACGACCGTCGAATCCAGCAGGCCATGACGATCGAGATCTTCGAGCAGGGCAGAAATCGGCCGATCGATCTCGGGACAATGGATGCGCAGATTTTCCTCCACGCCGTTGTGGGCATCCCAGTTCTGCTGTTGATGTCCGCCGCCGTGATAAATCTGGATGAAACGGACTCCGCGTTCCACGAGGCGGCGGGCGATCAGGCATTGGCGACCGAACGGTGCCGGTCCCAGTGCCAGCGGATGAGAATCGGGTTTCGATTCGTGGATGCCGTAGAGTTCGAGGGTTTGACGGCTTTCCTGGGAGAGATCGAGTGCTTCGGGAGCGGCCGTCTGGAGCTGAAAGGCA
Organism: uncultured Verrucomicrobiota bacterium; assembly: GCA_903907925.1. Lineage (GTDB taxonomy): Bacteria > Verrucomicrobiota > Verrucomicrobiia > Limisphaerales > UBA9464 > CAIVQB01. The sequence continues at coordinate 23,645 of CAIVQB010000105.1, forward strand.
AGTTCGTAGCTGGCGATGCGAGCCTGCAATTCGCTGAAGCCGGGATGTGTCGCGAGATGATCGGTGTTCAACGCGTTGGCGGTCGAAATCAGGTCGCGCTGCATGTCCGGAGTCAGGCCTGCGGCGGAATCCAGATCCAACACCGGTTGACCGGCGGAACGAAACACCGTGCCCTGATAGGCCGCGGGCATGAACCCCGCCGACCAATTCGCCGCACCGCTGATCGGGCCGCCCCGGGGATCGAGCATCACCACGTAGCCCGGCAGGTTTTCGTTCGGCGACCCGAGTCCATACGCCAGCCAGGAACCCATCGACGGCCAGCCCTGGAGAATCCGGCCGGAATTCATCTGCAACATCGCCGAGCCGTGGGCGAAGGAATCGCAATAGAGCGACTTGATCACCGCCAGCTTGTCTGCGTGCCGAGCGAGGTTTGGCAAGGCATCGGAAATCCAGAGGCCCGAATTACCGTGCCGTTTGAACTCCCGTTTGGATCCCAGCAGCGTACCCGACCGGACATCCCGACGACGCTGTTCCAGGTTCGCCGTCTGACCGTGCCGACGATTCAACTCCGGCTTGTAGTCGAACAGGTCCATCTGCGACGGACCGCCGTACATGAATAGGAAAATGCAGGCCTTGGCTTTTCCAGCCAGTTGAGGCGGACGGAGCGCCAACGGGCCCGGTGCGAGAATTCCCGTGCGGGCCGGTGAATTGAAGAAACCGTCGCGATCCAACAAACTGGCGAGTGCCATGCCGGCAAACCCGTTGCCCAACTGCCAGAGGAACTGGCGGCGGTTTGACGGACCGTTGACGGGGGAACCATTCATCGCGGGATCAATCGGGATATATCACTTCATTCAGGCCCAGCACCAGCAGGCAATACGCCTCCAGCGCCCTTCGTTCCGCGGTCGGCATCGGAGACGCGTCGGCGGCCCGCCAGTGACGGCCGTTGCCGGAGGGTTCGATCTCGAGATCATCGACGCCGAGGGCTGATCCCCACGGCCGGATGGCGAGGCGATCCCCAGCGTTGAGCGGAGCCGGATCGGTCACGTCCAACACCGGTGTGGCATCATCGTTGACCCACACCTGCCAGCGGTTTCCGACGGATTGAACCCGAACTGGAAAAGGTCGAAGGGTGGGCAATGAACACACCGTTGAGTCCAGCGTTTGGATCTCTGGACCCAGACGCCGAAGCGTCAACCGTTGCTCGCGCGGATCGAATGACAACTCGTAGCCCACCGATCGGTCCCCGGTCGCGTTGCAGTGCAGCAGAATGCCACCGTTTTCGAATGCGGGATGCAAGACGACGCGAGTTCGCAGGGTTCCTTCGGTGAATCGCGCAACATCGGAGACGGCGAACGGGCCGTTGCCGCGTTCGACGATGCGGTTGCCCTCGTATTGATCCGGCCAGTGACCGCGTCGGGCGGACCAGCCCGCGGGTGCCTGGATGAAGTCTGCGGGTTGGAGATGGTCAAAATAAGTGGTGTTCATCGTCGCCGGCACGTCGGCCTTGAATTCAAGGCGGGTCGCAATGCGCGCGAACGCCTTCTGCTGGCGTTTGAGGAATTCCCGACCGAGTTGGTGTTCCCGCGGCGAAGGATTTCGGTTCAGCGCGAGTTGATACGCCCGGGTGATCCAACGTTCCGAGACGGACGATTGGATCGGGACCGAGGCCGGTGCTGGCGCTGTTTCGCGCAATAGCCTACGGGCAAAGGCCGCCGCCTGATCGCGCATGAAGTCGTCATTCAACAGCAGCAGTGCCTGCGGCGCGACGGTGGTGACCGGGCGTTCGGTCAGCGGCGAAAACGTATTGGCGTAGTCGAGTGATTCCAGAAACGGCACCGGTGAGGTTCGACGGACGTAGGCGTACACGCTGCGCCGGCTCTGCTCCGCCGTTGAGGAGATTTCCCAATCCGTTCCCGGGCGCGAACCGCCGGCAAGCACTTCACCGCCGAGATGGGGAAAAAATCCGCGTCCGCCCGGATCAAGGTTCAGTTGACCGCTGATGGCGAGGATGGAATCGCGAATGGATTCGGCCTCCAGCCGGCGCAGATTCCAGCGCCACAACAGTTCATTCGTCGGATCCGCGACGCTGGCAGCGGCGGATGCCGTGGACGTTCGACGGTAGGTCTCCGAAAGCAGAATCGTCTTGTGCAGGCGCTTCAACGACCAACCTCCGTCGATGAAATCCGCCGCGAGCCAATCGAGCAGCGCGGGATGTGTCGGCAATTCCCCGGCACGGCCGAAATCACCAACCGTCCGTACCAGACCGCGGCCAAAATGATGGTGCCAGACGCGGTTGACGATGACGCGGGCGGTCAGCGGATTGTCGCGGCTCGCGATCCAATCGGCGAGAGCCGTGCGCCGGCCGGAGGTTGGGGCATTGGTCGTGCGCGACGGCAGGTGGGGCGATTTCGCACCTAGAACGCTGAGGAACGCAGGTTGTACTTCATCTCCCGGCGTTCGGGCATTTCCGCGTTTCAACAGGAACGTGGGCTCGGGGGTTCCGCCGGATTCGCGCAGGGCGAGCGCGTAGTCAAACGCCGGAGTTTGCTGCCGGAGCGTTTTGATGCGGGCGTCCAAGGACTTGCGATCGGTCGTGGCATTGGTGCGGATCAGTTGGCTTTCGAGCTCACGGATTTTCTCGCCGCGTTCCCGTTCCCAATCAGCGATGGCCGCGGGCGAGGCGAGCAGGCGATGCCCGGTCGATTGGGCGGGTTCGGAAAGATGCTGACCGGGGAGGACGCCGCGGAAAAACGAAAGCATCCGGTAGTAGTCCTCGTGAGGAATCGGATCGAACTTATGCTCGTGGCAACGGGCGCAGCCAAGGGTTAGCCCAAGAAACGCGGTTCCCGTCGTGGCGAGCATGTCGTCGAGTTCATCGAATTGGGCGGTCAACGGATCGTCCGGCTCATCGTCCAAAACCCCCAGTCGCGCGAATCCGGTGGCGATCACTCCATCGGCCGAGAAGGGTTCCATTTCATCGCCGGCCAGGTGTTCCCGAATAAATTGATCGTACGGCTTGTCCGCATTCAGCGCGCGGATCACGTAGTCGCGATATCGCCAGGCATAGGGTTTCTCACCGTCACGCTCATAGCCGTTGCTCTGGGCGAAGCGCATCACGTCGAGCCAATGCCGTCCCCAGCGTTCGCCATAGAGGGGCGAAGCCAGCAGGCGATCGACGAGCCGTTCCCAAGCGTCCGGACGATCGTCGCGTTCGAACGCCTCGACGTCTTCGGGAGCGGGAGGGATTCCCAACAGATCGAAACTGGCCCGCCGGATCAGTTGGCGACGATCGGCCAGTGGATTTGGCGCGATGCCCGCCGCCCTGAGTTTCTCCAGAATAAAGGCGTCGACTGGAGGAGTTCCGGCGGGTGCGGGTGGCAATGCGGGACGCCGGATCGGTTGAAACGCCCACCAAGCGCGGCCGGCCGCCATTCGATCCGGGGTGGAATTCGTCGTCGGAGATGATGTGGCAACGGGGCTCTGGGCGGAACGGGTGACGGGCCAGGGCGTTCCCAAACGAACCCATTCCACCAACAGCGCGACCTCGGATGCCGACAAGGGCTTCTTCGGGGGCATCTGGAAGTCAGGATCCTTCCGCCGGATCCCGGTGATCATCCTGCTGTCGTCAGGCGCACCTGGCACGGCGATCGGTCCATGTTCGCCGCCCTTGAGAAATGCTTCGGCCGAATCCAATCGAAGCCCGCCCTTTTGCTTTTCGCTCCCATGACACTCGACGCACCGGTCGAGTAATAACGGGCGGATCTTGGATTCAAAAAACGCGGTGGCGACTTCGGGCGTTGGGACTGCCGGCCCGGCCTGAATCGCCGCGAGCGACACGAAGATCAAGCCGAGCGCTACCTCCGCGATCGTGGGCAATCGCGAGGCTCGAAATCGGACTGATCGTTGGATGGGTGGCAGTCCCATGGCGGAATTCGGACGGATCGCGGCAGTCGGGCCTTTCCCAATCCACTCGAAACCCGGTTTTCAACCGCATTTGCACCGGACGATGGTATGGGAAATTCGAGCGGATGCTGGCAGCCCGGGTGGGTGCAGACGAGTGGCAAAATAATGGAGCCAATCTAGTCCACCTGTATCCGCTGATGGTGCCGACGAAGTTTGGCGGTCGGGACAAAGCGGTAAGTCCGGTTGCCGCTTTGTCACGGGGGCTCATCCTTGCTGGTCGGATCGATCGAAAACCGGATAGAGTGTGGCCGGGGCTTCGATTGGGAGAAATTCCAGGAAGCAATCGATGATAGACGCCAGGAGAATCAAGTCGGTCTTGCGCGACCGCCTCTGGGTGGCCATTTGCCGCCCGGAGGCGCGTTTCGTCATGCTGATCGTGGTGGTGGGAACGCTCCTTCTGGCGGTGGGTTTGGCGCGGGTTTGCCGGCGGCTGGATGAGAGACGGCTCCAGCGCGATGCCCGACTTCTGGCCGCGCTCATCAAGGAACGGTTCGACAGTCACCGGGATGGATTGGTCAGTCTGGGCAAGAGCCTCGAGTCCAAGGCCGACCTCCACTGGATTGGCTTTTCCAATCAGGTGGAGATGCTTTACCCGGCGTTGAACTATCCCGCGTTCACGGAATTCTCCTATGCGCCGCGGGTATTTGATCAGCATCGGTCGGCCTTTGAATCCCGTGCGATGGCTATGGCGGGTCGGCCCATCCCCATTCGCTTTCCGGACGGTCGTTCGAATGAGTGGATCTCGTTCCCCATTTTTTTTCATCAATTCACCCATCCGCATTGGGCTTTGGTCGATGACATTTTCACGCTCTGGGGCCTCGATTTGAATCAGGATGATCGCGAACGCGAGTGGATGCGCTGGGCTTGGGGGGCGGGACGGCCGGCGACGACCGCCGCGGGTCCCTCGGTCTGGGGGCCGGGTGATTCCGGGCGGATCCGCCTCTACCTTCCGGTCTTTGATCCGGATCAGCAGGACTGGACATCACGGTCCAACGCAACCTTCATGGGTTCTCCGAGGTTGATTCAGGATCCAGGATTTCGGCGGGAAGCCGTGCGCGCGGAGGTGAATCTTGTCCGACTGCGTGGCCTGCTCTGCGCCACCATTGATGTTCCACGGCTTGTGGCGCGGGCGTTCCCGTCGAATGCACTTCCGCTGGCGCTGGCCATCGATGACGCCCCGGCAGGAACCAACATCCACCGCATGTTCGGGGCAGTTCCTGCGGGCAGCTATTTGCAGACGGAATTCGTTGAGCACTATTTTGGCCGAGACTGGCGGTTTCAATTCGCAACGACCCGACTGTGGGAGGCGTCGTCGCTTCGGTACTGGCCGCTGGTGGAACTGGGGGTGGGCGGCCTGCTGAGTGTCGCCGCGGCGGCGATCGTCGGGATGGGTGTGGAGGGCCGGGCCCGCGATCGGGAAGCGCGACAAAACTCCGAGGCCCAACAACACGAGTTGGAACGGGCGCGGGATGACCTGCGAACCGCCGTTGAGGCGCGACAACAGTTGAATCGAAACCTTCACGACAGCGTGCTCCAGCGTTTGTACGCGGTCATTCTTCAAACCCGGGAAGTGCGCGACACGGTGGCGCATGGTTGGGTTCCGGCCGTCGGCCGGGTGGATCGCCAGATCAGCGAACTCGATTCGGTGATGAATGACATCCGCGGCTTCCTTTCGGGCGGCGGAGTCCATGGCATTTCGGGAGCGGACCTCGGACTGGCCCTGCGGGGTGTGAGTGCGACCTTTTCCCGGCAGGGAGGTGTCGTGGTGGAAGTTGTAGCTTCGACGGAGGCCCTCAACGCGGTGCCGCCCGAGTGCGGTGAGCATTTTCTTCAGATCGTTCGGGAAGGCGTCAGCAACGCCTGGCGTCACGGCAAGGCGCGTCGGGTGAGTGTTGTCCTCGGAATTGAGGAAGAGCGCGTGATCCTGCGGCTTGAGGATAACGGCCGCGGGTTTAATCCTGAATCCACTTCCCATCGGGGACAGGGACTTCGCAATCTCCGGGAACGCGCTGCGCTTTGCGGAGGTGTGATGGAAGTGGAGTCCCGCGCGGGCGGGCCCACCCGCCTGACGTTCCGTCTTCCGAAATCCGGGACTTCCGCGCCGCCGCCGTCCATCTCCTGAGTTCGATGAACCCATCCACCGCTTCGACGCCGATCCGGGTGCTGGTCGTCGATGATCATCATGTGGTCCGGGCGGGTCTGCGAACCTTGTTGTCGGCCGATCCCCGCATTTGTGTGGTGGGTGAGGCGGCGCTGGCGGCGGAGGTGTTTCCAGCCCTCACTGCGACCCGGCCGCAGGTGGTCCTTCTCGACGTTCGCCTGCCCGACGGTTCGGGAACGGAGCTGGCCGGTCGCATCACCGCGCTTCCGAATCCGCCCCGCGTGGTGATTCTCACCTCGTTTCTGGAACCGACCGAAGTCTTCCGCGCCTTGGCGGCGAACGTCGACGGCTACCTGCTCAAGGACAGCGAAGGCGACGCGTTGGTCGCGGCGTTGGTGGCGGTGGCCCATGGCGAACAGGTGTTGCATCCGCAGGTGCTGCGACTGGTTTTGGGGCAGGTCCCAGAATCGCAGAGCGGCGGTCCGCTGGATCGGTTGACGCCGCAGGAACGGCGTATTCTCGGATTGATCACCCAGGGCCAGACCAACAAGGAAATCGGCGGCGAGATTGGCGTTTCAGAAAAGACGGTTCGCAATCTCATGACCAACGTCCTGGCCAAGCTGGGTGTCGAACGCCGGCAACAGGCGGTCGCGTTGTTCGTTCGCGAATCGGGGAGCTGATTGAGCGCGCGGGAGGTTTCTGGCATGAACCGGCTCGTGCATCCCAGAACCCTTGGATTGGATTTGAGAATCCGGATCCGCCTTTTGAGTTTTACCGTACTGGCGATGTCTCTGATGCGGGTGTCCGTCGCCGCGTCCCCGGGCCTTCTTCTCGAGTCACCTTCGGACTATCAGGTCGTGCAACGTCGAACCTGGTCGATGGGCGAAATTCAGGTCAGCGGTCGCACTACGAGTCCAGCGACGGTTCGCATTCGGATCCGGGGTGAATCGGTGTCGGGTGTCTTTGATTCCGGCGTGGTGGAAGCCCGGTCCGACGGGATCGAGCCGCGGTTCAGTGCGGTGATCCCGGTCCCGCCCGGAGGATGGTACGAGTTGACCGTGCGATCCGTTGATGGACCCGCGTCCGGAGATGAAGTGCGGATCGGTCACGTGGGTGTCGGTGAAGTGTTTGTCGGAGCTGGTCAGTCGAATTCCACCAATTACGGCGAGGAACGGCAGCATCCCGGTTCCGGTCGGGTCTCGACGTTTGACGGAGTGTCGTGGCGACTGGCGGATGATCCGCAGCCGGGAACGTTCGATCATTCCGGCGGCGGCAGTTTCTGGCCCGCGCTCGGCGATGTGCTGGCGGAAAGACTCCGCGTGCCGATTGGATTTGCGGTAACCGGCGCGGGCGCGACCAGCGTGCTGCAATGGCAACCGCGCGGATCGCGGATCGGCATTCGACCCACCGCCTATGGCTTTGTCCGCGAAGTGGGCACCAACGCATGGCAATGCGACGGCGTCTTGTTCGAACATCTGGCACGACGGATTGCGGCATTGGGTCCGCGGGGATTCCGTGCCGTGCTGTGGCATCAGGGCGAGAGCGATTCCAACCAGCCGCATCCGGTGCCACGTCGAATCACAGGACCGGAATACACCGCAGCCTTGGAAACGTTAATTCAGGGTCAGCGAACCCTGGCGGGCTGGCCGATCCCGTGGTTGGTGGCGAGGGTCAGCTACCACGTTCCCGACGATCCCGGCTCCGGCGTGATCCGCGATGCGCAGGCTGAGATCTGGCGTCGCGGCATTGCCTTCGAGGGACCGGACACCGACGCACTACAAGGTGACTTCCGCGAAGCCAACGGTCGCGGCGTCCATTTCAGTGGCAAAGGCCTCCGTGCTCATGGCCGGCTTTGGGCGGAAAAAATCTGGAAGTGGTTGGAGCGCCAGCGGACTGCGAACCGTCCCGCCGGACCTAGCTGAAGAGCCAACTCTCGGCCTATGGAGTGCGCTGGCAGAGCGAAGCGGCGACAGCGCTTTGGAGCCGGGCTTGGATGGAAATCGCCGGCGCAGGGGACGATCCGAACCGTGGGTGACTCTTGAGCAACGGCACCGCCCCACCGGTTCCATAGCGGCGTGGCGCTACGCTTCCCGCCGCAGTCCATGGGGAGGCAACGCTCCCGGTAAAACGCGTTGCTCTGGATCCCGTTTTCCTTCCGTTCCTGCTTTCGTGCTTTCCAGATTCCTCAATTCGGAGGGTCACCGCCGCCGGGCCATGAGTTCCTCAATCGCGTCGGCTTCAATCGGAATGCCGGCCATGAGGTCGAGATTGCCGCCGCGCCGGATGACGACGTCGTTTTCCAGACGGACGGCGAGGCCCTCGTCGCGGAGGTAGAGGGCGGGTTCAACGGTCATCACCCAGCCCTCCTCGAAGGGCTTTGCGAGGGATCCGACATCGTGCACGTCGAGGCCGAGCGGATGACCGCAGCCGTGCATGAAATACTTCCGGTAGGCCGGCCGTTCGGGATCCTGATTGCGGATGTCGCGCGGCTTGAGCAGACCGAGGTCGACGCATTCCTTCTCGATGACCTGTTCGCATTCCTTCTGCCACACGGCCCATTTCTTTCCCGGAATCAAACCGTCGATCTGGGTGCGAAGGACGCGGAGAACGGCGTTGTAAACTTGGCGCTGACGGCGGGTGAAGCGGCCATTGACGGGAATCGTGCGGGTCAGATCGGCATTGTAACTCGCGTAACTGGCACCGACATCGAGCAGCAGCAGATCGCCATTGCGGCAGATTTGATCGTTGTCGATGTAGTGGAGAACGCAGGCGTTGGCACCGCTGGCGATGATCGGGGAATAGGCGAAACCGCCGCCGCCGCGGGTGAATTCGTGGATGAATTCGGCCTCGATTTCGAGTTCACCGATTCCGGGTTTCACCTTGCGCGCGACGCGAGCGAATCCCTTGCCGGTGAGATCGCAGGCCTTTTGGAGCAGCGCGATCTCCGCCGGTGACTTGGTGACACGCAATTTGTGAAGCAGCGGAGCGAGCCGGTGATAGCTGTGGAGCGGGAACTGGGAGCGGGCCTTTTGGATGAAGCGATCATCGCGGGTCTCGACCTCGGACGTGGACCGTTTGTGTTCGTTGGTGTTGAGGTAGGCGTGTTCCGCCTCGCACATGATCCGGCGGAACAAACCGGGAAACTCGGAGAGCCAGTGAATCTGCTGGATGCCGGTGCGTTTGCGGGCTTCTTCGCGGGTAAGCTTGTGGCCTTCCCAGACGGCGATGAGATCGCTGGTCTCGCGAAGGAACAACATCTCGCGATGCTTGGGATCATCGGCGTCGGGAAACAGCACGAGGATCGTCTCCTCCTGGTTCACGCCGGTCAGCCAGAAGAGATCGGAATTCGGGATGAGGCGCAGCGTGCCATCGGCGTTGGTGGGAAGGATGTCGTTGGAATTGACGACGGCGAGCGATCCGGGGAGCAGGAGGCGGGAAAGACGGGCGCGGTTCTGGACGAACAAGGCGGGATCAATCGGTGCGTGGCGCATGGACCCAGTTTCCCCGGGAGAGGCCAGCGCTGCAATCCCGCAGGGGCGAGGTTTGGGCCTGCGAATTCGAAGAAGACGAAGAGGACACTGATTCCACTGATCTACACGGATTCCTGAAGAGCAGATTGATTTCGATCCATTCCGTCGGTCGTCAGCAGCCGGGAATTGCTGCACGCCCGCGGTGGATCGGGCAGCCTCATCGGCGCGGCGACGAATGTTCGTTCACGCCTCCGACGACCTGCCATGCATTTGAATCCCTGGATGTATCCGCTGTTGTTCTTCACGGGTCTGGCGGCGGGTTTCGTGGATGCGATTGCAGGCGGCGGTGGGTTGATCACGGTCCCGATGTTATTGGCGGTCGGACTCGATCCGAAGGTCGCGCTGGGGACGAACAAGCTGCAGTCGTCATGCGGAACGGCGCTGGCCTTGAGGCATTACGCGCGGAGCGGATGGATCGATTGGAGCGAGTTGCGGCCGGGCCTGATCGCTTCGTTTGTCGGGGCGTTGCTGGGTGCTCTGGCAGTGACGCGGATGAACCCGGCGTTTCTGCGACCGGCGATTCCGGTGTTGCTGCTGGCGATCGCGGTCTACACCGCATTGAGCCCGAAAATGGGGTCGAAGGCCGGCCCGCGGCGAATGTCTCCCATCGCTTTCGGATGGGTGTTCGGCCTGACGCTGGGATTCTACGACGGATTCTTCGGACCGGGCACGGGCTCGTTCTGGACGATGGCCTGCATTCTGGTGTTTGGATTGGATCTGCTTCGTGCCACGGCGTGCACCAAGGCGATGAACCTGATGAGCAACCTGGCGTCGGTTTTGGTGTTTGTGGCCGCGGGGAAGGTGGACTACGGCGTCGGTGCGGCAATGGCTGCCGGACAGATGATCGGTGGCCGGCTGGGGTCCGGTCTGGCGGTGAAACGCGGTGCTGGGTTTATCCGACCGGTGTTTCTGACCGTGGTACTGGCGATCACCGCGCGGTTGCTCTGGCAGAACTTCCGGCGGTGAACCGGGAGCGCTGGCATCCTGCCGGCGAGTGGGAGTCAAGGCCTCCTGCAATGCCGTCGAAAACCTCCGGGCCGGCAGGATGCCAGCGTTCCGATGTCAACCGGGAAACCCGAGCAGTTTGCGCTCGCGGATCATGTTGGCGACCTGCGCCGGCACGCCGTCTTCCCAACCGGGAGCGCCAGTTTGGATCCGATGAAGCAGGTCGCGGCTGAAGATGGAGAGGTTGGCCTCGTTGATGTCCTTCATGCCCTGGATGAAGTTGTTTTCCTGCAGGTAGCCGTAGAGATGCTGGAGGTGTGACGCGACACGCAGGTTGCCGGCGGTGATGATCGCCCCGGTCTTCGCATCCTGGTAGGGATAGACGTAGAGTTTCAGGTCGTTGCGGAAGAGGCGTCCGAATGATTCGAGAATGCCGCCGTCGAGGCCGGCGTAGTATTTCTCGTCGAACAACTCCTTGAGCGTGGGCACGCCCATGACGATGCCGACGGGCATCCGGGTGTAGCGGAACAGGTAGCTCGCGAGGCGGAAGAATTCGCCGTAGTTGGTGATCAGCACCGGGCGGCCAAGTGTGCCGAGCAGATCGGCGCGATCGAGGAAGTCGCGGTGATTGATCTTACCCTCCACGTTCAGGTTCTTGAGCGTCATCTCCATGATCACCAGAACGTCCTGACCGGCGACCGAAGGTTCCTGGACGAACTGGGCCTGGGCGTAGCGGATCATGTCCACCGTGACCTTGGTGGGAGGGCGGAAGCTGCCGCGTTCGATGAGAACGGGTTTCTTGTAGAGCTGCTCGGCCGGTTGGACGATTTCGCCGCCGGGCGTGAACATCGCGGCGTTGGTCAGGCCGCGCTCGACCAACTGGAGTGAGACCAGGCGGTTGTCGAGTTGCTTGAAATCAGGTCCCTCGAACTGGATGACGTCGACCTCGATCCGTTCGATGGAAAGTCCGTCCACCAAGGCCTGGATGACGGCGTCGACATCGTTCGGCATGTAGAGCGCGGCGTGGATCAGGTTGACGCCGAGAACGCCGAGGGCCTCGGCCTGCTGCATGTTTTCCCGGTCCCACATGCGGACGTGCATGAGGATGTCATTGGGCGGGCCGCCGGGTTCGGTCTGAAACCGGATGCCCATCCAGCCGTGGGTCTCTTCACGACGACTGTAGCTCTTGGCCGCGACGGTGTCGGCGAAGACAAAGAACTTGGTGGTCGAGCCGCGTTTGGTGGAGAGGCGTTCAACGAGCAGGGAATACTCGTGCTCCAGCATCGAGACGAGCCGTTGTTTGCTGACGTAACGCTCCGAATGGCCGTAGATGGCATCGCTGACGATCATGTCGTAGGCCGACATGCTTTTGGCGATGGTGCCGCTGGCGCCTCCGACGCGGAAAAACCAGCGCGCCACCTCCTGACCGGCACCGATCTCGGCAAAGACGCCGTACTTGCCGGCGTCGAGATTGATCTGGAGTGCCTTCTGGTGGGTGTCCAATCGGTCGCTCATTGGGGCTGTAATCAATCACAACCCGTCTCCGCCGGCTAGGCATAAGAACCTGCGGCTGGATCGGGTGTTTTTCCGCTTTCCTTCGATCTATCGGCTTCTGGCTCAACCGACTTGACCCCATCTGGATTCAGCAGGGGCGGTGATGGGAAGATCGGAAAAGAAAAACCCGCGACCCGGTTTAAATCAGGTCGCGGGAAAAAAACCCGGGCGGCAGTCAGAGGATGACCGTCCGCCCGGGGGAATATTCAGAATCAGTTCTGTAGGACTTAGTGGGATATCCGCACTCAACTGAACTAGGTCGTGTGCGAAACTCGGCGAGCAACCAAAGAACAGGCGGATTCAACCGCAACCGATTGCTCTAAAAACTTCAGTCCTATTCCGTACCGCGGGCGCAACCTAGAGTCGTTTCGCCGACTGTCAAGGCCCTTTCCGCATCTTTTATTTCAACCCTCAGGCTTCAAGGAACACGCTGGTAACAAAGGGGTGGACTGGACCCGGGCGGGTTTGTTCAAAAAGAGTTTACAATTGTGAGGCCCTTTCCCCTTGCCGCACCGGCCGCCATCCCCGTTCATGCGCCCACCATGTCCCATTGGATTGTCGTTTTCGTGCTCGGCGTGATTGAGGGAATCACCGAATTCCTCCCTGTTTCCTCGACCGGACACCTACTGATCGCCGAGCGCCTGATGCAGGCCCGGCAAAGCGATCTGTTCAACGTCGTCATCCAGGCGGGAGCGGTGCTGGCCGTGATACCACTCTTCTGGGACAGAATCCTTGGCGCGGTCCAGAATCCCGGGAATCCCGACGTCCGCGATTATTGGTCCAAATTGATCACCGCCTTCGTCATCACCGGTGCCGGTGGGGTGGTTCTGGACAAGATGAAGGTCAAGCTGCCGGAGGATCCGACCTCGGTGGGGATTGCCCTCTTGGTGGGCGGAATCTTGTTCGTGGCGGTCGAATGGCTGATCCGGGGCAGAAAAGGCTCGGAATCGATCACTTGGAACATTGCCGTCGTCATGGGTGTCGGACAGCTTGTCGCCGCCATTTTCCCGGGTGCGTCACGTTCCGGAACGACCATCCTCCTGGCGCTGATCCTCGGGATGAGCCGCACCGCGGCGACGGAGTTCACCTTTTTGCTCGGGATTCCGACCATGCTGGCCGCCAGCGGATTGAAGATCTTCAAAGCCCTGCACCACCCGCCGGTCGATGCGGTTCCCGAGGATTGGGCGGCGGTGGCGGTTGGGTTTTTGGTTTCGGCGCTGGTGTCGTTCGTGGTGGTGAAGTGGCTGTTGGGCTATGTCCGCAACCACACCTTCACCGCATTTGGCTGGTATCGGATCGCCGCCGGATTGTTTGTTCTGCTGCTCCTGCGGTAGTCAGAGCACATCTGACCGACTCCCCGTCCGTCATGCGGACTTGGTTCGTCGATAGACCTTGTGGATCGCCGCCTGGTCGGTCGGCTTGATGAGGATTTCGTCTATGCAGACATGCGGGGGACGTGACGCCATCCAGACCAGCGTTTCCGCGATGTCCTCACCGACCAGCGGCTGCATTCCTTCGTAAACTTTGGATGCCCGGGTGGTATCGCCCTTGAACCGCACCAGCGCAAACTCGGTCTCTGCCAATCCGGGATCCAGCGATCCCACCCGGATTCCGGTGCCGCTGAGTTCGAGCCGGAGCGCACCGGTGACGCTCCGTTCGGCGGCTTTGACGCCGCAATACGCCGCGCCGCCCTCGTAGGCAACGTGGCCGGCGATGGATCCGATGTTCAGGATGCTCGCGCCGGCGTGATGCGGCAGCAATGGCAGCACGGCGCGGGTCACTCGCAACAGGCCGAGAAAATTCGACTGAACCATTGCCTCCCAATCCTCGTCGCGTGCTGTCGCCACCGGATCGATCCCGTGCGCACCGCCGGCGTTGTTGATCAACACATCCACGCGCGGCGTCAGTTGCTTCAACCACTCTACAAACGTGGTGACGCTTTGAGTATTGCCGACGTCCAGCGGCTGGATCTGGGCCGAGGCCGCGCCCGCGCTGCGAGCCGCCGCCGCCGCGGCTTCCAGTCGATCCACGCGCCGGGCGCCGAGCAAAAGGTGAGCCCCCTCGGCCCCGAAGGCCCGTGCTGCCGCAGCCCCGAATCCACTGGAGGCGCCGGTGATCAGAACCCATTTTCCGGAGAGTTTCATACCCGACTTTAAGAGCCTGTCTGAAAATTGGGAAGGGTCCTGCCGCCCGGAGGGTTGTCGGGGAAAAGGCCGGCTGACTTCGTTGCTCCTCGGTCACAGCCCAAAAAGGGCTGCTCCCTCCTCGCGCCTCGCCATCCAGCCTTTTCCTCGTCAACA
>CAIVQB010000106.1 GCA_903907925.1 uncultured Verrucomicrobiota bacterium
CATCCCTATTTTTTTCAATTGTCTTTTCGTTTGGAACTTTCAAAGAGCGGATTTCCCCCGTCAGAAAACACGCGATCGATTGGTTTTGGTAGATTGTTCCATCTGTTGTATTTAAAAATACATCAGTAATCTTTCCTGCTTGATTGAGCTGAGTTGCTTCAACTGACTGGTTTTCAATATTTCTGTGGCCGGGAATATTTGCGCCATATCCAAGCTCCGGTTTTTCCAATGGCGAATGCCGCATGATCAACCGGCAATCGTCCATAATTTGCACCGGGGAAGGTTTGTTGTCCCAATGCAGATGCGTTGGGATCCCCGGTACGTCACAGACCGTTGCGCTGGAATCCGGCATCGTGAAGCAGTTTCAATATAAGCGGTTTGTCACTGATAGAAAGCTCATAAACGACCGACTGGTCGCGGCTTTCGATTTGGGTTACGATATTTCCGGAGGGGAAAATATCGACGAAAGCCATAACATTTCGGTCGAGTGCTATGAATTCAAACAAGATACTTGAGTCCGATGTGACACTCCGACGGGAAACTGAAATTCGATTTTCGATGAAGAATTGCTCAAGATATCTTGCCGCCTCTTTATTTGAAACGCGATCATAGAAGGATGCGTTGGTTAGCAATTGATTAATTTCTCCGCATTGATGCTGTTGTAAAAAATGAGGAGTTTTCCAATCGCCAACAAAATAGACTCCGGACAGCAACTTTTGTTGATTCATCCTCCAGGAGCCATCATCGCCACCGATAACATGGGTGGCTTTTACAAGCGGACAAATTGATTTGGCGTTAGCAAAAGATGATGCTGTGTAGTTCTGGGCGTTGGGTTCTATCGTTGTCATCGAATGTCTCCTCTAACGGAGATTTCGATCGAAAAGGAGTGCAACTGGCCGACGATCGCTGACTTCGAGGCGCTTGAGCAATCTGTCAGAATTGTTGCGTGATCTGTATTAATATCCGTGGTAAGTGACACAGCCTCGCCGAGTTCCTTTTGAGTGATAATATTGCCATCCAACACTGAAGAAAACTTCCTAAGGCAAGCCCAATGGGAAAGTCGATTGATGACGATGGGTCGTCCTTCGAATTCGAGAGTTCGACGTCGGTTGATGCGATAGTAGAAATCACATGACGATGGATCCACAACCACCGAAGGTAAGCATGACCCCATCGCTTTATAGGCGGCGGCTTGGTCTTCGCATGGAGCAAAAAACGAGTGACCGAATCCGAGTCTGAGGATTCCGGGAAGTTTTTCAACTTGCGCCTTTACTGAGGTCAAAAATCTTGCCGCTAGCTGCTCGCTAACACCCGTTGTCTGGCTGAATGTTTGTTGATCTGCGTGAGTTTCTTCGACGTTGAAGTCCAATTTTCCTGGCATTTGAGACAGTCGACACACGGAGTTTTCAATTGGTGCCTCGTACGTACTTAGGAATTGAGCCTTCGCACTCGAAATCTTTTCTGCGCCAAGCAGAAACACCTCGTTGAATAGGGTTTCTCCAGGTACGGCTTGATCATCCTTCAGGAAAATCGTGAGACGAATCCCAGCGATTCGCCATGGAAGCGGAGACGGTGCTGGACCCGATGTTTCTTGGGCTGACATACAAAATTGCGCTTAAAAATGCATTTCTTGAGATTGTTTTGAGCAATCCCGCGCCAAGCACTTCCGCAGTTGGCAACTCGAAACTAGCAGGGAATGTCGTCTGTGGCGCGAAGGATCGCAATCGCGAATTCTGTTTCAAATAGCCAGATCGTGATGACTCGATGTGACCTAGCGATTTTCTCCATCAGGTTGAACATGGTCGAGCGAATTCGAATTCCGAGGTGGTCTACGGTCGAATGACGGGTATGCGGCGGAACTGGATAGCTGCAAGTGAAAGCGGTCGGAAAAAAGGGGCGAATCGCAGCGCTTCCCACGAAATTCCACACGCAAGACCGTGTTTCCTTTCATCGGTCTTCATCTCAAAACTGAGAAAGGCCAACAAAAGGCCATTTTGCTATAGTTTTCGCATGCTCTTGGCGCTTTCGACTCCCGGCGCCTCCGCCAACCGGGCTTGGAAATCTGTTCAAAGCCCGCGGTCGGGAACGGGAACCTCAAGTCCCAGGTCCAAATTCCTGATAGAGGGGTTAGTCCTCACATTTGACACATAGTCAAAGAACCCGACCTGTGGAGTTCGTCCAAGCCATGATCCCGGTCGGGACGCTGGAAACATTGGGGAAAACGCTCCCGAAAGGTTCAAGTTCAGGTCTCCGCACGAGCCCAGATTCCGTTCGTGATGGAGATCATCGGGAAGCCGGAACGGTTTGGCGAGGGCACCTCCGCTGACAGCTTGGCGGGAACTATGGGCCGGCAGACGTGATTGACCCGTGGGTCTTCTGTCGACACGGTTTGGCTACACCATGAAATCTGCGTCCTCCTCTGCCGCGTCCATCGATCGCCGCCACTTCCTCGCCGTCTCAGGGGTGCTCCCCGCCGTGTTGGCTGCCGGAACATCCGGCCTGTCCGCGCTCGCGGCAGACAACAGCTCCGCCGAGGCGCCGAAGAAGCGGCCGATCGGGCTCGAATTGTACTCGGTCCGCGGCGAACTGATGCGAAGTCCGTTCGCCACTCTGAAGGCGGTGGCGAAGATTGGTTATGAGGCGGTGGAGTTCTACGCACCCTATTTTTCCTGGTCGCCCCCGATGGCCAAGGACATCCGCAGCCTCATGGACGACGAGGGCCTGCGCTGCTACTCGACCCACAACCACTTCGACTCCTTCAAACCGGGCGAGGCGAACATGGGCAAGGCGATTGAGCTCAACCAGATTCTCGGTGCGCGGCATCTGATCCTGTCGTCGGCCCCGAATGGAACCAAGGGAATCGAGGATTGGAAGCGGCTCTGCGGGCAGCTCACGACGGCGGTTGAGCAGCTCAAGGCGCACGGTCTCCTGGCTGGATTCCACAACCATCAGACAGAATGGGCCGCGCTGGACGGTGGCTCGCGGGTCATGGATGTGATCGCTGCAAACACCCCGAAGGAGTTCGTCCTGCAGTTCGACGTGGGCACCTGCATGGAGGCCGGTGCGGATCCCGTGGCATGGATCAAGGCGAACCCCGGCCGCATCCGGAGTCTGCATCTCAAGGACTGGGCACCAGGCGACAGCAAGCTGGAGAAGGGCTATCGCGTGCTTTTCGGCGAGGGCGTGACGCCGTGGAAGGAAATCCTGGCCGCGGCGGAATCGGTCGGTGGCGCGGAGTTTTACCTCATGGAACAGGAAGGAAGCCGCTTCTCGGAATACGAGACCGCCGAGAAATGCCTCGCGAGCTGGAAGGCGTTTCGGAAAGCCGCGTGAGCTGGACGAACAGGCGGCAACCGTTGGTGGAGGCAATCTTTTCGGGTATTTCGAGGGTTCACTCCAACGATCACCGATTGGGTACGGAACAGGTGGCTTCTGGAGTCGCGTGAAGCCATTCCGAGGCGCGAATTCTTGGGCCTTGGTCTGGTTTGTTCTGGTCACAACCGGCGGAACAGCGAAATGGGTGTCAGGGTCCACACCAGCGAACTGCCCACCAAGACACCGTCACCGGCTGCGAGGGTTCGCGCCGGATTGAGTGCAAGTGTCGAAGACTGTACCTCGGTGCGTCGAGAAGCCGACCTGGCCTCGATCCAGCCCAAAATTTCTTGCCGCACCATCGGCAGCATTGCAGCCTTCCCGAAAGCCAACGCAACCGGGAAAGCAAATATCCCTTTCCGCGGAGCGTCGAGAAACCCAATTCCCGTCAGTACGGGTGCCGCGGTGTGGTTGGATCGCGCCGGGGCACCCTGTGCGCCACTTACCGGAGCCAACCTATGTCTGACACCAGCACTGTCCCGCTCTTCAAACTACCGCCCTCGGTTGCGACGCAGTATCCCACCACCAAAGCCCAACCGGCGTCGGGCACGGTCGTGCTCTATGCGGAGAAGGATTGGAACAGCTCGAAGACGCTGACCCTCGACACCAGTGACTCGATTGAGAGTTACACCTATGCCTTCAAGGGCACGACGCTTCAGGACAGTACCAGGTGGGTAGCCTTTAATCTGCCGACGGGTGTCGTGCTGACGCTCCTGGAGTACTTCACTGCCGGAATTCCGGGTCAGCCCTACAACTTCGCGAGCTGTGGACGGACGCTGGACCTGATTGGGAACGGCCAGCTTCAAACCGTGGACCTGACGGTCGTGGGCTGTGGCGACTGCATGAGCGCTTTTGTCTGGCGCAATGTCGACCTGAACAGCGGCGCCTTCCAGATGTTTGAGGGGGCAAACTTCGCGGGCAACCGGAATACGTTCTTCCTGGCGGAATGGCCGAGGGCCACCAGCCTGTCTCTGGAAAACTGGTACATCCAGAATCGCGCGTCGTCGGCCTATTACGGTGCCCTGACCAACCAGTTGATTTCACTGAACGCCAAGTCCGATTTCACCGGCGGCGCGGTGTCGTTTGCGGGGTGGTTGAGCAGTCGCGGACAAGGCGCGGACCTCAGTGTCTATGGCCTGAACGACACCATCGGGGCCTGGAAGTGGGATATGCGAACCCCTCTGACAACGTCAGTCGCACCGTTTTCCCCTCCGGTACAGTTCGCCTCGGACTCATCCATGTCGATCAGCAGCACGATCACGGGAACCAACGCCAGTGACGCGGAAATCACCGACGTCGTGACCATCGACTGCCAGGGGCAGCAGTCCGTAACCGTCTCCGTCACCGACACGTTGCATATCGGCGGCAGCCTGAGCGTGACCGTTGGCTACAAAGAGACGGCTGGCGTCGGCGTTTCGACGGAATTGAGCCTGTCCCTGACCGTGTCAATGGCGGTGGACTACACGCAGGAGCAGTCGAAGGCGCTCACGGCCACGCAGACCATCGATGTCTCCAACCAACAAACCGTGGCCATCCCGCCCCGCTGCAATTACACCTCCGAGCTGACCATGACCTTCGGCCGGATTTTGCCGAGTTCGTTCTCGACGATGGGCACGTACTACTACGATGTGCCGGTGCCGGGCTCGACACCTGATTCGGGAATGTCCCTGGCGTATGGGCGCCCCGTGTATGCGGTGCAACAAACGGTCACCGGCCGGATCAGCGGCGGAATTGCCACCAACACGTATTCGAACACCACAACCACGCCCATCGCGCCACCGACGGGTTCCTAGGTTTCCAATGCCACCGGCGGGTGTGCCCAGCCGGTGGCTCCCGTTTCGCGAAGTGTCGAAAAGGGGGCAGTCCTCACGATTGAGATCTCGCGAACGAGCCAGATCTGTGGAGTTCATCGAGCTGTGATTCCCGTCGGGAATCTGGAGGCGGAGGCGGTGGAACTCTTCCATAGGTTCGAGTTCGAGTCTCTGCATGAGCCTGGACTCCGCCTGCGGGAGCGGAGCGCTGCCATCCTGGCGGTTCGGCGGATTACATCGGCTTCGAACTTTCGTGCGGGACCCCGCTGGCCGGCGGAATGCTGGCGCTCCGTCCCGCCGCCGCCCGTGACCCAATCCTACGATCATCCTGCGACCGATGCCGGCGATCGACGCAGGGCAATAGCACGGTGAAGGATCAGAGCAGGTCGGGCGGGAGGGGCTCGATGCATTGGGGGATGTCGTTGCGTGGATTGCCGACCAGCGGGGAGACGGCGTAACGGTGGAGATCGGCGTCCGGACAGGGCCGCATCAACCCGGTGAGCGTTTCGGCGGTGGTGGTCTCATCCAGCCAGTGGTCCACGGTGTTTCCACTGAGGATCACCGGCATCCGATCATGGACGGCGGATGCCACATCGTTCGGTGTGGTGGTGATCAGGGTGAAGGTCTCCAGTGGATCGCCGGGGAGGGCGGGATCGCGCCAGCTTTCCCAAAGGCCGGCCAAGAGCATCGTTTGGCGATCGGGACGAACGAATCGCCACGGTTGTTTGAGTTTCCCGAGCGATTGCCATTCGTAATACCCGTCGGCGAAGACGACACAGCGACGTTTCTGGAATGCCTCACGAAAAGACGGCTTGGTGGCGATCGTCTCCGACCGCGCATTCGCCAGGGTGTTCCCGATCTTCGCGTCCTTCGCCCAGAACGGTACCAATCCCCAGCGCAACTCCCTCAACACGGGCAGCCCCGCCTCCATCCGGACGATCGGTGCCCGCTGCGACGGCGCGATGTTGAACAGCCGTTGCCCACGCCATTCGATGCGGACCTCGGCGAACGCCCAACTCGCCTTGCCCGCGCTCAGTGTGTAACGACCGCACATTGTTTGCCTGGAGCGTTACTCCGGTGTCGTCGGCGGTTCAAGCACGCGGCGGGTCGGTGAAGGCGGGGGGATTGGAAAACGGGAAGACGGGTGTGCGGGAAAACGAGTGACATCGAATCCTCCGCATCCTTAAGGGCCAACGGTCCGCTCGATACCAGCCTTGGGCATCGCCCAAGGTTTCAAGTCCGGACGTTCCAGAGCTCTGAAGGAGCGTTGCGTTCCCAGCAACCGCTTGGGGCTAACGCGAAGAAAAGTGTTCATTGGAAGGACTGCCCTTGCTTCCGACCTGAAATCCGAGGTGCCAGAGATCCGCACGAAAGCCCGGGTTGCAGCGGGTATGGCTTTATGGGAATATGGGTGATATGAAGACGACGGTGGAGATTCCCGATGAACTGTTCCGTGCGGCCAAGGCCACGGCGGCGCGTGACGGGTCCAAGCTCAAGGACCTGGTGGCCGACGGTCTGCGGCTGGTCCTTCGCAAGACCCGGCCCGAGCGGCGGCGTCTGCGGTTCCCGCTGATCCCCGGAAAACCGGGGGCCGCCCGGTTGACGGCGGCCAGGGTCAACGAAGTCGTCGCGGCCGAGGATCGCGAGGAAGCCGCCCGCCATGCGCGTCCTGGCCGACGTTAGCTGGCTGCTGCCGTTGTGCTACGGCGGCCATGAACACCACGAGAGGGCTCGTCGGTGGCTGGAGGCGCTGCCCGACGGGGACGAGGTGGTGGTCTGCCGCCTGGCGCAGATGGGGTTGCTGCGGTTGCTGAGCAATCCGTCGGTCATGGGCGCCGATGTGTGTTCCATCGACGCGGCATGGAAGCTGAACGACCGGCTGTTGGGGGATCCCCGATTTTCGTGGGAACCCGAGCCGTTCACCCTGGAAGCGGAGCTCCGCCGGCTGACGAAGGGATTCCCGTATTCGCCCAAGCTCTGGCAGGACGCCTACCTCGCCGCTTTTGCTGTGGCGGCCGACCTGTCCCTCGTCACCTTCGACCGCGGTTTTCGCAAATTTCCGCGGTTGCGGCACCTGACGCTGACCCCGGAGTGATCCCGTGGCCGGCCCTCGCCGCATTGGAATCGGCAGATCTCGATTTAAGTCCGCGAGTGAGTTCGAATCCCAAAGCGTCAAAGGCCCGCCCGATATCAACGTGGGAATTGTCCAAGGATTCGAGTCGGGATGTTCCCGAGCCCACAAGGAGCAGCACATTCCCTTCAACCGGTCGCGGCCTACTTCAAAAGGGATTGCTGGAGGACCCGTTTTTCAATCCGGATCAATTCAGCTTTTCAATTAGAACGGAGGCGTTGACGGCTCCCACCGTGCCCCCGATGGGTGGTGCCGCCGCGAGGGTGACCGCTGCTGCGGATGAGTGATTTCGGAGGCTGAGCACGTCGTTGGCCTGAATCGTGAGGATGACCTGTCCGGTGTTCTGTTGGGTGCCGGCGCCAGATCCATAGACGGATTGCGGAACCGCGATCCCGTTTAGGAAAAACGCGAACTGGTTCGGTTCGGTTCCCGACACGGAGAAGACCATCTTGTAGTCACCCGCATTGACGATGACCACGTCCGAACTTCCAAGGGCGTGTGTGATGCCAGCGGTATGAACGCCTGTGTCGCTCAAAGTGACGGCGGCCTCCAACGGCACCACTTGGGCGCTCAAATTGTAGAGATAGGCGTATTGGGAAGAGCCGCCCGTTCCATTCGTGCCCGCCGGTCCGGCCAGCCCATTGGTCCCGTTAATCCCGTCGATTCCGTTCGCGCCGGCAGCGCCCGTCAGGCCCGTCAGGCCCGTCAGGCCCGTCAGGCCCGTGGGACCGCTGGGACCGCTGCTCCCGGTGAGTCCGGTGAGGCCAGTCAACCCGGTCGATCCGATCGCGCCGGTCGGTCCAGTGCTACCGGCCAAACCATTGGTGCCGCTCAGTCCGTTGGTCCCGTTGAGTCCGGCCGCGCCTGCCAGGCCCGTATTTCCGGTCAGACCCGTGGGCCCGCTGGGACCGCTGCTGCCGGTGAGTCCCGTGGGTCCGGTTAACCCAGTTAATCCAATCGCTCCGTTGGGGCCACTCAGTCCGTTGGTCCCGTTGAGTCCGGCCGCGCCTGCCAAGCCGGTGTTTCCGGTCAGACCCGTAGGCCCGCCGGGGCCAATGCTGCCGGCGAGTCCCGTGGGTCCGGTCAACCCAGTTAATCCAATCGCTCCGTTGGGGCCAACGGCACCCGTTAATCCGTTGGTGCCACTCAGTCCGTTGGTCCCGTTGAGACCAGCCGCGCCTGCCAGGCCAGTGTTTCCTGTCAAACCCGTGAGCCCACCGGGCCCGCTGCTGCCGGTGAGTCCCGTGGGTCCGGTTAACCCGGTTAATCCGATCGCTCCGGTCGGTCCAACACCGCCGGCCAACCCGTTGGTACCACTCAGTCCGTTGGTCCCGTTGAGACCGGCCGCACCTGCTAGGCCAGCGATACCCGTCAATCCCGTGGGGCCACTGGGACCAACGCTGCCGGTGAGTCCAGTGAAGCCAGTCAACCCGGTTGATCCGATCGGTCCAATGCCGCCGGCCAAACCATTGGTGCCACTCAGCCCATTCGTTCCATTGAGACCAGCCGCGCCTGCCAGACCGGTATTTCCGGTCAGACCCGTGAGTCCGCTAGGACCAATGTTGCCAGTGGGTCCGGTCAACCCAGTTAATCCAATCGCTCCCGTCGGTCCAATGCCGCCAGCCAACCCGTTAGTGCCGCTCAGTCCATTGGTGCCATTGAGTCCGGGCGCTCCTGCCAGGCCGGCGATACCCGCTAATCCCGTGGGGCCGCTGGGACCGATTCCGCCGGTGAGCCCTGTTAATCCAGCTGGCCCGATGGGTCCCACACTGCCAGTCGGTCCTGTCGCTCCTGTGGGCCCGATAATGCCGGCGACGCTGTTGGTTCCATTCAGACCGTTGGTGCCGTTGATTCCGCTTGCACCGATTGGGCCCGTCAAGCCCATGGGTCCGCTGGGTCCGATGTTGCCGGTCAGACCGGCCAATCCGTTGGTGCCACTCAGCCCATTGGTTCCGTTGAGACCAGCCGCGCCTGTCAGACCGGTGTTTCCGGTCAGCCCCGCGGATCCGCTGGGACCAATGCTGCCGGTGAGTCCCGTGGGTCCGGTCAACCCGGTTAATCCAATCGCTCCGCTGGGTCCAACGGCACCCGTTAATCCGTTGGTGCCACTCAGTCCGTTCGTTCCGTCGAGTCCAGACGCACCTGCCAAGCCGGTGCTTCCCTTTAGACCCGTGGCTCCCGTTGGTCCGATATTTCCAGCCAATCCGTTGGTTCCGTTCGCGCCTGCCAGCCCCACAGCACCTTTTGGTCCGATGGGTCCCACGCCACCCGCCAACCCATTGGTTCCGCTGAGTCCGTTCGTTCCATTCAGTCCATTGGCACCAGTCAGGCCGACGGTACCCTTCGCGCCTGCCGGACCGATACCCCCGGTAAGACCATTGGTTCCATTCGCACCCTTTGGTCCAGTGGAGCCAACCATTCCAGCCAGTCCGTTGGTGCCGCTCAGTCCGTTGGTCCCGTTCACGCCCCTCGCACCGGTCAGCCCCGTGGCTCCTTTCAAACCCGCAGGTCCTGTGAGGCCTCGTTGTCCGGTCAGTCCGCGAGGCCCAATGCTGCCGTCGAGACCATTGGTTCCGTTGATCCCGTTGGTGCAGCAAAGGCAGTTGGTGACCATTCCGTTGCATCCGGTCCAGACGCACACGACGGAGTTCAATCCCTGAAATCCACCACCGCTGCTGTCCCGGTCGTTTTGGTGGATCGTACCAATCACCGCGGCCGTGGCGCGCAACGTACCATCGGGTTGAAAATCGATGACGCGGGCCACGTAGCTCACCACCCGCAGATAGTAGTCGGACTCACCGTTGTGGAGAAGCGTCCGTGCCAGCGGGATGGCGTTGGTCACACCATCCGGGGTGACAATAAACGCGGAGATTTCGCTGGCATCACAGACGACCCGCCCGTTTCCGGGGATTCCGTTGAACACTTCGAGGCTGTACCAGACGACGGTGCCGATACGGACGTCCGCCGTGTTGATGAAGAGCCCGACCGCCAGTCCGCTTCCATCACAATTTGCCGGCTCACGATCGGCGCGGGCCGGGAGTGCTCCCCACAGCAGCAACAAAGCCCCCGTCAGCCACACCAATAGCCGGTGTGATGCGAATGGCCCGCGAGAGGAAGGCACCTTCCCCCGACCGTCAAACCTCTCGTCATTTCGGCAAATCGGGCCCGTCGCTTCGATTGACTTGACCAATGTGTTCACTGCGGAGTTTTGCATTCTAGTGGATGCGGATCACATTCGTTCGCTGGGGTGATGCGCGGATTGAAATATCTTATGGGACCGGCCCTGAGTTTCTCACTCCGTATCCTGAGGCAGCTTGCCTCCGTCGTTCTATGGGGTCTTCCACTGTGTCGGACCCGCCGCGGAATCAGGGGATTCCAACCCAGAACACCAGAGGCGGGTTCGGCGGGACGCGAATCGGGGCACGGCACTCCCTTGACTCCGATCTCAATGAGTGCGGCGCGAAGGCCTTTGGCCCTTCAACTCACCGCGGGTTTTGCAGCCGAGCTTCGGCGAGGTCGATGTCGCGTTGGATGCGGCGGAGGACTTCGTCGCTGATCACGTTTTGGTTGCGGAGGTGGATGATGGTCCGGCGCTCCTGTTGCAGGGCTTCGTGGGACAAGCGTTCGTATTCAGATGAGAAACGACGGAGCGGGGTGCCGGCGTTTTTCGATTCGGCACCTTCCACCTGGCGGATGTGGTCTTCGTATTCGATTCGCAACCGGTCCCGGGCATCGATCTTGGCGGGATCGCGCTCAGCAATCTGATTGAGCCGGGCAAGGGCTTCCCGGTTGGCCTGGAGTCGGGCTTGGCGTTCTTCCTTTTCCGTCGAGCCATCGTCCTTGATGCCGAGTTGGCGGATGAGCGGTGGCAGGCTCAATCCCTGCACCACCAGCGTGGCGATGATGACGATGAAGGTGAGGAACAGGATCAGGTCGCGTCCCGGAAACGGCGAGCCGTCCTGGATCGTCAGCGGCAAGGCCAGAGCCGCGGCCAGCGATACCACGCCGCGCATCCCGGTCCAGGCGATGATCGCAGTCTGTTGCCACGGCGGATTCGGGTCGTTGCGGCAGTGCGTCGGGAAAAGGAGGCGCGGCAAATAGACCGCCGGGAATACCCAGAGAATGCGGATGACAATCACCGCCACGCTGATGAAGAGCGCGTACCAGATGAGGCGATGGACCGGGAGGTCACTGTCGTCGAGCGCCCGCAACACCTCGTGCAATTGAAGTCCAATGAGGATGAAGACAAAGCCGTTGAGCAGGAATTCCACCATGTCCCAGACCGGTCCGCCGCGCAGACGGGTCTGGACGCTCAGGATTTCGGGCATCCGCCAGCCGAGATACAATCCGGCGCAAACCACCGAAAGAACGCCCGAAACGCCCAGGTGTTCGGCGGGCAGATAGGCGACGAAGGGCGTCAACAGGGAGACGGTGATTTCGATCGGCGCATCGTCTACGCGTCGATGGAATTGTTCCGCCAACCATCCGACCGCCACGCCGAACGCGATGCCGCCGAGGCTGACGAAGAGGAATTGTCCGCCCGCGTGCGTCAGCGAGAAGGTGCCGGTCGTCACCGCCACCACCGCGAAACGGTAGGCGACGAGGGCGGTGGCGTCGTTCACCAGGCTTTCCCCTTCGAGAATCGTGACGATCCGGCGGGGAACATGCAGGCGTTCGGCGATCGCTGTCGCGGCGATGGCATCGGGCGGCGAAATGATCGCGCCGAGGACAAATCCGGCCGCCAACGGCAGGTGCATGAAGTGATGCGCCAGGAAGGCGACCGCCACCGTGGTGAACAGCACGAGACCGATCGCGAGGAGCGAGATTGGCCGGAGATTCAGCCGGAAATCGCGCCACGACGTGAACAGCGCGGCGGGAAACAACAGCGGCGGCAGGAAGAACAGGAAGACCAGTTGCGGATCGAGTCGGACCTTCGGGAGTCCGGGGATCAGTCCGATCAGCAATCCGCCGACCACGAACAGGATGGGGTAGGGGACATGCAGCCTGCGGGCGACCAGCGCCAGCACGGCCACCGCGAGCAGCAAGCCCACGAAGATTTCCACAATACCCGTCATCGGCGACAAGGATGGCGTCAATTCCGGGACTTGCAAAGCGACTGCCCCACAAAGGGCGACAAAAACTTCGGATTGCGGATTCGCGTCCCGCCGTTCCAAGCCCGTCGCCTCAAAGCCGGTTCCGCCGCCACCGCTCTTCCTATGGAGGCAAAAAGGTTGAAAAGATGAAGTGTTGAAAGGAAAAGCCTTCCGGCCTCGTCAACTCTTCAGCTTTTCAACCCTTCATCCCCTTCTCACTCCAACCGCACCACCCACCAGTCGACGGGTTCGCGGCTGACGCGCAACTTGAGGGGGACGCTGAGGATCATCGTTCCGTGGATCTTTTTCAGCCACGTGTCGAGTGGTGATTCCAGGACCCAGGGGCCGGTCTCGGTGGAGACGGCGATGTAGCGAATTCCGCGGCTGCGCAGGCGTTCGGCGGTGTCGTGCGCGGTGACGTGGATCAACCGCCGTTGGTCGAACGGCCGCCAAAGGGAAGTTTCCGCCTCGTCCCATCCGGCAAAACCGACGACGTGTTCCTCCGTCGGAATCGCCGCACGCAGCGGGGCGAGGTGATCCCAACGCCGGCCGTACACTTCGAACGTGGCGGCCGCCTTGGTCAAGGTGGGGGAATCGTGGCCTGCGCGCAGCGCGTCCAGGACCCGGCCCGCGGGCCAGAGCGGACGAGCGGGGGTGAGGACGAGAATCGCGGCGGACAACAGGATGGAGACCCCGGTGAGGATGCGGAACCATCCCCGGCGGACGGTGTCGGCCGCGCCCGGGCGACTGAACAACAGGGGCAGCAGCAGGGCATAATATGGCGCGGCGACCCGGCCGCAGCCGACCATTCCCGATTGCATGAGGAAAACGGCCAGTGAAATCCACGGTGCCACCTGAAGCGCGAGCAACCGAGGATTCCTGCGCCGCGGTCGTGGACCAGCGATCGCGAACGCAGCCACTCCGAGGATGAGGAGCGTCGGTCCGGTGCCGAGACCGGCGTTCTCTTCGTTGGTCAACTCCCGCAATTCGTAGCTGGCGGAGCCGAGTTCCACCCGATCCTCGATCCGGTTCTTCCACGACGCGGGAAGGTGGTTTCCGATCCAACGGTTCCACATCGAGGCCACGGGAAAGACCGGCGGCGCGAGACTTTGCAGGGTGAGCAACGCCGAACTGTGGACCAGATACAGCGCCGGGGACCCGCGAACCAGCAGGGCGCGTTCGGCGGCAAGGCCCGTCCAATCGCCGCAGTTTCGAAGATTCAGCACCGCGGTCGGAAGGAAGGAACTGAATACTCCCAGCAACACCGCCGCGACGATGGCGGTGGGCCGGCGCAGAAGGATTCCGGTGCAGGGCAACAGCGCGACCGCGACGGGCAACAGCAGCGGGAGATTGCTGGCCTTCGCCGCGGTCATCAGGGCGGCGCAGAGAATGGAAGCGACGACATCCGAGGCGCGTCCGCTCGTGCGCGCACGGAGCGCATAATGCAGCGCCGCGAGAGGCCAAAGCGTTCCGAACAGATCATTGCCGATGCCACCGGCCTGGAGGGCGAAACAACCGCCGGTCGGAAGGATCCACATCCACGCGCGGGCCACCCGGCCGGAGACTCCGAGTCCACGCCAGACGCTGAAAATCAGGCCCGGGAGAATGAGGAAGGAAACGCTGTTGAGCAGGAACAGGCAGCGGTCGGTGCCGGTGAGTTTGAGAATCGGGGCGGTCGCCCATTCGAAGCCGGCGGTGCGGGCGTTCAACCGTTGAAACCCGGTTTCGATCCAGTGCCATCGGCCTTCGGCGAGCCAATGCAATACCCGCGGGGTGCGGTAGCTGAGCCCGTCGTAGTTGCTCGGTGGATGCAACACGCCACCGGCAAAAGCGAGCAGGGCGAGAATGGCGAAAGCGGCGGGGAGCGGTTGACGGAACCGGCGTGGCAGCCGGCCAAATGGGCATCGAATCGGCGCTGTCTTCTGGCCTGAACGAGACATCATCCAGGCGCCTCCGGCGACCAGCAGGCCGAGCGCGATGAAGATGGGCGCTTTGAGGGTGCCGAACGCCGACAGGATCCAGCCGCTGGTGTTGGCAGCGACGTTGAACCACAGCCAGCCCCGCAATCCGAGCGGCGAGACGGCGCGGTTCGGGGGATTCACGGCGTCAGGCGGCAAGCCGCTCGAAGACGAACAGGTTGTTCAAACCCAATTGAAAACGGACATGCCGCAACAACCCGAACCGCGGTGCGGCGAAGATTTGCGCCGTCATGCTGGTGTCGTAGCCGTGATGTTCTTCGAGCGACATGCCATGCACCAGGCGCAGGGTGGTTAGCACGGTGAGGATGTGATCCACCATCGGCGATGGGACGGTGATCACCAGGAGTCCACCGGGCCGGAGATGGGTGGCGATGCCGTCGGCGAGCACCGCGTGTTGGTCGTTCGGAAAATGTTCGAGCACGGCCAGCATGGCGACGGCATCGAACAGTCCGCCGTCCGCGGGGAGATCCTTCGGGAAGAATCCGGGGATCAGCCCATGTCCGCCGGGCGTGCGGGAGCGGACGGAGAGTGTGGGATCAATGCCGAGACTTCCCGGGCCGCAGAGACCGGGTTGATCGAGCAGCACCCCGTCGGCGCTACCGAGATCGAGGACCTTCATGCCGGGAACGATGAAGCGCGCGGCCGTCCGGACGCGCCAGTTCTGCAGGACGCGGTCGAGGAACGTCATTGGGGGCGGGCGGGAGCGGGAGGTGAACCGGCGGTTTTCAATCCCAGAACACCGAGGAAGAAACTGCTGGAGACGAATTGGAGGCCGATGATGAACAGGATCACCGCCGGGATGAGGCGGCGGATGTTTTCGGCATAGTCGATGACTCCGAAATGGGCCGCCTTCCAGACCAGCAGTGCTCGGAGAAAGAGGACGAAACCGGCGATGACCGTGAGTCCGCCGATGATGATGCCGCGTTCCAGGGTGAACTTGCGAAACAGGTTGGAAAAACCGCTGTCGGCGTTCAGAAGGCCCTCATTCACGGCGAAGACCTTGGTGAAAAAGGCCAGGGAGACGAACTGCACGCCGAGCACCATCCAGAGTCCGGCGGCCAGTTGCGCTCCGACATCCAATTGAATCCCGCCAACGGTGACCGGGTTCCAGCTTAGCACCGCCATTCCCAGGGTGCCGATCGTGAACAGGCAGAGGCCCGGCATCAGAAACAGCCACTTGGGCGAATAGATAAGCATGAACCGGAGGTGACGCCAGCCGTCCCGCCAAGGCTTGAGATGGGGTGGTCGGTTGCGGCCGTCCTTGTGGAGCGTGATCGGCACCTCGGTCATCCGGAGGCCCTTGAGTGTGGCCTTCATCACCATCTCGGAGGCGAATTCCATTCCGGTGGTCTTGAGGTCCATCCGCTGGTATCCGTCCGCCGAAAAGGCGCGCATACCGCAGTGGAAATCATGAATGGGCGTCTTGAAGAAGAGACGTCCGAGAAAGGACAGCGAGGGATTGCCGATCCATCGATTTTTCCAGGGCATGGCCCCGGGAAGAATTGTTCCACCGCCAACCGGCAGGCGGCAACCCATCACCAGATCGTACCCGGCCCGGAGTTTTTCGACGAACCCGGAGATGTTGGAAAAATCGTAGCTGTCGTCGGAGTCGCCCATCAGCAGCCAGCGTCCGCGGGCCGCCGCGATACCGCCCCGCAGGGCGTTTCCGTAGCCCTTCTTGGTGACCCGCTCGACGCGGGCTCCCAGCCGTTCGGCGATTTCGATGGAGCCATCCGTGCTGCCATTGTCGGCGATCAGGACTTCTCCGGTGATACCCGCCCGGGCAAGGCCGGCATGAGCCTTCTCGATGCAACGGGCCAGGGTTTCCGCCTCGTTGAGGCAGGGCATTACAATGGTCAGGTCAATATCAGCCGGCATGGGAAAAATGGCTCGCGGAGTGTTACTGGCGCAGGGCGGAGGGTTCAAGCGGCGTTCTTGTTGCGGGATCGCGGGTTCCGTCCGGGATCTCGACGACATACAGGTTGTCGACCGGCAGTTCTTCCCCGGCCTTCACCCGCTGACGGGCCAGGCCTTCCAGATCGAGTACTGTCCCACGTGCGGAACGCGCGGCCGCATCGAGCGTGGTCAATGGATAGGACACGACGACGAGCCCGCCTCGTTTTCGGGCCCATTCCATGCCGTCCCGATCGCCTTCCTCGACGGCGGCAATGTCGTTGACGATCACCCGGCGGATCCCTGCGGCGCGAAGTTCCGCCGCGGTTTCACCGGGTGGAACGTGAAGGACCCTGCGGGAACCCAGGGGTTGCCACAGGCGTAGTTCCCCGGTCGATTTGGCGGCGTAGCCCACCACGCGTTCGTTTCGGACAGCGTCCAGTACGGGCAGTAAACGATCGCCTTCCGCCAGGTGCTCCAGTTGTTTTTGGTGGATTCGATTCCAGGAGTTTCGTCCCCATGGTGCGTGTTCGGCCATCCATCCGCTGAACGAAGGGGTTGGAAAAATCGGGCGTTGGCGGGAAACGATCACCAGCGCAATCGAGACGATCATTGTGGCGGCCACCGCGCGACTCCAACCGCGGCTTCGGAGCAGGGTTTCCGGCGCTTCCCCGACGAGCCCCGCCAGGATGAGGAACGGATAATACGCGGCCAGGTAGCGGGCGGGCTCCCGGCATCCCATGGTCGACAAAAACAGCACCAACACCGGCCAGACTGACCAGCGAATCCACCGGGTCGAACGGGCCGTCGTGGCGGTGGAACGCGGCGAATCGCGGGTAGAACTGCCGGATCGACGCGCCCAAACGGTCCACACCATCAGCACAATGACCAGCGGACCCAGACCCGCCCGTGCTTCGGTGATCGCCTTGGGAATGTGGAAGAAAAACTCAAACCCGCGCACGTGATGGCCCAGAGTGGTCCCCGGTTCCGATAGTCGTGCGATCCAATCATTCCAGGCTGCCGCGCCGGGGATGATCGGGGGGAGAAGATTGTGAATTGGAATGACGATCGCATTGGTGAGCACGGCCACCCAGGGCTCGAAGGGCACCCAGATTTGTTGTTCCCGGGGCCATCCCATCCAATGCCCGGTAAAGTGCAGGTTGAGCAAGGTGGTCGGGATCATCGACACCAGCCCCGCCATCAGCGCGACGCCTGCGGTGATCCACGGTCGTTGAAGCGCCAGTCGCCAACCGGGCAGCGCCGCCAGAAGCCAGAGCAGGCCCAGCGGGGCGTTGCTTTGCTTGGCATTGGTTAACAGCGCCAACGCGAGCATCGCCCAACGCCACTCGGAGGCGCGGCCGTTGGAACGAGCCCGGAGTGCCAGATCCACCATTAAAAGTGCGTAAGCTGCCGAATAGGCGTCATTCGCGGCGCTGCCGGCTTGGAAGGCATAGATCCATCCCGATGGAAGGATCCACATCCACCACCAGGCCGTCCGCGGGGCGACCCCGAGCCGGGTGAAGGTGCTGAACACCAAACCAGGCAGAAGAAAGAAGCTGATGATGTTGGGCAGGAACAGGAGCCGGTCCGAGTGGGATTCCGCCACCAGCGGGGTCCACAGCCATTCCA
The DNA here is from genome assembly GCA_903907925.1 of uncultured Verrucomicrobiota bacterium. GTDB lineage: Bacteria > Verrucomicrobiota > Verrucomicrobiia > Limisphaerales > UBA9464 > CAIVQB01. The sequence continues at coordinate 17,909 of CAIVQB010000106.1, forward strand.
TGCCGGTGGAGATGACATTGAACCGGAGTTCCTGAGTGTGAATCCAATGCCAGCGTCCCTCCGCGAGCCAGTGCAGGACGCGGGGAAGGCGGTACCACAGGGTGTCGTAGTTGACCGGCGAATAGAGGGCGCCGCCGACGAAGGCCGCCAGGCCCAGGCACGCGAAACCCAGCGGCGCGGCGCGTTTCCAACGGTTCCGACGGGAAACGCATCGGGAAATGGCCTGTCGAATTTCATCGCTCCAGACCGATCCGATTCCCAAAACACCGAGCGCGAGGAGCGCCGTGTAGCCGCGGGCACCCAACTGTCCGACGAGCGAAAGCCCGAGGCCCGCCAGTGTGGTTCCCGCCGAAACGGCGAGCCAGAGCCGCCACGACAAGGGCGGGGGAGGCAGGGACGATCGCTCGGTAGACAGGGACATTGCGGCGGGGAGGAAATAGCGATGCGCCACGCCGGCCACAACCTCCATCTGGGCCGCATGACGGAAAAGCCGGTTGAATCCGCGGGATCGACCGTTACTGTCCGCGCATCCCGTCGGTGTCCGTTCGACGAATCCAGGGCAGTCGTGCAACCTTTTCCAGATCCTGGTGTTTGTTTTCGAAGGGGCATCGGGCTCCGACTTTCGACCCATTTCGAGACCATGAACCTTCGCTCCACTGCCCATCGCGTCGGCCGCCGCAGCGGCTTCACCCTGATCGAGATCATGATCGTTATCATGATCATCGGGTTGCTGGCCATGGTGGCGATTCCCAACATCAACGGATCGCTGGCCACCGCGCGCTACAACAGCATCATCCAAAATCTGCGGGTGATCGATAACCAGAAGCAGCTCTGGGCGGCCGAACACAAGAAGGGTGACAACGAGACGCCGACCGAGACCGATCTCGCCCCCTACTTCCAAAACGGACGCTTCCCGCCCGCGGTGATCGGTGAGACCTACAACATCAACCCGGTCGGCCAGCAGCCCACCGCGACGACGCCGTCCCGTCTCAAGATGCCGAAACTGACCGTCGAAGCCGGCGGAGTGGTTACTATTCCGGAGAAGTAGTCCCGCGGTGGGTGCCGGTGGGAATTGTGGTCTGCAGTCGGGGGGGCGCGCGTCGCCGATGGACCGTCATTCCCGGGTTGGTCGCAAACCTTCAGTGACCCCTCCGAAGCAAGTGCATCCCTTTCCGTCTTTTGCTAGTCTTCGGGCGTGAAACACCTCTGGCTGCTGTTCGTGCTGGGCCTTGTTGCCGCGGCGGGTGCCTCGGAAGACTTCATTGCCACCGCCAAAGTGCGTCACGGCGAGCCCGGCGAACGCGCCGCGCGCTTCCTCGTGGACAATATGCCGCCGCACGATCGCGAGACCCTTTCGACCGGATTCCTCGCCGACAATCTGGACCTGGCCTTTCAAGCCCGTACCAATTTTCCGTGGGCCCGGCTGGTGCCGGAGGACCTTTTCCTCAACGATGTCTTGCCCTACGCCGTGTTCGACGAAACCCGCGAATACTGGCGGGGGGACCTGCTGGCCAAGTCGCGGGAGATCGTGAAGGGCGCCACGACCGCAACCGAGGCTGCCCAGGCGCTTAACCGGCAGCTCTTCAAACTTATCAACGTCCACTACAACACCGGACGCAAGCGTCCCAACCAGAGCCCATCGGAATCCATGCAATCGGGCAAGGCGACCTGCACCGGTCTTTCCATCATTCTGGTGGATGCCTGTCGTGCGGTGGGCATTCCGGCGCGTGCGGTCGGGACCCCGCTTTGGACCAACGAACGGGGAAACCACACCTGGACCGAGATCTGGGATGGCGACTGGCACTTCACCGGTGCGGACGAGCCGGATCCCGCCGGGCTGGATCGTGGCTGGTTTGTGGGCGACGCCGCGCAGGCCCGCGCCGACGTGCCGCGCTTCGCCATCTACGCCACCTCATGGAAACGTGACGGCCTCGGTTTCCCGATGGTTTGGGCCCAGGGCAGCCAGGAGGTCGCGGCGGTGAATGTCACCCCACGCTACGCCAAATCCAGCGCGGCCGACGTGGAGGGGGTGCACCTCGGAGTACGGTTGTGGGACCGGCCGCTCGGAAAACGACTGGCCGCCAAGGTCTGCGTGCTCGACGGCGTCCGACGCGAATGCGCGCTCGCAACGACCAAGGCCGGCACCGCGGACCTCAACGATTTGCCGCGTTTCAATCTCCCTCCCGGCACCCGCGGATGGCTGCGTTTCACCCTTGGCGACGAGATTCGCGAACGGCCGTTCGGTCCACTGGCCAGGGGTGAATCCACCGTCGACGCGTATTGGTCGGAACTGGCGCGCGTGACACCGCATCTGCGCGCGCTGGAAGCGTGGCTCGCCCGGCCGCGCGAGCAGCGTCCGACCAACGCTCCGGCGCTCCAGGCCGCACTCACCCAATCCGAGGCCGCCCGCGCAGTCGAATGGCTGGCCGCCGACCGTCTTGCCTCTCTCGCACTGGACCGCGCCGCGGAAATGGACGCCAGGACCATCACGATCGGCGACAAGACGCTGCGCTGGATGTCCAAAACGTTCGGTGAGACACCGACCAACGGCCGCAGTCTCTGGATCTCCATGCACGGCGGCGGCAACGCGCCGGCGGCCGTGAACAGCCAGCAATGGACCAATCAGATCCGCCTTTACGAACCGGCCGAGGGCATCTACCTCGCCCCGCGCGCGCCCACCGACACCTGGAACATGTGGCACGAGGGCCACATTGACCCGCTCTTCCAGCGGCTGATTGACGATCACGTCGCGCTGAGGGGCGTGAATCCCGACAAAGTTTATCTCATGGGCTACTCGGCCGGTGGCGACGGGGTGTGGCAGCTCGCGCCGCGCATGGCCGACCGTTTTGCCGCCGCCGCGATGATGGCGGGTCATCCCAACGAAGCGTCGCTGCTGGGCCTGCGTGACCTGCCTTTCGCGCTCTTCATGGGTGGTGACGATGCCGCCTACAATCGCAACAAGATCGCCGCCGAACGCGCCGCCGAACTCGACCACCTGGCGCAGGCTGATCCCGGCGGCTACGTCCACATGTCGCGGATCTACGAGGGGCTGGGGCATTGGATGAATCACAAGGACGCCGAAGCCCTTCCGTGGATGGCGGGGTTCGTGCGGAATCCCTGGCCGACGAAGATCGTGTGGTTCCAGGACGACGTCCTCCACCAGCGGTTCTACTGGCTGCAGGTCGTCAACCCGGCTTCTGTGAAGGAACACCAGAAGGTGGTCGCCGTGCTCCAGGATCACACCTTCCGGATCGACGGTGATGTCCCTGCGGGGTTGAGCCTCCGCTTGTCGGACCGGCTCTTGAATCTTGATCAACCGGTGCGGGTGATCGTGAACGGTAAAAAGGTGTTTTCGGGGAGGGTGGTTCGACAACCGGCGGTGATCCTGGCGTCCCTCGAGGAACGCACCGATCCGTCGTCGGTCGCGACGGCAGTTCTGCGTTGGAAGTGATCGTCGGAGGGGATCCGGAGCGGCTCTGACTGCAATGGAAGGGCAGCGTTGGGCAATTCGGGGCCAGACAGTTGGGTGTGGGCGTGAGAGCGTCTGATCGCCGTCGGATTATTCCTGCGAAGCAGTCGCGGAGAGGAATGGGTGCTGGTGGTGGATTGTGTCGGGCTCGGGCGCAATTCGTGGTGGTCGGACTCAATTCGGGGATCGAGCGATCCAAGCCGTGGTTTCGGTCTCGAATACGCACCTTGCACCTATGAAACGTTCCTCTTTCGTCCGCTGGGTATTGGCTCTGTTCGCCTGTGTCGCCTCGCTGGCACCGTTTTCCGGGCAGGCGACGCCCGCACTGGCCCGGCAGGTCAATCTTCAGTGCACCGCCTGTCACACGGAGTTTCCGATCCTGAACGATTTCGGTCGGGCCTTTAAATTGGGGGGCTACACGATGAGCGCGGAACTGACCGACCTTCCGCCGATCGCCTTCATGGTGCAGCCGGGCTTCACTCACACCCGAACCGGCGTCCCCGGAGGGGCGGCGCCCGACTTTGGCGACAACAACAACTTCGCCCTCGGCACGGCCAGCATCTTTTACAATGGCCGACTCTTCGGCCCCTACGCCAAGTCGTTGTTCGGGCCATCGACCGCAGAGTTCTTCAATAAATTCGGCGTCTTCTACCAGCACTCGTACGATGGAGTGGCGCATAGCTGGGCCTGGGACAATGCGGAGCTTCGGTACGCGGACACGATAAAACTCTTCGGCCAGACCGCCGCCGCCGGATTCTACATCAACAACAATCCCACGCTCCAGGACCCTTGGAACACACTGTCGGCTTGGGGATACCCATTCAATACGTCACCGCTGGCCCAGACGCCGGCGGCAGCGACGTTGATCGACGGCGGCCTGTCCCAGCAAGTGGTGGGGGCGGGTGCCTACGCATTCATCAATACCGCGTTGTACCTTGATGTTGGAGTGTATCACACGCTGGGAACGGGATTTCAGAGCTTCATGGGCATCGATCCCACCGACCAGACCCAGGTTCCCGGCGTCGCCCCCTACTGGCGGCTGGCCTATACCACCACGGACGAGGCAGCCACCCATTCCTGGGAGATTGGGACTTCGGGAATGGTTGCCGACACCTATCCCACGCGCATCAACAACTCCGGGAAGGATCAGTTGCTGGATATCGGCTTTGACACCCAGTACCAGATGATGTTTGGCAGCAATGATCTCCTGGCCATGTTGTCGTGGACCCACGAGAATCAACGCTGGAATGCCAGTCAGGCGCTGGGGCTCTCGTCCAACGCCACCGATGATCTCTGGAAGGCGGCGGCCAGCCTTCATTTTCTCCACGACAAAACCTACGGGGCCGCGATCCAGTATTTTATCACTGATGGCAGCCGAGACACGCTGTTGTACTCGGGATCGGCGAATGGTTCACCGCTGAGCGACGGGGTGATCCTCGAGTTGAACTGGCTGCCGTTGAACAAATCGGGCGGGCCGAAATTCTGGCCGCGGAGCAACGTCAAATTTTCCCTTCAGTACGTGATCTACAACCACTTCAACGGTGGTCGGTCTAACTACGACGGCATGGGAGCCAACGCCGCCGGAAACAACACCCTGTTTCTCAGTGCCTGGATTGTGTTTTGAGTCCATCCGGCGTGGGCAGGCTCACTTCGACTTGTTGGGATACGGCGGTGCGGCGGGAATCCTTACAGGCGCCGCGGCAAGGGCCTTCTTGATCTCGTCCACCGCACGGTTCAATTGATCGTCCACGCCCGCGAATTCACGGGTTGGATCGTTGTCGACCTCGATGTCTGGATCCACTCCGTGGCCTTCCATGATCCATTCCTTCGCCTCGAGATCGAAGCGTGAGAACTCCGGTCGATTGAGAAAACCGCCGTCCAGCAGCGGCAGGGTGCCGCGGATCCCGACCACACCACCCCAGGATCGCTGACCAATAATCGGTCCGAGTTTTTGTTTCCGGAACCGGTAGGCCACAATGTCGCCGTCACTCGCGGAATGTTGATCGATCAACAATACCTTGGGTCCCAGGACCTGGCCCGAGGGATCGACGTTCACCGTCCCGTTGCGCGGAATGGTCCACATCACCGGCTCCCGTCGGAGCCGTTCGATGATCATCGGCGACACATTTCCGCCGCCGTTCCCACGGCAATCCACGATCAGCGCCTCCTTGTGGAGCTGCGGATAGTAGAACTTGGCGAACTCGTTCAGACCCGGAACGCCCATGTCGGGAATGTGGACGTAGCCGACTTTTCCATCCGTCGCCTTGCTGACGGCGTCGATGTTGCCCAACACCCATTTGAGATAATACAGCGGCTGCTCGTCGTCGGTGGGAATCACAGTTTCGTCACGGGTACCGTCTGTCTTGGGTTCGGAATTTACTCGCAGGACGACCTGTTTGTCCGCCTTGCCGACCAGTGCCGCATACAGGTCCGTCATCTGGTTTGCCGGTTTGCCGTCGACGGCGATGATGAACTCGCCCGCCTTCACGTTGACCCCGATTTCCGTCAACGGTGACCGCAGCTTCTTGTCCCAATTCTGACCCGGGAGAATGGCATCGATCCGGTAGAAGCCGCTCGGATGACGGGAAACCGTCGCGCCCAGCAGGCCCATCGGGATCCGTTCCGCCTTCGGATAGTCTCCGCCGCCGACATAGGTATGGCCGAGGTTCAATTCACCGATCAACTCACCAATGACATAGGTGAGGTCGGCGCGGTGCTGAACATGCGCGAGCAGCGGCTCGTACCGGCGACGCATCGCGGGCCAGTCGACGCCATGCAGATTCGGGTCGTAGACGAAATCGCGCATCTGGCGCCAGCACTCGGCGTAGATCTGGTTCCACTCGGCGTGTCGATCCACCTGGATCTTCAGATCAGTGAGATGGAGCGTCTTGTCGGCAAGATCGGCCTTGGCGGAGGGCAAATCGATGATCGCGAAGCCTTCGCCGGATTTGACGAGCATCTTCTTCTGATCGGCCGAAATGCGATAGCCGGCGAAATCGCCGATCTCGGTCTCCTTCAGCTTTTCGAGATCGAAGACAAACACCTTGTCCTTCCTGGAATAGTAGAGCTTGTCCCCGACACTGGTGAGGTTGCCGTAGGTCGCCGCCGGGACCGGGAGAACGGCGATGCGTTGCAGAAGTCCGTCTGCTTCCACCTTCACCACCACCTTGTTGGTGGATGCCGCATCGCCGGATTTCTTCGCCGCGAGTACGGCCGGTGTGTTGGTGACGGCGTCCCCCTTGGCCAATGCGGCTACGACCTGCCGGAACTGGGGATCATTGAGCAACGCTGTGAGCGTGGTGACCGGTTTGTCCCCGTTGGAAACGGGCTTCTCGGCGACGTCGGGTGGTGCCTCCTTCGGCTTGGCGTCGCTCTTTTCCTTCACGGGCTTCACCTCGTCGCTCTTGGGTGCAAACGGTGACTTCGCCGCCTTCGTCAGGGTCACCAGATAGATCCGGGCCATTTCGTTGTACACGTGGTTCCACTCCGTCTGGCCGTAGGTCGGGGTGAAGGTGCGCGAGGAAACGAAGAACAGGTACTTGCCGTCCGTGCTGAACTCGGGGTTCGACACCTCAAACCATCCATCCGTCGCCGGGATCATCTGTTTCGATTCAAGGCTGTAGAGCTGGATCGATGGAAACCGGCGGGCCTCAGGTCGGGTAAAGGCGATCCACAGGCTGTCCGGTGACCAGGTGAAGTCGTGCATCTCCCAGCTCGCCGTGTCGACCAGGGTCACCTGTTTGGATGCGACGTCCACAAACTGCAGCCGGTTCTTCTTGTCCGACCACAGGATGCGTTTGGAATCCGGCGACCACGCCAGTTCGTATTTATAGGTGTCGGCACCGGTGGTGAGCTGGGTGGGGATTCCGCTGCCGTCCTGGGGGCGGATATAGATTTCATCCTCTCCGCTGGCATCGCTGATATAGGCGATGGTTTTGCCGTCCGGCGACCACACCGCGTTGCGATCATGGACGCCCGGTGACTGCGTGAGGTTGCGGGTGGGACCGTTCTTGGCGGGAACCGTAAAGACATCGCCCCGTGCGCCCAGCAATGCCCGCGAACCGTCGGGGGCGATGTCGTATTCCGTGACCAATTTGCTGACGTCCTTCATCGAAGTGCGACCACCGGCAAAGTCCTCGTGGATTTCGATTGGGATCTTCGTGGCCCTCTCGGAGGCCAGATCGAAGCGGTAAATGTAGCCGCCATTCTCAAACACGATGCCCGTATCTCCCAGCGACGGGAATTTCACGGCGAATTCGGTGAATTTCGTGAGCTGCCGCGTTTGTTTGCCCTTGAGATCGTAGACGAACAGGTTCGCCTGCCGGTTCTCATCCCGTTCGGAAACGAAGTAGATCCGGTCGCCGACCCACATCGGGTACATATCCTGAGCCCCGTCGGTCGTGACCCGCTCGGTCTGTTTTGTTTCGAAATCGTAGATCCAGATCTCATCCGCCTGACCGCCCCGGTAGCGTTTCCAGGTCCGGAATTCCCGGAAGACGCGGTTGTACGCCAACTTCTTCTTGTCGGGCGAATACGAGCACCAACCGCCGCGGGGCAGGGGTAGTTCCTCGGGAACTCCGCCGTCGAGATGGGCCAAGGTCAGGCGACCCTTGAACGGGTTCCACTCATTGCGCCGGGAGCGATAGATGATGGTCGTGTCGTCACGCCAGGTCATCACGATGTTGTTGGGCCCCATCCGATCCGAGACGTCATCGCGTTCCAGCGTGGCGGTGTAGGTCAGGCGCTTGGGCTCCCCGCCGGCGGCGGGCATGAGATAGACTTCGGTGTTGCCGTCGTATTGAGCGGTGAAGGCGATCTGTTTTCCGTCGGGCGAAAAGCGTGGGAACATCTCGAAACCCACATGGCTGGTCAGGCGCCGCGCCACACCGCCGCCGGCGGACACCGTGAACAGATCACCCGCGTAGGTGAAGACCACCTGGTCGCCGTGGAGCGCCGGGAAGCGCAGGAGGCGGGCTTCTTCGGCGACCGTCGGTGTGAGGAGCGCGGTTAGGACTACGACGGCGAACCCGAGCGTTTGTGGCCACCGGAGAATTGAGGTGCGAATCATGGGACGTGGTTGAATGGGATTGAACGGCGCCTGATCGCCCGACAACCGGATCTAGTGGCGTCGAAGGATCAGTTGATGATCCACCCGTTTGGTCTGGTGGTATTCCAGTGCGGGCAGATCGGTGTCGGTCGGTGACTCGGTTTGTTGCAGCAGGGTCTTGGCGAGCTTCTGCAGTCCCGTCCAGCGTTCCCATTCGAGCCGTGGCGCGTGCGCGATCTGGCGCAACAGGGAACGCCATTCGATGATGATGCGGTCGATGTCGCCATCACCGAGGAAATCGGTGACGAACCGGTGCTTGCTGAACGGATCCTTGTGAACCGAACGCACCACAGTTTCGGCGCCGCTGCCGTACTTGGGCGGCACACCGTTCTCGATGTAGCCGGTGATGTTCTGGCTCCCGTACTTGGACCGGCAAACCATCGCCAGCCGTCCCTCCCACCGATCCCCCTGCGAACAGAACCGGAACCCGGCATCCAAATTGGCGAGATCGAACAGCAGATCATCGAGCGGGTAGCCGGGATCCTCCAGCGCGGCCGCGACCGCGAGACCGTCCCCGTTGGAAAAACAACTGACGACCCGACCCCGCCGTGTGGGAACACCGGCGGCATCGACCAGCGCAAGGCGCCGCCATAACAAAGCCGTGCCGGTGCCGGTCGGTAGACCGCGGCATTGTGTGACCCATTCGCAGGTGCCGCAATCGTCGGGAACCACCTCACGCTCCGGTGGGCGCCACAGAGGAACTCCGTGAACGTCGACGCAGGTTCGCACTGGTTGTTCGCCGAGACTGATCTGCACGAGAATCTTGTCCGCTTGTTCGACCACCCCGACGAGCGGCAAACCTTCCGCTTCCAGTTCGCGGCGGAGAATGGGGACCACCAGGTTTCTCCAGGCCTTGAGCGAGGCTTCCCGGCCATTCCAATTCGTCAGGCGACGCACCCATTTCGACAGGATCACCGTGTCGTCGCCATGAAGATCACCGGCGACGCTTTCCCGGCCGTGGATCGGACCCTCGGGCGTCTCTTCCAGCACCACCAACTCTCCGTGACCGACCTTGTCCAATGCGGTGGGATTCGTGAGAACTGGGCGGATCTTCCAATATTGGGGATCGGCTTTCGCTCGTGATTCCGATGGGCCGGTTGGCGATGTCGACGGAGCTGCGGTCGATGCCGTGGAATCTTGCGAACTATTTTCCGTGTGGGTTGAAACCTGAGTGGTGCTTGAGCCGGGTGTGGTCACGGACGCCACCGCCGCCTCGCCGCGGAGCCGTCCCATGGATTTCGCGCGGACCTTCGGGCGCGGCGTGATTGGGGCGATCGCGGGCTCGCCCGGGCGGCCGACCGGTCCTTCCCATACCACTTGTCGCACCTCCTTCATCGGATGCTCGGTCGGGGCGGGGATGGGCTGCCATTCGCCGCGTGAATTCAGGATCTCGCGGACACGGCGCCGGACGTGGCGGGCCCGTTCCGAGTCGGTCATCAACCCGCACGGAGCGTTTGGGTGTTTGAGCGAGAACTCGACCCCGAGAAAGATGGGCTTGGTGGTGAACAACCGTTCCTGAACCCGGACCGCCTCGGCGAACGGTTCCTTTCCCTGTTCCGCCGCCGCCGCCATCAAGGTGAGCACGGCGCTCCAGTCGACCATGCCGCTGCGGGCGAGTTGTGCCGCGTGGCCATCGCGCAGTCGCACTTCGTTCGCACTGACCAGAACGTAGCCGAATTCATCGAGACCGCGGCGGCCGGCGCGGCCGAACATCTGAAGGATTTCATCCGGACGCAGTGGAATCTCCGCTCCATCCCGACGATAGGTGCCCGCGGTCAACGCGACGCTGCGCAGCGAAAAGTTGATGCCGGCGGCCAGGCCCATGGTGGCTACCACCACCCGGAGTTGACCGGCCTTGGCCAGGGGCTCAATGACCCCGGCGCGGGCGGCGTAGCTGAGGCCGCTGTGATGATAGGCGACGCGGGATTTGAGCAGGCGGGCCAGATGATCCCCGACGATGCGCCGCTGGGGTTCGCTGAGTTGAAGCGGATTGGGGTTCGGGAGTTCGCGGGCGAGTTCCGCGGCGATGGCCTCGGCGTTGGCGCGGCGCGGCGCGAAAAGAAGGACGGGTCCGAGGCTTTCGGCAAGCGCCTTGGCGCAGAACTTCGGCCAGTAACCCTTGATTCCCGGCGGCAGGTGATAGCTCAACTGGCTGCCGTACACCTCCTCCAGCGGCACCGGCCGGATTTCGTGCCGCACCAGAACCGCCGGCCGACCGAGCCGGTTCAGCCATTGGACGATGTGATGCGGATTGGCCACCGATCCGCTGAGCATCAGCAGCCGAGTTGTGTCCGGTGCCAGCGCCATGGCCAGCTCGTAGTTCAATCCCCGGTCGGGGTCCGCGAGCATCTGGTATTCGTCGATGACCAGCAGAGTCGGTCCATCGCCGCGGATCAGCCGGTTCTTCTGCGTTTCGAGCGTGGCAACGATGACCGGTGCATCGAGATTCTCGGAGAGATCGCCGGTGGCGATGCCGACGTTCCAGCCGCGGCTGCGCCATTCGGCCAGTTTGTCGTTGGCGAGGGCGCGGGTGGGAACAGTGTAGATGGCCTGGCCGCGGTTTTTTCCACCGTTGGACCACAACTCGAAGATCAACGTCTTGCCGCTGCCGGTGGGGGCCTGAACCACGACGTCCTTGCCGGCCCGGAGCGCGGAAACCGCCTGCTGCTGCCACAGGTCGGGCACGGTGACCGACCCCATGGCGGCGGACAGCGGGGAGTCCGGTGAACGGTCTTTGGCGTCAGACACGCGGTAAAGGTAGACCGGATCGGAAAAAGCGGAACGCGCAAACACCCGGCGGCGGCGGAAAAATTTCCACCCCGTTCCTACTTCGCCTTGCGCAATTGGCGCTGGAGATCACGGATCGCACGATAGCCGACCAGATGAACGTGTTCCCGCGCGAGGATGGCCCGGATCTCGGGATCGTGGGTGAAGGTCTCGAATTCGGCGGAACGGATGGCCCAACTGCCGGTGATGGCCTTCAATTCGTCGGTGGGATGTCCGGCGTGGATGAAGAGTTCGGTGATGCCGGGCTTGAGATGGGCGAGCCGGTTCCTCCACGCGGGTGCGACGTCCTCCGGCTTGGAATACTGGAACTCGTCGTAAACGAAATCGTCGGTGAACAGAATTCCCTCCGCGGCGAACTTCTCGCGCCACCCGGGCTGCCCGCCCTTGTCGAAGGTCGCCTGGGACGCCATGCGGACCGGCAGATCGAACTCAACGGCGAGCTGCAGGTATTTTGCGAGATAGGCGGGATGCAATTGCAGCACACCCATGTGGGAATCGATGTGGGTGACGTCGACGCCAGCGGCGATCGCCTTTCGGATCTGGGCCTTCGCCTCAATGTAGGCCTCGTCGGGCGTGCCCTTGGCATAGACCTGCGGCGTCTCCTGCCAGAGGTAATCGTCGGGATCCAGCAGCCCCGGCACTTCATTGCGAGAGGCGACGGGTCCCCATCGGTACAATCGCCATTCGCTCGTCTGGCAGAGATGAACCCCGAAATCCATCTTCGGATGGGCAGTCGCGTACTGGGCGATCTCGGTGAACCAGGGGCAGGGGACCAGAATGGTGGCCGAGGTCATCACGCCTTGTTCGAGGCATTCGATGGTCGCGAGATTCGCCGTGTGACACATGCCGACGTCATCGCCGTTCACGATGAGCAGTTTGTCGGTGGCCGAGTAGCCAAGACGCTCGGCCAGGGTGGGAGCGGCGACGACGGATCCAGAAGCGAACAGCGACAGGGCCGTGAAGAGGGGGATCAGTCGGCGGAGCATCGACACCGGATAGCTGGAATTCCGGACCTAGGAAACCGGAAACTCTACTGCCGGAATGTGGACACGAATTTCACGAATTATCACGGATTCCTGAAGAGCCGATCGGACCGGGTTCGTTCTGCCTCAATCCGTGTAAATCCGTGAAATCCGTGTCGCTCTTCCTCGCTTTCTACTCGTATCGCAACGCTTGGATGGGATCGAGGCGGGCGGCTTTGAGGGCGGGGATGAGGCCGGCGATGACGCCGACGGCCGCGCTGAAGGCGACCCCGATGATCATGGCCATCGGCGTGATGATGGGCGTGTTGGCGGATGGGGTCACCAGTTGGAGGCCTTCCACGAATCCATAGCTCGCGAACACACCCAGCAAGGCTCCGATGAGCGAGACAACGAGGCTCTCGACGAGGATCTGGATGAAAATGGCCGCCGGGGTGGCACCGATCGCCTTGCAGATGCCGATCGCCCGGATGCGTTCGTTGATGCTGGCCAGCATGATGTTCATGATGCCGATACCGCCGACGAGCAGGCTGATGGCGGCGATGATCCCGCCGCTCAGGCGTGCGTTCTGGATCTGCTTGTTGATGTTCTCGAGCTGGTTTTCCTGGGTTTGGAAGGTGAAATCCTCAATGCCGTGATGGGTGACCAGCAGGACATTCCGGGCCTGCTGGAGCGCGGGTTCGAGTTGATCCAGGCTGGCCACCTTGAGATTGATATCGGTCAGGCGGGGATCCGGTACGCCGTTGAGATCGCCGACCGCGCGGAACTTCACCCAGGCGGTGTAGAGCGGGATGTAAATGGTGTTATTCTTCGACCAAAATGCCCAGCCGCCCTTGCGTCCCCAGCCTTTTTGACGCTTCGGTCCGACCTGTTTCTGCGGGCCTTCGCGGGCCTTGAGCGCGGCCTCCTTGGCGTCCTGTTCACTCATGTACTTGGTGAACATTCCGATGATGGTGAACGGCTGCCCGTTGATCTGGATTTCCTCGCCGATGGGAATGATCTCGTGCCCGACATCCTCGGGCTTGCCGAACAGTTCATCGCGAATGCCGGTGCCGATGACGCAGACACTGCGCGCTTCTTCTTCGTCGATTTCGTTGAAAAACCGTCCATGCGCCAGCGTGTGAAGATTCATGTCGAGGATCTCCTTCCACACGCCGCTGCAGTATTCGGGTCTGAAGCTTTTCCCGGCCCGGGAAACGGTGACGTCTTCGATTCCCATCTCGGGTGAGACCAGTCGGATCAGTGGCGCGCTTTTCCGCAGGGCCTGGACGTCGTCCATGGTGCGGCCGGGGGCCTGGTCGGCCAGGTGATCCTGCCAAGCGGGAACCGGTTGGACCCGCAACAACACCTTGTCGACACCGCCCATTGCGACCATCGCCTCCTTCATGCCGTTCTCCATCCCCTTGACGATGGCGGCCATCCCGACCAACGAGGCCACGCCGAGGATGATGCCGAGCATCGTCAAAACGCTCCGGAACTTGTGGGACCAGATCTCCTTGAGGCCGATGACGATGGTGTTGAAGAGGTTCATCAGTCGTAGCGGAGGGACTGAATGACATTCATGCGCGCGGCCTTCAGGGCGGGGAAAAGGCCGGCGAGGACGCCGATCAGGGCACTCGCACCGAAGGCCATGGCCATGGCACCGATCGTGAGAATGGGGGCGTTGTCGGTGGGGGTGAGGGCGACGATGAGCTGGATCAGGCCGTAACTGGCCACCAGGCCGGCGAGGCCTCCGGTGATGGCGATGACGGTACTCTCGACGACGATTTGAATGAAAATGTCGAAGGCACCGGCGCCGACGGCCTTGCGGATGCCGATCTCGCGGATGCGCTCGCTGATGCTGGCGAGCATGATGTTCATGATGCCGATGCCGCCGACCAGCAGGCTGATGCCGGCGATGATGCCGCCACTGAGCCGGGCGTTCTGGATGAAGGTGTTGATCTGTTCCGCCCAATCCTCTTGGGTGCGGAAATTGAAATCCTCGATGCCGCGGTGACGGACCATCATCACGTTTCGAATTTCGCTGAGGGCGAGATCCAGTTTGGTCACGTCACGCACCTTGATTTCCATCTCACTCAGGCGCTGGTCGGAGGGGGCGTTGGTTTGTCCCGACATCAGTTTGATCCACATCGTGTTCAGAGGCATGTACACGGTGTTGTTCTTCATCCAGAAGGCGAATCCACCGCGCCGGTTGCCGCCCCAACCCCGCATGCGTTTGGGTCCGGTCACGACGTTGGTGAGGCCCTTTTCCTTGCGGGCCAGGTCCTCGGCCTTTCGGAGCAAACGAACCTTTCGGTCCTGGTCGCTCTCGTAGTGCTCGAACATTCCGATGATGGTGAAGGGGTAGCCGTTGATGGTCAGCGACTGGCCGATAGGGATGATTTCCTCGCCGGTTTCCTCGGGATTTCCGAACAATTCATCGCGGATGCCGGTGCCGATGACGCAGACCGACCGGGCCAGTTCATCATCCACCTCATTGAAACACCGCCCGTGCTCGATGGAATGTTCCATCAACTCCAGTTGAACGGGCCAGACGCCCGCGGTGGACCAGGTGCGAAACGTTTTTCCGTTCGCGGCTAGCGTTGGCGACATCTCCAGGCGCATCTCGGGCGAGACCTTCAATGCTTCCGGGGCGTTGTTCTGGATGGCGTAGACGTCGCCCAGGGTGACTCCAGTGGCGAAATCGCGGAGATGGCGTTGCTCGACCGGGACCGGCTGGGTTTCGATGCGGAACTTTTGGAGTCCACCGACAGCGACGAGGGCTTCGCGGGATCCTTTTTCCATGCCTTCCACCAGCGCGCTCATGGCGATGAGCGAGGAGACGCCGAGGATGATTCCTAGCATGGTGAGCAGGCTGCGGAACTTGTGGGCCCAGATTTCCTTGAACCCGACGGTGATGGCGTTCCAGAGCCCCATGGTCGGTTCAGTGCGCCGGGACGACGGCCGATTTGCGGTCGAGACCGGCGAGCCGGGTGTCGACCTTGTCGGCGATCTTGCCGTTGCGGATTTCGATCCGGCGCGGCGTGACGGCGGCGATTTCCGGATTGTGGGTCACCAGCATGACCGTCCGTCCTTCCCGGCTGAGATTGCGGAACAATTCCAAAATGATCTCGCCGGTGTGGGTGTCGAGGTTGCCGGTGGGTTCGTCGGCGAAGATGATTTTGGGATCGTTGACCAGCGCACGGGCGATGGCGACCCGCTGCTGTTGTCCGCCCGAAAGCTGCGAGGGACGGTTCTTGAGGCGGTTGCCCAATTCGACCATTTCCAGAGCGCGGAGGGCGCGTTCGCGGCGTTCCTTGCCGCTGACGCCGGAATAGATCATCGGCAGCTCGACGTTCTGTACCACGTTGAGCTTGGGCAGCAGGTTGAAGAACTGGAACACGAAGCCGATCTTGCGGTTCCGGATGTGGGCGAGCTCGCCGGTGGAGGCCTTCTGGATTTCGACGCCATCGAGCTTGATGGTGCCGAGGCTGGGCGAATCCAGGCAGCCGAGAATGTGCATCAGCGTCGACTTGCCACTGCCGGACGGTCCGATGATGGAGCAGAACTCGCCGGCGTCGATGTCGAGGGTGACGTCGTCGAGGGCGCGGATTTCCTCACCACCGAGGTGATAGATTTTGCTGACGTTGCGGAGTTCGAGCAGGGCCACGGGAGCGGGAGAGCGGGGCGTTGTTGGGCGCGAGTTCGGGTTCGAATCGGAGGTTTCACCCCCGGCGATTCGACGTCAGCGAGTGGTCGATTGCGGCCGCGGGTTGGCCGGACTCGCCGGCTTGGGCAGGACGCTGGCGACGGCGGGATTTGCGGGTGCTGCCTTGGCGTTCTTCGATTTGTCCTCGAACGCCACCACTTCGCCGGCCTTGAGGCCACTGGTGACCTCGGCAAAAAAGTAATCGCTGACGCCGATCGAGATCATGCGGCGTTCCCATTCCTCGCCGGATTTGACCCAGGCGAACCGTTCCTGCTGCTTGGTTTCCGGATTGTATTCGGTGAAGACGGCCGCCAGCGGGGAGGCCACCACGTTGTCAGCGCTGGCGACGGGGATGGAGATGTTGGCGGTCATGCCCGGCCGAACCCGTTTGTCGACGTCCTTGAGAAGGATGCGGGCGGCGAATCCCTTGATGTTGTTCTTGATGGTGGCCTGGGGGGCGACGCGTTCGACTTTTCCGATGATCTTGAGGCCGGGAACCGCCTCCACTGTGACCTCGACGTCCTGATTCATGTGGAGCCGGGTAACGTCCGCCTGGTTGATGTGGGCGTTGATGATGAGGTCGTTGAGATTGGCGATGGTGAGGATTTCGGTGCCGGAATTGAATCCGCCCGATCCGCTGACCGCCTGGCCGACGGAGACCGGGCGGGTGAGGACCGTGCAATCGAACGGCGCGGTGACCCGGGTCTTGAGGAGCTGATATTCGATCAGGTCGAGGGCCTTCTGGGCGTTGCTGAGGCTGTTTTTGGCCAATTCGAAGGAAGTCTTGGAATCGTCAAACACCTCTTGGGCGACCAGATGAGCCTTAAAGAGTTCCTCGGCCCGCCGGAAATTCCGTTCCGCCTGCTGGAGTTCGAGCTGGGAGCGTTCGATGGCATTTTTCTGGGATCCCTGCTGGATGCGCAAATCGCGGTCATCGAGTTGGAACATTAATTCTCCGTTTTTCACGGCATCGCCGACGTCGACCGGGAGCTTTTCCAGCTTGCCGTTGACCTCGGGACGAACGCTGACCTGGTCGGCCGGGACGATTTCGCCCGCGGCGCTGACGGCGAACCGAATGCTCCGGGTCTCGACCGTGGCTTCGACCGGACGGCTGTTCGCGGCGGCGACGGCGGAACGGGAGACCTGCTCCTGCTGCCATCGCTTCCAGCCGAACCAACCCCCGCCGCCCAGCAAAAGGACGGCCAGCAATATCCCCAGAGACTTCATGCGTAGTTCGAAAAACCTACCATTGATACGTAGACGTGCAATTCATGTTTGCGACTGGAGATTGTATTTCAACGTTCCGGTCGCGATCGTTCTTCGACCGCAATGCGTTCAACGGAATTCATCCCCATTTTTGCCGGTGCCCTGGTCGTCGTGCGCTGGGCCGCCGAGTCCGGACTTTCATGGCTCAACCGCCGCCATGTTCGGCTCCATTCTCACGCCGTTCCCGCCGCATTTCGCGACTCTATGGATGCGGAGACCTTTCAGAAGTCGGTGGCGTACACGCTCGAAAAGTCACGGTTCGCCGCCTGGGAAGACGCCTGGAGCAGTGGGATTCTCCTGCTGGCCCTGTTCACGCCCGTGTTGCCGCTGTTGTTGTCGCGCTTCCGCGGTGGGTGGGGTCCTGGTGCCTGGGTGGATGCGCTCTGGTTGTTCGCTGCCGGAATTCTGCTCGCGATTCCGTCCCTGCCGTTCGAATGGTGGCAGCAGTTCCGGATCGAGGCGCGGTTTGGCTTCAATCAGAGCGATCAACACACCTGGTGGATGGACCGGGTGAAGGGGTTCCTGCTCGGGGCGGTTTTGGGATATCCGCTGTTGGTGCTGATTCTCAAACTGGTGGGCTGGCTTGGCGACCGCTGGTGGATCGCCGCCTGGGCCGTTTTGCTGGGGTTTCAGTTGGTGATGACCGTGCTGGCACCGATTTTGATCCTGCCGCTGTTCAACAAGCTGACCCCGCTGTCGGACGGAACGCTGCGCGACCGGCTCCTGCGCCTGGGTGCGCGGACCGGTTTCTCCGCCCGATCGATCCTGGTGATGGACGGCAGTAAGCGGTCGTCGCATTCCAACGCTTTTTTCACCGGGTTCGGTTCGTTCCGAAAGATCGTCCTCTTCGACACCCTGATCGCCCAATTGACCGAACCGGAATTGGAAGCCGTCCTGGCTCATGAAGTCGGTCACTACAAACGGGGCCACATTCCGCGGATGCTGGCGGTTTCAGCGGTGTCGACGCTGGTGGCGTTTGGCGTCATCGCCTTTCTGGCCGCGAAGCCTTGGTTCACCGCTGCGTTTGGTTTTCCTGCCGGGTCGGGACTGGCACCGGCGCTTCTGTGTTTCGCCCTGCTGAGTGGAACGGTGACCTTTTGGAGCGGGCCACTGATGAACTACTGGTCCCGTCGCCATGAATACGAGGCGGACCGTTACGCCGCCGAAGCGATGGGGGAGATCACTTCCCTCACCGGTGCGCTACGGAAACTGGCGGGGAAGAACCTCTCCAACCTTACGCCACGCCCGCTGTTCAGCGCCTGGCATTATTCGCATCCGACCCTGGTGGAACGGGAATCCGCACTGGCCGGCCTTCCCCAGGGGCAGGCCGCCAACGGAGCCGGATCCCCGGTGTTGGAAGCACCGCCAGCGTCCTGACGACGATGCGGCGCGTCCCGGGCGTGGGTTCGCTGGAGGCCAGAAGATGGTCGGCCGAGAGCGTGGCGAGAACCGGATCGGAGGACGCCAGTTGGGTTGGGTCAAAGACCACATCGAACTGGACCGCCACCACCGGGACATCGCTGGAAAAGGCCACCGGAACGGCGGACGGAATCGGGCCGTCGCCCGAACCGTGGCCGATCGTCAGTTGGAGAACGTTGGAATCTTCGGGGCATGCTGGTGATTCTGCAGATTGCATTGTCGCTTCTCGTGCTCGTCGGTGCCGGCCTCTGCACGCGGAGTCTGCGGAAACTCCAACAGGTGGACCCGGGCATTGAGCCGTCGAAGGTGGTGCTGATTTCGTTCGATCTCGCTCTGAACAATTACTCTTCTCCGCGGACCGGGGAGTTCTACGACCGATTGCTGGAGCGGGCCCGTACTCTGCCCGGGGTGGAGTCCGCGGGATTGGCCCTGGTCACTCCGTTGAGCGGGTGGGCACCTCAGACCAGCGTCGAACGGGTCGAGGGATTTCAGTCCGGACCGCGGGAGCATCCCGTCGGCGAGTTCAATCTCGTGTCCGCCGATTATTTCCGCACGTTGAACCTGGCGGTGTTGCGCGGACGCGACTTCGATTCCACGGATGACTCCAAAGCCGTGAGTCGGGTCATCATCAACGACGCCTTCGTGAACCGCTACTGGCCCGGACAGGATCCAATCGGAAAACGCATCTTCCAACACGGACCCGATGGAGGGATTCCGACCGAGGTCGTCGGGGTTGTGAAGAGCAGCAGCAGCCGCGCACTCACCGATGGGCCGCGGCCCGCGTTGTATTTCCCGCTGACCCAGCGACCCGACCCGGCCCTGACCCTCGCGGTGCGGACCGGCCTGGATCCGGCCATGACAATCGCAGCGCTGCGCGAAGTGGCGAAAGCGTTGGATGCCAATGTTCCGATATTTCGGGTTCGGACCCTGGCTCAACAGAAGGATGGTTCCCTCGCGTTGCAACGCATGGTGGCGACGCTGCTGGGCGGTTTCGGGGTGCTGGCACTGCTGCTGGCATCATTGGGAATCTACGGCGTGCTGGCCTACTC
Source organism: uncultured Verrucomicrobiota bacterium (assembly GCA_903907925.1). Classification (GTDB taxonomy): domain Bacteria; phylum Verrucomicrobiota; class Verrucomicrobiia; order Limisphaerales; family UBA9464; genus CAIVQB01. Next base: position 37,674 of record CAIVQB010000106.1, read on the forward strand.
GGTGAGCCGCCGCACCCGGGAGATCGGAGTCCGCATGGCCTTGGGCGCTCAGATTTCCGACATTCTTCGCGTTGTGATGAAGCAGGGATTGAGTCTGGCGGCCGTCGGCTTGGGAATGGGTCTGATGGGTTCCATTGGTGCGACCCGCTGGCTTCGGAGTTTTCTCTATCAAATCGAACCTCTCGATCCGGTGACCTTCATCGTCTCCATCGGAGTCTTGGGTGCAGTGATCCTGCTCGCCTGCTGGCTGCCCGCGCGCAGAGCCGCCCGGGTGGACCCGATGGTGGCATTGAGGAATGAATGAGCTCCGCTGAATCTTCGCGGTGGCATGCGCTGAACGGAATATCCCCGCTGCAAATGGCAGAGAGCGCGTCTGAGGACGGCTCAGCCCTTCGGCTCAACGCGCTTGACGTCCTTTAACTTGTCGAGGTCGCGGTCGAACGAGGCGATGCCATAACCCAGATGCGCCGCACGGGCCGCGAGCCAGGCATCGGTAAAATCCACGTCGGTGGCTGCAAAACGTCGCAAGGCGTCGGTGACCACTGCGCCATCGGCCCTCTCCACGCCGGCGTTCTGGATAAGAGTGAGCAGGGCACTCACCACATAATTGCGGGGCCGGCGATACCGCCCGACCAGCACATAGACTGCTTCGGCCACGGCCAGACTATCGAGGTGCAGACGACATTCCCGTCGTTCCGCCCGCTCAAAAAGCGTCGTGGCCGCCGGGCTTTTTCTGGGGTCGTCCTAGACGAGGAATCGGGCCAGCACGTTGGCATCCAGCAGCAGATCTTTCATGGCTTTTGCCTGGAGATGCGGTCATAGCGGGCGAGAACTGCATTGTCGAAAGCTCCCTGGTCATCGTCGCTGTCGGCCGGCAATGCGCCCGATTTCAGGCATCCGGCGAGTTCACTGATGGAACGGATTCGCCGCCCGACCAGCTTGTCACCCTCGATTTCCCAGGAAATCTTCTGTCCCACCTTGAAGGGAAGATCCTTTCGAACCTCTTCTGGTATGGTGACCTGCCACTTGGAGGTGATTGTGGATATCGCGGTTGTCATTTGCCGACGGTATGCCGCAGAGCATCCGCCTTACGCAAGCGGCCTGTCCTTTCTAAGGCCCCCATCGGCGAGGAACTACCCTCCGGTCGTCTCCTCCACGAAGGGGCGCATTTTGCGGAATCCTTCGCGGGCGACGTCGAGGGGGTCGCGGGACCAGAGATCCGGGCGGAAGAGTTCCAGCGAGAGCCAGCCGCGGTAGCCGGTGGAGCGGAGGAGGTCGCAGTATCGATGAAGATCAAAGGTGCCGTCGCCAGGCATGACCCGGTCGCTGTCGCCCTGTTGCTTGCGTGGTGGCTCGGAGGGGATGTCGTTGAAGTGCGAGATGGCGATTTGATCCGCCCGCAGTTGGGTGATGGATTCGATCGAACCGCCTCCGCGAAAAACGTGGAAGGGATCGAGCACCGTGGTCCCTCCTCCGGCCAGGGTGAGCACCTCGAGCGCGGATTCGATGGTGCAGTGCTGCTTCACAAAGCCGAGGAACTCGAAGATGGGGGTGACCCCGGTCTCCTTCCCCAGGTTCAGGAGTTCGCGGTACCGTTGCGCTCCGGTCGCGAGGTTAGCCAGGCCTTCGGGTGGGCTGCAAATGAGGTGTTTCGCACCGAGGATCGACGCTTGCACCATGCGACGGGCGCAGGCGTCCTTGATGCGGGGCCACTCCGTGGACGGGGCTTCGAACCATCCTGAAAAATAGATCAGCGTCGGTACTTCCAGGCCTGCATCGTCCAATGCACGGTGGATTTCCCGGAGCGATCCACCGGCGGCGACGTGGGCGTCGGTGTCGGCAAACCAGAGTTCGATGGCACCGAATCCCGCGGCTGCGGCCGCCTCAATCTGGCGCAGCACCGGCGTGCCGCGGAGCGTGCTGGCGTTGAGGCAGTATCCGAACGAGTTCACGAGACGACGTTTTTCGGGGTGCCGTTCAGGAAGGCGCGAACGTTTTCCACCATGACCGCCATCAATCGAACGCGTGCGGCGCGGGTGGCCCAGGCCAGGTGCGGAGTGATGATGCAGTTGCGGGCCGTCAGGAGCGGATTGTCCGCGGCCGGCGGCTCGGTGGACAGAACGTCCAGGCCGGCACCTGCGATTCGGCCGGTGTTCAACGCCTGGGCGAGGGCGGCCTCGTCCACCAGCGGTCCACGGGCGGTGTTGATGAGGAACGCAGTGGATTTCATCGAACGGAGCCGGGCTTCGTTGACCAGACCGCGGGTTTCCGGTGTCAGCGGGCAGTGGAGGCTGATCACGTCACTCCGGGAAAAAATCTCATCAATTGATGCCGCCTCAACGTCGGGAAGCAGCGGACGGGTGCGGGGCGGGGTGGCGATCACGCGCATGCCCATTGCGGCACCGATCGCGCCGACCGCGGCGCCGATGCGGCCGTAGCCCACGATCCCCAGGGTGAGTCCGTCGAGTTCTAGCAGTGGATGGTCTGAATACGACCAATCCGGGGCGCTCGACCAGCGGCCGGCCCGCACGCCGTCGGAGTGGCCGCCGGTATGGTGGGTGAATTCCAGAATAAGGGCGAACACCTGTTGGGCGACCGAGCGGGTGCTGTAAGCCGGGACATTGGTGACCACGATTCCGTGTTCGCGGGCGGCGACGACGTCCACGTTGTTGTAGCCGGTCGCCGTGACACCGATGTAGCGCAGCGCCGGAAGGGCGGTGATGTGCTCGCGGTTGAGAATTACCTTGTTGGAGATCAACACCTCCGCCCCGGCGGCGACGTCAACCGTGTCCGTCGGTGCGGTTCGCGGATGAATCGCGCATTCCCCGAGGGCTTGGAGGGCGGCCCAGTCGAGGTCGCCGGGATTCAGCGTGTGGCCGTCGAGGACGACAATCTTCATGGGCGGCGGCGGATTAATACTTCACGGCGGCGGTTCCCGCTCCGAGTCCGAGCTCCTTCACCACCTCGGCGGTTTTGGAGAGCATCAGGCCGGCCTCGCTCGAAATGGCGACGAACTGCCAGCCCTCCGCGATGCGACGCTTGGCCTGGGCGGCATCGGGCGTGTGGATGCCGGGGGCCACTCCGTGCCGTTTGGCGCTGGCGAGGATCTTTGCCAGGGCGTCGTTGAAGGCGGGCAACGCGCTGTCGAAGGCCGGGGCGGCACCCAGGGAGGCGTGGAGATCGTTCGGGCCGACGAACACCACGTCGATCCCCGGCACGCTGAGGATCTCGTCGATGTTGGTCACCGACTCGGCGGTCTCGGCCATGACCACGACGAGCAGTTCATCATTGGCGCGGGCGAAGTAGGTCGCGGAATCGGTCGCGAAGTTCACCGGTCCGAGCTGGCCGCCAATGGTGCGCCGTCCCAGCGGACGGTACCGCGCCGCCTTCACCACCGCCTCGCATTCGGCGCGGGTGTTCACCAGCGGGACCACGATGCCCCAGGCGCCGTTGTCGAGGACTCGTTTGATGTTCTCGGTGGTGTTGAACGGCACGCGGGCCAGGGGAACGCAACCGCTGGCGGCGATGATGGCGAAGGCTCGCGCCGCGTGATCGAAGGTGAGGTGGGAGTGTTCGAGCTCGACGTTGAGCCAGTCGAGACCGGTGCCCGCCATGAGTTGGGCGGAGACGGAATCGGAGAGGGTGAGCCAGGTGCCGACAGCGGGTTCGCCGCGTTTGAGTTTGGCGCGGACAGGATTGGTTTTCATCGGGAAAGGCGGAGGGCAGGCGAATCGTACACTTCGGGATTCACGATCCATCGCGGTCGGCGACCGGCATGGCAGTCGACGATGGCCTGCGCGGCGGCCTCGCTGACCCGCGAACCCGTGTCGAATCCGAACGACGCCTGGTGCGGCGTCAGCAGCAGGTTCGGCACGTTGAGCAGTGGATGGCCGGCGGGAAGGGGTTCGGTGATGAATGCATCGAGGGCGGCACCGGCGATCCATCCTTCGTTCAAGGCGCGGATCAGCGCGGCCTCATCGATCACCGCGCCGCGGGCGGTATTGACCACGTACGCGGTGGGTTTCATCCGGCGAAACTGCGCCTCACCCATCAGACCGCGCGTTTCGGGCGTGAGGGCGGCGTGGAGCGAAACGAAGTCCGACTCGGCCAGAAGCATTTCCAGAGGAACGAATTCGATGCCGAGGTTCCGGGCTTCGGCGTTCGGAAGGGGATCGAAGGCGAGCAGGCGCATGCCGAAGCCCGCGGCGCGTTTGGCCACCGCCTGGCCGATGCGGCCACAGCCGACCAGTCCGAGCGTCTTTCCGGCGATGTCGTGTCCCCAGGTGGGTGCCCATTGGCCCGCGCGCATCGAGACATGACCGTCATGAATGCGCCGGGCGATGGCGAACAGCAGCGCCATGGCGTAGTCCGCCACCGCTTCGTTCAGCAGTCCGGGAGTGTAGGCGATCACGATGCCTTCGCGGGTGGCCGCGGCGATGTCGATCGAATCGTAGCCCACGCCCCAGCGCGAAATGACCTTTAACCGCGCCGCCTCCGGTGAGGCCAGGACGGCGGCGGTGTAGCGGTCGACACTGGAGTACACCGCATCCATCCCGTCCAACAGGGGACGAATCTCAACCTCTGGCAGCGGACCATATTTCGGTGGATGCAGAAGCGAGAATTCCGGGCCGCCGAGGAGGGTCCGGGCGGTGGCGCCGACGGCGGCCGCCAGCGGCGATGCGGTGATGAGGACGTTCCAATTCATCGGGGAGATGGGAGTCTAGGAGCGGGTTCCATTTGGAACAAGCGCAGTGATGGACACCCGGACCCGTCTGGATAGGCTGCGGCGCATGAGTCAGAAGATTCTCGTCACCGGATCCTCCGGCAAGGTTGGCCGAGCGGTGGTTGCCGAATTACAGCGGCGCGGGCACGACGTTCGTGGTTTTGATCGCATTCCGTCGGCCGAGCTTCCCTCGACGCTGCTCGGCAATCTCTCTGATCGCCCGGCATTGGATCGGGCCCTTTCAGGTGTCCAATGTCTGGTGCATCTCGCCGCAACGCCAGATGACGCTGATTTCCTGAGCGAGCTTCTCCCGAACAATGTGGTCGGGCTCTATCACGTTTTGGAAGCCGCAAGGGTGACGGGTGTCCGGCGGATTGTTCTGGCGAGCAGCGGCCAGGTGAATTGGTGGCAGCAGATCGGGGGCGATATTCCTGTCTATGAACATCAACCGATCAGCCCGCGCGGATGGTATGCGGCCACCAAGATGTTCCTGGAGGCCGCAGGTCGTGGATACTGCGAGCTCCACGGGATCAGCGTGATCGTCACGCGCCTGGGCTGGTGTCCGCGACCGGGTCAGGAGGAGGAGATCCGTGCGACGGAGTGGGCGCATGATGTTTACCTGAGTCCCATCGATGCGGGCCGTTTCTTCGCGCATTGCGTCGAGGCTCCCGAAGCGGTTCGTTTCCTGATCGTCAACGGCACGAGCAAACCCGTTTGTGAGACCCGGCTCGACATGACCGTCGCCCGCACCGTCCTCGACTACGAGCCTCTCGAGCAGTGGCCCGAGGGGATGTGAAATCGTAGACCCAGCCCCCCGAGGCAGGGCCGCTGGCTCGTTTTCAAGTCTTCCCGTTTTCCCGTCTTCGCTCCATCCGCCGATCCCTTCCTGCTTCCCTGCTTTCCAGATTTAGCGCTCTGAAGTCATCGCTCCCGAGTGTGGTTTTGCTTCGCCCCGTGGCGCGGGCCGTGGTTGCCTCTCGTTCGTGAAACTTTTTGATCTGCACATCGGCATGAACGTGGTGCATCCGCGCTACGGTTCAGGCGTGGTGAAGGCCCTCAATGAACATGCGGCGGAGGTGTTATTCTCCGACGGACTCAAGCCCGTGGACCCGGAATCCAGCGGCCTGGCACCGGCGGAACCGCAGGCCGGGCTGACCGGATTGAGCCTGCCGCTGTCGCAGTTGATCACACAGACCGTGGAGGCGCTGGCGGATCGGCTCGGGCTCGAGAAGCCGGATGCGCGGGTGAAGGAGCTCGCGCCCAAGTGGCGGGGCGGGAAACTGGTGCTGCATCCCCATGATCCGGCCCTCGCGACCAAGGAGCTTGAGCTTGAGGTGCTGTTCCACAAGGTGGTGATGGTGCGCAACAATCTTCGGGTGCTGGAGCAAAAGATCAACGGCAGTGAAACACTGACCAGCGCCGAGAAGTTCGACTGGCAGCAATACATCACCCGCTGCTACGGCTCGTTGACCACCTTCAACCTGCTGTTCAAGGAGAAGGAAGATCAGTTCTGAGCGGTGCCCGCGGAACGGAAGGTGCCCGGACGGGGGCATGGGAAAGTCGGAAATTGGAAGGCCGGCGGACAGTTTTTCCGGAGAGCTTTGGAGCCTTGCTTGGGCGTCGTTTTCGGGAGTGCGCGTCCGAAAAGTGGGAGCGAGATCCTTTTGAATTCTCAGACGCGCTCTGAGGAATCCTGAGAGAAAAACCCGGGCGATTCCCGCGCGGAAACTGTCCGGTGACACTCACATTGGCGGCTCACGCCAACTCCTCTCCACGCGGTTGATACCCGCTCCTTGCGGGCCTTCGGCAACATCCGCCGCACCTCCTGGGAGCGTTCGGTTGGCGCGAGTCTTGCGAATCCAAGTGAACCTAACCGGTCTCGAGGACATGCGATCTCAAAATACCTGCGAAGCGCACGGGTGCGTCGATCAAGAGTTTCGTTCGCTCGTGGTGCAGTCACCCATATCAGAAACTCTTTTGGGGAAGGTTCCCCATTCGACACTCGCCATCACCGGCGGCTCGTTTTTTCGAAACCCCCATGGGGCCGATTGCGTCGTGAGTTGCATGTTGTCCTCCGCTCGTCCCGTCGCTGTATTGCGTTTGCTGTGGGTTGCTGCGATTGCGTCCTGGACCCTGACGATGCCCGCCCGGGCACTGTCGTTTGTGAGCGGCCCCGCGTTTACGCCCGCCACCAATGCCCCTCTTGCCGGTAGCCTGGAGTTGATGACGGATGTTGAATCGCGGGTTGGGGCCACCATCGACGACGGCGAATCGGTGCGGACCCTTTACTTCCCAGCGTACGCCACCAATCACTCAATTCCTCTTCTGGGCTTCAAGCCGAGTCGAACCAATGCGATCACGGTGACCGTTTACGACCGGGCGCGGAATGTGGTGAATGCCGCCGCACCACTGCTCTTCGTCACTGATCCACTACCGTCGAGTTTTCCGAAGATCACGTTGCTTCCCGCTGATCTGGGCGCGATGGAGCCGGGGTACTCGCTGTTCATCTGGGAGACGTCCGGTCCCGGGAGCGCAGCCGCCTACACCACCATTGTGGACTCACTCGGCGAAGTGGTTTGGTACGCGCCGGCGGGAGGTTTCGACATTCGCCAACTGCCGAATGGCAATCTGTTCGCAACGCTCACCGCGAGTTTCGTTGAGACCGATCTGCTCGGCCAGACGGTTCGAACCTGGCAGCCGCCGGTGCTGCCGCTGGATCCGCACGACGGCGTTCCGACCGATCACGGTACGATTCTCTACCTCGCCGACGCGCTCCGGACGGTCACCGATTTCGCGACCGATCCCTACGATCCGGACCCAGCCCGCAGCACCGCCGATGTTCTCTATCAGAAGGTGGTGGAGATGTCCTCGGACAAGGACACCCTCGTCAATACCTGGTCGCCCATCGACGTGCTGGATCCGCGGCGGATCAGTTATCTGCTGACGTTGTTGAGCGACGGACTGCCCACGGCGGGATGGGATACCGAGCACGCCAATGCAGTGATCGAGGATCCGAGCGACGATTCCCTCATCATTTCGATGCGCAATCAAAACGCCGTAATCAAATTCGCGCGCGCCACGGGGCAGGTGAAGTGGATCCTGGGCCCGCCCGAGAATTGGGGTCCGCAGTGGCAACCCTACCTCCTGAAACCGGTGGGTTTCCCGTTCGCCTGGCAGTACGGCCAGCACGCGCCGGTTCTTACATCTCGGGGGACGCTGATGCTTTATGACGACGGGAACTTCCGGGCGAGTCCGTTGCAGGCAGCGGTCATAGATGGGGATAACTACAGCCGGGCTGTGGAGTACCGCATCAATGAGCAAACGATGGAGGTCTCCCAAGAATGGGAATATGGGAGTACGAACCTCGGCGAGTGGCTCTATACGGGATACATGGGCTCTGCAGAACCCGAGCCCAAGACCGGAAATGTCCTGATCGATTTTTCGGCGGTTTCCTACGTCGACGGAGCCTATTCCGTCCTGGCGAACCCTGGAACGGTGATGGCTCGCTTCAGGGAAGTGACGCATGATCCGGTCCCGCAGGTGGTGTTCGATCTGACCCTGTCAAAGTATGATCCGGCATCCGCCAATTTTCTGAACTGCACCGCCTACCGGGTCCACCGGATCCCCGACCTTTACGCTCACCCTGCGCTTCCGGTGAGCGATCTCTCAGTCCAGTGGGCCGGCGGTGTCGCGCACCTGTCCTTCTCGGGTGACGCGGCGAGAACCTATTCCATCGAAACCTCCGTGAACCTGCTGGACTGGCAGACGGTTGGGACCTCGTCCAATGCGACCTACTACGCGGGAGTGTTCAGCTTTCAGGATCCGCAGGCCGAGGGCGAACCCGCGCGGTACTATCGCGTTGTTACCGAGTGAGACGGTTGTTCCCGTTTGAACAGGGCTAAAAGTCGTCGTTTTCGCCGAACATGTTGTCTCTGTTTTGGCGGAAGTCGATGTACCGAAGTGTTTCAACGTGGCCATCCACGAACGTCACGTTCCCACGCTGGTTGTGGCGGCAGGCGGGTTGTTTCTGCGGATTCCACAGCGTCCAGCCCGCCGTCTTGTCCGGAGGGAAGGTGACAATCTCGGTCAAATAGCTGTCCGGAGGATTCTTGCCTGTAGTTCTGGGTACGCCGGTATCGCCCATCAACCAGACCTGGCTCGGCCTCCGTACGTCGGTCAGTTTGCGGCTGCCCAGGCGGCCCACACCACCCGCCGATTCAAAGGCGTAGCGGATCAGAGTGCTCTCCACCGGGCCGTATCCCTCCCAACGTGCGCCGAAGACTGATTGAATGTCCTTTTCTTTGACTGCAGGACACCGCCAGACGGCGTTGGATGTGGTATTGGCTGTCAGATACCGCCATTTGGAAAGGGTCTGGAACCACCAATCCCCGCCGGCTTCCACTCCGTTTCCGGTCCAGGCTTTGGAGTACAAATCGGGGAGGTGCTGGACGTTGTCTTCAGCGTAGAGAAGGAAGGCCACGCCGAGCTGCCGGCTGTTGCTGGCGCATCGGATGGAATTGGCGCGGATCTTGGATCGCGCCAGTGCCGGCAGGAGCATCCCGGCAAGAATCGCGATGATGGCGATCACCACCAACAATTCGATCAGCGTGAATCCACGGCGGACTGGATTTCTGGCAAGCTGCATGGGAACAGGGCGGAGGTTGGTGACCTCCCGTGCGGAAAACAAGGCCGCTTCTGTCCGTGTCGAGACTCTTCCCAGTGACTCGGGCTGCCCGCGAATCACCGCTTTTGAAAGATGTATCGAGCGGCGACATTGAGACTGTTCAGGTGTCGATGGGATCCGTGATCGGGCTATGGAATGACGCGGACTCGCCAGAATCGAGTCGCAGAAGCGGTCGACGGGGCTCCGAGTGGAATGATGACCGGCTGATCCGGCCCGAGCCCGACGAACTGTCCGAGGGAGAACCATTCACCGAGATCCGATGTTTCCTCCACCACCACATTCATGCCGGCGCTGACGACAATCTCCAGTGCCGAAGACCCGGTGGAACCGGTACCGGGAAGCTTCACGGCGAGTCCGGGAATCACGTCGAAACTCTGGCTGACGCCCGGTGCCGATTGGTAGTTGTCGTCACCCGGTTGGTTCGCAGTGACTTGAACCGTTCCAATCCCCGTGGATCGGACCTGGTTTCCATTCAACACGGCCGGACCAGTGGTGAGGGTGAAGGCGACCGGCAACCCGGAACTCGCGGAAGCCGACAACGTCAACAGAGGCCCGCCCAGGGGCTGGCGGTCCAGCGGCTCGAAGTGAATCGTCTGTGTCCCTTTGGCGACGATCAGGGTGCGAGTGACGGGATCCGCCGTTGCAAACGTAGCGTCGCCGGGTTGCCGCGCGGTGATTTGAAGCGTCCCCGCACCGGTCAGGGTAAGTTGATTTCCGTTGAGGGTTCCCGGACCGCTGATCAGGGCAAAAGATACCGGCAGACCGCTGCTCGCCGTCGCCTCAAGTGGAACGACCTTGTTGGCTTCATAGGTCACCGTCGTCGGTTGCGCAAAGGTGATCATTTGGCCGCGCGGGTTGACGACGATCGTTTGCGTCACCGTTGTTGCCGGCAGAAAGTTTCCGTCCCCGGCTTGCGAAGCTGAGATCACAATGGACCCCACTCCATGCACGCCGAGAAGGGTGCCCGACAACCCTCCCGGGCCACTCACGACGGTCAGTGTCACCGGCAGGCCGGAGCTGGAAGTCGCCGCCAGCGAAACCGTTTCGCCGTCGAAATAGTCGAGGGCGGAGGGTGCCGGGAAGATGATGGTTTGCCGGCCCCGGTCCACCTGGAGCGATTGCATCACCGGTGCGGCCGCCGCAAAGTTGCCGTCTCCCGCTTGATTGGCCGTGACGACGACGGTTCCGGCACCGCTGATGGTTAATTGATTGCCGGCAACACTGGCGGGTCCGCTCGCCACGGAATAGGTGATGTGCAGGCCTCCACTGGAGGATGCGTTGAGCGGAATCTTCAACTGCGGGGCGAATTCAACAGTGGCAAGGCCGCCAAAGGAGATCATCTGCGAGCCGCGGTTCACCTGCAGCGCTTGAGTCACCGTCGGGGCGGGCGAGTAGGTGGCACTTCCGATCTGATTTGCCGAAATAACGACGAGGCCTGTCCCGGTCACGATCAACGTGTTGTCCGAAAGGGTCGCTGGGCCGCTCGCCACGCTGAAACTCACCGGAAGGCCGGAGCTGGCAGTGGCGAACAAGGGAACGCTCAATCCGGTCGAGTAGTTCAGCGGTGCGAGTGCCGCGAAAGTGATGGCTTGGGGTGCGGCCGAAACGATCAACGACTGTGAGATCGGCGCTGCTGGCAGGTAGAGATCGTTACCGGCCTGGCTGGCAACCAGGATAACCGTGCCTACACCTTGGATTGTTAGAAGATTCCCCGCGACTGTCGCCGGGCCTGAGACCACCCCGTAGTTGACTGTCTGGCCGGCACTGGAAACGGCGTTGAGAGCCACCGTTTTTCCGGCGGCATAGACGACGGGATCCATGGGGCCGAAGCTCAAAGTTTGAGGAGCACGACTGACCGCAAGGGTTTGGATCACCGTTGTCGCTGTTGAATAGGCGGAACTTCCGATCTGATTCGCCGCAATCACCACGACACCGGTTCCCGTCACGCTCAGGGTGTTGTTCGAAAGCGTTGCCTGACCAAAGAGAATACTGAAGCTCACCGGCAAACCGGAGCTGGCGGTGGCGGACAACGGGACGCTCAGTCCGGCCGAATAGCTCAGGGGCGCGAGTGGTGCGAAGTTGATGGATTGTTCTGCCGGTCCTGTCGGTATCGTTGCTGCGGTTCCGAGGACGGCGAGTGCAAATTCTGGCGCAGCGGCGATGGATACCGCGTTTCCTTGCACTACCAGTGGGATGGGTCTTTGGTTGTTTTCGGTAACTCCCCAAGCGATGACAGATCCGTCCGATCTCCTTGCCAGAGTGTATGTGCTTCCCACTTTGATTTCAGCGACCCCAGAGTTGGCTGTGTCCGGAATGTCACTCTGCGTTCTGGAATTGTTTCCCCAAGCGACCGCGGATCCATCGTCTTTAAGAGCGGTGGTGAAATCGGACTGGGTAGAAATTGCTGCCACGTGGTCCAGCACAACTCCATTGAGTGTGACTGGATCAGCGACGGCTGAATCGGGCAGTGTAAGCGGACGAGTCCCGGTGATCTGTCCCGCATTGTTGTAACCCCAACCCACCACAGTCCCGTCGGATTTGATGGCAAAGCTCGTTGAAGCACCCGCAGAAATGGCCCGGATTCCAAAGGTGGCGGATGGTGGCACGATGGTTTCGCCGGAGAAGTTGCTTCCCCATGCGACCACCCGGCCGTCAGAGCGAAGAGCCAGGCTGTGTGCCAATCCGGCGGCGACAGCAATGACTCCCTGCCGCGCATCATCGGGAATTGCTAATTGGCCGTAGCTGTTTCCTCCCCAGACCACCACACTGCCGTCGGTTTTTTTAATGCCACAAAGTGTTCAAGTCCGGCAGAAACCGAGGAGACTCCCGACCGAACTGAATCCGGAATGGGATAGGGAAAAATCGAGGTCCAAGTCGCCACGCTACCATCGGATTTTAGGGCCGCGACCGAGTACCCCACGGACGATATGGAACGGACTCCACTCTTGAATTCTGCCGGCATGGGTCCCATTTGGAGAACGCCATCGCCCCATCCGATGACCGCACCTTGGGCCGGACTGACATCCACGCGCGTGGGCGGCGCGCTGATGGCTGTGCCGGCGTCGTTGCTGACCACCAGTTCGTAATTGCCAGCCTGGTTCTCCTGGATCAGACCCAAGTTGAGCGTCCGATCCGTCGCGCCCGGAACCGGAACACCGTCCTTGCGCCATTGGTAGGCCTTGGGGTTGCCGCTTGCGGCGGCAGTGAGAATAACAGAGTCACCCTCCGTCGCAGAAACGCTGACGGATTGAGTGACGATTTGCGGCAGCGTTGGTTTCAAAATGGCACCAACGAGTGGCGCGGAGATGGAAGTATTTCCGGCTATAAGGCGAGTCCCGTCCCGGACGGCTTCGGGTGGGTAGACGTTCTCGCGCACGTCAATGTGGCTGAGCACAGAAAGGCGTCCGCTGCTGTCGCGAAGCGCCAGGTAGGAGGAGTTCGCGGCGACCGAGCTGATGCCAGTCGTGAGTGTGGCTGGCAGTGGTGGACTTGTCGGCCATTGGACCAGAGTACCGTCGGTCTTGATCGCGGCGGCGCCATTGCCCGCAAACACCTCTGCGACGTCAGCCAAAGCATCGGTTGGCACAGAGACGATAGAACCGCCGGCCACGACGGAACCGTCGTTCTTAAGAAATAAGGAAAAACCGGATCCGGCCGCCACTGCTTTGACGGCCGAACGTGCATTGCCCGGGATGTTGGTTTGCCCAAACCCGTTCGAACCCCAGGCTACAGTCGTGCCATCCTCCTTCAGCGCCACAATGTGGGACGGACCGGCGGAAATCGCGACAACACCTGATTGGGCATTCACCGGAACATTCGTGACACCCGTCACATTGCTTCCCCATACCAACACACCGCCATCGTCTTTAACCGCGCAGGAGAATTGGCCCCCGGCACAAACACGCCGGACGCCGGTGAGTGCCGCGGCCGGAACGTTCGTTTGTCCAAACTTGTTGTCTCCCCAGGCGATCACCGTGCCTTCTGCGGTCAGCGCCAAAACATGATCATAGCCGACTGAAAGATCCCGGATCCTGCTCTTTGCGGCTGTTGGAATGGCGTCGAACGAGGATGACGAGTAGCCCCACGCAATCAGTGAGCCACTGAGCAGCGGGTCATCCGCATTCAAGAGTTTCAAATCAACCGGAGTGCTGGTTGCGGATCCGGAATCATTGCTTACGGTCACTGAATATGAACCCACCATGGTCTCGGTTGCCGGGCCGAGATTCAGCGCCGATCCGGTTGCGCTTGGAATGTTCATGCCATCTTTCATCCATTGGTAGCGCAGCGGGAATCCAGTGGCCGCAACGGTGAAGTGAACCGAATCTCCTGTGGCACCCAGCCAAGCTTCAGGAGGGCGTTTGATTGCGGGCGCCGCCGTCTCTGAAAGCACTGCGGTGAACCGTCGACCGAGTGCCATTTTCGAAATTGAGTAGAGCACGGTGGCCGGGAGGTCCCATTGGGACGCCGTATCATCTCCCCAGATTACAGCTGAGCCCGTGGTGCGGATGGCCATGCAGTTCGCACCGCCAGCGGCGATACCTGTAACGCCGAACGCGGTCTCCGAGGGCACATTTGTTTGGCCATTATCGTTGCTTCCCCAGACCACGACCGACCCGTCAAATCGCAACGCCATGGAGTGACGTTCTCCAGCCGCGATCGCAGCGATGCCGGAACGCGCAAGCACGGGAACCGATCGCTGCAACGCGTAGTTTTCTCCCCACGCAATCACGTGGCCCTGGCGCGTCACCGCAAGGGTGTGATTGGCACCGGCCGCGATGGCGATGACGTCGTGGCTCGCCTCCGGCGGAACATTGGTCTGGCCAACGGAGTTGTCGCCCCAGACCGTGACTGAGCCATCCGATTTCAGCGCCACAGAGTGGCTTATGCCGGCGGCAATCGCGGTCACGCCGCTTTGGCAACTCGGGGGAATCGAGATTTGGCCCCAAAAATTGTTCCCCCATCCGATGACCGCCCCGGATTGTGTCACAGCGAGGCTGTGGCTTGCCCCAGCCGCGATGGCAATGATTCCTGAATTGGCAACGGCCGGAACGTCGACTTGCCCCGCGTCATTCTTTCCCCAGGCGATCACCGAGCCGTCGCCTTTCAGGGCGAGAATATGGTCGAATCCTGCGGTAATTGCCTGAACCCCAGCTTGGGCCGCCGGCGGCACATTGGTGATGCCGTAGGTGGAATCGCCCCAAACGAAGACGGTGCCAAGTCCCTGTGCGTACATCCCGACCCGCCCTGTGAGGCATAGTCCGAGGAGAAGGATTCTTAAAACGGCGCAGTGTTGAATATATCGATGCTGCATAGGCTCCTGACCATTTGAAGTGTCGTGTTCGGCGATCAAGGCTTCACTCATAGCCGAACCCCCGATTGCATGGATTCGGCTGAGAACGTAGAGGATACCGCACCGCAAGGTCTCGAGCCTCGACGTCAACTCGGCGGATATACCTGCCTTTCTTTGGATTCTCAAAAGTGGACGACCTCCGTTGTTCTTCGAAACCCCGGTCCGGTGGCGGACCTCTGATTCTCGCCACCGGACCCACTACCCTCAAGCAATTTGCATTGGCTACCAAGAGAGGCCTCAGAATGCCATTCCAAAGGAAGCGGGTGCAAATGCTGGCCGCGCGGTCCTGTTCTTCGTCAAACTTCAATCACTCCCAAGCCGTAGATCTCGGGTGGCTCCCGGAATGTCCATGTTCTATCAACAATGGAGCGAGGCCTGAGCGCCTCCGCAGCGGGTTGTTGGGGCCGGGTCAACGAAGGGAGAAGAAGTAGTCGCTTGCATCAGGACTCTTCCCTATTCTCAGACGCGCTCGTAGCCTGCCAGCGATGACCACTGACCCGGCCCGAATGAACGACAGGCGGACAGGGGGCTTCACGCTGATCGAATTGCTGGTCGTCATCGCCATCATCGCGATCCTGGCGGGAATGCTGTTGCCGGCTCTGGGTAAGGCCAAGAGCAAGGCGCAGGGCATTCAATGCATGAGCAATCAGCGGCAATTGACGCTGGCCTGGATTCTCTACGCCGGGGATCACTCCGACAATCTGGTGTGGAACGATCTCACCGCCGATGGATCCGGCTGGGTTCGGGGGATCCTCGACTACAATGGTGCGAATCCGCACAACACTAACGTCGCGAACCTGCTCGATCCCAATTACGCCAAGCTCGCCCCCTACACCCAATCGGCGGGGATTTACAAATGTCCGGCGGACCGCAGCTACGTGATTTCAGGGGGACACCACTTTCCGCGGGTTCGGAGTCTTTCCCTGAGTCAGGCGATGAATTCCCGGGATGACTGGCTGAGTTTTCTGATCAAGAAGAAATACATGGTGTTCCGGAAACTGACCGATCTCAGCCTGATGGGCGCATCGCAGGCGTTTGTGTTCATCGATGAACATCCGGACAGCCTGAACTACGGCGATTTTGCGGTGACTATGAACGACGGCGTCGCAGCTTCGGCGATCTACATCATCGACTACCCGGCGAGCAGCCACAACGGCGCGGGCGGAATGAGCTTCGGCGATGGACACGCCGAGGTTCATAAATGGGTGGATCCGCGGACGGTGAAGCCGGTGTTGATGAAATCGATGACCCTCGTGGTGCCCTCGCCGGGGAATCGCGACATGGTCTTTATGTCCGAACACGCCTCGATCCGCGCGGACTGAGTCCCCACTGGGACGCGGTCAGGACGGAAGGCGCATTGACGGCCGATGCCCGCCACGAGGATGTTCCAGTCATGACCTCCCTCCGAATCTGCCTCGGGCTGTTTTGGGTGCTCGCCTCGCTGGCATGGGCGGAAGACGATGCGGTGCACCGCTATCTTTATCTCGCCACTCCCGACGGTGCGCAGACGGAAAGTGGTTCCGGCCAGGGATTGCTCGTCTTCGACATCGATGCCGGATTCAAGTTTGTCCGGCGCATTCCGGGTCTCAACCTGGCCGGCGGCGCGCGCGGCCTGACCGGCTGTCGGGCCACCCATTCGCTCTATTATTCCACGACCTCGCGGCGGATGGGTCGCTTCGATCTGGAGACTGATCACGTCGTGTGGGAACAGCAGTACACCGGCGGTTGCGATCGGTCTTCAGTGATGCTGGATGGCAGCAAGGTCTTTGCTCCGACGGGTTGGTGGGAAGGTTCCGACAACGGAGGCATGGTAGTGATCGACGGCGCCACCGGCGCAGAATTGCGGCGCATCAAGGTGGGAACCGGGGCGCACAACAGCATCGTGAGCCTGGACGGAAAACGCCTGTATCTGGGTACCACCACCACCCTGACGGTTTTCGACGCGGCGACCGAGCGGGTGATCCGGACCATTCCGAATGTCGGCGAATTCGGCGTCTTCCCCTACACCATCGACCACCGGCAGCGATATGCCTTCGTCTGCCTCGGCAAGCATGTGGGCTTCGATGTGGTCGATTTGGAGCAGGGCAGGGCCATTCACCGGGTGTTGGCGGGAGAAAATCCGATCGAACATCGAACCCACGGCGCAGCGTTGACCCCGGATGAACGCGAACTCTGGATCAGTGATCAGGATGGAAAACAGTTGTTCATTTTTGATGCCACTCAGATGCCGCCGAAGCCCAAGGGTCGGGTGGAACTGAGCGTGACCGGACACGGCTGGGTCAATTTCAGTCTCGATGGAAAATATGCCTGGTGCCACACCCCCGATGTGTTCGATGCGATCACAAAAAAGCAGATCGCAATCCTCCGCGACGAAAACGGGAAGCGGGTGGGCAGCTCGAAACTCATCGAAGTTCATCTGCAGCGCGGCAAGGTCGTGAGGATGAGCAGCGAATTCGGATTGGGCCGGGAGTAGTTCCCTGGGGACATCAGTGCGGATTGCAGGCGTGACGTGGGCGGGAGTTCTGGTAGGCAAGACGTGTGTTGCATCCCCGGTTCAGGTCCATCGCCGTCTTGGCGTTGTTCTCGATGGTGTCGACGTCGCTGGCGATGTCCGCTGAGACTTTGTTCGTCGCCACGCCGCTGACCTCGGGGGACTTCACGGGCGGCATCGAGGGTCCCGCCTGCGACCGTGACGGCAACATCTACTGCGTCAGTTTTCGCGAGGCCCGCAATGTGGCGCGGGTCACTCCCGATGGGCGCGCGGAGTTATTCGTGGCGTTGCCGGAGAGGAGCGCGGGCAACGGGATCCGGTTTGATTCCGGCGGGACCATGTTTGTGGCTGATTACACCGGCCACAACGTCCTGCGGGTGGACATGAAGTCCCGCGCCGTCACCGTATTCGTCCACGAGCCGGCGATGAATCAACCCAACGATCTGGCGATGGCGGAAGACGGCACGCTCTACGCCAGTGATCCGAACTGGAAGGACGGCACCGGCCAGCTCTGGCGCATCACCCTCGACGGGCGCACCCATCTCGAAGCGCGGGATATGGGAACCAGCAACGGCATTGAGGTGAGCCCGGACGGACGGAAGGTCTATGTGAACGAAAGCATCCAGCGCAACCTGTGGGTGTTCGATCGCGATGCCGACGGTTCGCTGAAGAACAAGCGGTTGCTGAAGCGATTCGAGGACCATGGATTCGACGGCATGCGCTGCGATGTGGACGGAAATCTCTACATCACCCGTCCGGGCAAGGGGACCGTCGTGAAGCTTTCTCCGGCGGGCAGGGTGTTGCGCGAGGTGGATGTCCTGGGACCGCATCCGTCCAACCTCTGCTTTGGCGGTCCGGACGGCTGCACGGTCTACGTGACCGAGGCCAAGACGATGCGGCTGGTACAGTTTCGCGTGGATCGTCCGGGACTCGAATGGGCACGCTCGCACGGCCCGAAGACTCCCTCCCGATGAACTTTGTCAGTTGCGACTGGGGAACATCGAGCTTCCGCCTGCGCGTCGTGGGCGGCACCGCGACCACCGAGGTTCGGACCGACGAAGGTGCGGCGAAACTTGCCGCCCTCGGTGGTGATCGTGCGACGGCGTTTCGCGAGACGCTGGACCGTGGCCTGCTTCAACTTGGTGCACCGGACGACTGGCCGGTGATCATTTCCGGCATGGCCAGTTCGACGATCGGTTGGCGGGAGCTGCCTTACGCACGGTTGCCGTTTGCCTTGGAGGGTCGGGATGCGGTGTGGGAGCGGATCGACGACCGCGTTTGTCTGATCTCCGGCTTTCGCGGCGACACCGACATGCTGCGCGGCGAAGAAACACAGGCGATCGGCCTGGCCGCTACTCTCGGATCCGAACTTCCGGAACGGGTCACGCTGGTGTTTCCTGGAACACATTCGAAACACCTCGAAGTGAACGGAGGTGTCATCACCGAGGTGCGAACCTTCATGACCGGGGAATTGTTCGATCTTCTGGTCCATCACAGCGTGTTGCGGCATTCGACTGAATTCGAAGCCGCCTTCGATTCCGTTGCGTTCGCCCAGGGTGTCGCGGAAACCCGCCGGCAGCCGCTCATCGCCGCCCTGTTTCGCGTTCGAACTCGCCAGGTCCTGGATCGTCAACCGGCCGCCGCCAATACCGCGTTTCTCAGCGGTCTGTTGATCGGTGCCGAGCTTCTCACGCTCGCAGAATCCGGGTTGCCGGTGATCGTGGCTGCCGGGTCGGCGGTCCGAAATGCCTGCGCCGCCGCCGGGGAGGTTCTCGGATTCGGTTCCCGTTTGCGGATCGTGGATGCCGATCCGCTTTCGGCGCTGGGGCAGGAGGTTCTCCTGCACCGGATTTTGAAGGCTCCACGCTGATCCCCGGGCTCTCCAAGGTTACATGTCCTCATCCTTCAACGACGCTCTGTTCCGCGAGACGCCGGTCGTGGGCATCCTGCGGTTCTTTCCGCGCGAACAGGTGGAGAAACTGGTGCCGGCAGTCCTAGCCGGTGGCGTGTGCCACCTTGAAGTGACGATGAACTCCGCGGGTGCCGAGGATCTGATCCGCCTGGCGCGTGAACTCGTCGGCGAAGGCGGCAATGTCGGAGCCGGCACAGTGACCACGCTGGATGAACTCCGTCGCGCTCTCGGAGCGGGAGCGTCGTTCATCGTCACTCCAATCGTTGTGCCGGAAGTGATCCGCGCCTGCGTCGCGCTCGGGGTGCCTGTGATGCCGGGTGCGATGACGCCGACGGAGATTTTCACCGCGTGGGAACTCGGAGCGACGTTGGTAAAAGTGTTTCCCGCCGATTCCCTTGGACCGGGCTTCATCAAGGCGGTGAAGGCGCCATTGCCCCAAGTCCGGCTCATGCCGACAGGCGGCGTGACCGTGGAAACATTGCCGGCGTTTCAGCGGGCGGGTGCGGACGCCTTTGGTGTGGGTGGACCCCTCTTCGATCCCCGACAGGCGGCGGCCGGCAACTGGGACTGGTTCCAGCATCAGGCTTCCCGCTTTGCCGCGGCCTATCGCGCGGGCCTCCCAAGTCGATGAACTTTGTCGGTGCCAACTACCCGGCCAGCGCGGCGCGGGTACGTTGAACCAGCGGATTATCGGCTTCGCCCGAACCGCGCAGATTGAAAACGCTCGCGGCCAATACACGGTTGCGCCACGGAGGAGCCATGCGGACGGAATCCTCCAGAACGGCGGCGCTGAACTTGTAGTCATGCGCGTCGCGGCCTTTGAGAAAAATCAGCCGGCGCGCGGCCTGCGCAAATGGAGCCGGATCCGGGTTGGATTCCAGCCATGCCAGGGTCTTGCGCGAGGCCGAAAGCGTGTCCTTGCCGATGGCGGCGAACAGCTCCGGCAATGCCTCGTCGCCGCTGCCCTTGAGCGGCTCTGCTGCGAGTTCGTCGAGGAGCACTCCGTCCTTCTTCGGTTGGCCGCGGTACAGCGGAAGAAACGCCGCGTTCTGGACGAGCAGCAGGCGGCGCAGGCCGTCGTCGTGGATGCGGTCCCACGCGTAGCGTACCGCGTTGGTGAAGGTGGTGGCGTGCAGCGAGGCAATCCCTGGCGCGCGCATCAACAATTCGCCGGTCGCACCATGCAGGGCCTCAAAGAGGGCCCGTGCTGCGACACCGCGGTTCAGGAGTTCAATCGCCCGCGCGCTGGTGTCGAGCGCGGAGCCCTGCCGACAGGCGATGAGCAATTCCTTGCCGCCGTCGGGCTGGCCGGTGAGCCAGTCGGTGCGGATGCCTTTGACTGCTTCGAGATTGCGCCGAAAGGGGCGGTCTGCGGGCAGATCGTTCTGGGACGGATTGGGGTCACCGACACGATCCAGAATCGAATAGACGAGCGACCGCAGCACGGGTTCCGCATGCTGCCAGCCGATGACTTCCAGCAGACGGAAGCTGTTCGCGATATAAATCTGCTTGTGACCCAGCTCGCGAAAATCCCGAACCCCAAACCGGCAGAGCAGTTCGAAAATCTCATGCGCCCCGGCGGTGCGGAGCAGTCCGACGATCGCGGCGTCCGCAGCGGCTTCGTCCCAGTTCTCCAACGCCTCCACCAACGCCGCCTTGGCCCGATGCGCCGGCGGTACCGCTTTTTGGTCGACCGCGGACAGCGTCCAGTTTCCCTCCCGAACATTAGCGGCCTGGGAACTCTTGAATTGGTCGAGCGCCCAAAAGATGGGCAGCCAGCGGTCGGTGTCCGGAGAGGCGAGGCTGGCGAGATGGGCCGAGTTCACCACCAGCACGGCGTGGAACTTGAAGCCGATCGGCCGGGGTTGGATATTGCGCACCGCGGCGAGAAACAAGGCGGTCAGTACTTCACGATAGGCCAGTCCGTGGCGCAGACGGGCGCCGATCTCTTCCAACAGCCGTTCGCGCGGCGTGTCCTCGATCAGGCGGACCAGCGGTTCTATTCCCGGATCGAACCGGACCGCGCTGGCCGGCAGGGTGGCTTCCGCGGCGGTCACGCGCGGCAAGCCGGCGAGGAATCCGAGATCGCCGAGTCCGGCGACCAGGCTGACCTTGGCGCTGGTGGTGAGGAAGGTGCGACGAGTGGCCATGGGAGTGGTCGAGTTATGGCCTCGCCCGCGGAAAACGGAAGAACGCATTCACGCTGACCCTTCTTCCGACCGACGGGATGATTTCGACGCCGCGCAAGCTCGACTGTCATGGCCCCGATGCCATCGTTTGAATCGTTCGTCGTCCGTGTCGTCCATCACTTCATTCCATGACTCCACTGCCGCGCCGTTGTTTCGTTGTCACTCTGCTGTTGTTGAAGTTTTGCCTCGCCGCCGGGGCGGACGGAATCCTGAAATTGCGCACTGATTCAGCGGTGTTTGTGATCCAGTCCGATGGGTCACTGGGTTCGATTTCGCGGTCCAAGGGTTCCAGTAACTACCTCGCCGCCGGTCAGCCGGCACCGCTCCTGAGCCTGCGGTTCAACGGCGCATTGCACGCGCCGGATCGCGCGAGCTGGGACGCGGCGAAAGGCCGACTGACCTTGCAGTACGGCGCGGCACACGCCACCGCCGTGTTGACCGCTGTGGCCAGGCCGACCCACGTGGTGTTTGAAATCGTCGAGGTGAATCCCGCCGAACGGGTCGAGCTGGCGCTCTGGGGGCCCTATCCGCTTCGGGTCGGCGGAACGGTGGGCGAAATCATCGGCGTGGTTCGGGATCGCGAGGTCGCCATTGGAATTCAGGTGTTGAACGCGAAGACACTCGGAGGGTACCCGGCGCGGGAGAATGACATCGACACCGAATATGGCGCGGATGATCCGGGATTCTATCCGAACCTCGCGCCCGAATTGCAGAAGGGACAGTCGTTCCGCGGCGACGCGGCGCGGGCGGCCTCGTTTGGGAGCGTTCTGCAGGCGTTCTGTCGCAACCGCAATCAGGAGCGCGTCATTCCCAACTGGGGTCACGAAAAATACCACGTTCCGGCCTTTCGGGATGGTGGAGTGATGGGCAGCCGGATCGCCCTCTTTGCCGTGCCGGAACCGAAGGCTCTGGCGACGCTGGGAGCGATTGAAGTGGCGGAAGGGCTGCCGCATCCGCTGATCGACGGCGTCTGGGGCAAGGTTTCGCCGGGGGCGACGGCGTCCTACCTGATTGTGGATTTTGGGGAGAGCACTGTGGATCGGGCGATTGAGATGACCCGGCGGGCCGGGTTGAAATATCTGTATCACAGCTCACCGTTCGCAACCTGGGGACATTTCCAGCTCAAGCCGGAACTGTTTCCCAACGGCTGGGAGGGATTCCGGATCTGTGTGGAAAAAGCCCGGCGCGCCGGCATTCGGATCGGGTTCCACAATCTCTCAAATTTCATCACACCGAACGATGCCTACGTGACGCCACGGCCCGATCCGCGGCTGGCGATCATCGGCGGCAGCGGGCTGGTGGCGGACGTGGATGCCGGTGCCCGGGAACTGGCGGTGGCCGATCCGGAGTATTTCACCAAAAAAACCATCCTGAACACCGTGCGGATCGGCGATGAGTTGATCCGTTTCGAATCCGTTTCCACGGCGGCACCGTGGCGGCTGTTGGGATGTCAACGCGGGGCCTTTGGAACCGCGGCCACGGCTCATGCCGCGGGCGCGCCGGTGGCGCGGCTGCTGGATCATGACTACAAGGTCTTCCTGTCTGATGCCGATCTTGCCCAGGAGATCGCGCGCAACATTGCCGATTTCTGCAATCGAACCGGCGCACTGCAGCTTTCCTTCGATGGTTTGGAGGGGAATTGGTCGACGGGATATGGGCAGTACGGACGGACGCTGTTCACAAAAGCGTGGTACGACGCGCTGAATCCGCGAATGCGTGGGCAGGTCATCAACGACGCAAGTAATCCGGGTCATTTTAACTGGCACATCTATACCCGCATGAACTGGGGCGAGCCGTGGTATGCGGGATTCCGGGAGAGTCAGACCCTGTATCGCTTCAAGAACCAGGTGTTGTTCGAACGCAATTTCATGCCCCACATGCTGGGCTGGTTTGCCCTGCGGCCGGGCACCAGCATCGAGGACGCGGAATGGCTGCTCGCACGGGCTGCGGGATTCGACGCCGGCTTCACGCTGGCCACCAGCCTGGCGAGTACCGCGCAGTTGGCGGCGGATCCGGCGTCGGCCGACACCGCCCGCCAGTTCGGCGCGACCACTGCCATCCTGGTGTCGATCGCGCAGTGGGAGACGGCACGGATGTCCGGAGCGTTTCCGCCAACGGTCAAAGCTCTGCTGCGCGACAACACCCGCGAATTCCACCTGCAACCCGTGTCTCGTGGTCGTTGGGATTTGCACGAGGTGCACGTCGACCGGGGCGTTCTCGAGGCCGGAAAAACGGGTTCGGCCGTCGTGGAATTTCAGAATCCCTCGGCGTCACAATCCGTTCAATGGATCCTACGTTCGACCGCCAAGACCCCGCTCAATGGCATCACGGTGGAGCTAAACGGCCACCCGATCCTGGATGCGAAAGACGTTTCGATTCCGGCGGGAGGAAGTCTGAAATACACCGGCGGCGATGCCGTGGTGGTGGCGGACACCGGTTGGAAGGAAGTCAACCGCCTGCCGATTCGAGCCGACGCAGCCCGCGTCGAAACCGGCGGTTCGCGAATGAAAATCGCTGCGGCGCTTCCGGAGGGATCGAGTCTCCGAATCGAACTGCGCACGGTCGGTCCGGCGATGCACTTGAGAGCAGGGCATCGTTGAACCCGGTGGGATTGTCGTCCGTGCGAATCCGCGATCCATGGCGGCCGGGGACTTGTTGCAGTGAAACTGCAGATCGGGCGGACCGGAAGTCGATGAGAAGACTCCGTGCAGAGGCGCTCTAAAGCCAGCCGAGTTCGACCAGTTTCTCGGCGAGCATCTTGGGCGATACCACTTTCACGCCCTCCACGGTCTTTCCAAACAGGTGCCCGAAATCCGTTTGGTCACCTGTCATCAGGTGCGTCGCCCTTCCTGCCATCGCACCGGCCAGGATGGGTTGATCCTTCTCCTTCAACGGCACTGGCAATTCAGCCGGGAAGGACGAGGTCAGCTCGCACTTCTTCGCCAGCATCTCGAAGTGGGGAAGGATCTCCGGGCATTTAACTCCGAGATTTCGCCGCACCTCCTCCAACGCGTAGGAGTTGGTCAGGCAGACCGCCCGCTTGAAGAGGATCTGCAAAAGGGCGCGCATCCGGGAATGCGGTTGCGCGCCTGAAAACAAGACGTTGGCGTCCAGGAAGACCCTCATCGCTTGAGCTTGAAGCCGGCGAGAGCCGAGTCGTTGTTGCGCTCGAATTCCGCCAGCCGCTTGGGTGAGTAAATCTCGACCGGAACCGTGACCCCGGGACGCAGCAAAAGGCCGCCGTCGGTTTCCTCGACGACTACCTGGCCGCTGGCCGTGATGCCCAACCGCTGCCGCAGATCCTTGGGCAAGGTGAGCGTTCCACGCTCGTTGATGCTGACAACTTTGGTCATGGATTCATCTTCTCACACTTTCAGTATTTCAGCAAGAAGTGCCCTGTGGACCATGATTCCAAGAGCGATTCAGCCTCGCGCGCGTGCGCCGTCTCGAAATGAAACGAGGTCTCGTCCAATCATTTCGTCAATCGGAGCCGGACGCACCTGGCTCGGAGCCTTGCCAAATCTCAAGTCACCGCTTTTCCGAATGACTGACGAAAACAATGTGTGTTCCGTCCGGTGACCAGCAGGGGGATTCCAAGCTCCCCGCGCCGCCGAACAGGTACGCAAGGGTTCGAGGAGCACCCCCGGCCACGGGAACAACCTTCAGTGTGACTCGCTGAAACGCTGGAGGGGTCTTGGGGTTGGTGTCGTGCGGATAGGCGAGGTAGGCCAGAGATTGTCCGTCCGGCGAAGGATGCACCGAACGAGCGTGGTCCAGATCGAAGGTCAGTTGTCGGGCCTCCGATCCGTCGATCCGACTGCGCCAGATCTGGTGGGTCCCGCTCCGGCTGTCGCTGAAATAGCGGTAGGGTCCGGTGGAATTGGGTTCATTCGTCGAGCCCATCGCACTTGAGGGTTGCGGCGCACCACCGGCCGCGGAAATCACGTGCGGTCGTCCTGCCTTGAGAAACAGGATTTGCCGACCGTCCTGACCAAAGGTCGGTGAAGCCAATCGGCCGTCGTCTTCAAGTAGAACTCTCCGTTTGCCGGTCGAAACTTCCACCGTCTCCAACTTGCTTCCCAGAATGACGCCGGCGTGACTGACCGTTTTGACGAGCCGGTTGGGATGCCAGTCCGGCGGTACCGGCGTGGAAATGCGGACATTCCAAATCCGGGCCTCCTGCAGGCCGTCCGGGTCGTGAGCGAGGTCATACGGTCCAATGAGGACCTCGTCCTTGAGTTCAGGCAGGGTGACCGAGCCCATTTCCTCCAAGGGCTCACCTGGATGGGCGATCCGCATCGTGATCGTCTTTCCGACCCGCTCGAGCTGGAGGATCGCCTCCCCGAGATACGATTTCGGGAAGAAGATCTCCTCCTGCGGATCCCGCATGTAGGCACCGCGCATGAGCCGCCATTGCAACACCGCCAGACCGTCTCCGTGCAGGCAGGTGTTGATGCTGACGGCATCGTGGTCCGTGCTTTCGCGGATCATCCATCCGGTTTTGCGATGACCGTTTCCGCCCTCGTTGCCGATGAGTTGGAAATGGGCGCTGAGAAGAAAGTCGCCCTTGATCTTCCGGTGCAGGAAATGGAATTCGTCATGGTTGAACCAGATGTTGTAGCCGCCGCCTTTCAGCGTGTAGGTCTGGGAGGCTTCGTCATAGGCGGATGAGCCCTTGACCTTGGGAGCACCGACGTCCACCGCTGCTTCGAACTCGCCGACCTGGGCTGCCAGGCTCATCCAGCAGATGCTGGAGAGGATCGTTCGAAGAAGTGCTTTCAGGATGGGTTTCATTGAAATGAGCACTAGGCCAGCACGCCCCGGATCACCGAGCCGTAGACGTCGGTCAGTCGGAAATCCCGCCCTGAGTAGCGGTAGGTGAGGCGTTCGTGGTCGAATCCGAGCAGGTGTAGAATCGTGGCGTGTAGATCGTGCACGTGGACCTTGTTCTCGACCGCGCGAAACCCGAATTCATCGGTGGCACCAAAGATAGTCCCACCCTTGACCCCGGCGCCGGCAAGCCACATGGAAAAGCCGTAGGCATTGTGGTCGCGACCGTTTGAACCCTGTGTGGTTGGGGTGCGACCGAATTCACCGCCCCAGATGATGAGGGTGTCTTCAAACATGCCGCGTTGTTTCAAATCGGTCAGCAGGGCGGCGATCGGCTGATCAATGTCGTGGGCGTATTTGCGATGATCGGCCTCCAGGTTGGCGTGGCTGTCCCAGGGTTGTCCGGCGCCGTGCCAGAGTTGGACATAGCGGACACCGCGTTCGAGAAGGCGTCGGGCAATCAGTGTCTGTCGCGCGTGAACGCCGTCGCCGTAGAGCTTGCGGATGGATTCCGGTTCATTGGCGATGTCGAAGGCGTCGGTGGCCTCCATTTGCATGCGGTAGGCCAGTTCAAAGGATTCGATCCGCGATTCCAATTGCCCGTCCGGATCGGGGCTCGGTCGGTGTTCGGTTTCCAGCGCCCGGAGAAGATCCAGTTGCCGGCGTTGTTGATCCCGCGAAAGGCGGGGGTTCCGGATGTGGGCGATCAGCTTCTCGATCTGGGTATGCTGGGTGTCGATGTAGGTGCCCTGATAAACTGCGGGCAGAAATCCGGCCTGCCAGTTCTCGCTCTCCTTCACCGGCAGACCATTCGGACACATGGCGATGAACGCGGGGAGATTCTGGTTTTCAGCGCCGAGTCCGTAGGTCACCCAGGATCCGACACTGGGACGCACCTGGATGGCGTCGCCGCAGTTCATCAGCATCAGTGACGGTTCATGATTGGGCAGATCGGCAGTCATCGAACGGATGACGGCGAGGTCATCGGCATGCTCCCCGGTTCGTGCGAACAACTCGCTGATCTCCATCCCGCATTGACCATAGCGGCGGAAGGAGAACGGCGATGGAAAGGCACCGGTCGTGACATTTTCGGTGGCCAGATTGCCCGTCGGCAACGGCTTTCCGACCCGCCGGGCCAGGGCGGGTTTCGGGTCAAACGTGTCCACCTGGGACGGACCGCCGTTGAGAAAGAAATGGATCACCCGTTTCGCCTTCGCAGGGAAATGCGGGGCGCGGGCACCCAGCGGGTGGGTGAAGGATTCGGCGCGTGCGACGGAGCGGGCAACGTCGGTTCCCAGCAAGCCCGCGAACGCGAGCGATCCCATCCCCATCCCGGTACGCCGAAAAAACCGGCGTCGGCTGAGAACGGCGTCGTGGCGGAGGTTGGGTGGAAGAGGCCGGTTCATTCGACGAAGGAGAACTCGTTGGAGAACAACAGGACCTGGGCCAATTGTTCAAGTGTGGGCACCGTCGAATCCGGATCCGCGCCCCCCGGGTTGAGAAAGGCCAATCCCAAGGCCTGCTCGCGGTCGCTCGGCGGGCGTTGATGCACGAAGGAATAGAGTCGGGTCACCCGTTCCGCGGCGCCGGGCGAGTCGCCTGCGGCCAAAACACGGTGCGCCACCGCCTTCGCCCTATCCATGATCCAGTCGCTGTTCAGGAGATAGAGTGCCTGCTGGGGAACGGTGGTCGTGTGGCGTTGCGGCGCATGGGTGTCCGGGTTTGCGAAGTCGAAGGCCCGGAGTGCGGCTGGCACGAACTTTCGATCGACTCGACCGTAAATCGTTCGCCTTGGAACCACGGGATTCGTTTCGAGATCAAAGGAACGTCCCCCGGCCGCGAGATCCAGCTCGCCGCTGGCGGCCAGCATGGAATCCCGCAGCACTTCGAAGTCGAGCCGCTGACGAGGGAAATGTCCCAGGAGCCGGTTGCCTGGATCGACCCGGGCTACGGTGGTGGGATCACTGGCCGGAGTTGCCGCCTGTTGATAGGTGGAACTCAGGAGAATCAGTCGATGGAGCTGCTTCAGCGACCAACCCTCGTGGACGAAACGGCAGGCCAGCCAGTCGAGTAATTCTGAATGGCTGGGTGGTTCCGAGCGGACGCCGAAATCGCTGGGAGTGGCCACCAATCCGACACCGAAATGATGCGCCCAAACCCGATTGACCATCACCCGCGCGGTCAAGGGATTCATGGGGTCGGTGATGGCGTGGGCCAGATCCAGCCGGCCGCTTCCACCCGAAAACACCGGAGTCTGCGAGTTCGACACTGCCTGAAGAAAACGATGAGGAACCTCGTCCTGCGGTTTTGCGGGATCGCCCCGTTTGAAAATACGGGCGTTGGCGGGAGTCGGCCGGTCGGCGAGGATCAACGCCAAGGGTGGTGCACCAGGTGCACCGTTGGCCCATTGTTCCACCTCCATCTGAAGTCGCGACAGGGCGACGCGGTTCGGATCGTCGAAGTACAGGTGCACGTCGAGTTCAACGATCGAACCGGCTGGTACGAGCACGGGCGCGTCGGTGCCGTACAACACCTGACGTAACTCCTCGGCGGCGGGATCGGCCAGACGGGTGGGTGCGGATGCCTTCCGGGAATTTGCGTCGTCCACAGCGGCACGCCATTCCTGATGAACACCGGCCAGGAGCCGGCCATAGCGTTCGGCCACCTCATCCAGGGACGCGGGAGTATTGGTGAACAGACTGGCGACGCGCGGATTGACGGACGGACCCTGGGCCTGGGCTGAGGCAAACCGATGTGCCAACGCGGGCGAGTCCTGTTCCCAGCGATTACCATCGAGATCCATGAATGCGAACAACGGCGTGAAGACCGGATGAAATTGCCGGCGTTTCGTGGACAGGTAGTGGTCCCATTGCCGGACGTTGTAGGGATTGATGTCGTCTGGAGCCGGGCGGACGTTCGCACCCACCGCGCCCAAGGCATCCTGATGGACGACCCGCTTCAAGTACTCGCCGGATTTTGCACGGAGACGATCCGCCACCTGATCGCTTGCGGCTTTGAATGTCGTCTCCAATTTTTGCACCCGGGCCTGCAGTTCCCGTTCGAATTCGAGATACTCCCGGGCCTGGCCAAAGGTGGTTGCCGAGTCGGGCGAGGGCCGCGCGACCAGTGGTACCACCTGTTCCCGTGAGCTTTGGAAAATCCCGTAAAGTGCGTAGTAATCCGCGGTGGGAATCGGGTCGAATTTATGGTCGTGGCAACGCGCGCAGCCAATGGTGAGTCCCTGGGTGCCGCGGATCACCACGTCCAGTTGATCGTCGATGATATCATGGGGGTTCCCCAAAAACCGCCGACCCAGGGTGAGGAATCCCATCGCGGCGACGTCAGGGGCGCCACCCGCGGCGTCCGGATCCACGGTGGAGGCGTGGAGGTGTTCCGCGCGCGGATGTCCGTCGTCCACGAGCCGGTCAGCGGCGATCTGGAGTTCGAGGAACCGGTTGTAGGGCAGGTCGCGATTCAATGCATCGACCACCCAATCCCGGTAGTGATGCGGTTGCACGAACTGGCTCTCTTCATAGTAGAACACGTAGCCCTTGGTGTCGGAATAGCGCGCCACGTCGAGCCAGTGGCGGCCCCATCGTTCGCCGTACCGCGGTGATGCGAGCAACCGGTCGACGACCCGGGCAAAGGCATCGGGCGAGTCGTCGTGAAGGAAGGCCTCGCATTCCTCGTTCGACGGCGGAAGGCCGGTGAGATCGAGGGTCGCACGGCGGAGCAGTGTTCGACGGTCGGCGGGTGCCGCCGGTTTGAGTCCGTGGGATTCCAGCGCGGCGAGAACGAAGCGATCCACTGGAGACCGCGGCCAACCCGTGTCGCGAACCGGCGGTAGTGGAGGATTCTTCGGTGGACGAAACGCCCAATGCCCGGCGGCGGCGTGTAGGGCTGGCGGCGGGTTCCCGGCGAGTCCGCGGGGATCCGCTGCCCCCGCCCGAATCCAGTCGGCAAATCCAACGAGTTCATTCGCCGAGAGCCGGCACTGAACCGGCAACGGGACGGCACCGTTCGGTGTCGGATCCAGACTCCCGGTGATCAATCGACTCTTCCTGGGTTCGCCGGGTACAATCGTTCCACCGAGCCCTTCGCGAGTGTCGAGACGAAGGGTGGTGCGCGGCGGAGTTGAAGCGGATCCATGACACGTCACGCAACGTCCGACGAGGACCGGACGCACCGCGCGCTCGAAGCTGTCGAAATCATCGGCCGCGGTACTCACGATCCCCAACATCCAGACGCCGATCCACGCCGCCACCCGTCGAGCGAGGAGGATGGAATGCGGTACGGAACGTCCGGCGACGGGCATGGCTGTCCAGATTTGATACGTCGGGGCGCAGAACCCGACAAGACTCATTCCCGGTGGGAGTCGG
Organism: uncultured Verrucomicrobiota bacterium; assembly: GCA_903907925.1. Classification (GTDB taxonomy): domain Bacteria; phylum Verrucomicrobiota; class Verrucomicrobiia; order Limisphaerales; family UBA9464; genus CAIVQB01. The sequence goes on from CAIVQB010000106.1 coordinate 68,232, forward strand.
TCGAAAGGCTGTTCAACACCCGGAGATCCGCGCGCTTGAACCAGGGATCATCGTGAAGCGGAACTGTCCGCGAGCCAGGGTGAGATCAGGTCCAACTCCGAGGGGCTGAGCTTCAAGACATCGATGCCTTCCGCGACCCGTCGGGCGAAGGATCGCTGGCTGCTGATTCCGAGCGCCGCGACGCGGACGACACGCCAGGCCAGCGGGGCGGCCTTCCAATCGATTGCCGGCCGGCTGATCCAGTCGGCCGCGGCGTCGGGCGAACTCGCGCGGACCGCGGCCAGGGCGGCGGTAACGCAATACAACGGTTCCTCCCGGAGGACGGGCTCCAGTTCCTTCAGGGTCACGCGGGCGTCGTTCTCATCGTGTCCCAACAGAAGCTGGGAGAGAGCCAACTGCAATCGGAACCGGGGCTCCAGCGGATGCAATTGACTGACGCGTCGGAGAGCGACGGAGGTGGCGGGAAGATGGTGCCAGAGCGCGCCCAGGCGCAGGAGCTCGCGGGCGGCGTGGGCGGCTTGAAGCGGTTCGTCCAGAAGTTCCTCCCAGGCGGCGATGGCGGGTTCGCGGGCACCCCATTCCTCGGCGCGGACGGCGAGTAATTCCGTGTATTGCGCGTTCCCGCGGACCGCATTGGCGGCCAGTTGCCAGAGGCGGGGGGCGTCGTGTGTCTGACGGGCGTATTGTGCCACACCCGCGCGGAAAATCGCCTTCACCGCAATCGGCAACGGAAGATCGGGAACATCCAGCAATTGATCCATTTCATCCCACCGACCGCACGCGGCGAGCCCGCCGAGACGGAGCAGGGTCAATGAACGGTCGCGGACGGCACTCGTCTTCGGTATCAGCTCCACCACGGCGCGGTTGAGATCCAGCGCGCCCAGCAACCGCCCGGCCTCCACGGCGACCTCGACGCTGCGGGGAACGGGGAGAAATTCCTCCATGGCGGCCTTGATCTGGGTGGGATCGTGCCGGACCTGCATCGCAAAGCGCACCAGATCCTCTCCCGGCGCGTTCGGCCGGGACGGGCCGAGGAGTTGCCCGAACAGCCGTTCTTCATCGGCGTTCAAGTGGCCTTCAATCAGCATCAACCGGGCGATCGGGCCCCGATCTTCCGCGACGTGGGTCATCAGCGCGAAGAGCCGTGCTTTTCCCGCGGTCTGCTCGCCGGGAACAGAACTGCGGACCTCGAGGGTGGCCAATTGAACCTCATAGTGCCGGTTGGACGGATCACGGGTCAGCGCGTCGCGAATCGCGCTGATGGCCTGCTCATCGTCGCCGTCGAGTTCGAAGATTTCGGAAATCAAGGCGAGCACTTCGGGATCGTTCGGATCGGCGAGATGCAACGGCTTGAGAACCTGCCGGGCAATATCCGTGCGCAAACAGGCGAGGGCGAGGCGGGCGTAGGAAATGTGATCCGCACGGGCGGCGAGCGCTCCACTCTCCTCCCAGCGACGCCAGTAGGGGAGGCCATGGGGATCGTGGTAATGAGAGTAGAATTGGGCCTGCGCTCGTAGGACAGCCGGCCGGTCCAGACTCAGCCGGGCGGCGGTGGCGATGTCCGATGATGCGGCGTCGTAATCCCCTTTCGCCATGGAAGCCGTCGCGGTGCGCGCGATCCGGTCGGCCCGCCATCCGTTGACGTGCGGGGCCATGGCATGCCACGTCAGGTACGCCACGTAGGCGATGAAGCCGGCGACGACGTGTACCATCACCACACTCGCGAACCAGCCGGAGTCGGTTTTTCTGGCCTCACTCTCCTCGTCGAATGCCGTCGGGTCGGCGGACTCCGGGTAAGCCAGCGCAAACGTGCCGGGGGCATCCGTTTTTTTGCGCTTCATCGGTATCACCCTAGGGGACGCTGATCGGAATTCCAAGTCATCCGTGGCGGTCGATTTCGCGTCGCCGGCGGCGCGTTTCCGGGGGCTGTCGGTGACGGATGTTGGGATCGAATGACACCGTACTGGCGCTGTATCTAGCATGTTATAAGCATATTGCAAACGAGCTAGTCGGCACCGAAGTGGCATTCGGTGATGTTTCCCCCCCGGGGGCTGGCCAACGGGTCGTCACCGGGATTTTGCGGATCATTCGTCCGATTCGGAGCGCCGCGCCGCGCCGCGTCCTAGGGGCGGAGTTTTTCGATTTGCCGATCAGGTGTATTCTGCGCCGGGATGTCCCGCCAACGGATCGCCATAATCGGTACCGGAATCGCCGGTCTCGGCTGTGCCTATTTCCTGCACGACCGCCATGACCTGACTCTGTTTGAACAGGCGGACTATGCGGGCGGCCACACGAATACGATCGATGTGGGGCGCGGTACCGGCGCCGTGGCCTTCGACACCGGATTCATGGTGTTCAACCGGGTCACCTATCCGCATCTCTGCCGGTTGTTCGACGAGCTGAAAGTTTCGGTGAAACCCACCGACATGAGCTTCAGCGTCCAGCATCGGGGCGAGAATCTCGAGTTCTGCGGTTCCAGCCTCAATCACCTGTTTGCCCAGCGTCGGAATCTGTTCCGACCCCGGTTTTATCGGATGTTGATGGCGGTGAATCGTTTCAATACCGAGGCGGTGACGGCGCTCGACGATCCGGAATGCGCATCTGTTTCGGTCGCCGACTACGTTCGACGACGGGGTTACGGCGATGACTTTCTGAAGTGGTACCTGGTTCCCATGAGCAGCGCGGTTTGGAGCACGCCTCCCGCGGCGATGATGGAGTTTCCCGCACTGACTTTGCTGCGTTTTTTCCACAACCACGGCTTCCTCGGACTCAATACCCAGCACGCCTGGTGGACGGTGGAGGGCGGCGCGCGGGAATATGTTCGGCGGCTTCAACGTCAGTTCGGGGCCTGCATCCGCCTGAATTCACCGGTCAGGAGTGTGATTCGGCTCGCCGCGGGTGGAGCCCGGATTCGGTGGGGTGGGGATCGTGCCGAGGATTTCGACCGGGTGATCCTGGCCTGCCATGCCGACCAGAGTCTGAAACTGCTGGAGAATGCCGACCATCAGGAACGCAGTCTGCTGGGCGAATTTCGCTATCAGCCGAACCTCGCCACGATCCATACCGACGAGCGGGTTATGCCCCGGACCCGGCTGGCGTGGTCGGCGTGGAACTACCGGACGGAAGAGACCGGACCCGGAGTTTTGAACGCGCCGCAGACCGTTTATTGGATGAACCGGCTGCAGGGACTCCAGAGCGAACGTGACTTTTTCGTGTCGATCAATGCCGGCGACACGGTGGATCCCAGCCAAGTTCTCCGTGAAATCCGCTATGAACACCCGTTGTTCCATCAACGGGCCATCCAGGCGCAGGCCGGGCTTCCCGGATTGAACCACAGATCGCCGGATCAGGCGGTTTACTTCGCAGGTAGCTATTTTCGCTATGGATTCCACGAGGACGCCTTCACCTCGGCCCTGGAATGCGCCCGCGCAGTCACCGGGGAACCGATTTGGGGGGCGCTTCCAGGATGGGGCTGAATTTTCGTGAAACTGGATGCGTCCGGTGAGGGTCTTCCGCTCTGTGCCAAAGTCGGGTTTGACCCGTCCCTTCAAAAAGACCACGATTAAACGATCATGAAGTTGAGCCCGTTGCTGGCGGCTGCCGTCCTTTCGGCGGCCCCTTTTTCCGTTGATGCCGAGATCACGCAAAAACCGATTTCCCTCGAGGATTGCATCCAGTTGGCGCTGCAACACAACTTCGACATCCGGCTCCAGCGGTACGGACCCCGGCTGTCCACCCTCGACCTGAGCACCTCGTACGCGCCGTACGATCCGACCTTCTTCGCCAGTGCCGGACAACGTTTCAACCGGAATGAGTCCCTCGCCGTCCCCTCGGCCACCTTTAATCCGCCGTCCAACGAGTCCTGGGGCGACACGTACAGCACCGGTCTCGGTGGCTACCTGCCGACCGGCCTTCGCTACGACTTTTACGGGGATGTCCGGCGCAATCAGACAACCATTCTCCCGGGCGGCCAGACCGGTTCGTTTGATTATTCGCCGGACGCCGGAGTCCAGTTGACCCAACCGTTGCTGAAAAACGCGTGGACCGACACGACCCGTTGGACGATCGCGCTGAACCGGCTGGTGCTGAAGAGCAATGTCGAGGTGGTGCGGGGGCAGATCATCGACACGCTCCGCGACGTTGAAGTCGGCTACTACAATTTGATCAGCGCCTCGGAAAACGTGCAGGTCGAGATCAAGGCAATGGAGGTGGCCGAGCGGTTCCTGTTTGAGACCCGCAAACGGGTGGAGGTTGGTGCGATGGCGCCGCTGGAAGCCAAGTCGGCGGAGGCCGAAGTGGCTCGCCGCCAGGCGGACTTGGTCACCGGGCGTCAGAGCCTGGGCGATGCCGAGCGCGCGCTGAAGAAACTGTTGGACGAGGATTTTGCCGTGTCGGCGGACACCATGCTGGTGCCGTCAGCCAAGCTCGGAATTCCGACCGTGGTCGTGAATCGAAAGGACAGTTGGGGACGGGCCTTTGAAAAACGTCCGGACTACCAGCAGCAAAAGCTGGCTCTCGAACAGCAGAAAATCACCGTGAAGTATAATCGGAACCAACTGTTTCCGCAGTTGGATCTTTCCGGCAGCTACGGCGTGACCGGCCGCAGCACAGAAGTGGGGCCGTCGATCAATGAACTCGGTAACCGCAGCAACCCCAATTATTCGTGGGGCATCAAGCTGACCATCCCGTTGGACAATCTGGCGGCCCGCAACAATCTCAAGAAAGCCAAGCTCCAGGTCGAACAGCAGTTGGTGAAGTTCAAGCAGACCGAGCAGTCGATCATGATCCAGATCGACATCGACATCCGGGCCGTGGAAAGCGCCGCGGAGAAAATCAAGGCGACCCGACAGGCCCGGGAATACGCCGAGGCGGCTCTGGATGCCGAACAGAAGAAGCTGGAGAGCGGCAAGAGCACCAATTATCAGGTCCTGCAGTTCCAGCGCGATTTGACCACCGCCCAGACGGCGGAGATCAGTGCCTTGGCGGACTACAACAAGGCCCTGACCCAGTTGTCCCACGACGAAGGCTCCACCTTCGAACGCCACTCGATCAAGGTCGACCTGCGGTGAGAGCGCCGCGGGCGGAGTGGGTTGAAGAGATGAAGTGTTAAAAAGTTAAAGAGTCGCTGAGTTAAAGCATGGAACCGTTTTCACCTCTTTAACTCTTCAACACTTCATCTCTTCAACCTTCCGCCCCCTCACGACGTCGCCCCGACCTGCCGTTGGATCGAGGCGCAGATTTCTACCGACCACCGTTCCATCACTGAGGTGTCGGGGCCTTCGATCAGGAGGCGGGCCTTCGGTTCGGTGCCGGAATAGCGCAGGAGGACGCGACCCCCGTGGGGGGTGACGGCCGCCTCGGCGCGTTTGACGAGATCCTGAACCTCGTCGAGTTCCTCGAAGGGCGTTTTCATCCGCACCTTCACGTTGCGGACCAACTGCGGATAGCGGGTCCAACAACGTCCCAGGTTTGGACAGCGCCTGACCGCGGGTCTTCATGGCGCTCAGGATTTGGAGCGCGGCGACCAGTCCGTCGCCGGTGGTGCTGTGATCGCGGAAGATCAGGTGCCCGCTTTGCTCCCCACCGAAATTCAGGTCGTGTTCCAGCATGGCGTCGATGACATGACGGTCGCCGACCGGTGTGACCAAAACCTGCCCACCGGCCGCCTCAACGGCCACGCGGAGTCCGGCATTACTCATCACCGTGGTGACCAGGGTCCGGTTGCGCAGCGTGCCCTCGGCGAGCATCTGGATCGAGGCGATGGCCATGATGTCGTCGCCGTCGATCAGTTGGCCGTTTTCGTCGCAGAGCAGCACCCGGTCGGCATCACCGTCGTGCGCGATCCCGATGTCGGCCCGGTATTCGCGGACCTTCTGACAGAGGTTCTCCGGGTGCATCGATCCGCATTCGTGATTGATGTTGGTGCCGTTCGGCTGGGCCCCGAAGACGATCAGTTCCGCGCCCAGTTCCTGAAGGACGGCGGGTGTCGTCTTGTACGCGGCTCCGTGACCGCAATCGGCCACGATGCGCAATCCCTCCAGCGTCATGCCGCGCGGGAAGCTGGCCTTGGCGTGTTCCACATACCGGCCGATGGCGTCCTCGATGCGGTACGCCTTCCCGATTTCATTGGCGGTGGGACGGATGTTCTCGATCTCGCCACCGAACACGAGGTCCTCAATCTGCTTTTCAACGACGTCGTCCAGTTTGAATCCGTCGGGACGGAAGAATTTGATCCCGTTGTCGTCATAGGGATTGTGCGAGGCGGTGATGACGATCCCGGCATCGGCACGCAGAGAGCGGGTGACATAGGCGACTCCGGGCGTGGGGAGCGGTCCGATGAACACCACATCGACCCCCATCGAAAGAATGCCCGAGGAAATGGCGTTCTCCAGCATGTAGCCCGAGAGGCGGGTATCCTTGCCAATGACGATCCGGTAGCGGACGCGGTTCCGGGCCTGGCCGTGCAGGTTTTTGAAGACGTGGGCCGCGGCCCGGCCGAGACGCAGGGCGGTCTCCGCCGTGACCGGTTCAATATTGGCACGGCCGCGGACACCGTCGGTTCCGAAAATGCGTTTGGAGTGAGGCATGGAGAGGAAGGGCGTGGAGGATTCCGATGCAGTCAGCGGGCCGGGCCGGGGGCGATTCCCTGCCGCTCAATCAGGACCTCCCTGGGCTGGAGGTCTGCGATTTGAACGCCGGGCGGGACATTCACATGGATCCGTCGGGTCATATGGACGGGGGAATGATCGATGAGATTGACGTACACCTCCAGCTCGGAAGATTGCAGCCGGTCCAGGGTGACGGGATCGCCCTTGAGCGTAACCGTGACGGAGGCGGGGGCGACCTGATAGCGGCCGAGATCGGAGGCGGTCATCAAGACCGTGATCGGAAGCCCCTTGAACGTGCGGAGATTTCCGTTCGATTCGTCGTTCCGGGAATCCTGTCCGATGCCATACCGAACAGTGAACCAGATCAATCCGGCCAGGAGCAGCGAGAAGAATTTCTGCCACGGATTGTGGGTGATGAGGGAGCGCAACATGGCTCAGGCGGTCCCGGGCGGGCGGGAGTGGTTGGGCCGGGTGGTGACGGCCCGAAGGCGGGACCAGCGTCCCCGCGATTCCGGTTTTCGAACGATCACCGAGGTCAGGAAGGCGCGGAGTTCCTCGATCGAGATGCCTTTGACTAACGTTCCACGGTGCGCATAGGAGATCGCACCGGTTTCTTCGGAGACCACCACCACAATCGCATCGGTCTCCTCGGTCAGGCCGATGGCCGCCCGGTGACGGGTTCCGACCGATTTCGCCAGATCCTGGCGTTGGGTCAGCGGGAAGATGCAGGCGGCCTTCAGGATCCGACCATCGTGAACGATCACTCCGCCGTCGTGGATGGCGTTGTTCGGAAAGAAGATCGTTTCCATCATCTCCGGCGTCAGCTCGCAGTTCACCGAGATGCCACCCTCGACCACATCCGCCAGTTGCTGGTTTTGTTCGAGCGCGATCAACGCGCCAATATGGACCGGGGCAAGACGATCGACCGTCTCGATGATTTCCTCGACGTATTCGCGCTGTTCACGTGCCGAGTTGAACAAGGGCAGGTTGCCCAATTCGGCGAGAATCCGGCGGAGCTCCGGTTGGAACAGGACGACGACCGCGATGGCGAGAACGCCGAAGAATTGATTCAGCAGGACGTTCACCACCTTGAGGTCGAGCACCCGGGTGAGAAGGGTGAGTGAGAGTAACAACGCGAGAAACCCGGTCACCACCGGCGCCCCGCGGGTGCCGCGCACGAACATGAACGCGGTGTAGATCCCCATCGCCAGAATGGTGATTTCGAGACCGGGCCGCCAAATCTGCTCCAAGATGGGGAGGAGGTGATTCACGCGGGTTGGGAGGACTGCGAACGGGCCAGGAGTGCCTCGGTCATCCGGAGACCTTGAACAGTGGCGCTGACATCGTGGGTCCGGAAGATGGAGGCCCCTTCGCGCAAGGCCCAATGTGTGCAGGCGAGACCGGCGGAAAGCCGTTGGGACGCTTCAATCCCCAACAGCGTTCCCATGAACGATTTTCGGGAAACCCCGATGAGAAGGGGCCGGCCCGGGCTTTTCAGCGTGTGGAGGTGGGCGAGCAAATCGAGATTGTGTCCCAGATTTTTGCCAAAGCCGATGCCAGGATCCAGGACCACCTGATCTGGGTTCACGCCGGCGGCGGCGAGCCCTTGCAGACGATCCTTGAAAAAACCGAGCACCGTGGTGACGACGTCATCGTACTGAGGCGCGTCCTGCATGGAAGCGGGATCGCCCTGCAGATGCATGGCGATGTATCCGGCACCGGCGGCGGCCACGCAGTTCCAGAGTTCCGAATCCGAACGGGCGGCCCCGACGTCGTTGACGATGCTGGCACCGGCGGCCAGGGCGGCGCGGGCGACCTCCGGTTTTCGGGTGTCGACGGATATGGGCACCGAAACCTGGCTTACAAGCGCTTCGATGACCGGCAGGACGCGGTCCAATTCCTCAGCGACGGAGACCGGTTGGGCTCCGGGGCGGGTGGATTCGCCGCCGATGTCGAGGAGATCGGCACCATCCCCGACCAGTTCGAGGGCATGGCGCACGGCGTGGGAGGCCTCGCGGAAATGCCCGCCGTCCCAAAACGAATCCGGGGTCACATTGACGATCCCCATCACCAGAGCGGGTCTGGGGAACGAAAACGTGAATTGGCGGCAACGCCAGAGCATGGGTGGGGCGGGAAACGACGGGGAGGTCCCAAGTCCTAGTACGTCTGATTCCCGGTCGAAGCCGCCGGGCTGCGCTGGATCAGTTCGATTTCGTAGCCTTCCGGCGCGTCGACAAAGGCGAATCCACCGGAACCATCAGGCTTCATCGTCGGGCCATCCGAGTAGCGGAGTCCGAGGCTGGCAAGATGCGCGCCGAAGGCCTCCAACGACTCCACCTCGAAGGCGAGATGAGTCAAATCGGCCTGCACTTCAACCGGGCCGGAATTTGGAAAGTGACAGAGCTCGATGGTTTCTTCGCTCAACGGCGCCTTGAGGAAAACCAACTCGGATCCGCGCGGAGACTTGTGTCGGCGGACCTCCTCCAGCCCCAGGACTTCCTTGTAGAATCGGACCGACCGTTCCAGATCGTTCAGGCGGTAACGGGTATGAAGGAGTCTTGAAACACGCATGATGGGAGAAAGTGTAGCGACTCCGACACCAGGCGCAACGGCCGGGCCATTTCGTTTTGGTGCGAGGCTCAGGTTGGCGATGCCACCGTGATCGGCCGGCTTGGCTGACACGCCGGACAAAAATAGGTGCTGCGGCCGGCCTGCACCGTCCGGCGAATCGGCGTGCCGCAAACGGGGCAGGGCAGTCCGGCCCGGTCATACACTTGGAAGCGGGATTCGTTCCCGGCCGACCCGCCTCCTTCACCATAGTAGAACTCCGTCGTCGTTCCGTCGCTGGCCCGCGATTTTCCGCGACGGAACGACGCGTGGATCGCTTCCCGCAGCGTCTGCCGAATGGCCTGGTGCAGTCGCTTGATTTCAGCCGGTTTCAGCAGGCCGGCCGGCCGATCGGGAGGGGTTCCCGCCCGAAACAAGGCTTCGCTGGCGTAGATATTCCCAAGACCGGCGATGCGTGATTGATCCATCAGGCAGACCTTCACCGCGCTGCGGGATCCAGCCATGGCGTCGCCCAGGAGTGCCGGGGTGAAGTTTCGGGACAACGGTTCAGGTCCCAATTCTTTGAGGGCGGTGGGGTCGAGACTGAACCGGCCGAAAATTCGAGGGTCGGAAAAATCGAATCGGCCAGAGTCCAGTTCCAGAGTGACGACAGAATGCTTGGGGCGCGGCGCGGATTCCCGAGCCACCTGCATCCGTCCTGTCATGCCCAGATGCGCCACGACGAGGAACCGCTCGTTCCCCGCGGGCCGGCGGAGGTGGAACACCAGATACTTGCCACGCCTCCGAACGCTTTCGAAACGCGCGCCGGTCAGTTGCTGGATCACCCCTGCAGGCGAATCCGGTCGCACGGTCCGGCTGCGGTGAATCTCGACCGATCGAATGGTCCGGCCGGGAAGCTGGCGGTTGAGGGTCCGGACGACCGACTCGACCTCGGGCAATTCAGGCATCGGAAACGGGGCAGGGCGGTCGCGTCCGACGGGCGACTACTTCTTGGTGGTGGCGTGCCGCTGAAGCCAGGCGAGGTCGAGATCGCCGACGATGGTGGTGAACTGTTCCTTCACGCCCGGCTTGTAGGGCGGCGTGGTCCGCGGATCAATCCATCGGTGAATCTCCGCATGACCGTCGGCAAAGGTGAGTCCCCCGGCCCGGTTGTGAAATCCCCCGGGGAAATTCACCATCTCCGACCCCACCATGTTCACCGCGAAATAGCCGTCATCCAGGCTGTCTTCGCGCTCATCCAGATAGACGAGCGCATCGGAGGGCGAAGGCGTCACGATCTGCGAAACCTTGGCAAAGACGGTAAACCCGTCGTTCCAGGCCGGGGAATTGGGTCCCATCCAGCCGCTCATCGAGATACTGCGAACCCGCGGCCGCAACTGCCCCCCGTTTTTCACCCGCACCCGGTCCGCCGGGCATTTGTACGAACCCGCCGCCTGAACATAGCTGCCGAGCTGCGCGAACTTCGGATCCAGGATCATCTGCAGGTTGGTGTTGTCGGAATTGTTGTCCGCGAAATCCAGCCAGCCGGAGACCCAGTTCATCGGCCCCTTCACCGACCACAGATTTCCGGGGATGAAGTCGGAATAGTCGTGGGAATACATCAACCACGCGGTCTGGACCGTGCGGAGGTTGTTGAGGCAATAGATTCCCTGGGCCTTGGTCTTCGATTTCGACAGGGCCGGCAGGAGCATGCCGGCCAAAATGGCGATGATCGCGATGACGACGAGCAGCTCGATCAATGTGAATCCTCGCGCGTCGTGACCGGTACACGACGGCGTTCGGCGACGGGAAAAAGCGGGGTTCATCGCCCGCAGCCTAGGCCGGGGTCGGGCCGACTCAAGTGAGAATTGAGAGCCAATCGCAACGACGGTTTGCTTCCGGCGGCCGGCTCGGCTACCTCTCCCCGCACTCTTAACCAGTCCTATGGCCGCACCTGCCGCTGATACCCGCATTCCTGTCACTGTCCTCACCGGATTTCTCGGTGCGGGCAAGACCACCCTGCTCAATCACATCCTCACCCGCCAGCACGGCAAACGCATCGCCGTCATCGAAAATGAGTTCGGTGAAATCGGCATCGACAACGCCCTGGTGATCGGTGCCGACGAGGAGATCTTCGAGATGAACAATGGATGCATCTGCTGCACCGTTCGCGGCGATCTCATCCGCATCCTCGGCCAGTTGCTCAAGCGCCGTGACCGGTTTGACTACATCCTCGTGGAAACAACCGGCCTCGCCGATCCGGGGCCGGTGGCGCAGACCTTTTTCAGCGACGAGGAGATCAAGGAGAGCTTCCGGCTGGATGGTATCGTGACCGTGGTCGATGCCCGGCACATTCTCCTTCATCTCGACGACGCACCGGAAGCGAAGGGGCAGATTGCATTTGCCGATCGCATCCTCCTGAACAAAACCGACCTCGTCACACCGGTGGAGCTCGAGGAGCTCGAGGAACAGATCCGGGGCATCAACGCCGTGGCACAAATCTTCCGGACCACCCAAGCGGACCTGGACGCCGACAAGGTCCTTCACCTGCACGCCTTCGATCTGGACCAAAAGATGTCATTGGAAGGTGATTTCCTGGAGCGCGAACTGCCCTTCGAATGGAGCGGTACCTACGATCTGGATGCGGGCGAATACCTGCTCCGGCTGGAGGGCGGACCCGATCCGGCGATGGGAGCCGTGTTGACCCAGCTCGACGTTCACGAAGCGGGTCATGAGGAATGTCACGCCGCCGATCACGACCACGGGCATTCGCACGGCCATGACGAAGGTAAGGGCCACACGCACGAGCCCGCGCATGGGGAAGCCCACGACCATGAGCACGGTCCCGATTGCGGGCATGATCACAAGGACGGCCACGATCACGACCATGACTGTGGACATGACCATGCCCACGATCATGATCATGAAGAGTGTTCGGGCGGCCTGCATGACGCGTTGCATCAAGCGGAAGACGGGGCGATCACGCTCTTCAGTTTTCCCGCGTCGACGGTTCGCGCTGGTGGAGAGCTCAAGCCTGGAAAGAAGTTCTACAAGTTGATGATCGGTGAGGATGGCGCCTCGTTCCGGGTCACCATTCCGGCGCATGGGAATTACGCTCTGTTCACCCAGCACGGGCTTCAGGAATTCTCCGGCCGGCTGGAAAAAGCCGGGGAAACCATCGAACCGTCCCACGTACACGATCACGCGGGACACGCCCACGAGCATCGCCATGACGAATCCGTCACCAGCGTCGGGATCGAGGAAAAGCGCGAGGTCGATGCCAAGAAGTTGAACAACTGGCTGGGCGAGCTGTTGCAAAACAAGGGTGCCGACATCTTCCGGATGAAGGGCATTCTCAACATCCGCGGGACGCCCAATCGCTTCGTGTTCCAGGGAGTTCACATGACCTTCGAGGGCAAATCCGACCGGCTTTGGAAGGATGAGACGGAACGGAAGAGCCAGCTCGTGTTCATCGGCCGCAACCTGGACCGCGAAGCTTTGAACGCGGGGTTCCGACGCTGTCTGGCCTGACCAAAACAGGACGGGTTCGCGGTTCAATGCCGCAACCCGATCCGGCCCGTTGACCGCATCTGTTCCCATTTCTCGATGAATTCATCTGTCCCCGTGCGATCCGTCGACTGGTCTGCATCCCTCGGTGAACCGGTCGCGCAGGTGTCGTGGTCACCCGATGGAACGATCATTGCCGCCGGGTTGATGGACGGTCGCGTCGCGCTCCTGGGTGCGGCTGCGGGTGCCGTGCAGAAATCCTGGGCCGCTCATCAGGACGGCTTGTTTCGGTCCGCGTTTTCGCCGGGTGCCGACCGCCTTGCCACCGCGGGTCAGGACGGCAAGATCCGGATCTGGGGCGTCGACGGCGTGGTGATCCAGGAAATCGACGGCGGAACGGCCTGGGCTGAACAATTGGTGTGGTCGCCCTCGGGGAATCGACTGGCGGCAGCGGCGGGCCGGCGGCTCTTCCTGTGGGATGCGGCATCGGGCGAAGTTCGGGAGACACCGGTGCATCGTAGCACGGTGGCGGGATTGTCATGGCGGGCCGATGGTCAGGTCGTCGCCGCGGCTTGTTATGCCGGGGTGGAATTGTGGAACGCCGCGGATGGATCGCCGCACGGCGCGCTCCCGTGGAAGACTTCGCTCATCTCGCTGGCCTGGTCACCGGATGGACGCTGGATGGTGGCGGGCACCCAGGAACAGAGCGTTCAGATTTGGGAATTGCCCTACCGCGCGGGTGAGGAACTCGCAATGTCGGGGTATCCGGCCAAGGTGCGTGAACTCGCCTGGCATTCCAACGGACGATATCTCGCCACCGGTGGCGGGGATGAAGTGATGGTGTGGGATTGCGGCGGCCGCGGGCCTGCGGGAACGACGCCCCGGATCCTCGAAGGCCACGCCGGCCGGATCAACGCCCTCGATTATCAACGCACCGGACATCTCCTGGCGAGCGGGGGACAGGATGCCCAAGTCCGATTGTGGAACGCCGGCAAATCATCTCAAGCCCTGCGCCGGTTCGATCTGCCCTCACCGGTCACCGACGTGAAATGGTCCCCGACCGGAGACCGCGTGGCGATCGGAACGAAGGACGGCTCGGTGGCGGTGGGTCCTGCGCCGGGGTGAACCGTCTTGTAGTGTCGGACTTCGGAGGCGGAATGGACGACACGAATTATCCGAAGTAGAAGGCATCGGGGCTTGAACGTTTGACATTTGAAGCGTGGAGCCGCGGAATCGCCCAATGGCAAGGGCGCAGAGGGTTCGTGCGAACCTATGGAGTCGGCTACCCGCCGCGCGTGGAGATCCGGGACGAGACGGAATCCCGCTCATTGCAATTCATTGCGCACAATTTCGCCTTGCAGAGATTGTAAGAGAGATGCCTGGAGTATGCTCCAGTGCCGTTGCCCAGCCGATCCGACGGTTTGGTAGGGCTGCCGCAAGCGACCCCAAGCGTTTTCAATTCGTCGAACGTTGTCGCCTCCCAATGGATCAGATGGCAAATGTTTAGCCCCCTTCACACGTTACGAAGAGAGATTGTTTATGCCACAGCTTGAAGGAATCAGCATCCAGAACTACCGCGCCTTGAAGGAGGTTCGAATGGGGAGAACCAAGGACACACGTGATCACACCCCACTGCCGAAAATGGCGGCTCTTGTGGGGCCGAACGGGGCCGGCAAATCCTCGTTTCTCGATGCGCTCGGCTTTTTAGGTGACTGTCTGATCGGGAACGTCGAGGAGGCGTGTGATCGCGAGCACCGCGGCGGGTTCGAGCGGATGCGAACGAGCGGTGCCAGCGGACCGTTGGTGTTTGATTTGTATTATCGCGAGAGTTCGCAGGAGAGACCTATCAGTTACGAACTTCACATTGATTTGGACGCGCAGCGGCGCCCTTCAGTGGCGTACGAACGATTGAGGCAGAGAAACGAAAACCAAACTTGGGGGGCACCGCTTTCGTATCTCGAGCTTAGTCACGGGAAGGGATTCGCGTGGACAGGTGAAAAAGACAAAAAGACCAACAAAAACATCAAGGAGCGCGTTGAACTGGACGATGCGCGCAAGCTCGGGATCGTCAGCCTCGGCAATCTGTCGCAGCATCCGAACATCGTACGTTTTCGCAGGTTTCTTGAGGGTTGGTATCTCTCCTACTTCGAACCATCCAAGGCTCGCGCATTGCCTATGGCTGGTGCGCAGAAGCATCTAAACCGGACTGGCGAAAATCTAGCTAACTATTTGCAATTCATGGAGCGCCAGCTTGGGAGTGTTGAATTCAACAAGCTGCTGGGAAAAGTGGCGAAAGGGATTCCAGGGATAGAAAAAATCCACTCGAAGCCATCGGACGACAAGCGACTGCTCATCCAGTTCAACGAACGCGGTTACAAGGATGCGTTCTATCAGGCGGATATGTCCGACGGCACGCTGAAGTTCCTTGCATACTTGTTGCTGCTCGAAGATCCGGAGCCAGCCCCTCTGATTGGAATCGAGGAGCCTGAGAATGGGCTGCACCATAAGCTGCTCGGACCGCTCGCGCAGACGATGAGGACCTACGCGCAGGGCACCGGTCCTCAGGTTTTCGTGACCACCCATTCGCCCTATTTCGTGGATGCACTGACACCACCCGAGGTGTGGACGATCGACAAAGCGGCGAATGGATTTAGCGAGATTCGCTGCGCGGCGGATGAAGATGTGGTTCGTGCAATGTTCGACGAGGGCTTGCCTCTCGGTGGATTGTGGTTCAGCGGTCACTTTGGACACGGGAACCCAGCATGATTTTCCACGTTCTAGTCGAAGGCACTTCGGACAAACCCACGGTGACGGAAATCCTCACTCGCCAGTTTGGGCTTATCCAAGGTTCGCAGTTTCAAATCCACCCACATGGTGGAAAAGGGAAACTGCCTGCCAACCCGGCGGCCAAGCCTTCTCCGACCGACAGGACGTTATTTGGGCAGTTGCCTGCCACGCTCCGTGCCTACGCGGTGAAAGGGAGGAATGTTTGCGTTGTCGTCTTGGTGGATCAGGACGATGACGACTGTACCCAATTACTGGCGGATCTGCACGCGATGCTGGCGGCTTTGAAGACGCGTCCGGCGAATGTACTTTTCCGAATTGCAATGGAGGAGATCGAAGCGTGGTTCCTCGCAGATCGCGCTGCGGTTCTCGCCGCTTATGGGCAAGCGAACTTCACCGGTGTTCCGACAAAGGGCACGGACTTGGTTGATGATCCTTCGGATGTTCTCGCCGACTGTCTTGGCGTGGTGCGTCCTTGCCCAGGGCAGATGAAAGCGGAATGGGCGGAGAAAATCGCGCCTCATCTGGATTTAAAGAAACCGAAGTCACCGAGCCTCGCGAGATTCATCGATGGAATAGGTCGTTACTGGAAGATGGCGTAGCTGAGGAACGAAATTGAATCGCGGCGGCGGTGTGAATGGGATGGTTGGGGCGGAGTCGGGGTCTCGAATGAACTGAATCCGATCCGCTCTCTAGAAATTCCGGGCGAATCTCGCGGTGAGCTGGGTGGACGTGGCTCCTGGAACCGCGTGAATGCGGAACTCCAGTCGACTTCCGACGCCGACCTACTTTGCCGCCGCTGGCGCGGTTGCGGGCTTGGGTGGTCTCACTTCGTTGACCCAGTCCTGGTGGGAGAGATACCAGGCGACCGTTTCGCGGATGC
This sequence comes from uncultured Verrucomicrobiota bacterium, assembly GCA_903907925.1. Lineage (GTDB taxonomy): Bacteria > Verrucomicrobiota > Verrucomicrobiia > Limisphaerales > UBA9464 > CAIVQB01. The sequence continues at coordinate 84,561 of CAIVQB010000106.1, forward strand.
CGGTTTCGAAGGTGTGGGCTGGCACCCAGCCGAGTTCGCGCTGGATCTTGGACGCGTCAATCGCGTACCGCCGGTCGTGTCCGGGCCGGTCCTTGACGAAATGGATCAGGCTGCGCGAGCCACCCCCGAGCTGGGGAGCGAGTTCATCGACCAGATCGCAGATGTGTTCCACGATGCGGAGATTGGCCCATTCGTTGTGGCCGCCCACGTTGTAGGTTTCACCGAGGTGTCCGCGCTGCAGGACCTGCCAGAGGGCTTCGCAATGGTCGCCGACATAGAGCCAGTCGCGCACGTTGAGACCGTCGCCGTACACTGGAACCGGCCGGCGGGCGATGAGGCTTTGGATCACCACCGGGATGAGCTTTTCCGGAAACTGGTAGGGCCCGTAATTGTTGGAACAATTGGTCACCACGGTGGGCAGGCCGTAGGTGTGATGATAGGCGCGAACGAGCAGATCGCTGGACGCCTTGCTGGCCGAGTAGGGTGAGTTGGGGGCGTACGGAGTGGTCTCGGTGAACAAGCCCTCCGCGCCGAGCGAACCGTAGACTTCATCCGTCGAGACATGATGAAAACGGTGTTCGCCGGGATTTTGATTCCAGGCATCACGGCAGGCTTCGAGCAGGTTGAACGTTCCAACGATGTTCGTGGAAATGAAGTCACCGGGTCCGCTGATAGAACGATCGACGTGCGATTCCGCGGCCAGGTGGAGGACGTGGGTGATGTGATGCTGCCGAACAACGCGGACCACCTCCGGCTTGTCACGCAGATCGACCTTTTCGAACGTGTGGACTGGGTGTTGTTCAACTCCACGCAGGTTGGCGAGGTGCCCGGCGTAGGTGAGGCAGTCGAGGGTGACGAGATGTTGGATCCCCGGCCGATCCACGAGGAGACGGACGAGATTCGAACCGATGAAACCGGCGCCGCCGGTGACCAGCAGATTCATGGAATGGATGAGAGCAGCGCGGTGGGAGGGACTGAGGAGCGGAACGACATCACGATTTTTCCGGCCGCCAATGCTGGAGCGCATCGTCCAGAGCTTCGTCGACAGGCCGGATTTTGACTCCGGCGGCGAGGAGTTTGGAGGCGTCGAGGATGCAGTTCGAGCGGGGTGTCTTGGCGGCGGTGGCGTAGAATTCGGTGTCGTTCCGCCAGAACTCGAACGAACGGCCCGGACTCAACCGGGCCTGGATGCGTTCCACGACCTGGCGGGTGGTGATCCTGCCGGGATTGACGATGTTGTAGGTCCCGAACGGCGCGCGCTGGTTCCACAGGTCCAAGGCGGCCCGGACAAAATCCCCGCGATGGGAGATCGAGTTGACGTTGTCGTAGACCCGGGGATAACGCTGCACCTTGCTGAGGTAGTTGCGACTGTTGTCCAGTTCATCGAAGGGAATGCGCAGGCGCCAGACGTAGTGGCTGCCGATGCCGGCGATCGCCTCTTCACCGAGGGCCTTGCTGCCGCTGTAGAAACTGCACGGGCCGTTCCGGAACGAAAAATTGGGTTCATCCGTTTCGGTGAACCCCTCGAATCGTTCCGGAGCCGATTCGACCTGCTCACGGATGGCGGGTTCCATCAGATCGCGTTCGACGCGATGGCTGCCGTCGGGCTGCCGCATCTTCGCCCCGGAGAAGATGCATCCCGAGGAAATGTGGCCCCACGGAGTCCCGGTTTCGGCGCAGGCGTGGGCGATGGTCAGGGGCAGGGTGACGTTGCCGAGCAGGGTGTCGGCGCGCGCCAGTTCGCAGGCGTCCACATTCGGTTTGCCCGTGTAGCCGGCGCAGTTCACCAGCAGGTCGAAGCGTTCGCCGCGAAGAAGGTCCAACAAGACCGGGAACCGTGTGTAATCCGCATCGCTTCTGCGGAGTACGCGGCACGGCCACTCGCGGCGGCGAAACTCATCGAGAAAGGCGGAGCCGATGTAGCCCGCGCCTCCGAGGATCAGGATGCGGGGCATCAGCGCATGCCCTCCAGGCGCCGGTCCTCTTGAATCACGCCGGCCAGATAGTCTCGGTACTCGCACTTCGGGAGAGTCGTGACCAGGGCCTCCAACTGGGCCAGGCTGAGGAAACCGCGCCGGTAAGCCGCCTCTTCCGGGCAGCCGACCTTGACGCCCTGCCGTTTCTCGATGGTCTGCACGTAGGCGCTGGCGTCGTGAAGGCTGCTGCTGGTGCCGGCATCCAGCCAGGCAAAGCCCCGGCCCAGCCGGTGGACGTGCAACTGTCCGCGCCGCAGATACTCGAGATTCACATCGGTGATCTCCAGTTCGCCGCGGGCCGACGGCTTGAGGGCGGCGGCGATGGCCACCACCTCATTGTCGTATAGGTAAAGTCCGGGCACGGCGTAATTGCTTCGCGGCCGCTCTGGTTTTTCCTCGATGGAGATCGCTTTTCCGGCGGCGTCGAATTCCACCACGCCGTAGCGTTCCGGATCGGTCACCTGGTATCCGAAGATGGTGGAACCCGTGGAAAATCCGGTGAAGGCCCGCTGAAAGGTGTCGCCGCCGTAAAAGATATTGTCCCCCAGAATCAGAGTCACGGAATCGGCGCCAATGAAACCGGCCGCGATCCGGAATGCCTGCGCGATGCCCTCCGGTCGGGCCTGCTCGAAGTACTCGATCGAAATCCCCCAGCGCTTTCCATCACCCAACAGACTGCGAAACCGCGGCAGGTCGTGTGGCGTGGAGATCAGACAGATTTCGCGAACCCCGCCCTCAATCAGGGTCGACAGCGGATAGTACACCATCGGTTTGTCGTAAACCGGTTGGAGTTGTTTGCTGGCGACCTGGGTCAGCGGATACAGCCGCGAACCCGCTCCGCCGGCGAGGATGATGCCCTTCATTTTGCGGGTGAAAATCGCCGAGCACCGCCAACAAAGCAACGGGGAAGGTCCAAACCGGGCTCTTGAGTCCGTTGTGAACCCGGCGGACGCAGGGTGCCGCAGGGTTTTTGTTCGGACGCGATCTCTCCCGCGGACGAGTGTTAGCGCCCCTTGGGAAGCCAGTCGGCGATCAATTCCTGTTCGGCATTTCGGAGCCACATGCCGGCGAGCGGCGCCGCCAGTTCGCGGGCCCGAACCCGTTGTTGATTCGCGCCGAGCACGGCGACGCGAATCACCCGGTAGATCACCGCGTCTTCATAAGTCACCGGCAGGCGGTCCAGATGATCCAGTGCGCCGGCCGGATTGCGCAGCTTCAACTCGATCAGGGCCAGCGCGTGGAGCAGTCCGGCGTCGTTGGGTCGCTGTTTCAACAACGTCGCGAGAAGATCCCGGTTTTCCACGAGCCGGGAGCCGATCAACGCCTGCGTGAGGGCGAGGTCCCGTTGCAGGTCGAGGTTGGTGGGATCGAAGGTGAGCAGCTTCTGAAACGCCCGGACCGTCGACGGAAGATCATCCTGGGTGGCGAGCAGGCGCAGCATGGCCTGGCCGGCCTTGACCGCGAACGTGGGTGAATCGAGCAGGGCGCTCCACGCCCGGACCGCCGCTTCCGGACGACCGCAGCGCTCGGCGGCGGAGGCGATAAGAAACAAACGGCGGGGCTCTCCGCCCGCGGAGGCGATGGCATGATCAAAGTAGACCAGGGCGTCATTGGTCCGTCCGGTTTGCGCCGCCGTCAAACCCTTGAAGGTGTCACGAAGGGTGGGATCGGTGTTGGATTCAGCATGAGCCAGGTCCGACTCGATTTCATCCCACCGCCGCAGGTTGGCGAGTGCCTGGAGCCGGTATTCGAGGGCGTTCAGATTGGTCCGGGCCACCGCGACCGGAAGAAGCTGGACGGCCTCGGCGTCCGCACCGTGGTTGGAAAGCCAATCGGCAATGCGGATGCGATCGGTGAGGTTGGAGGCGGCCTGGACCGATTCAAACTCGGTCCGAATCAATCCCGGATGACGGTCGGGATGCAGCTTCCAGTCGATCTCATCGATCAACAGCCGTTCTTCAACGGACGGATCCGGCTTCTTTTTCAACAGTGCGGCGAGCACCGCTTGATCGGCCGGGTTGGTTTTCGGGTTGAGCACCAGCATCCGGACGGCGTCGGTGGATTCACGTGCCGACCCGACCGCGAGAGACCACAGCAGCGCACGTCCGCGGGCTTCATCGTCCGGCGATTCCGGTTGGAGAAACAGCATCCGCCCGGCGGCCAGCACGAAGCGGGGATCCGACGGAAACCGGTTCAACGCCGCCCTCACGTTGGCCCGGGCGACGTCGAGATCGGCCCGCTGGGCGTCATGTCTCAACAGCAGGAGCCAAGATTCCGGCTCGCGAATGCTCATGGACCGCAGCTTGACGAGGGCCCGCCCGGCGACGTCGGTGCGTTGCAGGTCGAGGGCGACCCCGATGTGTTGGCGGACATCGGCTTCGGTCGCGGCTCCGGTGGACTCCAGCATCTCCCAATACTGAAGGCTCTGCGGGAGGAGGAAATGGGTGCTGTAGCGCGCGCTCTGGCGGATGACCTCGGGCAGTTCCGGTGCCAGGGTCAGCGCCGCCGACAGGGGGCCCTTCGCGATGTCGTAGTTACCGAGGTCGATTTGGGCTGCGGCCTGCTGGACGAGCTTTCCCGCACGGCGGGTCTTGAAATAGCGGTAGGCCGGTCGTGCGGCAAAGATACCCGCCACCACCAGCACAAGAACGCCAAAGAGGGCCACCGGGATCCAGCGTGAGTGGTCCCGGAATCCCGACAACGAATCGTGGCTGCCGCCTGCAGAAGTCAATACGGCCATCGTAGTTGGATTCGGATGCCGGGCAAAGTCCGGTTTGGGGCCGTTCCGTTTTTGGTCCCGGATGGCCGCGAGTGGGCCTGGGTGTTCGGACTTCGTTGAATCGTTGGGGGTAAGCGCGATTTTTTATCGCCAAAGAATGATTGTAAATTGATTGTCTCCAACAGGATATGCCGCCGAAATCCATCCGAAATCGCGGGACTTTTCGGCATCCTTCCGTGAAGAAGAGGGCGCGGACTTCTGCCGAATGCCGGGTGTTCATTGTGAATGGAGTCACTTCAACCCGGTTGATGCGGGAGAGCGACGACCGGCCGGCCTGCAAGCGAACGCTTGCCAAAGTGGTCCCACCGCCTAGTCTCGGCGTTCCTTTGTCTCTAGCCATGTTGACTGCTGCCTTTTCGATCCTCGCCGAAGCTTCACCTGAGGACGCAAAACGCGCCAACCTGTATCAGGTCGGCATGATTGCGTTCATGATCGTGATCTTTTATGTCATGCTCATCCGCCCCCAGCAGAAGCAGGCGAAGAAACAGGCGGAGCTCCTCAAAGGGCTGAAAAAGGGGGACAAAGTGGTCACGTCATCGGGCATCATCGGAGTGGTGACTGGTATTCAGGACAATGCCGTCACCCTGCGTTCCGCCGACACCAAGCTGGAGGTCCAGAAGAGTGCCATCAGCCAGGTGACCGGTTCCGTCGAAGACTGATCCGTCGCCCCGTCCTCCGTCCCCGATTCCGCGTCCGCCCATGAACCGCAGCCACCTCTGGAAGTTCGTTCTCGTCGTCTTTGTCGTTGTCTGGTCACTCAGCGAGATCTGGCCGCCCAAGTCGCGCAACCTGATCGACCAGTTCGACACGCTGGCCGTCAACACGCTGAACGACACCAACTACAATGGGATCATTTCCAAGGCGCGGAGCCTGGAAGCCTCGATGGCCCATCGCGGGACGTATTCCAATCTTCTGGCGGCGATCGGCACCAACGATCTCCGGCGTTATTTTCCAACCAACTTCGTGAAGATTGTCGGTGACCGCAACCAGACGCGCGCCAATCTCGCCATCCTCAACCGCGTGCAGCGCGAGGCGGCCGGCCGCTTCAAGCTCGGCCTCGATCTTCAGGGCGGCACGTCCTTTTTGCTGGAAATGGACACCAGCAAGCTCGGACCCGACAGCCTGGCCAATTCGATGAGCAAGTCGTTCTACGTCGACCAGGCCGTGTCGGTTCTTCGCCGGCGAGTCGATGCCTATGGTGTCGCCGAACCGTTGATCCAGCCGGCAGGTGAGAATCGAATCATGGTGCAATTGCCGGGACTCAGCGAAGCCGACAAGCTCGCCGCCCGTGAAGGCATCCAGAAGGCCGCCCGCATGGAAATCCGCATGGCCGATCCGGACATGGCGGAGAACCTGAAATCGCGACTCGTTCCCCCGGGGTACGAGCGGCTCTATGAAAAGACCGAACTCGAGGATGGCACCGAGGGTTATCGTGAAGTCCTGCTGGAAAAGACGCCGGCCGCTCCGCCGGGAGAACCGAAGCGCGGTCTGACCGGCAGCTACATCAGCGCCTCGTACGTGGCGCGGGATCCGGTGACCGGCAATCCCGAGGTCCATTTCAACCTGGATACCGAGGGTGCCCAAATTTTTGCCGACGTGACCCGCGCGAATGTCGGGCGCCTGATGGGCATCGTTCTCGACGGTGAAGTGGTTTCGCTCGCCACCATCCAGGAACCGATTACCGGTGGCAGTTGCCGGATCAGCAATTCCGCCGGGGGTTATTCGGAAAAGAAGGCGCAGGAAATCGCCACCGCCCTCCAGAACCCGCTCCAGACGCCGCTCCATATCCTGTACGAGCAGGGTGTGGATCCGTCGTTGGGCGCTGATTCCATCGCCAGCGGCATCAAGGCGTCCCTGATCGGCACCCTCGCGGTGGCCGGTTTCATGGCGGTTTATTACCTCCGTGCCGGCTTGGTGGCCAATGTCGCGTTGCTCACCAACATCATCGTCCTGCTGGGCATCATGTGCTCGCTGAACGTCACCTTCACCCTGCCCGGAATCGCCGGCATCGTGCTGACCGTCGGTATGGCAGTCGACGCCAACGTCCTGATCTACGAGCGCATCCGCGAAGAGCTTGCCAAGGGCAAATCGATGCGGGGCGCTCTCTCGGCCGGCTATGACCGGGCCTTCGCTACCATTTTCGATTCCCACATCACCACGTTGATCTCTTCGATCATCCTGATCGCGCTGGGCACCGGTGCGATCAAGGGCTTCGGTGTTTCCCTGACCATCGGCGTGGCTGTCAGCCTCTTCACCGCGCTGATCGTCACTCGCCTGATCTTCGACTTCCTGCTGGCGCGCGGACTGTTGAAGACGCTGCCGATGCTCCACATCATCAAGGCGTCGCATCTCAATTTCATGGCGCTGGCCAAGCCGGCCTTCACGTTGTCCTGGGCGGTCATCCTGATCGGTATCGGATACGGCGTCTTCGTCCGGGGTTCCAATCTTCTGGGCGTTGAATTCGCCGGCGGCGACAGCGTTTCCCTGGCCTTTTCCCAGAAGGTCAATGTCGATGAAATCCGCCGCGAAATCGGCCATTTGAACATCGGCGATGCCATCATCACTTATCAGCAGGACAGCGCCTCCGGCCGCCAGACGCTCCGGTTGGTCACGGCCAAGAAGGACGACAAGAAGCCCGGAAAAGAATACGGCGACGTTGCGGTTGAGGGCCTCCAAAAGGCGTTCCCGGCCGCTGGATTCAAACAGATCGGCATCGATCATGTCGGTCCCACGGTCGGTCAGGAGATTCAGAAATCGGCGATCATCGCCTCGCTCCTTTCGTTGTTCGGCATTCTGGTCTACGTCGCGTTCCGCTACGAATTCAGCTTTGCGGTCGGCGCGGTCGTGGCCGTGATCCACGACGTCCTGATGACCATCGGATGGTACTGTCTGACCGGTCTAGTCGGCGAGGGACGCCAGTTCAACGCCACCTTTGTCGCGGCGCTGCTGACCATCATCGGCTTCTCGATCAACGACACGATCGTCATCTTCGACCGCATCCGTGAGGATCTGAAGCTGGGCATTCCCGGCAGTTTCAAGGACCTGGTGAACCGGGCATTGAACGAAACCCTGAGCCGGACGATCATCACCTCCGGCACGGTGTTTCTGGCGACCGCTTCGCTGTATTTCTTCGGCGGCGGACCGATCAACGACTTCGCCTTCACCTTCCTGGTCGGCATCATCACCGGCACTTATTCCTCGATCTACATCGCCAGTGCGCTGGTGTTGTGGTGGCACAAGGGACAACGGCCGTCCATCGGCGTGCAGGTGGCGGTGCGCGAAGGACGTGGCGAGACGGCCGGAGCACTCTGAACCGGCGCGCGGGGTGATCTGATCCGTCGGCTGAGGCTGCGGGTGGGTTTCGCACGTAACCGGCCGGGCTCGGCTTGATGAGCCGGAATGGACTGCGGGCTTGCCCTTGTCGTCGGGTCGCGGTGTGATCGGGCGTTCCCGATTCCATCGCCATGAAGACCTCCCTTTCGCGTCGCCAGGCCCTTGCCGGTCTGGGACTTCTCGCCGCAACCCCGCTGGCGGGCTGCATCCACTACGAATCCAACACCGATTCTGATCCCGGTGGCACCCGCAAGGGATCCGCCGGTCACGACCGCTCTCCCATGAACCTCGAACGCTCCTCCTTCGGATCCCTCGCCGACGGCACCCCGGTGTCGTTGTTCACCTTTCGCAACGCGAAGGGCATGACTGTCAAGGTCACCAATTACGGCCTTATCATCACCGAATTGCACACGCCGGACCGCACTGGCAAAAGCGGCAACGTGGTGCTCGGATTCGACAACCTGCCCCGCTACCTCGCCGGCCATCCGTTTTTTGGCGCGATCGCCGGCCGCGTGGCCAACCGCATTGCCAAGGGCCGCTTCACCATCGACGGCCAGGAATACAAAGTGGCCGTCAACAATGGCGCGAATCATCTCCACGGCGGAGTGGTCGGTTTCGACAAGAAGGTCTGGAAGATCGAGGGGGATGAAGTGACGCCGGAGTTCGCCCGGGTCCGCTTCAGCCTGGTCAGCCCAGACGGCGACGAGGGCTATCCCGGAAACCTCAAGGTGACTGTCGATTATACGCTCACCGCGGACAGCGAACTGCGCATCCACTACCGCGCCACCACCGACAAGGCCACGCCGATCAACCTGACCAACCACAGCTACTTCAATCTCGCGGGGCAGGGCGTGATCGATGGCCACCAGCTTCAACTCATGGCCGATCGTTACACGCCGGGCGATGAGGGGCTGATCCCCACCGGAGATCTGATTTCGGTGAAGGGCACCGCCGTGGATTTCACGACGCCCCACACCCTCGGTGAGCGGATCGAGATCACCGGCCTCACCCCGACCGGCTACGATCACAACTTCGTGCTCAATTCCGGTGGCCAATCCCTGGCGTTGGCGGCGCGGGTGATCGAGCCGACCACGGGACGGGTCCTGGAAGTGCTGACCGATCGGCCGGGCATCCAGCTTTACACGGCCAACTTCCTTCCGGCCGATGGCATCGTCTGCACCGGCGGCGTCACCTTCCCGCGGCACGGTGCCTTCTGCCTGGAAACCCAGAATTTCCCGGATGCGGTCAACAAACCGAAGTTTCCCAAGTCGGTCTGGCGTCCGGGTGAAACTTACGACACTACGACGGTGTTCCGGTTCAGCGCCCGCTGAAACGACTGGTTGAAACGCAAAACAGGGCGGCCGCGCGATGCGGACCGCCCTGTTGCTTTTTCGGAAGGCTGTTGAAGCGATCCGAAGGGTGGCGATTACAGCTTCTTGACCCGGATGTTCTTGTAGAGGACAACGCTCTTCGGATCGTGGGCCTGCAGGGCGAAGGTTCCAGCGTTCAGCTTGCGTTCGAAATCCTTGCCCGGCTGGCGGCCGGCTTCCTCGGTGAAGTCATTCACCAGGGTGCCGTTGAGGTAGATCTTGATGTTGTTGCCGCGAACGATGACATGATGGGTGTACCATTCGCCGTCCTTCACCACGCCGACGAGCTTGTCTTCCTTCACATCCTGCACCGAGTACACGCTGCCGGATTTCCGCCAGTCACCGTGGGTCTGGTTGACCTGGGTTTCGTATCCGCCCCAGGGCCAGCCGGTGTCCTGATACTTGGTGTGGATGTAGATGCCGCCGTTGGAACCGGGCTGGGTCAGAACATCAACCTTGAGCTCGAAATCTTTGAACGGTGCGAGGGTGCCGACGTAGAAGTTGTGACTCCGGCCACCATTGGCGCGGAAGGCACCGTCGGCGATGGACCAGGAGGCCTGGCTCTCACCGACCTTCCAACCGGTCCAGGTGCCATCGGAAATGTAGGTGAAACCCTCGGAATCCATGGAGCCGAGGGTGTGGGTCGGGCCGCCTGGCTTGGAGGGGGCGGATGAAAAACTGGCGCAGCCGGCCAAAAGCGCGGCGAGCACGGCAACGGAGAGGAATGATTTCATGGTGCACGGAGTTGATACGGATCCGCCGGCCCGCCGGCAAACCGAAATCCGACTGATCACGCGGCAGGGAGATTGTCGGCGTGGGGGAATCTCGACACGATTCAACCCGTGAATCCGCCCCGACCGGAATCCCGCGATGCCCAGATCCGCCCCTGTCGTCCCGGGGATGAACCGGCACTGTATGAGGTTTGCCTGAAGACCGGGAATGGCGGGACCGACGGGACCGGACTTTTTTCCGACGCGGGCTGGCTGGGGCACCGGTTTGTCGGGCCGTACTTGGCGTTGGAACCCGCTCTTTCGTGGGCATTGGAGGATTCACAGGGCGTTTGCGGATACGTTCTGGCAACCGCCGACTCGGAACGATTTGCCCGCCGGTTTGCAAACGAATGGATGCCCAGAGTCTCCGGCGAACTGGATCGGATACGTTCGAACATCCCGGAGCCCCGGTCAGGAACCGAAGCCGAACAACGCGATTGGTTCGCTCATCCCGTTTGGTTTTTCCCCGAACCCCGGTCGGTCTATCCATCCCACCTACACATCGACCTGTTGTCGCGGGTGCAGGGCAGGGGATATGGACGTCGAATGGTGGGGCTGATGCTCGATATCCTCGCTGGGCGTGGATCCCCCGGAGTTCACCTGGGAATGCATCCGCTGAACCTGCGAGCCCGGCAATTCTATGCGAGTCTTGGATTCCAAGAGCTCGCCGTGGAGAACGAAACCCTGTACCTCGGACGACGTCTTTCGCATGTCACCTGATTCCCAACGCAGCCTGCGCGCCAGCCGATTGATGGATGCGGGCGTGATTGCGGTGATCCGCTCGCCCGATCCCGGGCTGGTTCCCGAACTGGGGGCCGCCTTGCTGGCGGGCGGGGTCAGCGCCCTGGAAGTAACGACCTCCACGCCGGGATTCGGCGATGCCATCCGCGCCACTCGCGCGGCCCTCGGCCCCAGCGCGTTGATCGGTGCCGGGACACTGTTGTCAGTCGCGGACTGCGATGCGGCGCTCGAGGCGGGAGCGGATTTCGCCGTGAGCCCGGTGTTTCGACCCGGATTGATTCCCAGGTGTCATGATGCCGGGGTACCGATTCTCCTCGGCGCGTTCACCCCGACGGAAGCTCAGGCCGTCCACGAGTCTGGTGCGGACTTCGTGAAGTTGTTTCCGGCCGAAGCATTGGGGATCGGCTTCATCCGGGCGTTGCGGGCACCTCTTCCACATCTCCGTCTGGTTCCCACCGGCGGCGTGGATGCCTCCAATGCGGGCGAATTCCGCAAAGCGGGCTGTGTCGCTGTCGGAGTCGGCGGCAGTCTGGTCAAGGCGGAGTGGCTCCGGGCGCGGAATTGGGCGGCGCTGACCGAGCTCGCCGCGGCGATGGTGGCATCGTGGCGTCGATGACAGTGGGTGCGGCACGGGCTTGCCATTGGAGCGGTCCGTTCTAGCTTTGGCACTCCATGGACGAGTCCATCCCTCCTTCGCCACCGCTTCCGCTGCCGCCGATTCAACCCCCGCCGCCGCTCCCGCCATTGCCTTCCGATCCGCCACGGATGGCAGCGCCGACTCCCCGTTCCAGTTCCGGTTGGAAATGGGTGGCCGTGATCCTCGGCTTCGTACTACTGGCCAGTGCGACGATCAATTTCATCCTGGGTCTTCCCCACTTGAGCCATTTCGCGTCGCACGAAGGCCATTCGTCCCACAGCGGATCCCAGTTGGTCGAAGTCGTGCTGGAGGACGATTCGGCCAAGGAGAAGATCGCTGTCATTGATGTCAACGGGGTGATCTCCGACGAATCCGGGCGCGGTGGAAGCAGCCTGGTGGATTCCATCAAGGACCAACTGGATCGCGCGGCCGACGATGAGCGGGTGAAAGCGGTGATTCTTCGGGTGGATTCCCCGGGTGGTGAAGTGCTGGCGAGCGATGAAATCTATCGGGCGCTACACCGCTTCCAGACCAACACCGACATTCCGGTCATCGCCAGCATGGGCTCGATCGCCGCCTCCGGGGGATACTACATCAGTGCCCCATGCCGCTGGATCGTGGCCAATGAACTGACCATCACCGGCAGCATCGGCGTGATCTTTCACACCTACAATTACCGCGCCCTCATGGACAAAGTGGGCGTCCGTCCGGGCGTGGTGAAGAGTGGAAAACTGAAGGACATGCTCAGCCCGGACAAACGGCCCGAGGATGAGTTGCCCGAAGAGCGGGCCATTTTGGCCGGCATGATCGATGAGAGTTTCGCCCGGTTTGTTTCGATCATCGTCGCCGGCCGGGGCTGGGCGGCGCACCAGAATGAGGAGGACAAGATCACCGAAGGGCGGACCCTGGCGCCGAACTGGCGTGATTTCGCGGACGGCCGGATTCTTTCCGGAAACCAGGCGTTGAATCTCGGCCTCGTCGATGAAATCGGAAACTTCGACACCGCGGTCTCACGGGCGCTGGCGCTGGCCAACATTGATGCGGCCAAGGTCGTCACCTACGAGCTGCCGCCCAATTATTCAAACCTGTTGCGTCTCCTCGGCAAGACCGAGAACCGCGCGCTTCAAGTGAACGTGGGTGGGATCGATCTCTCACCGCGACTGCCACAGGGACGTCTGTATTTCATGTCACCGCTGCACCTTCACTGACGGGTTTGCAAACGGTGATCGCCGGGGTCATGGCATGAAATCCGAGAACCTGCTCATCATTGCCGATTCCGATCGCGACGCGGATCTTCGGTACGTGACCGGATTTCAGGCCTCCGACCCCTTCATCTGGCTGGAAGCGGACGGGCGGGGGCACGCGGTGTTCAGTGATCTTGAGATCGATCGCGGCCGTGCGGAATCCTCGGTGGACAAGGTGCATGCGTTGTCGACCCTGTGCCGCCGATTGGTGCGGGAGGGCGTGGAGGCACCGGGTCTGGCCGAAGTCGCGGCCCTGTTGTGCCGCGACCTGGGAGTCCGCCGGGTGGTGGTGCCGTCGAAGTTTCCGCTGCTGCTGGCGCGACGGTTGCGAAAGCTGGGGATCAAGGTGAAACCTCGCGAGGGTTGTTTTCTCCCGGGCCGTGAGTTGAAGGAGGCGGCCGAGGTTAAGATGATTTCTGCAGCGCTGGTCATGGCAGAGGTGGGAATGGCGGAAGGGATTCAAGCTCTTCGAAAAGCCCGGATCGGTCGCAATGGACGGCTGCTGCTCCATGGCGTAGAACTCACCAGCGAGAAACTTCGTTCGATCATCGACTGCGCCGTCCTTCGCGCCGGGGGACTTCCCGCCAACACCCTGGTGGCCGGAGGTGTCCAGGCCTGCAATCCGCATCAACGCGGACACGGCCCGCTCCCGGCCCACCAGCCGATCGTCATCGACATTTTTCCGCGTTCGATCCGCACCGGTTATTTCGGAGACATCACCCGGACGGTGGTGCGAGGGCGCGCATCCGACGCAGCTCGACGGCAATATGCAGCCGTTCTGGAAGCGCAGAACCGCGCGTTTGATTGCCTGCGCGAAGGGGTCACCGGAAGCGAAGTTCACGCGGTGGTCGAGGCTTCGTTCCGCGGTGCCGGGTTCGTCACCCGAAGGGCTCGTGGTCGCCATACCGGATTCTTCCACAGCACCGGACACGGGATCGGCCTGGAACTTCATGAGCCGCCGCGACTCGCGCGACTCGCCGACAGTCCGCTTCGGATCGGCCACGTGGTCACGATCGAACCGGGGCTCTACTATCCGTCCACCGGCGGAGTGCGTCTGGAGGACGTGGCGCTGGTGACGGCAGGTGGCCCGGTCAACCTGACCCGCTTCGAGAAAATCTTCGAACTGTAAAAAATTCTACGTTGCAACCGCCGGTGGGCCGCCTACCACTTCGCGCCAAGCGTGTCTGACCGTCTCCAGTGAAACCCACCGATCTTCGCGGAATCCTCCGCTACATCCCCCGTTATCGCGAGAAGACCTTCGTGGTCGCCGTCGATGGATCCATCGTCACTGACGATAATTTCGCCAACCTGCTTCTAGATCTCGCGGTTCTGCGTTCGCTGAACATCCGCATCGTCCTGGTGCACGGTGCAGCGGAACAGATCCGCGCACTTGGCGTGGAACGCGGCATCACTCCCTCCAATCTCGACGGCACAGGAATCACCGACGCCGACACCCTGAATCTGGCGCTGACGGCGGCCAACCGTCTGACCCACGAGATCCTGGAGGGATTGGCGGCGAACGACCTCCGTGCGGTGTCGACCAATGCGGTTATCGCTCATCCGCTTGGCATCCTCGGTGGGGTCGACCATCAGTTCACCGGCAAGGTGGAACGCATGGACGTCGAATTCCTCCAATCCCTGCTGGCTCAGGGCATCATCCCGGTGGTGCCGCCGTTGGGCTTCGACGGCGACGGCAAGACCTACCGCGTGAACTCCGACGCCGTGGCGGCCAGCTTGGCGGATCAGTTGCGGGCGATGAAACTGGTCTACGTCACCGGCAATGACGGCCTCGTTCGTCAGGGCCGGTTGCTGCGCCAGGTGCCGGTCGCCGATCTCAAGCAATTGATCGCCCAAAGCCCGGCTGATCTTCCTCCGGAGGTTCTATCCAAGGCCCGTTTTGCCGTGACCGCCTGCGAGGCCGGCGTGCCGCGGGTCCATGTGATCAATGGACGGGTCGATGAGGGGTTGCTGGCCGAGATTTTCTCGAACGAAGGCGTCGGGACGATGGTGTACGCCAATGAGTACCAGCAGATCCGGCGGGCCTTGAAGAAGGACATCCGCAGCCTCCTGCAGTTGACGAAGAATTCGGTCGCCAGCGCGGAACTGGTGAAACGGACCCGGCCGGCCATCGAGAAACAGATCGGCGACTATTACCTTTTCGAAATCGACAAGAACCCGGTCGCCTGTGTCGCGCTCCACGTTTATCCGGAACAGAACAAGGGCGAGCTCGCCTTCCTGTTCGTGAATGCGTCCCACGAGAATCAGGGCATCGGCAGCAAGCTTGTTCAATTCGTGGAGAACAAAGCCCGCGAGCTCGGATTGTCGGAATTGATCACGCTCTCCACCCAGGCTTTCACGTGGTTTCAGGGCAAGGCGGGCTTCGTCGAGGGAAGTCCCGATGACCTGCCATCAGGCCGCCGCGAGCGCTACGACTCCAGCGGCCGGCATTCCAAGGTCCTGATCAAGAAACTGCGCTGATCTCGCCCGGCGCGTTGTGAAACGGGAAACGGCGCCGCGTTATGATTCTCGCGACGCCGTTGGAACGGCCGGCCCAAAGCGGCGTGCCGTGCGAACTCAGCCGGCAATCTTATCGTACCGCTGCTGGATGAACTCCCAGTTGATCAACGGGAAGAACGCCTTCACGTAATCGGCGCGACGGTTCTGGAATTTGAGATAATACGCATGCTCCCACAGGTCGATGCCGACCAGCGGGGTGCGGCCGGCCGACAGCGGTGAGTCCTGGTTGGCGGTGGATTCCATCGCCAGTTTCTTGTTGGCGTCCAGGGTCAGCCACACCCATCCGCTGCCAAACACGCCCAGACACTTTTCCAAAAAGAGTTTCTGCCCCTCCTCCTTGTCGGCGAACAATGCGCCGAGTGCTTCTCCCAGCGGGCCTTCAGGACCGGGACCGCCCTCGGGTCGGAGGCATTGCCAGAACAGCGTGTGATTGTAGTGGCCGCCGGCATGGTTGCGGACCGCCGTGCGGATTTTCTCCGGCACCGCGTTCAAGTCCTTGAGCAGTTCCTCGACGCTGAGCTTTTGAAGGTCGGGATAGTCGGCGAGCGCCTTGTTCAGATTGGTGACGTACGCGGCATGATGCTTGTCGTGATGGATCTCCATCGTCTTCGCATCGAACTGGGGCTCCAGCGCGTTGGCGGCATAGGGCAGCGGCGCGAGTTTGTGCGGACCGGTCGGTGCCGGCGTCGCCGCCTGCGCGAGCGCGCGGGTCACCGTGGTGCTGAGGAAGAATCCGGCGGAAAGGAGGCCGGTTGATTTGAGGGCCTGACGGCGTGAGAGAAGAGTCATGGAAAACGGGGTATTGATGTTCCACGAACCATTGCCACATCCCGGCGTCCATGCAAGTCCGCGGCGGGAACCGAACGGATCCGACCACCCGAAATCGGACTGTCCCCGGCCGCCCGCCGCGACTAGGTTGCGCCCATCCGCCGCCCTGATGGCCTCCGATTCTCCCAATCCCAACGATCGCCCCAAGGCGTCGTGGCTCCAGATCTTCCTGATCGGCCGGAATCCGAAAGTAACCGCCATCCGCCTCCTCGTCACCGCCGGCCTGGTGGTCGGCTATTTCCGCTGGATGGCCCTTCCTATCCAGGTCACGGGCATCAGCATGGAGCCGACTTATCACGACGGTCAGAGAACCTCGGTGAGCCGGCTTTCGCTGCGACTCCATCCCCCGGTCCGGGGCGATGTCATGGCGATCCGCACCACGGGTTTCCACAACCTGCTTCTCAAGCGAATCATCGCGCTTCCCGGGGAACGAGTTCACATCCGACGCGGCCAGGTCTTCATCAACGGCGAACCTCTCGACGAACCGTACCTCATCAAGAAAGCCCCGTGGAACTGGCCCCGGGATCTCGAGGATGAATTGATCGGTCCGGACGAATTCCTGGTCATCGGCGACAATCGTGGCATGCCCCAGGACCGTCATGAATTCGGCATCGCGAAACGGGAACGCCTGGTGGGAAGGGCCAATCGATGAGTCGCGGCTTTTTCCGGATCATCGGGTCCCTGATGGTCCTGGGTATCGTGGGCCTGTGGGTCCTGGTCCGGCCCACGGAAAGCCGTCGAATCACCCGGACGCTGGAAGCCCTGGCGAAGGAAGCCTCGTTTCGTCCCGGCGAAGGCCAGTTGCGTCGGCTGGCACGGGTTGAGTCGTTCGCCAACGCCTTTACCGAGGATGCCGTCATTCACTTTGAAACCCTGGGAATTCCGCCGGCGCAATTGTCCGGTCGCGATGAGATCCGCAGTCTGGCCGGCGCGATTCAGATTCTCCAGGGCGGGATGGACGTTCAGTTGTTCGATCCGGTTGTGACCCTGGGGCCGGCGGAGGATACCGCCCGGGTTTACCTGACCGCCAGCGCCTCCAGCGGGAAGCAGGAAGCCTTCACCGCGCAGGAATTTGAGTTCCGGTTGGTGCGGCGCGATGGCACCTGGCGGATCCGCGAACTCAACACCGTCAAGACCCTGCGGCGGTGATGGCGCGGAGATTTCGGATTGGCTCGATTCCCGATCGAAGATCCCTCGCCAAGACGCCCTGGACCCGTCGTAGGCCCACGAACGACGCTCGTGGAATGAAGCTTACCCCCCGTCCCTCTCCTCCATTCCGAATGGAGGAGAGGGTGCCCGGAGGGCGGGTGAGGAGGCGCTCCCCGGTGTAGTGAAATCTATCGGATCGAATTCAAGAATCGCCTTCGACTCCACCGTTTCGTCTCAATTCCGCGCGGCGAACTGCACAAAATTCGAAAGCAACCGCAGCCCGACGCCCTGGCTTTTTTCCGGATGGAATTGGGTCGCCCAGACGTTCTCCTTCCGAACAGCAGCAGCGAAGGGGACGCCATAGTCCGTCTGCCCGGCGATGATCGAGGCGTCCGCCGGCTTGGGAAAGAAGCTGTGGACGAAGTAAAAATGGCTGTTGTCCGGAATGCCCTCGAACATCGGGCAACCCGGCTGCGTGATAGACACCTCGTTCCAGCCAATCTGCGGCACCTTGAGATGCGGTTCGGCTGGCGTCGGATGAAAACGGACCACCGGCCCCTGGAAAACGCCGAGCCCGAGGGCGCAGGAATTGAATTCCTCGCTGCGTTCGAACAAGGCCTGATAGCCCACGCAGATCCCCAGAAACGGCCGGCCGGACCGGATCCATTCCGAGACCGCCGCTCCCAGTTCCTGGCGATGCAGGGCGTTCAGGCAGTCGTCGAATGCCCCGACGCCCGGCAGGACCACTCCATGCGCCCGCTTAAAATCGTTCGGGGATGCGACCCGTTCCACCTCGGCACCGGCGGCACGGAGGGCCTTTTCGACGCTGCGGATATTTCCGGCGCCATAGTCAAGAAGCGCGAGCACGGGGGGAGAATGGGGGAAAATTGCGGAGAAGGCAAAAAACGAAGGTAAAATGAAAAATGAAAAAGGAAGAGGCTGCACGGAATCGCCAGCAACCGCGCGGTATTGCCAAGAGCGCCACAACTCGCTTGGTAATTCTCACCAAAACATCATGCGACCTCCGATTCCTTCGCTTCCGTCTTCAACCGCAACTGGCCACAGGCGGCGTCGATGTCGTGGCCTTTTTCGCGGCGGAGGGTGGTGACGACTTCGTGCTGTTCGAGTTGGTCGGCGAAGGTCTCACACACGTCGTCGCTGGGGCGCACCCAGGGCAGGCCTTCGACGGTGTTGTAGGGGATCAAGTTGACCTTGGCGTGCAACCGGTGGGCCAGGGTGGCGAGCGGTTCGACCTGGTCGAGTCCGTCATTTACCCCGGCGATGAGGATGTATTCCAGGGTAATCATCTTGCCCTTCAGACGGACATATTCCTCGCAGGCGGAAGTGAGTTCGGTGAGTGGGTACTTCCGATTGACCGGCATGATCTGTCCGCGGACCGCGTCGGTCGCTCCGTGCAGGGAAATCGCCAGGCGGAACTGGAGCGGGTCGCGGGCCAGGGATCGGATTCCGGGAACCACCCCGCTGGTGGAGATGGTGATTTTCCGCGCGCCGATGCCGCAGCCCCAGCTCGCATTCAACGTGCGCAAGGCGGCCATCAGGTTTTCGAAATTGGCCAGAGGCTCACCCATCCCCATCACCACGATATTGTTGACGATCCGTTCCGGCGGTCGGGGAGCGGCGGGTGGTGCCGCAGGGGCAACGGGAGCCCCGGGCACGATCGCCGCAGCGGGATCCGTGGCGGTGGTCTCGACGGTGGACTCGGTTGAAGAGGCGGGTACTTCAGTCGGCGCGGGGACGGTTGCGGGTGTGACGGCGGCTTCGACACTGGCGGCCCAGCGTTCCACGGCGAGGATCTGTCCGATGATTTCGGAGGGCTCGAGGTTGCGTTTCCAACCGTCAAGTCCACTGGCGCAGAACCGGCAACCGTAGGCGCATCCGACCTGGGTCGAAATGCAGAGCGTGTGACGGTCGCTGGCGTCGCCGTAAAGCCCTGGATTTGCGGGGATCAGGACACTTTCAATCAGCGCACCGTCCGCGAGGCGCCACAGAAACTTTTGCGTGGTATCGCTGGAACCCTGTTTGACGACCAGTTCCGGGAGTCGCAGAGACCACGTCTCCGCGAGCTGTTGGCGAAGACTCTTGGAGAGGTTGGTCATCGCGTCCCAGGAGACGGCGCGGCGCGCGTACAACCACCCCAACAATTGGTCGAGGCGGTAGGCGGGCTGACCCCAGGCAGCGAATTGGGCGGCGAGGGTTTCTCGGGTTTGGGAGCGGATATCCGGCAACACCCCCGCAGCCTAGCACGAATGGCGGCGGCGGAAACCTTCGGAATAATCCAGTTTCAACCGAATCCAAGCGGTCGAATCCCGCCTTGGCGAAGGGCTTGAAGCGTGGGTCATTCGCAAGTGCGCTTCACCTGTCGCGCCCGGTGGACTCCCTCCCCTCCATTGCCGATGGAGGGGAGGGCCGGGGAGAGGCGGCGTCCACGGGCGTTGTGGGACGACTGGTGGTGACGTCGGCAATTGCCCCGGAAAACCCTGCCATCACTGCCAAATCACTCGCGAGAAGCGTCGCTAGAAGGATCGACCCATTCAAGGCGTCATCGATTCGCCGAAGCAGCCAAAGCGTTTATCTGACTGGCCGCGTAGCCGGCACCGAATCCATTATCGATGTTCACCACCGTCAATCCGCTCGCGCAGGAGTTCAGCATGCCCAGCAGGGCGGTGAGGCCGCCAAAATGAGAGCCGTAGCCGATGCTGGTGGGAACGCCGATCAGTGGTTTCCCCACTAGACCACCCACGACGCTCGGCAGTGCGGCTTCCATGCCGGCCACCACGATCAACACATTGGCGGCCTGAAGGTCATCCACCCGTCGCAGCAGTCGGTGCAGGCCGGCCACGCCGACGTCGTAGATGCGCCGCACGGTATTGCCCATGAATTCCGCGGTGACCGCGGCCTCCTCCGCCACCGGCAAATCGCTGGTGCCGGCCGCCACCACCGCCACATAGCCGGGCCGCTTGGGCAGGGGCGATTTTTCCATGGTCAGACAACGGGCGGCTTCGTGATGAATCCCTTTCTTGAAGCGCCTACGGAACGCGGTCGCGTGCGCCGGCGTAATCCGGGTCACCAACACCCGACCACTGGCCTTCAATAGACGCTCGGAAATGGCCACGACCTGCGCCGGAGTCTTTCCAGCGCCGAAAATCACCTCGGGAAATCCCTTCCGCAATTCCCGCTGGGTGTCGACCACCGCAAACCCCAGGTCGGACACGGGCTCCGCCTGAAACGCCCTCAGGGTTTCGTCGCGGGTCGTCTGGCCGCGCTGGAATTGGTCGAGGAGATCGGCTGCTTGCTGCGGAGTCACGACCCCAGCCAACCGGTCGCGGTGGCGTCGTGGCAAGGCTGAAAAGTGCGGAGCTCCGAATGTTGGCCCTGTTTTCCGCCGCGTTGACCGGGGTCGGTGGCTTCCGCATCGTTCGCGCCTGTGTCCCGGTCCACCGATGTTCGCGTCACTGCCGTCACGCTTTGGTTTCTTCCCGTCGAAACCCGGGTGCCGCTGAAGTTCGGCCCCGAAACCCTCACCCGCGTGACCTGCGCGCGGGTGGCGCTTCGGGTGGTGGATCGACAGGGCCGCAGTGCTGAAGGCTGGGGGGAAACGCCGCTGAGTGTCCAATGGGTCTGGCCCTCGCGCGACCCCTACGCGCCGCGCCACGAAGCGCTGAAACTGTTCAGCCAACTCCTGGCCCGGGCCTGGAGTTCGAATGGCGATTGGGGACACGCCCTGGAGCTGGGACACGATTTCATCGAACAACTCCTGCCGCGCCTGCTCGACGATTTCAACGCCAGCGGACTTTCGGGTTCAAAGACGTCCGGTTCCAACGCCATTGCCGCCGGAGTGACGTTGCAGATGCCCTGGCTCGCCGCATTGGTCTGCAATTCGGCCTTCGATCTGGCGTTGCACGATGCGTTCGGCCGCATCCACGAGCGCCCGGTCTACTCGACCTATTCCAGCGATTTCCTCAGCCGCGATCTGTCGCAGTTCATCGAATCGGCTGATCCCGCGGTTTCGTTCTCCGGACGATTCCCGGTGGACTTTCTCGTCCCGGAACCGCCGAGCCGATTGTTGGCCTGGCATCTGGTGGGTGGATTGGATCCGCTGGATGCCTCCGAATTAAACGGATCCGAACCCGCCGACGGCCATCCGGTGGTGTTGGCCGATTGGATTCAGCGCGACGGATTGCGCTGCTTGAAGGTCAAGCTGCGCGGGAACGATGCGGCCTGGGATTTCGCCCGAATGGTGCGGGTGGCGGAGATCGCCCTTCCGCTGGGGGGTGAACTGTTTTCCGCCGACTTCAATTGCACCGTCACCGATCCCGGATACGTCTGCGACATCCTGGATCGGTTGAAAGCCGATGCGCCGGAGTTGTTCGCGCGATTGCGGTATGTGGAGCAACCGTTTCCATACGAATTGGAGGAACTTCGCCTGGAGGTCCATCCCGTGAGTCAGCGCAAACCGCTGTTCCTCGACGAGAGCGCGCACGATTGGCGGAAGGTACGATTGGGTCGGGAGTTGGGCTGGACCGGTGTGGCGTTGAAAACCTGCAAGACTCAGTCGGGAGCGCTGTTGGCCGCCTGCTGGGCGCGGGCTCACGGCATGGAATTGATGGTCCAAGATCTCACCAACCCGATGCTGGCGATGATTCCCCACGCGCTGTTGGCGGCGCATGTTGGAACGATCGCCGGCGTGGAAACTAACGCGATGCAGTTTTATCCCGCGGCGAGTGCGCCGGAGGCGGCGGTTCATCCGGGTCTCTATCAACGCCGCAATGGGATGATCGATTTGGGGACCCTCCGCGGCCCCGGCTTCGGATACCGGTTGGAAGAAATCCATCGTTCGCCGCCCGAACCGGTGGTCCGGTTTGGAGGCTGAACCGTTCGCGAAGGGCTCTAACGTTCAACCCACCGCGGTCGTTCGGTACAGATTTTCGAGTGCGATCACCTCGGCGACACCCGGTGGTACGAGGTGGCGGATGGACAGGCCGGCGGCCACACGCGCCCGGATTTCGGACGACGACACGGCGAGGGGCCATCCACGGAGCGCCAGCAGTCGAAACGGTTCGGGCAATTCGGGAGGAGTGGCACCGGGTCGCGGAATCACCACGAACCGGACGGCTCCCGCCAGCGCGATGGCCTCGCGCCACAAGGGCAGGCTGGCGACATGATCGGCACCAATGAGCCAGAACAACTCAGCCTCCGGATGAGCCGCTGAAAACTCACGGACCGTATCGATGCTGTAGCTGACACCGCCGCGCCGAATCTCCGTTTCACTGACTTCACATCGGGTTTCTCCGGCGAGCGCGAGTCGCATCATCCGGGCCCGAACGTTTGCCGGGGCGGGTTGGGTTCCCGGCTTGAATGGGGATTGCGCCGCCGGGATGAACACCAGTCGATCCAGCGCCAACTCCTCGAGCGCCGCCCGGGCCACCATCAGGTGACCCAGATGGATCGGATCGAACGAGCCGCCATAAAGGCCGAGGCGCATGCGCGAAGGTTAATGGGAGTGTTTCCCAACCGGAAGACCGTTTACCGATGCGCGATGCCCGTTGGAAGGAGTGGGCAAGTGAGCGAGTGATTGAGTACGGATGATACCCCAAAGGCCTGCTCCACAGCCTTCCTCCGATCCATCTGTCCGATCAGCGCGCGGATTGGCTTCCGGCGCGCCCTTTTCGGAAGGGAACCCTCGCCAGGACGGTTGTTCCTTTTCCAACCTCGGATTCGATGGTCAGGACCCCGCCAATCATCTCCAACCGTTCTCGCATTCCCAGCAATCCGAGTCGCCCGCCCGCCTTCGACGCCATCATCGATTCCACGTCAAACGAAATTCCGTCGTCGCGGATCCTCATCTGTACCTGGCCGTCCAGATTCTGGATGTTCATCCGCACCTGACCGGCACGGGCGTGCCGCGCGACATTCTGGAGGGCTTCCTGGGCGACGCGGTACAGGGCGGTCCGGTGGGTGATGTGGATCTGTTCCACTCCGGCGAACACGGCCAGCCGGACGCGAACTCCGGTTTCCTTCATGAATTCCTCCAGATAAGATTGGAGCGCCGGAATCAGCCCCAGATCGTCGAGAAGCGTCGGGCGCAGTTCACGGGCGAACTGATGCAGAATGACCACCGATTGCTCGATCAGTTGTTGCGTGGGCTTGAGAAACCGGGCGTTGACCAAATCACGTCGGGCCAGTCCGTTCAAATGAACCCCGATGCCCACCACCGTCTGGGTGATGACATCATGCAGTTCGCGACTGATGCGTTTGCGCTCCGCCTCCTGTGCGAGCAGGATCCGATGCGACAGGCTCCGCAGTTGTTTCTGCATCCGGTTCGATTGCCGGAGCATTCTTCGCTGCTGCTGTTCGCTTTGTTTGAGATTTTTTTCCACCACTCGTCGTCGGACGATCTCCAGCTCTTGTTTCTCGTTTGACGAGGTGACGACCGCCAGCCGTCGCACCGCTTCGTCGGCCAGCTTGCGTTCGGTGATTTCGCTGAAATAGGCGACCACCCCAAATCTTCCATCCGGCAGGGTGACCCGTTGGATCTGCCATTCGTAGACTTCCTTTGCACCGGTGTCCAACCGGCGTTCGGCAAATTCCGGTGCCTGATAGGGTGCCCCGGTTTTCAACGTGCCTTTGAAGAGGTTTATAATCCGTGCCGACACCCGCTTCGGCCAAATAATGTTGAGGATCTCCAACAGATCCCGACCGATCAATGGATGAACATTTTCAAAAACCGGCAGGGCTCTGGGATTGGCCTGTTGGAGTCGCAACCGGTCATCCACGACGTAGACACCGAACGGGGCCTGCGTGACCAGGGCAGCGAACAACACTTCATGCCGCCGGGCCTGCTCCTCCGCCTGCTTGCGGGCGGTGATGTCGCGCACATTGAACTGGATCACCGAGTGTCCGTTCTCCCGGTACAAATTCGCCACCACTTCGACTTCCTGTTGCCGGCCACCTTGTCGTTTGATCGGCAGACCTTCATAGCGGATCCCGTGATCCCGTTTGAGCTTCTCGAAGATTTCCCCGCCGGCAACTGCATCCTTGAGAAGGCCGATCTCGAACAATTCCCTGCCGACCAACTCGTCGCGGGTATGGCCGAGAAGGGTCGTCATGAAGGGATTGGCATCAGTAATTTTACGGGTCTCGGGGTCGACGATCAGGATTCCATCCTGGGCGGCCTCGAAAAGACGGCGGTATCGGATTTCCGAGACTCGCACGCGATCTTCGTCTGCCTTCCGATCGGTGGTGTCCACCAACACCGCGCGACACGCAAGCTGGTTCTGCAGCCGTTGCGCTTCGATGTTCACCGAACGGGATGGTCGACCCGGAATGGAAATCTCGAACTCGCCCGACTGCCGGGATTGCGTCTCAAAGACCTGCTTGAGGAAGGAGGTGAAGGCCGACCGCAGGGGCACGGAAATCAGCCGTTGAAAGGGTTTTCCCACCAATGAGGAACGTTCGATCCCAACCAGGGTGCTGCCGGTGAGGTTGACCCTGTGGATGACGCCGTCCGCCGAGAGGCTGAAATATCCCACCGGGGAAAACTCGTAGAGGTCGGTGTAGTCTTCCAGGGCCGCTTCGAGTGAGTCCCTCGACCGCTGAAGTTCCGCGTTCTGCAGTTCCAACTCGACCTGGTGAACCTGAAGTTCATGGCAGAGCCGCCGGATGTCGGCCGCGGATTTTGGAATCTCGACTACCAGGGTGCGAGCTTTGGCCTCGTTGCGGAGTTGGGCCCGGGCGCGTCGCCGCAATTCAACTACGGATGCAGAACGGGTCGGTGCCGTGCTTATGGCAGAGGATCTCACGGCTTGCGGGTCCTGCGTGAAGCGACCGTATTCACGGTGCCCCGGGTGCGGGGCTTGCCTCCCGCCCGGGGCGGAATCTTGACGGTCAATCGCGGGTGGCCTGGCAGACCCCGCAGTTTTGCCTCAAGCGTTTTGGACGCGCTGATGTCGGTGAAGGTGATCACCACGCCGTCGATCCGGTCGTCCATGGTGCGGTAGGGCATGATGCGCACGGTGAACCAGCGGCCATCGCGCGCGCTGACCTGCTTTTCCACAGCGGCCAGCTTCTTCAGCACCTCGCGCGCATCGTCGACGAGTTCCGGATAGCGCAGGTCCGTTGCAAGATCGGTGATGGGGCGTCCCGCGTCCCCTGCAATAAGTTTGATGATCTTCGTCGCCTGCGGAGTGAACCGCCGCACATTGAGTTCCTTGTCCAGAAAGAGGGTCGCGATATTCGTGCTATCGAGCAGGTTCTTCATGTCGTTGCTGGCGTGCAACAGTTCGTCCACCTTGACCTGCATCTCGGTGTTGACGGTCTGAAGTTCCTCATTCAGGGACTGCATCTCTTCCTTGGAGGTGGTGAGTTCCTCGTTGGTGGACTGCATCTCTTCATTCGTTGATTGCAGTTCTTCGTTGGCAGATCGGAGCTCCTCCTGCGAGGTCTGCATCTCTTCATGGGTGGCGCGCGACTCACCCCGAACCTGAAGCAGTTCCAACTCCAGTTCTGTCACGCGCGGGCTGCGGGTGTGTGGCTTGGTGAATTTTCCCGGTGCCGGGGAAGCCACCTCGGCGAAAACAGTCATCATCAACCCCTGCATGGGGCCGGGTTCATCCAGGCACCGGATGGTCACATCCACGCAGTGCCTACCGCCATCCATCCCGACCTTGAGTCCCCGCAGGGTCACGCCCTCCTTTTTTCGGAGCGCCGCCTTGAAGGCATTCGCGAGTTCGTAGCGCAGTCCTTCCCGGGCCATGGCGAAAATGTTCCAGTTGGCCTTGCCCGCGGCGGGTTCGAGGTATTTCCCGGTCCGTCCACTGACGTAAAAGATGTCTCCGGTGTCATTGGTGAGGACGGCCGGCGGCGCATAACATTGCAGCACCAATTGATCCGCCATCGTCTGGAGACTGGTCGACGGTTTGGTCGCAGGACGAGCCTCGGGACTGGCCGGTGGGCCGGCGGCAAAGGACGACGGGAAGACAATCTGATCCGGCCGCAATACGGATTCCGTCCGTCGGAAGAGCCGGTGCTTTGCGCCCAGCGGGACGAAGAAATCGGCGTATTCGCCCACGGTCTCCGCGCTGCCCTGAAACAGAATGCCGCCCGGATTCAGGCTGTAGTGAAACAACGGAATCAGTTTCTTCTGCACCTCCGTGGTCAGGTAGATCAACAGATTCCGGCAGCTCAGGATGTCCAGTTTGGTAAACGGGGGATCCATGATGAGATTCTGCGGGGCGAAGATGACCATCTCGCGAATCTCTTTGCGCACCCGGTAGCCGTGATCCTCCCGGGTGAAGAATCGTTTGCGCCGGGCTTCCGAAACATCGGCAGCGATCGTTGCCGGATAGAAGCCCTTCCGCGCCTTTTCGATGGCGTCCCGATCCAGATCGGTGGCGAAGATTTGAATCGTGATTTTCCTTCGGGGCTTGAGCCTTTCAACCGCCTCCCGGAGAACGATCGCCAGGGAATAGGCCTCCTCCCCGGTGGAGCACCCGGGCACCCATGCCCGCAACGCCTGACCCGAGGAACGGCTCAAGAGCAGCGCGGGAAGGGCGTGTTCGGACAGGTGTTCCCAGGCGGCGGGATCGCGGAAAAAATTCGTCACCCCGATCAACAACTCCTTGAACAGCAAATCCAACTCCTGCGAGTTCTCCTGCAAGAAGCGCACGTAATCCGCCATCCTCGCGATCTGGTGAATCCCCATGCGGCGTTCGATCCGGCGGTTGAGGGTGTTTCGCTTGTAGAAGGAAAAGTCGTTGCCGGTGTGGGCACGCAGCAGGATCACCACTTTTTCCAGGGAGCTTCGTGTCTTCTCTTCCTGCACCCCTTCCGTGCAGGTGAAGGGCGGGGGACGCTCCAGATAGGCCAGCATTTTTCCCGGCAACTCCTCGGCCCCTGCCACGACATCCGCCAACCCGGCGTCGATCACACTGCGCGGCATGGAGTCGAACTTGGCCGTCGTCGGCTCCTGAACCAGAACCACGCCCGCCTTTTCCTTGATGGCACGTACCCCGAGGGTGCCATCGGAGCCCATGCCGGAGAGAATCACACCCACGCTGTGTTCCCGCTGATCCTGAGCCAATGAGCGGAGGAAAAAATCAATGGGCAGGCGCATCCCGCGGATCGCCGTCGGCTTGAGCAGATGCAGGACCCCGTGCAGGATGGACATGTCCTTGTCCGGAGGGATCACATAGACGCAATCCGGCCGCACGAGGGTGCGATCCTTGACCTGGAAAACACGCATCTCGGTCGCGCGCTGGAGCAGGGCCTGCAGGATGCCTTTGCGCGTTGGATCTAGGTGCTGGACAATGACGAACGCCATGCCGCTGTGCGCCGGGACGTGCCTCAGAAACTGATCCAGAGCATCGAGTCCTCCGGCAGACGCACCGATGCCGACGATGGGAAACGAAACACCCGCAGATGAGGCGGAGATTTCCGGCGGATCCACTGGAGCCGGCTTCTTGGGTCGGCGGGCAGGTGCAACTCTCTTTTTCACGCGCTATTTCGTTCCCTGAAAGCTGGCATCCCTGGTTTTGAATAGACAGGGCGAACTCAAAGCCGTTTCCGTGGATCGCTCTCAAGCGGTGTGTGTCGCGGTCGCTCGGCACAGACCTGCATCTCCGCCGTCCCCATCAGTTTCATCGTTTGGAAGCGATTTTGTCCAAGAATGGCAACTGTTGGGCGTTGATGTCCATGACACGGCCGACGCCGCTTACAAATGGCGAACGCCCTTCGTAGCGGTTTGTTTGAGGGCAGGATATGGGGTGTTCCCCCCCCCATCAACGAGCGCACCCTGCAGGCGCGCACTGATTTCCAATCAACAACACCGCTGAACACCGTTGAACCGATGTTCCGCCGCGGTGACGTAGGCTTGTTGGGCCTGACGGCGTTCGACCTCCGATCGCACTTCGGGAAGATCGATCAACACGCCCATGCCTGGAGAACCGGGTTCGCACGCACAGGCGGCGTGGGCGCGTGCGCGATCGACTTCGGTTTCGCCGGACCATTCGCGGAGCAGGGCGAGCGTCAGGGCCGCCGCACCCAGTGAGGATGCGGTCCGGGGTTCGCGGAGCGCGTGATCTGGAAGCCAGACCGGTTCGGTTTCGTGCAGGGCCGCCGATCGGGTTCCGCCGAGCAGTCGGATCCATTCCCCAACGGAAACGATCACCAGTGCCGCGGCAAAAGTGAGGAAAACGCCGGTAACGATCAGATCGAAGGCGGCGTTGAAATAGAGACCCGTGGCCGTCTTCAACTGCTTTCGTACCAACGGAAGTGTCGGATCCGTTTCCGACGGGATCGTTGCGAGGCGCTGTTGGGCATCGGTGATCTTTTTTTCGTTCACCTTCATTTGCGCCCGGAAGCCGATGCGGGGATCGGGATCCATCATCTTCTGCCAACCGGCGGTGAAGGTGACTGTCAACAGCCAGGCCAGTGGAATCAAGGTCACCAGCGGCAGCCAGCGGGGTCGGCGAGGACCGGTGGTCTGAAGTCCCGCCTTGATCAACAGCGTGGTGGCGAGACAGAGCGCGATGGCGGCGAGCAGCTGATTGGCAATGCCGAAGATGGGCCACAAGGCGCGGGTGCCGCCGTCGGGATTTCGAACGCCGCTGATCAGGACCGCACCCCAGCCGGCCACGATGAGCACGCTGGCCAGGAGATTGGCCGAAACCGATCGGGTATCGCCGAGCGGTTTCCAGAGATGACCGAGGAAATCCTGGAGCAGGTACCGGCCGACGCGAGTGCCGGCATCAAGGGTCGTCAGGATGAACAACGCCTCGAACATGATGGCGAAGTGATACCAAAGATCGAGCCAGCGACCGTGGGTCAGCTTGGAAAAGATGGCGGCCATACCAACCGCGAGCGTCGCGGCACCGCCGGTCCGGCCGTACAATGATCGTTCGCCGACATCGTGAGCCAGCCGTTCAAGGGTGGCGGCTTCGAGATGGAAGCCGGTGGCATTCACCCGCGCGATGGTGTCGGCCGCGATCGCCGCCGCATCCGCACCCGCGCCCTTGATGTTGATGGCGAGATAAACGCCGGGATCCAGCGTGCAGGCGGCGATCAGGGCCATGATGGCCACCAGCGATTCGAGACACATCGCGCCATAGCCGATCGGGCGCGCATAGCGTTCACGGGTGATGATTTTCGGAGTGATGCCGCTGCCGACCAGCGCGTGGAATCCGCTGATCGCACCACAGGCGATGGTGATGAAGCAGAAGGGGAACAGCTTCCCA
Source organism: uncultured Verrucomicrobiota bacterium (assembly GCA_903907925.1). Lineage (GTDB taxonomy): Bacteria > Verrucomicrobiota > Verrucomicrobiia > Limisphaerales > UBA9464 > CAIVQB01. Next base: position 114,156 of record CAIVQB010000106.1, read on the forward strand.
GGAACGACTGGACCCGAGCCGTCGGTGAAGCGGGTCACAGCAGGCATTTGCAGCGTGGGCAACGCCCAGAGCACTCCGATCGCGAGAGCGAAAATCGTCCCCAGCTTCATGAACGTGCTCAGATAATCGCGCGGTGCCAGAAGAAGCCACACCGGCAACACCGATGCCGCCACGCCATAAACGATGATCGCCCACGCGATGGGTTCAGCCTTGAAGGTGAAGAGTGCGGCGAGGTCCGGATGGGAATGGATGAATTGCCCGCCCCAAACGGAGGCCAGCAATAGGGTGACCCCGCCAATCGACGCCTCAAGCGTTCGTCCCACGCGGACCCAGCGCAGATACCCACCCATCAGCAAGGCGACCGGGATCGTGGCGCCCACCGTGAAAATACCCCACGGGCTTTCCGCCAACGCCGTGACCACGATCACCGCCAGGACGGCAAGCAGGATGATCATGATGGCGAGGATGGCCACCAAGGCGAGACTGCCGGCGGCGGGGTTGATCTCGTCCCGGACCATTTGTCCAAGTGATCGGCCGTTGCGCCGCAGCGAGGCGAATAGGATCACAAAATCCTGCACCGCACCTCCGAGCACCACGCCGATCAGGATCCACAACGCCCCGGGCAAATAGCCGAACTGGGCGGCCAGTACGGGACCGACCAACGGCCCCGGACCGGAGATCGCCGCGAAGTGATGGCCGAAGACGATCCAGGGATGGGTGGCGACAAAATCCCGTCCGTCTTCAGCGATTTCACAGGGGGTTGCCCGGCGGTCATCGAGCATGAGCACTCGCGCGGCCAGCCAGGCCGAATAGAACCGGTAGCCGATGGCGTAAGTGCAGACCGCCGCAATCAGCAGGTAGGCCGACGAAATGGGTTCCCCGCGACGGACCGCGAGAATGCCATAGGCGAACGCCCCCAACCCGGCGACCCCCACCCAAGTCATTGCTCGCAGAATCGGCTTCATGACCGCCGAGGTTAGGAGCCTGTCCGAAAATTGGGAAGAGTCCTGCGGCAGGACCCGGACGGTCCCAACCCGACCGGCGCGGCGGGACTTCTCGCAATTTTCTCCCGGACTCCTAGGTTCGCCCGCGTCGGATGCGCCTGCTCGACCGTTATTTGCTGAGGGAACTGCTGCTGCCGCTCGGGGTTTGCCTGAGCGGATTCCTCATCTTCTGGGTGGCGTTCGATGTCTTGGGCGAACTGGAGAATCTGCAAAAGGATCACGCGCCCTGGCTGGGTGTCGCGCACCTGTATTGGATTCGCATGCCGGAAATGCTGCTCACCATCCTCCCGGTGGGCGAACTCCTGGCCCTCCTCTACGCGCTGACCCAGCATTCCCGCCATCACGAACTGACCGCCATGCGCGCCGCTGGGATTGGACTATGGCGGATCTGTCTTCCGTACCTGGTCGTCGGTTTCGGGCTGTCCGCGGGGCTCTATTTCCTCAATGAAGTGGCGTTTCCGGATGCCCGGGAGCACGAGGATCGATTGCGCGCGGATTGGCGGGATCCGGCCGGAATCGGTGGGGCGAGGAATTGGGTTTCCAACGTACAGTTCCAGAATCCGGCCTCGCGCACCTCGTGGCGGATCGGTGCCTTCAATCAGGTCACCGGGGAACTGCGTCAGGTCCGGGTGCAGACATTCCTCGCCGAGGATGCGTGGCAGGAGGTCACGGCTTCCGGGGGACATTGGACCTCAGTCGTATGGCAGCTCACCAACGGGCTCGAATACATCCATCGTTCGGCGCATGACGACGCGCCGGCGAGCCGCCAGAAGCTGTCGCTGTCGGTCGCCGAACTGGGAGGCGCATTGGACGTCGTCAGCGCGTGGCCGGGTGAATCGACCGTTCGTCAGATCGGCACCAATTCGATTCCATGGAAGGTACACCTGAACTTTGCCGATGCCGCTGCCGACCGGAAGTGGTCGATTGGGGAGTTGAATCCGGCCAACGGCGATCTGGCCGATCTGCGGGGACGCGGCCCGGTCGGCGCGGGCGCGCGCCGGACGTTGATTGCCGACGCGGCGCTGTGGACCAACGGCGTTTGGCGGTTCCAGACCCGGACGGTGAAGGTTCACGAATTCCTGTTTCGTTCCACCGTCGACGACTATCCGTTTAACATGGAATGGGACGAACTCGATGCGCCGGAGCTGGTGGACACGCCGGAGGTGATCCGCAGCGAGGTCCGGGTCGGCTCTCAAATGGGAAAGCAGGTGGCGCTGCAGAAAACGCAGTTGTCGGCCCGTGAGATCGAAATCTACCGGCGTTTGCATCCGAATCTGTCCCGTCCGGATCGGGCCCGACTCGACACTCAGTTGGAGGTTCGACTGGCCGCGCCGTGGACCTGCGCCGTGGTGGTCCTGATCGCTATTCCATTCGGGGCGCCGTCCGGCCGACGCAACGTGTTTTTCGGCGTGGCCGGGAGTCTGGCCATCGCGTTCAGCTATTTTGTCCTGCAACGCCTGGGCTTCGCCCTGGGGCAAAGCGGACAGGTCGCCCCGTGGCTTGCGGCTTGGCTTCCCAATCTGGCGTTCGCCTTGACGGGTATCCTTCTCATCTCCCGCGTGCGATGAACGTGGATGCATCCCAGAACGATTCTGCGGCGCTTCTCCGGCGGGTGAAGCGGCTGGAGATTTTGAACACCGTTTCCCGCGAGGTTCATTCCAGCCTCGATCTGAAGGAGGTGCTGCAGATCGTCCTGGCCGGTGCGGTGCGCTGGATGCGGGCGCAGAGTGGGTCCGTCTGCATGGTGAATCCCACCACCGGGTTTCTTGAAGTTGAGGCGGTGCTCGGGCTCCCTGCAGAAGCCGCGAGGGTGCGCCTGCGGGTCGGCGAGGGGATCACCGGATGGGTGGCGCGAACCGGCCGGCCGGCGTGTGTCGGCGACGTCAGCCGGGATCGCCGTTACATCGCGCTTCATGCCGGGGTTCGATCCGAACTGGCGGTGCCGTTGCGGGTGGTGGGCCAGGTGCGCGGGGTGATCAATGTCGACGCCAACACCCTCGACGCATTTTCCGAGGACGATGTGGAACTGCTGACCGAATTGGCGGTCATCGCGGCACCGGCCATCGCCAACACGTGGTTTTTCGAACAATCCCGCCAGAAGGCGCGCCTTTTCGAATCGCTGGTGCACGTGGGACAGATCATCAACACTACCTTGAGTGTCGATGACGCCCTGCAGGTCATCACCCGGGAGGCCCGGTCGCTGTTGAAGGCGAAGATGTGTTCGCTGACCATGCTCGACGACAGCCGTGAGTGGCTGGAGTTGCGAGCCCATTCTGGCGCCGGCGCAGTCTATGTTTCGAAGCAACGGCTCAACGTGGCCGACAGTTTTCTCGGGATCGTGATCCGCCGGCAGAAGCCAATGCAGTTGGAAAACGTCCAAAGCTCGGCCCGCTACCAGAACGCCTCGCTCGCCCGTCGCGAGGGACTGTGTTCCCTGCTGAGCGTCCCGCTGATCTATGGCGGACGCCCAACTGGCACGCTCAATCTCTACACCGGCGAACCGCATACGTTTTCCGACGAGGAAGTTCGCGTGCTTTCGGCGTATGCGGAATTGTCCGCGCTGGCATTGGAGAAAGCGCGGCTGTACGACCGCATTGTTTCGGTGGAGGAGGAATTGCGGGAGAGCGAACGGCTTTCGGCGCTCGGACTTCTGGCGGCGGAGATCGCCCATGAAATCCGCAATCCGCTGACGGTGATGAAAATGCTCCATCACTCCCTGGCGCTCGATTTTCCCGAGGGCGATCCGCGACGTACGGACGTGCGGATCATGGGCGAAAAGATGGATCACCTGAACCGCATCGTGGATCAGGTGCTGGATTTCGCCCGCAGTACCGAACCGCAGATCATCGATGTCGACATCAACCAACTGCTCGACGACCTCGGCTTGTTGACCCGCCACAAACTGCGGGCGCATGACATCCACCTGGTTCGCCGCCTGGCGCCCAATCTTCCCCTCGTGGCCGGTGATCCCACGCAGTTGGAGCAGGCGTTCCTGAACCTGACCCTCAACGCGGTGGAAGCAATGCCCCAGGGCGGCCGGCTCTCCATCCGGTCGCGGGCCTTTGGCCGTCGCGGGGCGGGCGGACGGCCGACCCATGTGGCGATCCGGTTCCGTGATTCCGGGGTGGGGATGACCGAGGAACGGCGTCTGCGCGCCTTCAGTTCGATGTTGAGCACGACCAAGGCGAAGGGCACGGGATTGGGCCTGGCGATCGTGGCCCGGGTCGTCGAACAGCACCACGGATCCGTCCGGGTGTGGTCCGCCCCCGGCAAGGGCACCACGCTGATGGTGGTCCTCCCGGTGGAACGTTGACGGGATCTAAGCCGAATCCCTGTGTTGAAAACGACGGCAGGACACGGATTTCACGGATTGGCACGGATTCATGAAGGGCGGATCGGACCCGACTCGTTCCGTTGTGTCCTTACCCCTGTCCTTGAAATCAGTTTCCCTTTGGGTGAATCGGGGGGCGCCGTTTTTCTGGAATCGATCCCGTTCAGGCGCCGATGAGCGGGGCAGACGGTTGACGGTCGATCAGACGCTGGTGCAGGTCGCTGGACCAGCCCTCGGTGAGGTAGCGGAAGATCCAGTTGTTCTGCTGGCGCAGCCGGCGGTAGCTGTGGGCCAGATCGAGTACCAGGGTAATCCGGCGGTTGGGACAATTCAGTTCGCCGACGTCGTGCGTCGCGACTTCCTGGAATCCCATCACCCGGGTGTGAAACCCGTGGGGATTGTGCTGTTCGCCCTCAAAGATGTCGGTGATGTAGTGGGTCCATCCGCGCTGGACGGTGTCGGCGACCGCGGCCCGCATCAGGGCGACCACCGCAAGCAGGTTGCGACGGAATTCAGGCAACACGGCAAAGCGTCCGATCTCGGCAATCCGGTTGTTCTTGAGAAAGGCCTCCAGATCAAATCCCCGCGACCGCATCTGAAATCCGTATTCCCGGTATTCGTCGAGGGGCACCTCGTACAGGACCCGCAGGACGCCGACCGGCCGGTCCTCGACGCAGACGACGAACCAGGACACCCCGGGATCGGCCAGATCGGCCCGGGAGACGAGTTTTTCGTCCTGCCGGATCCATTGTTTTTCGTCGCGGTAGATGGCCCGCATCACGGTGAGCGCGAGATCGCGCCCGTGTTCGTCCTCCACCCGCATGACGCGGAGCTCAGTCTTGGTCGAAGTCATACTTCGTTCGTCGAGTGTGATCGTGCCATCGTTTCCCGGAAAGTGTCGAGATGGCGGTCATCATTTCGTGGTGAAAGTGCCCCGCCCTTTCCCCAATTGTTTCGAGATCGTCACCCCCGGTGGTGGATGGCAATGGTGGACCGAATTCCACGGCGAACGGGGAGGTGTCGCGGACCGGGCGGGTTGGATCCGCTCCCGGGAAACGGATCCCCGCCGGAATCACCCGGACCCCGGTCTCGACCGCCAGTCGGGCCGCGCCTTGATAGCCCCGCAGCAGCAGGGTCGGATGGCGGTTGGCGGTTCCTTCGGGAAAAATGCCGATCGACCGACCGTCACGCAGCCGGCGTTCCGCTTCGACAAAGGGCGGAAATGCCGGGGTGAATCGGGGTCGGAGCCGATTGAGGAATTGGGGACGGGCAGCCTTACGCGTGACCACGATGGGATCATGGGCCCGGATGATTCCAGCCACCCCGGGAATCAGCAGAAAGTTCCAGTCGGCCAGGAAGTGCACCATCCGTCCTCCGCGATGAAAACAAAGCCAGGTAGGGAGGAGGATCGCCTCGGGACGTTGGGAATGATTCGCCACCAGCAGGAAGGGGTCGTTCGACGGTTGGATGTGTTCCAATCCCCGGAGTTCGCGGACATGGGAATGGAACAAGGTCAGCAGCGTTCGGCACAACAGCCTCGTTCCCGGGCGATCGGCGAGGTGGGGCAACGGCGTCCGCCACACCTCGGCCCGGCTCGGGATTCCCGGGCGGGCTCCGGGTCCGGCGATGGTTGCCGAAGGCTTCATCGGATGACGGAAGCCGTTTACAATGAGCGGAGCACCTTGGACGCGGCGGAGATCGTCGCGTCAATATCCGCCGGAGAATGAGCGGTCGAAATGAAGCCGGCCTCGAATTGCGACGGCGCCAGATAGATTCCGGCATCCAGCATGCCGTGGAAAAACCGGGCGAACCGGGCGCGATCACTCTTCAGCGCGTCGGCCAGGTTCCAGACCGGGCCCGGTGTGAAATAACCGCAGAACATCGAGCCAATCCGCTGCCAGGTGACTGGAATTCCTGCGGACCTGGCCGCCTCGGTCATGCCCGCCTCCAGTTGCAATCCGAGGGTTTCGAGGGTGGCGTAGGCGTCGGTCGACTCCAGCGCGTCGAGTGCGGCCAGTCCGGCGGCCATGGCGAGGGGGTTTCCGCTCAGTGTTCCGGCCTGGTACACCGGTCCCAGCGGGGCGAGTTGATCCATGATGTCGGTGCGCCCGCCGAAGGCCCCAACCGGGAGTCCGGCACCGATGATCTTGCCGAAGCAGCTCAGATCGGGCGTGAGTCCGTACCGTTCCTGCGCGCCTCCCTTTCCCAATCGGAATCCAGTCATCACCTCGTCGAGGATGAACACCGCCCCGTTCTCGCGACACAGACGGGTCAGTAGTTCGTAAAAGCCCGGCCGTGGCAGATACAGGCCGGCGTTGGCCGGGACGCCCTCCACGATCAACGCGGCGATTTCACGTCCGTGGGTGGCGAATGCTGCGGTGACCGCGTCGGCATCGTTGAACGGGAGGACCAGCGTGTGACGGGCGAAATCCGCCGGGACGCCGGCGCTGTCCGGATGCCCAAAGGTCAGGGCGCCGGACCCGGCCCGGACCAGCAGCGAATCGGCATGGCCATGATAGCATCCGTCGAACTTGATGATCTGGTCCCGACCGGTAAAGCCGCGCGCCAGCCGGATCGCTGACATGCAGGCCTCGGTGCCGGAGTTGCAGAATCGAATCTTTCCGACGCTGGGAACCCATTCCTTCACCCGCTGAGCCAGCGTGACCTCGCCCGGATTGGGAATGCCGAAGCTGGTTCCGCGGTCGGCGGCGGATTTCACGGAGGCAATGATCCCTGGATGCGCGTGACCCAGGATGGCTGGCCCCCAGGTGCCGACGTAGTCCAGAATGCGGTTGCCGTCGACATCGGTCAGCCAGGCGCCTTTTGCGCTGGCAACGAAGAAGGGATTGCCTCCCACGGCGCGAAAGGCGCGGACCGGTGAATTCACTCCGCCCGGAATGTGGTTGAGGGCGGCGGCGAACAGGGCATCGGATTTTTCACGCGGCAACATGCGGACGGAAGTCTAGGAGCCCGCCTGAAAAACCGGAAGGATCCTGTTTTCGGCAATAAACCGAGTGGGAGAGGTTCGATGAGGTTCGACGGCTTCGGAATTCGCGAGTCCGTGTCGCAAGATTCGCCGGATTTCTCAGACAAACTCTTAAGAAAGGCCCTGAACTGCCGATACCCTGTCTGACCGAATGAGTTTGCTCAACCAGCCTTTCAGACGGGCTCTCGGATGACGCGACGTGTTCCAATTCTTTTCCTCTCCCTGTTCGTATTTGCGCGATCCGCACGAGGAACGACGGAGTACATCTACGGTATCGGGACCGACTGGAACATTTACCAGATCAACGTCGATAAAACGGCCAACACCGTTACTTCGACGAAGTTCGGCAATCTGGGTGGCTTTGTCACCGGCTTTGGCACCCACCAGAACGAGTACATCAACGGCCTCGCCATCGATCCCTCGACTGGCAACATTTTCTTCAACTACAGCTACAACAATAATTCCAGCGCGTCGTCCGGGACGCTGACCGTCGTTCCCTACATCTACCAGAACGTCAACGGATCCTATATTACTCCGTATGCGCTCGGGGCGGCGGTGACATCGGCCACGCTGCCGGCCACCACGGTTGGCTCGGGCTATCTGCCGCGAAGCGCCTATTATAACGGTGCCTACTGGCTGGGCGTGCAGAACAACGACACCCTGGTTCAATTCCCGATCACCGGAACGACGACCAAGAGTTATTCAGCGGTCAACCAGTTCTCCAACTTCGATCACACCTCGACCACGACGCTGGGCGGCGGGGATTTTGTGATCGGCTCCAACGATGTGATCTACGGATCGACCGTTCTTTCGAGCGCCAACACGTTTTTTCGCCAATCGGTCTCGAACGCGACCAACAGTTCCGGCGCGGCCTGGACCAGCTTCAACATCGACTCCTCCATTCCGTTCGCCACCCAGGGATCGATTCAGGTCGCCGGATTGGGACAAAGCGCTGCCGGCGATCTCTACGTCATCTCGTCGAGCGGGAAGAATGTCTACCTGGTCAATGGCTATGACAATTCAACGGCCCCGACTTTCACCCAGATCGGGAGTTCCGGCGCGGTGCCGATCACGATGACTGATTTGAGCATTATCGTGACAACCCCGCTGCCGGTGCCCGAGGTTTCCAACGTCGTTGCCTGTGGAGCACTCCTGGCAGCGGGAGCCGTGGAAGGATTGCGACGACACCGGCGGCGAAACCGAAAACAACCACCGGAAGCGCTCTGAACAGTTGTTGAATGCGTGGCGGTGAGGGGATGTCAATGGCCCGGAGTCCTGCGCTGAGGCCGTGGAGGCTGGGAATGGCCTTTTGACGGCGTCAGCAAGGGTTTCAGGTACCGTCCGGTTTGGGACTGTTTGACCTGCGCCACCGATTCCGGGGTGCCTTCCGCGATCACCCTTCCGCCCTCGGCACCGCCTTCGGGTCCGAGATCGATGACCCAGTCGGCCTCGGCGATCAGGTCGAGATTGTGCTCGATGATCATCACGGTGTGGCCGCCATCGACCAATCGCTGGACGACTTCCACCAGCCGGCGTACGTCTTCGATGTGCAGGCCGATGGTGGGTTCTTCCAGGATGAAGAGATCCGACCGGGAAGCGCTGCCACCACGTCGAGCGGGGGCGCCGATGGATCCCGGGCCGGGTCGAAGTCCGGACAGGAGATGCGAGACCAATTTGATGCGCTGCGCTTCGCCGCCGCTCAAGGTCGGGCTCGTCTGCCCGAGTTGGAGGTAGTCGAGACCGGTGTCGCGAAGTGCCTCCAGCGGCCGCCGCAACATCGTGTGAGCGGCGAAAAATTCCAGGGCCTCGCCCACACTGAGATCCAGAACATCCGCGATGGATTTCCCGTTCCAATGAACATCGAGGGTCTCGGGATTGAACCGTCGGCCGGCGCAGGTCTCGCATCGAACCTGGGCGCTCGGCAGGAAGTTCATTTCAAGCCGGGTGAATCCGGCTCCATCGCACGCCGGACAACGGCCCTGAACGGAGTTGAAGCTGAACCGGCTGACCGAATAGCCCCGCAGTTTGGCCTCCTGGGTGCTCGCGAAAATCTCGCGGATGCGATCGAAGAATCCGACATACGTGGCCGGCGTCGAACGCGGGGTCCGGCCGATCGGGGACTGGTCGACCTCATGAACTGCCTGAAGAAGTTCCGCACCGGAAACGCGGAGTCCGCCCCGGGTTTTTCCGCGCTTTCCCTTGCGCGCCAACGCCGCTTGGACCGCGGGCAGCAGGCAATCCTTCACCAGGGTGCTTTTCCCGGAGCCGCTGACTCCGGTCACCGCCACAAAACGACCCAATGGAAACCGCACCGTCAGGTTCTTGAGATTGTTGGCATCGGCCTCTTCGAGAATCAGCCATGGCTGGCCCTTCGGCGTCACCGGTCGGCGGGTGCCGCGGGTCGGAAACGAAGGCGGGCTGGCAAGGCATCGACCGGTGACGGACGCGGGATTCCGCCGCAGATCCTCCAAGGTGCCCACCGCGACCACTTCGCCTCCCTTCACGCCGGCGCCCGGACCCAGGTCGAGGACCCAATCAGCCCGTCGCATGGTCGCCTCGTCGTGTTCGACCACCACCAGGGAGTTCCCGCGATTCCGCAACCGGGCGAGGGTGTCCAGCAGTTGATCGTTGTCGCGCGGATGCAGTCCGATGGTGGGTTCGTCGAGGATGTAGAGGACGCCGCTGAGGTTCGATCCGAGTTGGGCGGCGAGGCGGATCCTTTGAGCTTCACCACCGGAAAGCGTGGTGACTCCGCGACCCAGCTGCAGGTAACCGAGGCCGACTTCCGAGAGAAACCGCAGCCGCTCGCGAATCTCTGGAAGAATGTCCCGCGCGATCAATGCAGCGCGATCGGCCAAGCGAAGCGAGGTGGCCCAGGCGAGGGCTGCGTCGACGGAAAACGCTCCCAGATCATCGATCGTGGGACCGGGAGTCGGAGGGGTTCGGCGTCCGCGATTCGGACTGGCGCCGGTCGCATCCATCTCCAAATGAACCGCGCGGGCTTCGGGGCGGAGGCGGCTTCCGTGGCAGGCCGGGCAGGGTTCACGCTTGCCCTCCTGCCAGCGCCACCAGCTTTCTTCGATCGATTCCGCATCGGCCCCGCGGTCTGCGTCCGGCAGATAGAACATTTCGCCAAAACCCCGGCATTTCGGACACCAACCCTGGCTCGAGTTGTAGCTGAATTGCTTGGGATCCAGCGGAGCGAAGGAGGTGGAACACTTGGGACAGGCCCGTTCGGTGGAATGAACGGTCAACTGCCCGAGACGGTCGAGCGCGTACAGCACGCCTTTGCCAACGGTGAGTGCCCGTTCGACGATTCCCGCCCTTTGACCCGGTTCAGCGGTCTTGGAACGACGCCCTTCAATCACGCCGACCACCACTTCAATGTCGTGTTCCTTGAAGCGATCCAGGCGGAACGGCTCTCCCGCGTCGTACCAACGGCCGTCCGCGCGGAGTTCGTCGAATCCCTGAGCCGTGGCCCAGGTCGCGATCTGGGAATGGAATCCTTTCCGGTTCTTTATCACTGGCGCGAGCACGGTGAGATCACCCCGTGCCGCCGCCTCCGTTTCGAGCGAGGCAAGGAGCGCGTCACGGGTCTGACCGCGGACCGGAATCTGGCATTTCGGGCAATACTGCGTCCCGAGCCGGGCGAACAACAGACGGACGAACTGGTGGATTTCCGTCACCGTGGCGACCGTGCTCTTCCCGCCGCCGCGCGAGACATTTTGTTCAATGCTCACCGTCGGTGGCAGACCGGCGATGAGATCCACGTCGGGCCGGTTCAGTTGTTCAACGAACTGCCGGGAATAGGCGCTCATCGAATCTAGGAAACGGCGTTGTCCCTCGGCGAAGAGAAGATCGAAGGCCAGTGTGCTCTTCCCGCTGCCGCTGACGCCGGTGATGACCACGAACTTGCCCCGGGGGATGTCGACGGAAATGTTCTTCAGGTTGTGTTCCCGCGCCCCCCGGACGGCGATGGCATCCGCCGGCAGGGCAGGGCGGCCGGCGGCGGGTAGAAGTTCGTTCAACACACCCGGATGATGGTGCGGGCTTGAGCGGTCGGCAACTCTGTCTGGGGTTGACGGATCAGGAGCGGACACCGATTTCATGATTCAACCGGAGTTCCGCGTTCACGCGGTTCCGGGAGTCACGTCCACGCGACTCATCGCGAGATTCGCTCCATCGGTCGCCGCAGAAAAAGGGACACTGATTTCACGAATTCGCACCGATTAAGACAAAATGATACTGCACCGACCCAATTCGGTTCATTCCGTTCATCCTGTCAAAAACAGTGGCCACCCATCCTTGGTCTATTCCGAAGGGTTCCGGCTCAGCGGCGGATGTCTTGCACGAGGACGAGCCGGTGGGCGGAGTCGAACTGGAGCTGGCGGAACCGGTGGAAGGAACCGCCGCCGACGGTCGTGCCGGTGGTGGTGTCGGCTGCTCCGCTGGTCGCACCGAGCCCGAAGGTGAACGACGGCGGGGTGTCGGTTCCCGCATCCCATTCGGCGATGACGGAATGATCCTTCAACTCCAGCGTGTGAGCAGGAGGACCCAGCCGGCGGACTGCGGACTCATAATTCAGCGTGCCGATTTCGGCGCGCAACGTCCGCAGTGAGGGAAGCGCGCCGGGCTCGGTGCGGCAACCGACCGTGGCCACCAACATCCCGGCGACGACCGCAATTCTGGAAGCCAAAACCAACCGCACGGAGGATTCCCATGACATGGCAGCAGTGTGCCGCGGGGTGGCGCGACAGGGAATCCCGGAGTCGTAGTGGACTTGATGGCAGAGGGTTCCACGGTTTTCAGGAGGAGACTGGCGGGGGTGGCGGTTCCGAAAAGGTCGCCTGCGGCCTTGCGGTGGATTCCCCCCGTGTGGCACAACCCGCGGCCGTGCATTCATTCCGGTACTCTGGCAAAGAACTGTTCTGCGAAAACGTCTCCCTGAGCGCGTTGGCGAAGCGGCACGGCACGCCGCTGTACGTTTATTCCCAGGCCACGCTGAGCGATCACTTCACCAAACTCGACCAGGCGCTCGCCCCGGTGCCGCACCTGGTTTGCTTCGCGATGAAGTCGAATTCCAACCTCGGGGTGATTCGCACTCTCGCCGGATTGGGCAGCGGATTTGACACCGTCAGCGCCGGTGAAATCCAGCGGGTGATCGCCGCGGGCGGGGATCCGCGCCGCTGTGTCTTCGCGGGTGTTGGGAAGACCGAGGAGGAAATCGCCTTCGGCCTGCGCAACGACATTTACAGCTTTAATGTCGAGTCCGAGGCTGAATTGCGCCGCATCAGCCGGGTGGCCCTCAAGCTCAAGAAGATCGCGCCCGTGGCGGTCCGGGTGAATCCCAACATTGACGCCGGCACCCACGCCAAGATCACCACCGGAACCTACGAGAACAAATTCGGCATTGCCTTCGAGGAGATCGAGGGCGTTTACGCGCGGGCGGCGCGACTGCCAAACCTTCGGCTGCGTGGACTCCAGATGCACATCGGGTCGCAGTTGACCGACGTAACCCCGTTTCGCAAGGCAGTGGAGAAGGTGGTGCCCCTCGTCGAGCGCCTCAATCGCAAGCACGGCTTCGATTTCTTCAGCATCGGCGGCGGCATTGGCATTGTTTACAACCCGGCCCTGGCCAGCGGGGATCCCGCCTGGTGGCACACTGCGGCGGGCCGAAAGGTGCTGACTCCGGAACGGTACGCCGCGACATTGATTCCATTGCTGCAGCCGCTCGGGTTGAAGATTCTCCTGGAACCGGGCCGTTTCATCACCGGCAACGCGGGAGCACTCCTCACCCGGGTGGAATTCATCAAGAAGACCGGGCGGAAGAATTTCGTGATCGTCGACGCCGCGATGAACGACCTCATCCGGCCGGCATTTTATGACAGCTACCACGAGATCGTGCCGTTGGTGAAAAAGTCGGGCGCAACGGTTTCTTCCGATGTGGTGGGACCGATCTGTGAGTCCGGCGACTATTTCGCCAAGGATCGTCCGTTGCCCAAAGTGGGTGAGGGCGACTTCCTGGCGTTGCTCAGTGCCGGCGCGTATGGGGCGGTCATGGGCAGCACCTACAACAGCCGGCCGCTGGCTGCAGAAGTACTCGTGAACGGCTCCCGGTCCGCCGTCGTCCGGGAACGGCAGCCGGTCGAAGAAATCTGGCGGAACGAAAAGACTGCGCCGTGGCAAACCGCACGTCCCGGTCGGGGCAAATCCGGCCGGTAGTCGGTGGTCGCCCCGGTCGGTGTCGTTGGGTCCGCGACCCGCACGGGATCAATGTCGGGTCTCGCCGCGGTTTGACCGCATTTGACAGGGCTGTTACAACCGGTGAGCCAATGAAGAGAAAGTTACCCACCCCACCCCAGCCCCGTTATTGTCGTATCCTCCTGAAGCTCAGTGGAGAAGCGCTGGGCGGCGAGGCCGGATTCGGGATCAATCCCGAGGCGGTCCACGACATGGCCCGGCAGGTGAAGGAGGTCCAGGATCTCCAAGTCCAGGTGGTGATCGTCGTCGGTGGCGGCAACATCTTCCGCGGATTGCAGGGCAGCGAGCGCGGGATTGAGCGGGCCACGGGAGACTACATGGGAATGCTCGCCACGGTGATTAACGCCCTCGCGCTTCAGGACGCGCTCGAAAAGGTGGGTGTCCACACGCGGGTCCTCAGCGCCATCACTATGACCCAAATCGCCGAACCGTTCATCCGCCGGCGCGCGGTGCGCCATTTGGAAAAAGGGCGGGTGGTCATCTTCGCGGCCGGCACCGGCAATCCGTTTTTCTCCACCGACACCGCGGCGGCTCTCCGGGCGAACGAGATCAACGCCGAGGTGGTGCTCAAGGCCACCAAGGTCGACGGCATCTACGACAAGGACCCGAAGAAGCATCCCGACGCCAAGCGCTACAAACAGATCAGCTATTCCGAGGCGTTGCAGAAGCAGTTGAAAGTGATGGATGCGGCGGCGTTTGCCCTGTGTCAGGACAACAAGATGCCGATCATCGTTTTCGATTTTTTCAAGGCCCACAACCTGATGCGCGTGGTCATGGGCGAACCCGTCGGCACGCTGGTGACCGTCTGACATTTTCCTTCCGCAACGACTCCATTCCAATCCCCACCGCCATGTCCATTGACGAGATTCTGTTTGAAGCCGAGGAGAAGATGCTCAAGACCGAGGACCATCTGGTCTCCCAGTTCGCCGGGGTACGCACCGGAAAGGCCATGCCGGCGCTGATCGAGAACGTCATGGTCGAGGCCTACGGCTCCAACATGCGGCTCAAGGAGCTGGCGACCATTTCCGCGCCCGAATCCCGGATGTTGATGGTTCAGCCCTTCGACGCCGGCAACACCAAGGCCATCGAAAAGGCCATCCAGAGCGCGAACATGGGCCTGAATCCAGCCACCCAGGGAAAGTTCATCCGCATCGTTCTTCCCGACCTCAGCACCGAACGCCGCCAGGAGTTCGTGAAGATCTGCAAGAAGATGTCCGAGGACGGGCGGGTCGCGATCCGCACGGAACGCCGTCAGGCTCTCGAAGGACTCAAGAAGGCGAAGAACGATGGCGGTGTGTCCGAGGACGACATCGAGACCGCGGAAGGGTCCGTCCAAAAGCTCACCGATCAGTTCATCCGGAAAATCGACGAGCACCTCGCTCACAAGGAAAAGGAAATCCTCACCGTTTGAATCAACTGGGAGCGCCGTCATCCTGACGGCTTGGAGGTTTGCGTGGAGTCGGAGTTGACGCTAGAACAGGCAGTCGCCGGCAGGGTGCCAGCGCTCCGGGTACGCGGGGTTCGAAGGATGTCGCGGTGATTCGTTTTAACGGCGGCGGCGTTGATAGGCGGCTAGTCCCGCGATGCCCAGGAGGCCCATCAGGCCGGGCAATGAAACCGGAGTTTCGGGGACGCCGACGATGGAGTTGATCCATTCCACGTTGCTGGAAATTCGGGTCGCGACCCATTCGGCGGGGATGTCCTGAACCGCATCGGGGATGCTTCCAAAACCATCCAGATAAAGCCCGCCGGCATCGAAGACCGCGGCTTGGAAACTCGAACCGTCGGTGGGCGTGAACCGCCATCCGGTAACGACGCCGTAGTTGATGCCGGCCAGTTTCCAGACACCGTTCTCCTGGATGAACACCCCGCCGCCGCTGTCTCCGTTCGAGAGCGTGACCTCATCAGGAAGCCCGCCGGCGGTCGTGGTGTCACCCGGAGTCGAGACCCGGTCGAAATCAGCGCCCAACAGGCTGCCCAAGCCCTGCGCGGAGGCATCCTCGATGGCGGATACCACATTTTGCCCCCAACGGGTTTGGAAATCAGTAGATCCCCAAAGCCAGCCACGGTTGGCGGTCGGACTCGCGCCGGGAACGTCGACCTCATCGCCGCGCAGGGTTCCGCGTCCAAAGACGGTCAGGGTCTTGCCCGCCTCGTCTGAACCCTGGTAGAGCGGTGCCCAGGTGGGAAATGGATGATCGACCTTCATCAGGGTCAGATCGGAATTGGGACTGTTCCAGGCCGCAGTCGTCGTATAGGTCTGGCCCTGAAACGAGACCACCGCACCGGGTGCGCCGCCAACGTGCCGGGCGGTGATCATGTATTCCGGCGCGATGGCAGTGGCGAGGACGGAGCCGTACTGGATTTCCCATTGCCATCCGCTGCCGTCGCCGGGATCGGTGACGTTGTGCGAGGGATCGCCAGTGCTGTAAAAAATAAGTGCCCGCGAGGGAAGCGGGGCAGCGACAAGGATCAACGCCACGATCAGGGCTTTTCGGAAGGCAGGATTCTCCCGAGGGATCAGAAGAGTTTTGTCCGGGCGCTGGAGGTTGGCCGTCATCGTTCCCTTGATTATCGGCGGGGCGGCAGGATCTCAAGAGGGGAAACGAGAGTTTCGATGAACTCCGAAGGGATTGCCATCCGGCCCCGCAATGGAACATCGTCGCCGGCGACACCCGCGCCGGGTTTTCAACCGCCCCCTCCCAACTCATGCACCTGACCTGGTTTGACTGGTCGATCGTTGTTGCCTATTTCCTGATCAATCTCGGGATCGGCCTCTGGTATCGCAAGCGCGCCACCGGCTCGACCGATGAATTCTTTGTCGGCGGCCGAAACGTCTCCTGGTGGCTCGCCGGCACCAGCATGGTGGCCACCACCTTTGCCGCCGACACCCCGCTGGCGGTGACCGGCATCGTTGCGGCCAACGGCATCGCCGGGAACTGGGTGTGGTGGAACATGCTTCTCAGCAGCATGCTCACCGTCTTTTTCTTCGCCCGATTGTGGCGGCGTGCCGGGGTCCAGACTGATGTGGAATTCGCGGAATTGCGTTACAGCGGTACACCGGCGGCCTTCCTGCGCGGGTTTCGCGCGTTGTACCTCGGACTTCCCATCAACTGCATCATCCTGGGCTGGGTCAACCTGGCGATGGTGAAGATCCTGATGATGATCTTCCCGGTGCTAACCACCAATCCGCTCGGGCTGTCCGCCAGCGCCGATCCGAAGCTGACCGCCCTCCTCGTGGTCTTCGGCATCATGCTGGTGACGGCGGCAATCTCGATGTTGTCGGGCTTGTGGGGCGTTCTGGTGACCGACCTGTTCCAGTTCGTTCTTAAAATGGGAATGGTGGTCGTGCTGGCGGTATTCGCCGTGCGTGCCGCGGGTGGAATGGGAACGCTGATTGAGAAGTTGCACGCGCTGGATGCCAAGCGCGGTGGAGGCGGTTCGATCCTGTCGTTCACGCCGGACCTCGGTTCCGCGTGGATGCCGATGATCACTTTCTTCGTTTATTTGGGCGTGAACTGGTGGGCCACCTGGTATCCGGGCGCCGAACCGGGCGGCGGCGGTTACGTGGCGCAGCGCATCTTCAGCGCCCGCGACGAACGGCATTCGATGCTCGCGACCCTGTGGTTCAGCGTCGCCCATTACGCCATCCGCCCCTGGCCGTGGATCCTCACCGCGCTGGCCTCGCTGGTCCTGTACCCGGACTTGGTCGACAAAGAATCGGGGTTTGTGAAAACGATCATTGATCCGGCCGTGTTTCCGCCCGCGCTGGCCGGGTTGATGGTGGCGGCCTTTGCCGCGGCCTACATGTCCACCGTGGCCACCCAGCTCAATTGGGGCGCCTCCTACCTGGTCAACGACTTCTACCGTCGATTCGTCCGTCCCGGCCGCGAGGATGCGCACTATGTCCGGGCCGGACAGGTCGCGACGCTGATCCTGATGTTCGCCTCCTGCGGCGTGACTTATTACCAAAGCTCCATTTCCGGGGCCTGGAAGTTCCTCATGGCTATCGGTGCCGGCACCGGGAGTGTGTTCATCCTCCGCTGGTTCTGGTGGCGCATCAACGCGTGGAGTGAGGTCTCGGCCATGCTCACCTCGTTCGTAGTGTCGATGATTCTGCAATTCGGATTGAAGTGGAAAACCGAGGATCCCCGTGAGTTCGCCTGGACCGTGTTGGTGACCGTCGCCTGCTCGAACGTCGTGTGGCCGGTGGTCACGCTGCTCACTCCGCCTGAGGATCGGAAGACCCTGTTGTCCTTCTACCGCCGGGTGCAGCCCGCTGCGGGCCTGTGGGGGCCCATTGCGAAGGAAGCCTCCGATGTCCGCCCGCCGACCGACGGAAACGCCAACCTGCGTGACTGGCTGGCCGGATGCGTGATGATCTACCTGACCCTGTTCGGCACGGGGAAACTGATCTTTGGCGAAACGGGCACCGGTCTGGTCCTGCTGGCGGTGGCCGCGGCAGCGGGGATTCTCGTGTATTGGGACCTCAGTCGGCGGGGCTGGAAGGTCTTTGGGGACGGGCCATAGAGATTTCCCATGAATCAGGCTGTCGACCTCTCATGGCTGGTGGGGAAGTGGGTCGTTGATGTTGAACACAACGACCACAGTTGGTTCTTCCGTTTCTCTGACGGAGGAGTCGTTTCTACCGAGTCCGACTGGCGCCTCGTTACGTCCGAAGGGATTCGGGTCACTGGTCCGGACGAAGGACAGTTGTTCGGTCTGGGGCAACCCATGGATGCGCGAGCCCGAGTGTTGGAATTAACGCAGGGAAAGAGGCTGTTGGGATTTCGAATCGCCGGCCGAACCGGCGATCTCTCGTTGGAATTCGATGACCGGGGCGTGCTGGAATTCGTAAACCTATCGTCTGGGTACGAATCGTGGAGAGCTCAATTCGGTTCGAATGAAATCATCTGTCTTGGTGGTGGCCAGGTTGTGAGGCACCCGGCCAATTCTTGATTGGAAGTCACGGGGCATTTCGAGCCGACTTTCGGCTAAGTCGATCCCGGTTGAACTCAACGCAGTCCGAGTACCGAACCCCGCTTCCGCCGAAGATGTCGAGGGCGCTGCCGATGGTCAGATCGATCCGACCCTGACCGATCCGTTCGACTTCCTGAAGGTCGGCGAGCGACCGGGCGCCGCCGGCGTAGGTGGAGGGCAGGGGACACCCTTCTGCGAGCAGGGCGACCAGTTCTGAATCGATTCCGCGACACAATCCTTCGACATCGACCGCGTGGATCAGAAACTCGACGCACCACGCTGCCAGTTGCGAAAAGGTGTCGGCGTTGAGTTTCAATTCGGTGAATTTTTGCCACCGGTCGGTCACGACGAAGTAGTCCTCACCGCGTTTCCGGCAGCTCAGGTCGAGGATCAACCGGCTTCGGCCAACGCGGGATTCCAGTTCTTTGAGGCGGTCCCAATCCAGGCGCCCGTCGCGGAAGACCCACGACGTGACGATGACGTGCGACGCCCCGGCATCGAGCCAGCCGGGGGCGTTTTCGGCGGTGATTCCGCCCCCGATCTGGAGTCCACCCGGCCATGCCGCAAGCGCCTCGCGTGCAGCAGTTTCGTTTCCTGGTCCCAGTTGGATCACGTGGCCGCCGGTGAGGCCGTCCCGACGATAGAGATCGGCGTACCAGCCGGCCGGTCGTTCCGAGACGAAGTTCGTCTGAACTCCTGCTCCGGTGTCGGACAAGGTGCCCCCGACGATCTGGGTCACGCGGCCTTCGCGGAGGTCGATGCACGGTCGGAACATGGGCGCATCCTGCGGAACTCACGGCCCCGGCACAAATTTTTTGCCAGCCTTCGCCCGGATGCCCACGCTACCGACGGTGACCAAACCGCTTGCGATTGTCTTTTACGAGAACCTGCTTCCCGGCAGCCGCCTGGCCAACTGCCTCACGGATCTCGGGTATCGGGTTTCGACCGTCACCGTAGCCGCGGAACTGGCCGCCGTGCTGCGCCGGGAACCGCCCATGGTGCTGGTGGCCCAACTCCAATTGCGACAGGGCGACCTTTGCCCGGTGATCACTGAACTGAAGGGCGAACCCGCGCTGGCCCACCTGCCGGTCATTGGTTACGCGCCGCCGAAGAATCAGGCGTTGCAGGATGCCGCCATCGCGGCGGGCGCGAGCCTGGTGGCCGCCGACACCGCGGTGCTCGACCAATTGCCGCAGTTGTTGGAACATGCGCTCACCGTGGAATGAGTCGTGACTGCGGCCCCTTCTTTTGGGGACGAGTGCTCACGGATCCGCGACGAGTTTTTGGCCCGATTTTATCCGCTGAATTGATCCTCTGATTTATGTCCATCCCCACTGTTCCCCTGACCCAGGGCATCCACGTCTGTCATCTGTACTTCCGGCTGGATCGCGCCCGCTGGGCTGCATTGCCGGCCGGTGAATCCGCCGCCGCGTTGAAGCGTTTGGAAGCGGTCTGCGCTGCCAATCCGGGACCTGCTGCGCCCCGCGTGATGAGCTTTGCCGGCGTGGGTGGAAAGGCTGACGTCGCCTTCATCCTGTTTGCGGCGGAGCTGCAGCAACTCAGTGCCCAGCAGCGGGCCGTGGAGCAATCGTTTCCGCCCGGCACATTGATTCCGGTTTACAGCTATCTCAGCGTCACCGAGCTGCCCGATTACGTCACGAGCGATGACGATCTGAAGCGCATGCTGCAGAACGGGGAAAAGAAACTGCAGCCGGGAACGCCGGAGTTTGATGCGGCGTTTACATCTGCGAAACAACGGAACGACGATTACAAACATTACCGCCTGCATCCCGAGATGGAGCCGTGGGAAATCATGTGCTTCTACCCGATGAGCAAGAAGCGGCAGCTGGCGGACAACTGGTATTCGATGGACTTCGATGCCCGGAAGAAGCTGATGGCGGGTCATGCCAAGACGGGACGGAAATATGCCGGGAAAATTTCGCAGATGATCACCGGTTCGACCGGCATCGATGACTGGGAATGGGGCGTCACCCTGTTCGCGCACAACCTCGATGAGGTCAAAAACATCGTTTACGAGATGCGTTTCGATGAAGTCAGCGCGCGATTTGGTGAGTTCGGGGCCTTCTACATCGCCCTGACCCTGCCTCCGGTCGATTTGTGGACCCACCTTGGACTCTGAAGGGTGGTGGGCTTTCCGACAGTTGGCGAAGCGAACAACTCCGCGCTTAAATGGCGCGGAGTTTGTTTTTTATCGGGGGTTCATTTCCGTCAAAACAGGCCCAAAACAATGGATCTGGATCGACCGTGGGGGGCGTGTAGTGAAGTTTTTTCAAAAAAGCCCTTGCAGGCAAGTACCTGATGGGTAAGCTCTGCGCTCCGTTTCGCCTTCTCTGAAGTCGAAAATGGAATCGTCGGTTCGGCCGACAACCAGACCGCTCCGCGCGGCGAGGGAATTATGGCCGAACCCCACGTGAGCGCCGCTCCGTGCTAACTGAATTTTTGCTGTGAAAACGTTTAGACCGTTAACGCCGTCCCAGCGGTATATGACCGTGCAGGACTTCTCGGACGTCACCAAGACGACCCCGGAGAAGTCGCTCGTCTATACCAAGAAGAAGTCCGGTGGCCGTAACAATTACGGCCGGGTGACCGCACGCGCCATTGGCGGCGGGCACAAGCAGAAGGTCCGCATGGTGGACTTCC
Source organism: uncultured Verrucomicrobiota bacterium (assembly GCA_903907925.1). Lineage (GTDB taxonomy): Bacteria > Verrucomicrobiota > Verrucomicrobiia > Limisphaerales > UBA9464 > CAIVQB01. The sequence continues at coordinate 135,379 of CAIVQB010000106.1, forward strand.
GCCGGAACCGCTTTGGCCTCGAGGCCAAGGTGGTCGCCATCGAGTACGATCCGGGTCGCAGCGCCCGCATCGCCCTGCTCGAGTACTCCGACAAGAAGAAGACCTACATCGTGGCCCCGGACGGCCTGAAGGTTGGCGAGACCCTGATGAGCGGACCGACCGCCCCTCCGAGCGTCGGCAACGCCCTTCCGTTGGGCAAGATTCCCGTGGGTGTTCACATTCACAACATTGAGCTGGTCCCCGGCCGTGGGGCGCAGATCGTTCGTTCGGCGGGATCGGCGGCAACGCTGATGTCCCGTGACGAGGGGTATGCGCAGGTTCGCCTTCCGTCGGGCGAAATCCGCCGGATCCACGAAAACTGCCTCGCCACCATCGGCCAGGTTGGAAACGCCCAATGGGAGAACGTGGTTTACGGCAAGGCCGGCCGCACCCGCTGGTTGGGCAAGCGCTCGCAAAGCCGCGGAATGGTCCGGAACCCGGTCGATCACCCGAACGGTGGCGGCCAGGGCAAGTCCAAGGGCGGCGGTGGACGCCAGCATCTCACGTCGCCGTGGGGTCTGCTCGCCAAGGGCTACCGCACCCGCAACAAACACAAAATCTCGAACCGGTTCATTCTCGTCCGTCGTGACGGCCGGCCAATGAAGCTCAAGTAATCTTATGGGTCGTTCCCTTAAAAAGGGTCCCTTTGTGGACCAGCATCTGACCGACAAGATCGAGAAGGCCAGGACCAGCAAGTCCAAGACCCCGATCCGGACTTGGTCCCGTCGTTCGACGATCACGCCTGATTTCGTGGGCCTGACGTTCAGTGTTCACAACGGGAAGGTGTTCAACCCGGTGTTCGTCACCGAGAACATGGTCGGGCACAAGCTCGGCGAGTTCTCCTTCACCCGCACGTTCAAGAAACACGGCGCCCACACCGCGAAGGCGGAGGCGAAGTAGCATCGAGGAATCGCCATGGAAGTTCGTTCGGTATACAAAAATTTCAGGATGTCTCCGCAGAAGGTGCGCGAGGTCGTCCGTCAGGTGCGCGGGATGAATGCGCAGCATGCGTTGAGCGTGTTGCAGTTTGTGCCCCGCAAATCAGCGCAGGCTGTGGCCAAGACTCTGAAGTCCGCCATTGCCAACGCGGAGAACAATCACGGCCTCAAGCCGGAGACCTTGATCATCCGCGAGGCTCACGCCATGACCGCAGCGTCGCTGCGTCGGTTCACCCCGAAGGCCCGCGGTTCCGCAGGCCCGATCATCAAGCGGAGCTGCCACATCCAGATCGTCCTTTCCGACACGTCCGAATAGCACGCCTATGGGCCAGAAAACCAATCCAGTGGGTTTCCGCATCCCGGTCAATCGGGACTGGCGGTCGAAGTGGTTCGCCTCGAAAAAAGATTTCGGCGGGCTGCTCGAAGAAGACCGGCTCATCCGGCTGACGCTCAAGCGCAAGCTCGAGTCCGCCTCGGTGCCCCGCATCAACATTGAACGCGCCGCCTCCCGTTGCCGCGTCACCATCTACACGGCCCGGCCGGGTGTGGTGATCGGTCGCAAGGGCTCGGAAATCGACAAGCTCAAGGAGGAACTCTCCAAGCTGACCGGCAAGGATGTCTACGTCGACATTCAGGAAATCAAGCAGCCCGAGATCGATGCCCAGCTCGTCGCCGACAACGTCGCGATCCAGCTTGAACGCCGCATTTCCTTCCGCCGCGCCATGAAGAAGGCGGTCCAGACCGCCATGGATTTCGGCGCCGAGGGAATCAAGATCCGCTGTGGCGGACGCCTGGGTGGAGCCGAATTGTCCCGCGTTGAGACCTATCACGAGGGCCGGGTTCCGTTGCACACGCTCCGGGCCAACATCGATTACGGCTTTGCCGAAGCGCAGACGGTCTACGGCAAGCTGGGAGTGAAATGCTGGATCTGCAAGGGCGAGAGCAAGAAGACCCAGCCCGTCGCCAACCCCCGCCCGGTCGAAGCACCGGTGGTTGGGAAATAGTCAACCGTCACCCCGAAATTTTCTAGGAAACTGAAGTTATGGCGTTGATGCCGGCAAGGGTTAAGTACCGCAAGATGCACCGCGGACACCGCACGGGGATTGCCTCGCGCGGCAACACGGTGGCCTTCGGTGAATACGGCCTCCAGGCGCTCGAGCGTTGCTGGATGGACACCAAGCAGATCGAGGCGGCACGCGTGGCGGTCACCCGCTACATGAAGCGCCGCGGCAAGGTTTGGATCCGGATCTTCCCGGACAAGAGCTACACCAAGAAGCCGCTGGAAGTCCGAATGGGCACCGGCAAGGGCGCGGTGGAGTCCTGGGTCGCGGTCATCCGGCCGGCCACGATTTTGTTCGAGGTGGACGGTGTCACCGAGGTGGTCGCCCGCGAAGCGATGCGCCTGGCAGCAACCAAGCTGCCGATCAGCACCAAATTCATCGCACGCCACAAGATGGCCTGAGGAGTAGCACATGGCTAAGACCGCTTATAACGATTTGACGGCGCAGGAGCTCAAGGCGAAAAGCCAGGAGTTGCGCCAGGAGCTTTTCAACCTCCGGCTTCAGAAGGCGACCGCTCGGCTCGAAAAGCCGCATCGGATCACCGAACTGCGCAAGGAGATCGCCCGCTGCGAAACGCGGCTTTCCCACCTGTGCCTGACGGCGCCGGCGAAGGCCACCGCCCCCAAAGCTTGACGAAGTATGGCTGAGCAAACATTAGTCCGTGGCCACCGCAAGGAGCGGGTCGGCGAAGTGGTCTCCGACCGGATGACCAAGACCATTGTCGTTCGTGTGGAACGCCGCTTTCGGCATCCCCAGTTCAAGAAGGTCGTGACGAGCTTCAAGAAGCTGTACGCCCACGACGAAAAGGAGGAGGCCCAGATCGGGGACCTCGTCCGGATCCAGGAAACCCGTCCGATTTCAAAAACCAAGTGCTGGCGCCTGGTGGAGATTCTCAACGCCGACGGCACGAGCCGTCCGTTGGTCTGACCCCCGAGGACTGAATTATGCTTCAAATCCGTTCCAGTCTTGACGTTGCCGACAACACCGGCGCGAAGGTCGCATGGACCATCGGCGTGTTGGGCCGCAACCAGCGTTACGCCCGTGTGGGTGACGTGATCAAGGTCCACATCAAGGAGGCCGCTCCCGATGGTTCCGTGAAAAAGGGCGAGGTCCAGAATGCGGTGGTCGTCCGCACCCGCCAGGCCATCCGCCGGGCAGATGGCTCTTATCTACGCTTTGACCGCAATGCGGTGGTCATCATCGACAAGGAAAACAATCCGAAGGGCACCCGCATCTTCGGCCCGGTGGCACGCGAGCTCCGGGAGAAAAAGTTCATGAAGATCATCTCCCTCGCTCCCGAGGTGATTTGAAATCCGGTGATCTGATTCCCGTTACCCAGCCATGAAGGTGGAAACCAAATTCAAATTTCACGTCCGCAGCGGCGACGAAGTCGTCGTGATCGCCGGTTCGGCCAAGGGCCGTCGCGGCAAGATCTCCCGCGTCCTGACTGCCCGCAAAGCCGTCATCCTCGAGGGGACCGACGAACGCAGCAAGGAGACCGATGACAAGCGTCGTCTGGTCAAACCGGTGCAGCACTATCTCCGCAAGAGCCAGCAGAATCCCCAGGGGGGCCTGCTCTGGCTCGAAGGGCCGGTGCATGTGTCCAATGTCATGAAGGTGGACGAGTACGAGCGGCGGAACGCCAAGAGTGCCGCCAAAACCCGCTAAGCCGACCCCGCGAAATGAAGGCCCGTCTTTACAAGAAATACGTCGACGAAGTGCTCCCCGCGCTCAAGGAAAAGCGCGGCTATGCCAACGTCCATCAGATCCCTCGCATCGAGAAGATCGTCATCAACATGGGCGTCTCCTGCTCCTCGGAAAAAGGTTCCGTGGAAGAGGCGGTGAAGGATCTGACCCAGATCACCGGGCGCAAACCGGTCATCAACATGTCCCGCAAGAGCGTCGCGAACTTCAAGTTGCGCGCCGGCCAGGCGATTGGTTGCCGGGTCACGCTTCGCCGCGAGGTAATGTATGAGTTCTTCGACCGCCTGGTGACCGCCGCGCTGCCCCGCATTCGTGACTTCCGCGGTGTCTCGGTCCGTCAGTTTGACGGCCGCGGCTCCTATTCGCTCGGACTCCCGGACCAGACCATTTTCCCGGAGATCGAACTCGACAAGATCAAGCGCCAGCAGGGCATGGACATCACCATCGTGACCACGGCCGACTCCAACGATGAGGCGTACGATCTCCTCAAATTGATGGGGATGCCGTTCTCCAAGTAAACTTTCAAGCGATACTCTTATGGCCAAGAAATCCTGGCTGGAACGCAATAAAAAGAAGGCTGCCGTGGTGAAGAAATTCGCCGCCGTGCGGGCCGAGATGAAGGCCAAGGGCGATTACGCCGGCCTGAGCAAACTGCCGAAGAACGCCAGCCCCGTTCGGTTGGTGAACCGCTGCAAGTTCAGTGGTCGCCGCCGCGGATTCCTCCGCAAGTACGGCTGCTCACGGCTAACCTTCCGCGAAAGCGCCGTCGCCGGTTTGATTCCGGGTGTGACGAAATCCAGCTGGTAATACGCCACCGACCCACGCCGCCGTCATGAACGATCCCATTGCCGACCTTCTCACCCGCATCCGAAATGCGGGCAGCGCCCTCCATCCGGAGGTCGCGATTCCCCACTCCAAAATGAAGGAGTCGATCGCGCACCTGCTGAAACGCGAAGGCTACATCGCCAGCGTCGCCGTGGAGGGCGCGGTTGTGAAAACTCTCAAACTCGGGTTGCGCTATCAGAACCGCAAGACCGTCATCACCGGCATCAAGCAGGTGAGCACCCCGGGTCTCCGTCGTTACGTCAGCAGCACCGAGATCCCCCGGGTCCTCGGCGGCATGGGCGTGGCAATCCTCTCGACCCCCAAGGGTCTGATGACGGGTTCCGACGCGCGGAAGCAAAACACCGGCGGCGAAGTGGTCTGCTACATCTGGTAAAAAGGTTTTTGTATGTCACGTATTGGTAAAGCGCCCGTTCCGATTCCCGCCAAGGTCAAGGTGACCGTCACCGGGACCCGTGTCGCGGCCGAGGGCCCCAAGGGCAAGCTCGAACTGAATCTCCCCGCGCTGACCGCGGCGGCGGTGGATGGCGGCACGGTCCGCGTCACCTGCGTGGGTGAAGGCAACCAGGCCCGCGCGATGCACGGACTGGCCCGCGCCCTCGTCAATAACATGGTCAAAGGCGTCGCTGACGGCTTCCAGAAGAAACTGGAAATTCAGGGCGTCGGCTTCAAAGCGGCCGTGCAGGGGAGTGTAGTCAATCTCTCCCTCGGCTTCAGCCATCCCATTCTTTACCCGATTCCCGCGGGCATCAAGGTCACCGTCGAGGAGAACACCAAGGTGACCATCGATGGCGCTGACAAGGAAACGGTCGGGCGCGTCGCTGCGGAGATCCGCAGCTACTACCCTCCCGAGCCCTACAAGGGCAAGGGTGTCCGTTATGTCGGCGAGAAGGTCGTCCGCAAGGAAGGCAAGACCGTTCAATAAGGAAGTCGGGTTCAACCCTAGATTCCGTCCGCAGAATGAGAACAGAACACAAGCAGCGTCTCGCACAACTTCGCCACTGGCGTGTCCGCAAACACGTCGTTGGCAGCGCCGAGCGGCCCCGGATGAGCGTCAAGTTCACCGGTCAGCACATCTACGTCCAGATCATCGACGACGCCGCGGGGGCAACCCTCGCCGCGGTCAGCACCCGGGGCAAAGCCGCCCCGGCCGGTGTCAAGGGCGCCAATGTCGCCAGCGCCGTCCTCGTGGGCAAGGCCGTCGCTGAGGCCGCCAAGGCCAAGGGCGTTGCGACGGTGGTTTTCGACCGTGGCTCAGCCCGGTATCATGGCAAGGTCAAGGCGCTGGCGGATGCCGCGCGCGAAGCCGGACTCAAGTTTTAACACTTACCGAGGTAACGATTGTGGCTGACGAAAAAGATCAACTGACTCCGCCCGCGCCCGCGCCGGCGACCGCAACCCCGGTCGTCGCGGCCGAGGCTCCCCGGACTGAACGTCCCGAACGCAGCGGCGGCGACCGCGGAGGCGGTGGCGATCGCGGCGGAAACCGCGGCCCCCGTGGCCCGCGTCGTCGTCCGAACAACGACGATGACGGCAAGCGCGACGAATTCACCGAGAAAACCATCTTCATCAACCGCTCGTCCAAGGTGGTGAAGGGCGGCCGGCGCTTCAGCTTCAGCGCGCTGGTGGTCACTGGCGACAAGCTCGGCCGCGTCGGTCTTGGCTTGGGCAAGGGCGGCGAGGTCAGTGATGCCATCCGCAAGGGTGGCGAGAATGCCCGCGCTCACCTGACCAGTGTGTCCCTCCGTGGACCCACGATTCCCCACGATGTTTACGCCACCTTCGGCGGCGCCAAGGTCCTCCTCCGTCCGGCCAGCCCGGGCACCGGTTTGATCTGCGGCAAGACGGTTCGCGCCGTTGTTGAATCGGTCGGCGTGAAGGATGTTTTGTCGAAGTCCCTCGGTTCCAAGAACGCGGCCAACGTGGCCAAGGCGACCCTCGGTGCGCTGCTCCAGCTCCGCCGCCGCGAGGAAATCATGAAAACCCGCGGGCTGGAAGACCGGTCCAAGCAGACCGCCTGATCCTATGTTGCGTCTCCACAATCTCAAACCCCGTCCCGGGTCCACGCATCGCAAGAAGCGGCTCGGCATCGGTGAATCCAGCGGTCACGGAAAGACTTCCGGCCGTGGTGGCAAGGGCCAGAGCGCCCGTTCCGGCAGTTCGATTCGTATTGGTTTCGAAGGCGGTCAGATGCCGTTAATCCGCCGTCTTCCCAAGCGCGGTTTCAACAACAAGGCCTTTGGCACCTCGTACCTTCCGGTCAGCCTGGATGTTCTCAATGAGTTCGACGACGGCGCGACCGTTGACGAAGCGGTGTTGAGAACCACTGGTGCGGCCCGCGGCAAAAAGCTGCTTCGCGTCAAGATTCTGGGCGACGGCGAGCTGACCAAGAAATTGCATGTGAAGGCGGCGGCGTTCAGCGCCACGGCCCGCGCGGCGATTGAAAAAGCCGGTGGTTCCGCCGAAGTGGTGGCCTGAATCCGTCCGTTCCGCTCATGCTTCGCCAGCTTTTCCAAACCTTTGCCAATTGCTTCAAGATTCCGGAGCTCCGCTCACGGATCATCTTCACGGCATTGGTGCTCGGTGTCTGTCGCCTGGTGGCGATGACGCCGGTTCCGGGTCTGGACGGGCAGGCGCTGTCCTCCTTTCTGGAGCAGCAAAGCCGCGGAAACTCCGGGAATTCCGTTCTCGGCCTCTACAGCATGTTCACCGGAGGTGCCCTGGAAAAGTGCGCCGTCGGTTCGCTGGGCATCATGTCGTACATCAGCGCGACGATCATCATTCAATTGCTGACCGCCGTCGTTCCGATGTTGAGCAAGCTCGCCCGTGAGGAGGGCGGCCGCCCCAAATTGATCGCCTACGGGCGGTATCTGACCGTCTTGCTCTGCCTCGGGCAGGGATTGGTGCTGACGTTGGGTTGGGAACACGCGGACAAGACCTTCTCCGGATTTGTCGGCAGCCTGGTTCCGCCGGATGCGAATCTGTGGTGGTACCGGGTCCAGACCGTCGTGGTTCTGACCTGTGGCACCTTGTTGCTGATGTGGCTGGGTGAGCAAATCACCGAACGCGGCGTCGGTAACGGCGTGTCCCTCATTATCACCATCGGCATTCTGAACCGCCTTCCCCTCGCCGCAAAGGCGATGGGTGTGATGTTCTTTGGCGAGACCCGCACGGCACGCTGGCCGACCGCCTTCCTGCTGATTGCTGTCCTGGCGGTGGTGGTGGCCGGTGTCATCGCAATCACCCAGGCTCAACGAAAAATTCCAGTCCAGTACGCTCAACGGGCTGTCGGCCGCAAAGTTTTCTCGGGTGGAACTTCATTCATGCCGCTCCGCGTCAATTACGCGGGAGTGATGCCTGTCATTTTCGCCCAGGCGATCCTGATGTTCCCGAGCATGATCTTCACCAAGCTGGGTGACATCTACCGCATTTCGTTCCTGCGCGGCTTGGGGATGTCCCTGAGCGAACACGGCTGGCTCTACTTGATCCTGTTCGCGTTGATGATCCTGTTCTTCTCTTATTTCTGGGTCGCGACCCAGTTCAACGAGCTGCAAGTGTCGGATGATCTCAAGAAGCACGGCGGCTACATCCCAGGCGTCCGTCCGGGGAACCAGACCAGCGATTTTCTGCACCGGACGATGAGCCGGATCACGCTGGCCGGTGCGATCTTCCTGGTGATCATTGCCACAATCCCGACGCTGATGTCGAAGTACGTCGGAATCGATTACAACGTCGCCCAGTTTTTCGGCGGAACATCGATGCTGATCACGGTCGGCGTTCTCCTCGATACGATGCGCCAGATGGAGTCGTATTTGCTCATGCGTCACTATGATGGCTTTCTGAAAAAGGGGCGCATCAAGGGTCGGATGGGATGAGGGTTGGTGTTGTTGAAGTTCTTTGTAAAATGCCTGCTTTCCTAGCATCCGGTGTCGGGTGTTGGGAAGGTGGAAACGGCGGTAGTCCGGTCGGGGGTCTCCATGGCTGATGGAAAACCAAAGACCCCGTCTGAAATCGAGGCCATGCGGGAAGCCGGGAAACTGGCGGCCCGGGTGCTTCGAGCGGCGGCGGCCCAGGTGGTCCCGGGTCTGACGACCGGTGAACTGGATCAGACGGTGGCGGAACTCCTGAAATCGCACGGGGCGACCAGTGCGTTTCTGGGGTATCGGAATTTTCCGGGCCATTGCTGCATCTCGGTGAACGAGGCGGTGGTGCACGGGATTGGCGACCGGCGGCGGTTGCAATTCGGTGATCTGGTCAAACTGGACATCGGAGTCCGTCATAATGGATTTGTCGGTGATGTGGCCATGTCGATTGCAGTGGGTGGGTGCTCAGCGACGGCCCAGAAACTGATGGACGTGACCGCTCAGGCATTGTATGAGGGAATTTCCGCCGCGCGCCATGGGGCGCGGGTGAGTGAAGTGTCGGCACGGATTCAAAAGCGGGTGGAAGGTGCCGGGTTCAGTGTGGTGCGGGAGTTTGTCGGTCACGGAGTCGGCCGGTCGGTCCATGAGGATCCGCAGGTTCCGAACTACGTCGACCGGCGGAGCGACTCGCGGTTGAAGGCGGGAATGACGGTGGCGATCGAGCCGATGGTAAATCTCGGCGCCGCGGGAGTGGAAGTATTGGCGGATGATTGGACCGTGGTGACACGGGACCGCCAGCTGTCGGCGCATTTTGAGCATACGGTGCTGGTGACCGACGGTGATCCTGAAATTTTGACACGAGACGAATTGCCGCCGCTTTATTAACGGCGGGACAGACAGGAAAGATTTGAGATGAAAGTCAGAGCGTCAGTTAAGAAACTTTGTGAAAACTGCAAGATCGTGCGGCGCAAGGGCGTCATCCGCGTGATCTGCTCCAACGCGCGTCACAAGCAGCGTCAGGGCTGAACCATTTGAGCTATGCCACGCATTCTAGGTGTTGATATTCCGGGTGAGAAGCGGGTGGATATTTCCCTCCGCTACATCTACGGACTCGGTCCCGTAAACTCCCGGCAGATCCTGGCCAAGGCCGGGATTGATCCGGCGACCCGGGCGAAAAATCTTTCCGAACCCCAGCTGTCCCAGATCGTGAACGCGATCCAGGAGGGCAAGTATGTCGTCGAAGGCGACCTGCGCCGCGAGATCGGAATCAACTTGAAGCGCCTCCAGGCGATCAAGTCGTACCGCGGCAACCGCCATCTCCGCGGACTGCCGGTGCGCGGACAACGCACCCAGACCAACGCCCGTACCCGCAAGGGGCCGCGTCGTACGGTCGGTGTGCAGCGCAATCCGAACGCCAAGACCGGCACTCACTAAACCCTTTTGACGACCCCTATGGCTGAAGAGACGAAGCCGGCGAAGCCCGCCGCAAAGAAAGAAAGCGCCGAAGGCGTTTCACCCGCAGCCGCCGCGCCCGCCGCTGAAAAGCCGGCGAAGGCCCCCAAGAAGGCCGCGGCCGCTGCTGCGGCCGAGGCTGCCCCCGCGGCTCCCCCGACCATCGCCGCGCCGAGCGCCGCCGAACTGCTCGGCGACGATCCCAACGCCAAGAAGGTTGTTCGCGTCAAAGGCGCGAAGAACATCAGCGTCGGCATCGCCAACATCTTGGCCACCTTCAACAACACCCAGGTGACCATCACCGACATGCAGGGCAACCTGATCGGCTGGAGCACCGCCGGACGGGTCGGATTCAAAGGATCCCGCAAGAGCACGGCCTTTGCCGCGCAACAGGCCGCCCAGGACGCCGCCCGCCAGGCCATGTCCCACGGCATGCGCGAGGTCGAAGTCCGCGTCAATGGTCCGGGGTCGGGCCGCGAAAGCGCCATCCGCGCCCTCCAGGCGATCGGTCTCGAAATTTCCGCAATCAAGGATGTCACGCCGGTGCCCCACAATGGCTGCCGGCCGCGCAAGAAGCGCCGCGTCTAGTCCGCCACTGATTCACAGCTTTCCGAACGTCTTTTATGGCTCGTTATACCGGCCCCCGCACCCGCATCAGCCGCCGCTTCGGCGTCCCCATTTTTGGTGCCTCGAAGTACCTTGAACGCCGTCCCTACGGGCCCGGCGTCCACGGTCCAAAATCCCGCCGCAAGCACTCTGACTACGCGATCGGCCTGATCGAGAAGCAGAAGCTCCGCTATTTCTACGGCCTCCAGGAACGCCAGTTCCGGAACGCCTATGAAAAGGCGCTCCGCATGCGCGGTGTGACCGGCGAGAAGCTGCTCCAGATCCTGGAAAGCCGCCTCGACAACCTCGTCTATCACGCCGGTTTCGCCCTCACCCGTCCCGCCGCCCGTCAGTTGGTCGCCCACGGTCACGTGAAGGTCAACGGCCGCAAGGTCGACGTGCCGAGTTTCGCCGTGAAGGTGAATGACGTCATCGAGGTCCGCGACCACAACGTCAGCAAGCAGCTCGCCGCCAAGAACGTCGAGGGTGCCACCAGCCGCGTGGTTCCCGACTGGTTGTCGGTGGACAAGACCGCACTCAAGGCGACCCTGCTCCGGGTTCCCACGCGTGATGAGATCAACCCCATTGCCAACGAGCAGGCGGTTGTCGAATTTTACTCCCGTTAAACCCGTTCGCCGCTGTTCGGCGCAACTCGCAATTATAGGGGGCGGCCGGCTGGGAGTAGAAATACGCCGGCAATCGCCCAGGTTAAAATTGCACCCCAAAAGCTATGCCTGTACGTCTCGGTCGGTTTGAAATGCCCAAGCGTCTGACGAAGGAGGAATCCTCCGCCAGCCCCACCTACGCGAAGTTTGTCGCGGAACCGTTTGAAACCGGTTTCGGTCACACGGTCGGTAATTCGTTGCGCCGCGTTCTGCTCAGCTCCCTCGAGGGTAGCGCCATCACCTCCGTCAAGATTGACGGGGCGATGCATGAGTTCACCACCGTCGACGGCGTGGTGGAGGACGTGACCGACATCGTCCTGAACCTGAAGAAGGTTCGCTTCAAGACCCATTCCCGCGAAACCCAGACCCTCCTGCTATCCGCCAGCAAGGAAGGCGCGGTCACCGCCGCTGACATCCAGTTGAACCAGAACGTGGAACTGGTCAACCCGGAGCAGCACATCTGCACTCTCGACAAGAAGAAGAAGTTCGAGATGGAGATCGAGGTGAAGGTCGGCCGTGGTTTCTGCCCGGGCGACGAGAACAAGAAGATCGACCAGGCGATCGGCGTCATCGCCATCGACTCCATTTTCTCCCCGGTCACCCGCGTTCGTTACAGCGTGGAAGCCGCCCGCGTTGGCCAGCGCACCGATTACGACAAGTTGATCGTTGAAATCTGGACCGACGGCCGCATTTCCCCGGATGACGCCCTCACCCAGGCTTCCGCCATCCTCCAGCATCATCTCGACGTGTTCGTCGGCTACGACAAGAACGCCGTCGAGTTCGAGGAGGAACAGAAGCCCCAGGACGACGAGAAGGCGAAGCTCCGCAAGCTGCTCAACATGAGCGTCAACGAGATCGAACTTTCCGTCCGTGCCGCGAACTGCCTCAACAACGCCAACATCACGGCCGTCGGCCAGTTGGCGATGAAGACCGAGGCGGAAATGCTCAAGTACCGCAACTTCGGCAAGAAGTCGCTGAACGAGATCAAGGAAAAGCTGTCGGGCCTCGGCCTAGCGCTCGGCATGAACATCGACGCTGCGCTGCTCGAACCGGCGCCGGAAACCAAAAAGATCTAATCCCATGCGCCATCTCAGCCGCACCGCCAAGCTCGGCCGCACCGGTTCGCATCGCAATGCGATGCTCGCGAACCTCGTCGGCAGCCTCATCAAACACCGTCGCGTGACCACCACGCTCGCCAAGGCCAAGGCCGCCCGGCCCGTCGCCGAGAAGCTCCTGACCCTTGGCAAGCAGGCCCAGGAAGCGATCGCCGCCGCGTCGACCGCAGTCGATCCGAAGCAGAAGGCCACCGCCACCGCGATGAATGTCCACTGCCGCCGGCTCGCCGCTGCGAAGCTCCGCCAGCAGCCCCGCACGTTCTTCCCGGGCACTGCCAAGCACCCGGGCAAGGCCAAGCGCGAACAGTTCCGCGAGAACGAAGATGTGGTTCACATTCTCTTCGACAAGATCGCCCCGCTGTTCAAGGACCGGAAGGGTGGCTACACCCGGATCCTCCGCCTCGGCGAACGCCGCGGTGACGTCGCCCAGCTCGCGATCCTGGAATGGGTCGAGGGACCGGCCGCCGTCGAAACGGCCGAGACTCCGGCCCCGGCGAAGTCGTAATCCGACCGCGGTTTCCCGACCGCAACGCTCCACTTTCACAAAGCCCGCCACCCGGCGGGCTTTTTTGTTTCACGCTTTCGGCCAATGGCCCGCGAACTACCAGCATGAGGCATCGCCCCAGGTGAAAATCAGCTTCCCGGTTGAGGGCCAAAAGCTCGTTCCATTTCCGGGGTTCACCGATGGACGGGGCTTCAGCTCTTGAGAGACCGCAGTAAACCAAATCCCGGGGTGCTACCCAGGTCTGGTAGGTGGCGGGCCGTTGGTGCACCGGAGGAATCAACGTCCACGGGATTCAAATGCCGCATTGCGATTCCTGATCCCAAATGTCAAAAGGTTGGATGCGATCTAAGGGCCCCGACCCACGCCCCGACCCCATCGCCTTTTTTAGGATTCGCCGTTGAACCGGGCCAGCCTGCCAAAGCCAGCAGGAGGAACCTCCAAACGAACAGAATCCTGAGCAGTTTTCCGCCCGTAATAGACGCACGTGCGGCTGCCCGGCCGCCTTCAGACCCGTGACCAGCCTCGGCAAGAACTCGCGCCAGTGTTTCTCCGCCGTCGGCCTGTATTGGGACAGTGGTTCCGACCTACGGATTCGTGAATTGTTGACGCACCCAGACATGAAACGCATCCGCCTCATGTTTGCCGTGCCAGGCCATTTTGGTCTCTATCGGTGGAAGCAAGAAAGGAAGCTCGGTGACGGTGAGCGGATACATATCCCGGTAATTCTCCGCCAATCCCAGCGGGCAGGTCAGCAGATATTCGCTCTGGCTCAAGATCGCAGGCGGCGTCAAAAAATTTCCGATGCGCAGCGCGATGTCACGGCGTTTGCGCTTGGACTTCAAATGCTGGTCCGTCGGGGCGAACACTCCGGGTGGCACTTCGATTTGCAGATGCTTGCGCATGAGATAGTCGTCCACCGATTGTCTCGTTCTGAGATAGGGATTCTTTTTTGAACAAATGCAAACGAAGCGATCGCTGAAGATCGTCTGAATGCTGAACCCGTGCGGGGCCTCCTCAAAATACGCAGCGATGGCGAGATCATACTCGCCGTCTTCAAGCTCACGTTTGGGAAAACCACCACTCAAAGAACGGGTCTCGACGCGAAGTGCTGGCGCTGCCCGTTGGCAATGGCTGATGAAGCCGGTCATTGTTCGCGCCTCAAAGTAGGCCGTGGAGGCGATGACGATCTTGCGATCCAGTTTCGTCAAATCCAAGGCTTCCCCCGCGCCGTAGAGGCTTTCGGCGGCGGCAATGACTGCGCGCACTCGGGGTAGCAGCGCTGCCACTTTCGGCGTGGCCACGAGGCCGCGCTGACCCCGAACGAACAGCGGATCGGAGAATTGATGCCGCAGTCTTGAAAGCGCATGACTCAACGCGGGCTGGCTCAGGCCCAGTCGGTGCGAGGCGCGGGAAAGATTCAATTCCTCGCCGATGCCCACAAAAATCGCCAACAAGTTCAGGTCTTTTCCTCTGATATTCATGCGCTGCATAGGCTAAATCCAATCGTTCGATTAGCCAAATACCAAACCGATGAGAGGATGGCGCCGTAAGTGAAACAGCAATCAACAACTCAAAAACAACATGAACACAGATTCTCAAACAACGGTTTTTAAGAACGAGGGCGACCTGAAATGGGAGCAGATGCTGCCCGAACTCGGCGAGGATTCCCCGGTGTATGCCGTGCTCCGCATTGATCCAAAGATGAATGAAACAACGATAGTCATTGAGTTCCCGTCGGCCATGCACATTCCGAAACACACGCATCGCAAGGGCGAGACGCATATTCTGCTGCGTGGGTCCCACCTGTTCGAAAACAATGACACGGGCGAGCGCTTCGACGTTCAGGCGGGTGGCTATTTTTATCTGCCGGGCAACATCGTGCACGAAGCATGGGTTCCCGCTGGCTCGAAGGCCGTCATCATCCTCGAAGACGGTTGGAAGGTGGATTGGATGGATGGAGCCCCCACAGGCAAAGATCTCGGCAAGGACAAACCAGATGCCTGATTCACGCAACCAACCCGACACAAACGACCTGAGAGTATGAGCATTCCAACACCGTTGACCCTCATCGCCATCGCCACGGCACTACCGGGGCAGGAGAAAATATTACGAGCCGCACAGGAAAGGCTCGTTTCCGAAACCGTGGAGGAACGCGGCTGCCTGCGTTACGAACTGCATCAGTCGATTGAAGACGGGCGTGTGCTCGTCTTTGTCGAGACATGGGCAAGCGACGCGGATTGGCGGGCGCACATGCAAGGCGGGGCCATCAAGCGCTTCCACGCGAGCGGGGCTGGTAATCTCTTTCAGGATTTTTCCCTCATTCGCATGAACCTCGTGACGGACGGAAAACAAAATTGACCTTTTTGAACCCACTAGAAGCCTATGAATCTTAACGGCAAACTGGTCGTCGTAATTGCGTCGTCGGGTGGCATCGAATTTGAAATTGCACGCACGCTGGCTCGCGACGGCGGAGGCAGCGGGATCGCATCTGATTATTTGATATTTTGAGCGTGTAATTGCGGGATCGGGTCAAGCAAACGGAGCAGCGAGGTTTGGAGAACTGTTCCGGGTTGCGGCTCACCGCGTGGGAAGCGCAATGAGATCCTGGATGCGTTTGTGCGCGGCGGAGTGAGTGGGGCTGGGAGCTTGCCCGCAGGGCTGGGATCAGGTCCCCGACCTTGGCCAGTTGGATCCAGAAGCGGGTACGAACAATAATCCCTCAACAGGACCCTTCCCAATTCTCAGACGCGCTCTTTGGATGAGAACGGCGCGAGTCCTTGCCCGCGCGGCTGAAACGGACAGAATGCCGCGCCATGATCCTTCGTGACACTGAATCGGTGGAGCTCTCCACCCCGACCGGGCCGATGCGCACTCATCTGTTCCGACCCGTCGCACCGGGCCGCTACCCGGGCATCCTGCTGTATTCGGAGATCTTTCAGGTCACGCCCCCCATCCGACGCAGCGCGGCCTTCCTGGCCGGCCACGGCTACATCGTCGCCGTGCCGGAGATCTGGCACGAATTCGAGGGGGCGGGCTGTTCGCTCGCCTATGATCAGGGCGGCGCAGATCGCGGGAACGCGCTGAAGTTGGAAAAGGAATTGTCCGCCATCGACGGCGATGCACGGGCAGTGCTGGATTTTCTGAAATCGCATTCCGCGTGCACCGGTCGGCTCGGGGCGCTCGGAATCTGCGTTGGAGGGCACCTGAGCTTCCGGGCTGCAGCGACCTGTCCGGATGTCCGAGCCGCCGCCTGTTTCTATGCCACTGATATTCACAAGGGAGCCCTTGGAAAAGGAGGCGACGACACCCTCGCCCGCGCTCGCGACATCCGCGGCGAATTGCTCCTGATCTGGGGCCGACAGGATCCGCATGTCCCGCGGGAAGGACGCCGGAAGATCTATGAGGCCATCGCCGACGCCGGCATCGACTTCACCTGGCACGAGTTCAACGGTCAGCACGCCTTTCTGCGTGACGAAGGCCATCGTTACGATCCGGCACTCGCGCTGTTGAGTCAGAATCTCGTGCTGGAACTGTTCCATCGAATGCTGGGCGAAGGAGCCGGGGCGGTCGCGGTGACCTCCTCCGAGTCGCGCCACTGACCGGGCGCAGTTCCGCAATCGGTTCCTGACGCAGCGTTTCCAAGTCTTGTCTCGATCCATGGATTCTCGCACCACACCTCCGCCGGACCTGGTGGTGGTCTGCCAGTTGTTTCATCCCGAACTCGTCAGCACCGGCCAGACTCTCACCGAACTAGTGGAAGAGCTTTCCGGATTGGGCCGGCGCATCACGGTGATCGCCTCCCAACCGACGGTGATGCCCGGCGCTCCCCGGGTTCCGGCCTGGATCGAACACCGCGGCGTGACGATTCGCCGGACCTGGAGCACCCGCCTTCCCAAGAAGCGGTTTTGGGGAAAGCTGATCAATCAGGCGACCTACTTCATTTCGGCCACCTGGACGGTTCTCACTCAATACCGCACCCAGCCGCTGCTGCTCCTGACCAATCCGCCGTATCTCCCATTGCTGGGCTGGATGTTCAACGTGCTGCGCAGGCAGCCGTTCCACGTGGTGCTCTTCGACATCATGCCGGAACAGGCCGAATCGATCGGCTTTCTCAAGCCCGGCGGATGGATCGCCCGGATCTGGCGACGATTCAACCGGCTCTGGTATCTGCGCGCCTCCAGCGCGGTGGTGCTCAGCCGGGACATGCTCGAAGGCGCGTTGAAAAACGCCAATCTCGCCGGCACGCCCGACGAGGCCGCCGCCCGCGCGAAGACCCGCATTATCCACGTCTGGGCCGATGATCGTCTCATCACGCCGCTGGCCAAGGAGGCCTCTCCGGAAACGGTGCGATTGGGCGTGGCTGACAAATTCGTAATCCAGTATTCCGGCAATCACGGACGTTTTCACGACATTGAAACCTTGGTTGGACTCGCGGCGGCCTTTGGTCCCGATGAGGGCGTGGTGTTTCAATTCATCGGCGAGGGCCAAAAGAAACGGCTCGTGTCGCAACGCTTCCCGGGCACGGCGCATCCGCAGGTCTACGAATCCAGCTACGTCTCGAAAGAGATTCTCCGCGAGTCGCTGGCGATGGCTGATATGGGTGTGGTGGCGCAGTTGCCCGGACAGGAGTTTGTCTGTTTTCCGTCGAAGCTGCTCGGCGTGATGGCCGCTGGCCGGGCCACGCTGGCCGTCTGTCCGCCCGATTGCGAACTCGCCCGGATGATCCGCGATTTCGACATCGGCATCGTTGTTCCCAACGGCGACATCTCCGGCGGGCAGCGCGCCCTGCGCGAGATCGCCGCCCAACCCGATCGGGTCCGTCAAATGGGCGAGAACGCCGCGCGGGTGCTGCGGGAACGGTTCACGCTGGCGCAGGCGGCGCGGGGTTACTTCGAGATTTTGAAGTAACAGCTCCGGGGATCGGAGGATTCTTCGGGGCAGGGGATTGTGTCCTCCGAAGAAGTGCGGAAGGGACTCAATCCCGATTTGCGTCCCATCCGTGCCGGGATAGGCTTCGGAGGTACGACTCACCCGATTACCTCATCTTTCATGCGCCCGAGGTTCATTGCATTCCTGGGGCTGGCGCTCTGGATCACCGTTCGCGTCACCGCGGCGGGTCCCGATTTCCAGCACCAGATCCGTCCGATCCTATCGGACAAATGCTTCGCGTGCCACGGACCCGACGAGGCTCGCCGCAAGTCCGGATTGCGTCTCGACCTGCCTGGTGAGCCGTTCAAGGAACTGAAATCCGGCAAGCATGCGATTGTCCCTGGTCGACCAGCCGAATCTGAACTCGTCCGCCGGCTCGACGCGATCGACGACGACGAACGGATGCCACCCGCCAAATCAGATCGGCACCTTTCCGCGACGGAGAAGGACCTGCTGCGTCAATGGATCGCCTCCGGTGCCGAATTCACCGGTCACTGGGCATTTGTGGCGCCGGCCGAGCCGAAACCGCCGGTTCCCCGGCTGCCGGGCTGGAGTCGGAATCCGATCGACCGTTTCGTGGTGGAAAAATTGGATACCAAGGGACTTTCACCCGAACCGGAGGCCGATCCAGCCACTCTTGCCCGTCGCGCGGCGCTGGATCTCACCGGACTGCCCCCCACGCCAGAGGAGGTCGACACCTTCCTAGCCGATCGAACCCCGGGTGCCTACGAACGGCTGGTCGATCGCCTGTTGGAATCACCGGCCTACGGCGAACGGATGGCCCAATGGTGGCTCGACCTCGCGCGCTATGCCGACACCAACGGCTACCACATCGACACCCATCGGGACCTCTGGCTTTGGCGCGAATGGGTGATCCGTGCCTTCAATAAAAACCTGCCGTTTGACCGCTTCACCGTCGAACAATTGGCCGGCGATCTTCTTCCCGGATCCACGTTGGACCAAAAGGTCGCCTCCGGATTCAACCGCAATGGAATGGTCAACTTCGAAGGCGGCGCGGATCCCGACGAGTACCAGACGAAATACGTCGTCGATCGAGTGAACACCACCGGACTCACCTGGCTGGGATTGACGATTGGCTGCGCGGAGTGCCACGACCACAAGTTCGATCCCATCTCGACCCGCGAGTTCTACCGGTTCTACGCCTTCTTCAATTCGATCACCGAACGCGGTCTCGACGGCAACAGCGCCAACCCGGTGCCGAGCATGAAGGTGCCGACGCCGGATCAGGATCAATCGCTGGCAACGCACAGAACCACCGTCAAACGGCTCGAACAGGAACAGACCCGGCGGCTGGAATCACCGGATCCGGCTGAGGCGACGGCGCTCAATGCATGGGTGACTCAACACCGCAGCACCCTGCGCGATTCCTGGGATTCCATTGTTCCAGAAACTCTCCATTCGACCGGCGGTTCTCAACTGACCGTTCAGCCCGACGGCTCGGTGCTCGCCTCTGGAGCCAATCCCGATACCGATGTTTACGAGCTGTCTGCGGTGCTCGGCGCACGACCGTTTCAGGGACTCCGGATTGAAGCGTTGATCGATCCGTCGATGACTCAAGGCGCCTTTGCCCGAAGCGACAACGGCAACTTCGTGATGACCGGCGTTGAGGCCAAGTTGGAGCCCGTTGATCCAAGCCGCGAATTGGATCCCGCAACGGTGACCGCGGGTCCCTGGTCGTCGATCGGCCCGTTTACCGCTCGCGATGCGAATGATGCGTTCGACCGGGAGTTCGTGAAGATTGCACCGTTCGATTTGGCGGCAGGCTATGGCGAGAAGGGCGACCAGCATTGGGTGAATCGCCCGGACTGGAAGGATGGCCAGCGAATCAATCTGACCGGCGACGTCGCGGCCACCTACGTGACCCGCGTGCTCAAGGCTTCCCGGCCGGGATGGATCCGGATCGCGGTCGGCAGCGATGATGGCATCCGCGTGTGGATCAACGGTCGCGAGCGATTGTCCAAGAACGTCTCCCGGGCTGCTGCGGCGGGCCAGGACACTGTGTTGCTGCCGTTGGACGCTGGAGAGAACCGGTTGGTGATGAAGATCAGCAACGGGGGAGGGGACTATGCCTTCTTCTTCGAGCGTTCGCAGGAGGCGATCGCCTCGATTCCCGTGAAGTTCGCGTCGGCCTTCGCGGATTTCAGTCAGTCCGGTTTCCCAGCGTCGAACCTGATCGATGCCGATGCGAAATCCGGCTGGGCCGGCGACGGCCACACCCCGGAGCATCGCAAGCCGCATCAGGCGGTCCTGACCACGGCGGATTCCTATGCGTTCGCCTCGGGAACCCGACTCAAGATCAAGCTGCGGTTTGAATCGGGGTTCCCCAAGCATCAGCTCGGACACTTCCGCATTTCCACCGCCAATCGACCGGAGATTTCCCAACTCGCCGCGGTGCCTGCGGAGGTTTTGTCGGCGTTGTTCCTTCCCGAAGCCGCCGTGAGCGCGGACCAACGAAAACTGCTGACTCGCCATTTCCTCGAACAAAATTCCACCGAGATTCGCGACCTCGGCAAGCGTCTGACGGCGGAGAAGGACGAGTTGGCCCGGATCGACAAGATGGTCCCGGAGACCATGGTGATGGCGGAGATGGACAAGCCGCGGGACACCTTCCAGTTGATCCGTGGCAATTTCCAACAGAAGGGCGACAAGGTGGTGCCCGGAACCCCGGCGTTCCTGCCGGCGATGAAGAATGCCAATCCGGAACGCGCCACGCGGCTCGATCTGGCGCAGTGGATCGTGGATCCGGCGAATCCCCTGCCGGCGCGGGTGACGGTCAACCGGCTCTGGCAACTGGTGTTCGGGACCGGATTGGTGAAAACCGCCAATGATTTTGGGAATCAGGGCGATCAACCCTCGCATCCGGAGTTGCTCGACTGGCTGGCCTACGAGTTCAGCCACGGCATCGCGTCGGGCGACGGCGCTCGGGGCGCTCCTTGGGACGTGAAGGCAATGATGCGCCTGCTGGTGACCTCGGCGAGCTATCGCCAGCGCAGCGTGGTGTCGCCGGACAAGTTGGAGAAGGATCCGTACAACCGGCTGATCTCGCGCGGACCCCGGTTCCGGCTCGATGCCGAATTCGTCCGCGACCAGGCGCTCGCGGTTTCGGGGTTGTTGGATCGCCGGATCGGTGGCGCGAGTGTCCGGCCGTATCAACCGGCGGGGCTTTGGGAGGCGATCGGATTTGGCAACGGCTTCAGTTCGCAAAGCTATACCCAGGACCATGGCGGCGACCTGTATCGCCGCGGCATTTATGTCTATTGGAAACGGTCGCTGCCGCATCCGTCGATGACTACCTTTGACGCGCCGAATCGCGAGGTCTGCACCGTCAGTCGACCCCGGACCAGCACGCCGCTCCAGGCCCTGGTGTTGATGAACGATCCGCAGTATGTCGAGGCCGCGCGCGCCCTCGCCCAGCGGGTGTTGCGTGAAGCCAAGGGCGATTCAACAGCCCAGCTTAAATATGCCTTTCGATTGGTCGTCGGTCGCGCGCCGTTGCCGGCGGAACAGGCGTTGTTGGAAAAGGTCTATCGCAACCAATTGGCCCATTTCACGGCCGATAGAGCCGCGGCGGAGAAGCTGATTGCGGTCGGAGAAGGCGCCCGTCCGCCGGGTCTCGACGCAGCCATTCTGGCCACCTGGACGGCTCTGGGAAATCTCCTGCTCAACCTAGATGAAGTAATTACCAAGGGATGAACGTGAATCAATCCAGCGGGCGGGTTTTGAAGTTCCTGATGATGGTGAATCTGGGGCTGACGTTGTTTGCAATCGCCCTCGGCGCGGGCGTCACCAGAATTCCGTGGGATACGCCGGACAGCCACGGGCGGATCTACAATTTCAATGATCCCATGTCGTTCGAGCATTTTCGAACCGCCGTGAGATCAGTTTCCATTCGCGGTTTGGTCGCCGAGGCGGGCGTGTATGGCGGGGCGTTGGTGGTGGTCCAATTTATCGGGATCGGGCTGCTTTCGCGCCGCGCCGCTGGAGTTAGTTGGTGGGGCCGGGGTTTCTTTTACGCTCAGACGGTGCTGTTTGCCGGAGGTTGGTTGCTCCTGCTGGGCCTTCCGTTTGTGCTTTTTGAGGCCGTGCGGACCGGGTTCGACCGTGAATTGTTCACGGACGGGATCCCTGTTTGGATCTTTCTGCAAACACCCTGGGTAGTGCTGAGTTTCATCGCGGCGACTAACTGGCGGAGTTTCTTGGGCACCTCTGCCGAAACGAGTTCCATCCCATCGCCGTTGCTGAATCCGAATTGATCCTATGTTCGCCGAATCCGAATACGCGCGGATCCACAACCGCCGGACGTTCCTGACCCGGTCCACCACCGGGTTGGGTCTGGCGGCGCTGGCGACCCTGCTGGGTGGCGAGGCCGGGGCGGC
The DNA here is from genome assembly GCA_903907925.1 of uncultured Verrucomicrobiota bacterium. Classification (GTDB taxonomy): domain Bacteria; phylum Verrucomicrobiota; class Verrucomicrobiia; order Limisphaerales; family UBA9464; genus CAIVQB01. Next base: position 157,496 of record CAIVQB010000106.1, read on the forward strand.
GGTGCCGACACCCGCGGGCGGTTCGTTGAAGCTCCTGCACCACACCCCGCGCGCCAAGCGGGTCATCTACCTGTTCCAATGGGGGCACCGTCCCACATGGATCTCTTCGATCCGAAACCGCATCTGCGAAAGGTCTCGGGAACCGAATTGCCGCAAAGCATTCGGAATGGGCAGCGGATCACCGGGATGACCAGCGGGCAGAAGCAGTTTCTTTGCGTGGGTTCGGCCTACGACTTCAAGCGGCGCGGGCGTTGCGGGATGGAGTTGAGCGAAATCCTGCCCGGTCTCGGCTCGATCGCCGATGACATCTGCCTGATCCGGTCGATGACCACCGATCCGATCAATCACGATCCAGCGGTGACCTTTTTCGCGACCGGCAACCAGCAGCCGGGCCGGCCAACAATGGGTTCGTGGACGAGCTACGGTCTCGGCAGTTCGAACGCCAATCTCCCGGCCTACGTGGTCCTGTTGAGCGGTGGCGGCGGACAACCGTTGCAGGCGCGGTACTGGGGCAATGGATTTCTGCCCGGGCAGCATCAGGGCGTGCAATTCCGCGGTGAAGGCGACCCGGTGCTCTACGTTTCCAATCCGCCCGGCATTGATTCCGGAACCCGCCGCCAGTTGCTGGACGGCGTGCAGGAATTCAATCGGATGGCGCTCGGCCGCATCGGCGATCCGGAGATCCAAACCCGGATTGACGCCTATGAGATGGCCTACCGGATGCAGACCAGCGTGCCGGATCTGATGGATATTTCGAAGGAGCCGAAAGCGGTCCTCGAAAGCTACGGAGCCGAGCCGGGGAAGGCGTCCTTCGCCAACACTTGTCTGCTCGCACGGCGGTTGGCCGAGCGCGACGTGCGGTTCATCCAGCTTGTGCATCGCGATTGGGATCACCACGGGAATCTTCCGGTTGAAATCAAGCGGCAGGCCGATTTGACCGACCGGGCGAGCGCGGCGCTGGTGGCCGATCTGAAGCAACGGGGGCTGCTGGACGACACCCTGGTGATTTGGGGCGGCGAATTCGGCCGGACCAGCTACAGCCAGGGCGAAATCACCAAGACCAGCTTCGGACGGGACCATCATCC
>CAIVQB010000107.1 GCA_903907925.1 uncultured Verrucomicrobiota bacterium
ACATGTCTCCGGAGCAGGCGGAGATGAGCGGGTTGGACATTGATACCCGGAGCGACATCTACAGCCTGGGAGTCGTGCTGTACGAATTGCTGGCCGGCAGCACGCCGTTTGATCCCAAGGAATTGTTGGCCGCGGGCATCGACGCGATGCGCAAGACGCTCCGGGAGACGGAGCCCGTGCGCCCAAGTACCCGCCTCACGCGCGAGCTCACGCACGGAGTTCGCGGTGGAGCTCCGCCTTCAGGCGGCGATGTCGGGTCACCCGGAACGCGACGCGCCGATGTGGGGCTCGGACCGCCTGAAGGCGGAACTCCACGCGGAAATCAGGACGAAACTTCGGGCCGGGAAATGGCTCGTGTCCAACGGCTCAAGGCGTTGATTGCAACGCTCCGCGGCGATCTGGATTGGATCGTGATGAAGTGTCTGGAGAAAGACCGGACCCGACGTTACGAAACAGCGAACGGACTCGCGGCGGATCTGAACCGGTATCTGGCCAATGAACCTGTTCTCGCTCGGCCGCCCAGCACGATATACCGGTTCCAGAAGGCGTGGCGGCGGAACAGGACGCTCTTTTTCGCGGTGGGTGCCGTCGCCGTCGCCCTGATCCTCGGCACTGTCGTCAGTTCCTGGCTCGCCTTTCGCGCCACTCGTGCGGAACGGGTCGCGACGGCCGAGGTGCAGCGAAAAACGCAAATCGCAGAATTCCTCCGCAGCATGCTGGAAAGCGCTGGACCTGAAGTTGCGCAGGGCCGTGACACGACGGTGTTGCGGGATGTCTTGAACCAGGCCGCCCATCGGGTCCTCCACGATCTCCGCAGTCAGCCGGATGTGGCCATGACTCTTGTCCGCACCATCGGCCGGACCTACGGATCCCTGGGTGAATTTGAGCTCGCCGAACGGTTTCAGCGCGAAGCCCTCTCCATTCTGCAACAGACCGACCGGCTCGGCAGCCTGGAGGGTGCCGCTGCATTGAATGAGTTGGGACGGACACTTCAACGCCGGGGAAATGAAGCCGCCGCCACCAATGTCCTGGCGCGTTCGATTCAAATCGCCGCCCGGAATCACAACGATCCGGCCGTCGCCGAGGCGATGATCGATCTGGCCTATGTCTACGAAGAGCTCGGGCAAACCGGGCGCGCCGAGAATCTGATGACGAATGCCATCTCCAAGCTGGCCCATTCCCTCGGCCCGTCAGCCGCGGAGACCCTCTCGGCGCAGACTCTCCTGGCTGGGACTTATGTTCGTCAGGGGCGTTACCCGGAAGCCGATGCCACGGCTTCCCGAGTGCTCTTACTGCAACGCAGCGGGAGTGGCATCGACACGCCGGAATCATTGAAAACGTTGTTCATTCTGGCCGTGGTTCGCCAGATCGAAGGCAAATATGGAGAGGCGGAGGCGCTTGCCCGGGATTGCTGGGAACGCCGGACGAAAGTCCTCGGTCCGGATCATCCGGCCACTCTCGCTTCGATGGATGATCTGGGCCTGATCTATTCTTACGAAGGTCAATATGCGAAAGCAGAGGCCATCTGTCGCCAGGCTTTGACGGCCCACGTTCGACGGCTCGGACCGAATCACCGCGATTCCCTCGCGATGAAGTCGAATCTTGCGGAGCATTTGAGGAATCAGAACCGGTTTGCAGAATCCGAAGTTCTATTCAAGGAGGTCATCGCGGCCTACATCGCCCAATATCCGAAGGACCAGCCCTTCCGGCTTGAGGCGCAGAACAGTCTGTCAACGCTCTACCTTTTCGCTGGTCGCTGTTCCGAGGCGGAAGCGCTCGCCCGCACCGTGCTCGCCGCCCGGCGTCCGCATCCAGAAGAAGTGACACCTCTCGCGGATGCCCTGTCTCAGTTGGCCGCCACACTTCTGTGCAACAAGAAGTGGAACGAAGCCGTCATCGTGTCCAGGGAATGCCTGACTCTTCGGCAGAAGGCTCAGGCGGCTCGCTGGCCAGTGTACGCCGCTGAAGGGCAACTGGGTCTCAGCTTGTTGGGTCTTTCACGATTTGCCGAAGCGGAACCATTGCTGGCCGATGCCCACCGCGGTCTCACATCCGATGAAACTGCCATACCAGCAGTGGAAAAAGTTCGAATCGCCGAGGTATTGCGCGGTTGGGTGCAACTGTATCGGGCCACCGGGCGGAACGCCGAGGCGGCCCGATGGCAACCGGAACTGGACCGGCGTCTCGCCCGGGCGAGGATTCACGACGAGACAGTGGAGCCCAACACCGTTCGGCGATGAACACCGGTTTCAATCGAATGAGGGTGCCCCGGCAGGATGAAAGTGTGTCCGTTGCATTCGCGTATGGAGGTGTCGTCGCTTGACAGAACCGGCGGCTGTGAAAGGCTCTGATTTGGAATTCGGTTGACCCCACAACCCAGACTAAAAATGAGAAAAAAAAACACCGAAGGGAGTTATTACCCTCAATACCATCACAATTGAGTTTTGGACAAACCCCGCGACCAAAAACAATGAAATCCGGCCTCCAGGGAACTATATTTTGACGAAGAGTTCTCTGGTAAAAGTGAAGTTTATTAATAGCACCTTAAATGAAAATGTATTATTGATAATGTTCTCACTGGGCCACGAGACTGGGGTCTACCAACACGAGTCGAAACAGGTCCATCATTGGATTCCGGGGGCAACCAAGGATGGTGATGGTGCCGAAATCCATTCGAAGACGCTCCTGCCGACAACTTCTCAGACGGTTTCATTCGGAATTCCGAACTATATCGATACGACCGATACCAAGAACGGATATGGCTATGGAATCATTGCCATCGAGAATCCAGGTTCCATGGCCGCGGCAAGATCCCGCGGAGCGGTCCGCATCCTGTCGGTTGTCGATCCATCGGTGGTCATCAAGAATTGACGGCGTGTGACCATCGCAGCGGAGGTTTCTCAAGTTCGCAGCCCTTAGCCAGGGACCGTGGCTGACGCGGTTTCACCGGAGAGGTCGCGTGCGGCACGTCGTGCGATCGCCGACGTGGGCCAGGTTGAGGCTGCCGGCGGAGTTTATCCCGCACGGGCCGCGATCACGACCCGTTCGCGCCGGGCGTTGCGGTCTTGAAGTTCGTGAATCGCCTGGATGACCACCGGCAGGGTCATGTCGTGGACCTCGAAGCCATGGCCGATGTCCGTGAGCAGGGTGATGGTGAGTTCGCCACCCAGGTGTTCCCGGAATTCTTCGAGCCCGGCGACCACCAGCAACTGGCCGTGTTCGTCGGCGTGAAGCAATTCGCTGGCGTACAGTTCAAATCCCAGCCGCTCCAGCAACGTCAGCACCCGTTCGGAATTGACTGTCGAAAGGAAGCCCTTCAGTCGCGCGTAGATCACATCGAGCGCGATCCCGACTGCTACGGCTTCGCCATGACGCAGACGGTATTCGGAAAGTTGTTCCAGCTTGTGCGCCGCCCAATGGCCGAAATCCAGCGGCCGGGCACTGCCCATCTCGAAGGGATCACCGCCCGAGGCGATGTGATTCAAGTGCAACTCGGCGCTGCGATAAATGAGCCGTTGCATCGCCGCCGGCTCAAACGCAGCGAGCCGATCGCAGTCCTGCTCGAGTTGGCCAAAAAACTCCCCATCCCGGATGCACGCCACCTTGACGGCTTCGACGTATCCGGCGCGCTTATCGCGGGGCGACAGTGTTTCGAGCAGTTGGAAGTCGTTGATCACCGCGTGGGGCGGCGCGAAGGTTCCGATGAAGTTCTTTTTGCCGAAGGCGTTGATGCCGTTCTTGACCCCCACGCCGGAGTCGTCCTGGGCCAGGGTGGTGCTCGGAACGCGGATCAATCGAACCCCGCGGTGCGCGGTCGCCGCGGCCAGACCGACCATGTCGAGGACCGCGCCGCCGCCGATCGCGATCACGTAGTCGTGGCGGTCGACGTGGTAGCGGTCGATGAGCGAATGGACTTCCGAGACGCGGAAAAACGCGTTTTTGACCGTTTCACCGCCGACCATCAGGACCGCCGGTGCGACCAACTGAAGGACTTCCGGCCGCATCGCGAAATAGGCGTCGATCGACCGCACCAGGTCGGTTCGGGCCGTGGCGAGGGATTCGTCGAGGATCACCAGGACCTTCGACCGGCGACCGAAGGGTGCGGGGTGCCCGTCGGTGAGGACGTCGGCGAGCACGGGGTTGTCCGGCGCAAACACCTGATGGGTGAAATGCACCTGGTGCCGCCAGCGGACCTCGATGGTGCGCTCAATGGTGGACATATTTGAAATCTGCCGTTTTGACGCGAACGGGCGAGAATTATTTAGAGTCCGTGAAAAAAAGGAGGTGCGCTGTTTTCGAGGACCGCAGTGCCGGATCCTCCCGGGAATTTCCCTGTCGCTGTGGGAGACGCCGACCGCAATGTCCTCCCCGGCATGGCTTCCGATGCATCACCGAAACCCGCGAAGCGCGCGCTGCTCGACCTGACGTTTGCCGCATTGGAGCGGGAATTGGTGGTGGGCGGGTTGCGGCCCGCTCACGCGAAAACCCTGTGGCGCGCCCTGCATCGGGACCTGGCCGCTGATCTTGCGGATCAATCCGAGTTCCTTCCGCCGTTGCGGCGGTGGGTGATGGAACAGGTCGGATCCGATCGAACCTTCACGCTCCGATTCCCGGAAGTCATCGGAGAGATTCTCAGCAGCGATCAGTTGACCCGCAAACTTCTCCTCCGTCTGTCCGATGGGCAGACTGTGGAGACGGTGGTGATGGGATTCACCGGGCGCGAAACGGCCTGCGTGAGCACCCAGGCGGGCTGCGTCATGGGTTGCGTTTTCTGCGCGACGGGCCAGATGGGATTTGTGCGACACCTGGCTCCCGGCGAGATCGTCGCCCAAGTTCGCCAAGCCCAAATCGCCGCCAAGACCTCGGGCAAATCCGGACTGCGCAACCTCGTGCTCATGGGAATGGGGGAACCACTCCACAACTACGATGCGGTGATGACCGCGCTGGAGATCGTCTGTCATCCGCGCGGACTCGGATTGGCCCCGGGTCATATCACGATCAGCACGGTCGGGGTGGTGCCGGGCATCCTGCGCCTCGCCGCCGAACAACGGCCCTATCATCTCGCGGTGAGTCTTCACGGCGCGACGGATGAAGAGCGAACCGCGCTGGTGCCGATCGGCCGCCGCTGGCCCCTGGTCGAATTGATGGCCGCCTGCCGGACCTATACCCGGCAGACCGGGCGCCGCATCTTTTTCGAGTGGACCCTGATCGCCGGCACCAATGATTCGCCGGAGCACGCCGGCCGCCTCGCCGTTCTCCTCGGCGGGATCGAATCCCAGGTGAACCTGATTCCCCTGAATCCAACCGACGGTTACGTGGGGAGCGCAACGCGGAAGGGAACGGCCCAGGCGTTTCAACACGTCCTGCGGGCGGCGGGAATTCCCAGCACGCTGCGACAACGACGGGGCATTGATGTCGCCGCGGGTTGCGGACAATTGCGGGCGGATCGCGCGAATGCCGATGCGAAATCACCGGGTGCGCCGCTGGCGTTCCAAGATTGACCGCTGGCCCACTTTCCACGCCCATCGGGTGAATCGTTTCCCTCGTTCTCGACACCTGCTCATCATGCCACGCCCCTGCCTCGTCGGTTTGCTGCTCGCCCTGTTTGCCGCGACATGGGGTTGTCATTTGTCCGAACGATCGGTCAGTGGGACGGTGCTCCCCACCGTGGTGGTCACCCACGACGACACCATTATCACCCAGTCCTGTTGGATCGAGATTCCGCCGGGCTTGGTGATCGCCGATACCAATGGCGACGGCGTGCTGCACCTCAACGCCGATCAAATCACCGTGCGATTCAAGCCGGGTTCACAACTGCGCGGTGCACCCGTCGGAACGCCGTGGGATCAACTGACGGGAATCGGCATCCGTCTGGATGGACATCGCGGCGTGCGGATCGAAGGTGGCGCAGTCCACGGATTCCGCGCCGGGATGGTGGCCACCCGCGCGGACGATCTGGTGGTATCGGGTGGTGATTATTCCGACAATTATCGGCAGCACTTGAAATCCACCACGGTTGCCGAAGACGGCGCCGACTGGCTCTTTCCGCATCACAACGACGAAACCAAATGGCGCGACGAATACGGCGGTGCGGTCTGCATCGAGTCTTCGTCGCGCGTCGCAGTGCATGACATCCGGGTGCGCCGCGGCCAGAACGGCATGGTGCTCGACCGGGTCAACGATTCGGCGATTTACGACAACGACTGTTCCTTCCTGTCCGGATGGGGCCTTGCGCTCTGGCGCAGCAGCCGGAATCAGATTGGTCGAAACGCCTTTGATTTCTGTGTCCGGGGTCATGTCGAGGGAGTTTACAATCGCGGACAGGATTCCGCGGGCATTCTGTGCTTCGAGCAGTGCAACGACAATGTGTTCGCTGAAAACTCCGCGACGCACGGCGGCGATTGTTTCTTCGGGTTCGCCGGGCACGAGGCCATCGGCGAGGATTGGATGAACAGGGAACGCGAGCGGTTGCGGAAGGAAACCGGCATGCAGGAGGTGGACGATCTCATTCATCCGCCCGCTGATCTCGTGCGCACCCTGAGTCCGTTGGGCTGCAACCGGAACCTTCTGATCGGAAACGATTTTTCCTACTCCCCGGCCCACGGCATTGAAATGACCTTTTCCGAAGGCAACCGCTTCATCGGAAACCGACTGGTCGAGAATGCCATCTGTGGTGTGTGGGGAGGGTATTCGTCGGACACGGTGATCGCCGGCAACGAGTTCACCGGAAACGGCGGCATGGCCTACGGACTCGAACGCGGTGCCGTCAACATGGAACACGCCGCGGGAAACCTCATCGTCAGCAACCGGTTTGTGAACAACAAGGCGGCGGTGCATTTGTGGTGGAATGAAAGTCCGCTAATGAAGTTCCCCGGCGTCACCGGGACCGAACGGGGCGTGACCGGCAATTCCATCGTTGGAAACTGGTTCGAGATCAATCGCGAGGTCCCGTTCGCGAAACTGGGTCGCGATGAGAAACTGGTCGTGCTGCAGCTCCGTGATTCCGGGCGGGGTCACGTGACGAACAACCTCTATTCCGGAAACCAAATCCACCTTACCCATCCGCAGGCGGTTGAATTCGCACTCATGCCCGGAACCGAACCGTTGACCAGCGGCAGCGCTCCGCGGGTTGTGCTCCCGAACTACACCGTGCCGGGCAAGCACCATCCTGTCGGTGCCCGCGTCGCCCTTCGCGGACGCGGCCAAATCCTCATGGACGAGTGGGGCCCGTGGGATCACGAAACTCCGATGATCCGACCCGGCAAGTCCGCTTCCGGCGAGCCGCAATACGACCTCTTTGGGATGAGTTCGCCGGTGACCGCCACCGTACTCTCCGGAGACGTGACGCCGGTGGTCGAACCCGGCTCTCCCGCGCGCGTTCGCCTGCGCGGCCGGCTCGGTGTGAATTCCTACCGTGTCCGATTGGCGGCCGGCGGGTTCGATCGCGAGGTGTCGGGAACTTTTTTGCGCGTTGATTGGAAGTTGAAGGTGTTTCCCTGGACAGCAACGACCGACCCGCGCGAGCACCTGGTCGAATGGCGACGGTTGGCCGACGGACCGGAAGCGTTTCCGGCCACGGCAGCGGCCCTCGATTTTCCGTACGCGATGGGCGGTCCGCGCTCGATGAACCTCTCCGAAGAGATCAACCGGCGCGGTCCGGGAAACGACCATTTCGGGATGGTGGCCACCGCGCGTCTGCCGCTGCCGGCCGGCAGTTGGCGCATCACCACCCTGAGCGACGACGGCGTGCGGGTGCAGGTGGATGGCCGGCCAGTGATCGAAAACTGGGCCTGGCACGGTCCCACCACCGACACCGGGACCTTCGTCCAATCCACTGCCGGCGAAGTGGAACTCCTCGTCGAACACTTCGAAATCGACGGCTACTCCGTCCTCCGCGTTGAGATTGAAAGAGCGGGGGATTGAGGCAAGAATTCAGGGCTTTGGTATTCCCGCTTCGAATCCTTGGGCGATGCCCAAGGCTGGTATGGTGCGGGCCTTTGGCCCTGGGAACGGAAGTGGGTTCGGAACTCACCCGCTGATCGGTGGCTCAGGTGCGCGTTCTGGCCGGTGCTCTTTCCTGCACACTCGTTTTCCCGTCTTCCTGCTTTTGGATTCGCTCCCTCAACCCGGAGGGCGTGGTTCCACTCGCGCCCCAATCAATCGCGCCCCGGATTTTGGATTCAAACCGGTCACGCCTCCGACCGAAGGCGACGATTCCAGCCCGGTACAAAAACGAATGTGGGGCTCGGATGGAACCGAGCCCCACATTGGAAATGAGGGTGCCGGAACTGAAGCCTTGGGCGACGCGGCGGGTGGAAGGGACTGCCGGAATCAACGCGTGGTGCGGCGCAGACGACGCCATCCGGCGAAACCGGCGAGGGCGAATCCAGTGGCAAGGGCCACCTCACCGGGCTCGGGCACGGCGTTGAGGTTGTAACCGATGGCATCCAGCAACTGCAGTTCGGTGTTGCTCACGCTCATGCTGGTGAAGGTGGTCGAATCACCGGCATAGTCCTGGGGCGCGGTCGGGAAGGAACCATTTGCCGCCCAATCACCATAGTCGCCGCCATTGGGGAGATTGTTCCACTCCTGAAGATTGGCACCGAAGGGGCTGATGCGGAAGTAGGCCTTGTTGGCGGGGTCACTGCCGTTGTTCGGCGTGAAACTTCGGACGCCGGCTGCCGTGTAGCGGAAGAGGTCCGGGGGCGTGATGGTCGTCGGGGTGGCACCGCCGCCGTTGGGCAGGCTGCTCGCGGTGCCGAGCACCTCGTTGATCTCGTGCTGGATGACACCCAGGAACCCGCCAGGGTTCGTCTCATAGGTGGATTTGTTGAAGGTTACCGAGCCGTAGTTCGCCTGCGCGGATCCCAGCCCGAGCGCCAGGGCGAGTGCCTGCGGAATCGAAACGTTGGACCCGTTGATCACCGGATCATTCGGTCCCGCGCCGATGTTGGCGATGACCGTCGCATCGTTGGCCGAGGTGGCCGATGAGTTCAACGCCGAGAGGTAGGAACTGAAGTTGTAGTCCGAAGTGAAGTAGCCGCTCTGGGCACCGCTGATGGCGTTATCCAATTTGAAGGTGATCGGCAGGGTCAGGTTGTTCGCGAGGCTCGACGAATAGACTGCGATGGCGTCATTCACCGTCGCCTGGAGTGCGGCAAAGTTGGGGTTGCTGGTGAACGAGGCGTCGTAAACCGGCGAAATGATCACCGATGCGTGAGCCAGAAACGGTGACGTCGCGAGAGTCAATGCCAGGACGGATCGGTGGGCGGGTGAGGGGGAAAACATGGAGAATTGGGAGTTGGCTATTGAACCTATCGGGCTAACGAACGGCATTCTTGAAGTGCAAAT
>CAIVQB010000108.1 GCA_903907925.1 uncultured Verrucomicrobiota bacterium
CCGGCACTTTGGCGGCGATCGGCTGACTTCCATCCGGGTGGTCGTCGCCACGTCGATGGTGGGTTTCTTCACCATTCCGTTCTGGTTGAAGGTCGGAATGAAAGTGGTGGGGCTGACTGTAGCTGGAATTGAAAATTGATAGTTTGAAATTTAAAATTGAGCCTGGGCTCCCGGCTTGGCTCCGGGCGGATCTCTCCCGTAAGATCCGCGCCCATGGCCACGCATCCCCTCGCCGGCAAGCCGGCCCCGAAGGAATTCCTCGTCGATCTCGCCGCCCTAGAGCGGGCCTATTATTCGATCCAACCGAATCCAGCCGATCCGAATCAACGGGTCGCCTTTGGAACCAGCGGCCACCGCGGAAACCCGTTCGAAGGTTCCTTCAACGATGCCCACATCGCCGCCATCACCCAGGCGGTGTGCGAGTTCCGTCAACGGCAGGGTGATCGCGGTCCGCTCTTCATGGGTCGCGATACTCATGCCGCCTCGACCCCTGCGGAACAGACGGCGCTCGAAGTGCTGGCCGCGAACGGTGTCGAGACCCGCATCGCCGCCGACAACGGCCCGACCGCCACGCCGGTCGTCTCCCACGCCATCCTCACCGCCAATCGGGGACGCTCCGCCGGACTCGCCGATGGACTCATCATCACCCCGTCGCACAACCCACCGCAGGATGGTGGATTCAAATACAACCCACCCAACGGTGGTCCGGCCGACACAGATGTCACTGGCTGGATCGAAACCCGCGCCAACGAACTCCTGACGCAGGGCAATCAGGGGGTCCGCCGGGTCTCCAGCGCGGCCGCGCGCGGGGCGGCAACAACTCGACTTCACGATTTCACCTCAGCCTACGTCGCCGATCTCGGTGCGGTGATCGACATGGAAGCCATTCGGAAAGCGGGCCTGCGGATCGGTGTCGATCCCCTCGGTGGCGCGTCGCTGCCGCTGTGGAAACCGATCGCCGATCGTTACGGACTGAACCTCACGTTGGTCAACGACCGGATCGATCCGACCTTCAGCTTCATGACGCTCGATCATGACGGGAAGATCCGCATGGATTGTTCGAGTCCGTACGCGATGGCCGGATTGGTCGGACTCAAGGACCGGTTCGACATCGCCTTCGGCAACGATCCCGATGCCGACCGTCATGGCATTGTCACCCGCAGCGCGGGCTTGCTGAATCCCAACCACTATCTGGCGGTCGCCATCCGCTATCTCCTCACCCACCGCCCCGACTGGCCCATCACCGCAGTGGTGGGCAAAACGCTGGTCAGCAGCAGCCTGATTGACCGGGTGGTGGCCGGGTTGGGTCGGCGATTGATGGAAGTCCCGGTTGGATTCAAATGGTTCGCCCCGGGCCTCTTCGACGGCACCTGTGTGTTCGGCGGCGAAGAGAGTGCCGGAGCCAGCTTCCTGCGGCGGGACGGCACTGCGTGGACCACCGACAAGGACGGAGTGATTCTCGGACTGCTGGCAGCGGAAATTACAGCGGTGACCGGCCGCGATCCCGGCCAGCACTACGCCGAACTCACCGCGAGCTATGGCGCTCCGAGCTACACCCGGCTCGATGCACCGGCGACATCCGCGCAGAAAACGAAACTCAAAAAGCTGTCACCCGAGGCCGTCCAGGGAACCACGCTCGCCGGTGAACCCATCGTCGCCAAACTCACGGCAGCACCAGGCAACGGAGCCAGCATCGGTGGATTGAAGGTGGTTTCGGAAAACGGCTGGTTTGCCGCCCGGCCGAGCGGCACCGAAAACATCTACAAACTCTACGCCGAAAGCTTCCGCGGTGACGAACACCTGCAGCGCATCGTCACCGAGGCCCAGGCCCTGGTGAGCGACGCGCTGCGATAGCGGTGCTGGCGGGTTAGCGCCGGGTTCACTTCGCCGTTTGGCGCAGGTCGAGGGTGAACGGGAATTCGCGGTTCACCGCTTCCTCCGGCGGAAGGAACTTGCCCTGGGTGTGGCCTTGAACAAAGAACCGTCCCAGGCGACGACTTTCCGCTTCGTAGCTGTTCACCGGGAAGGTGTCGTAGCTGCGTCCGCCCGGATGGACCACGTGATAGGTGCAGCCGCCCAGCGACCGCTGATTCCAGCGATCCCAAAGGTCGAATACCAGCGGTGCATGGACGCCGATGGTCGGTTGCAGACATTGATGCGGCTGCCAGGCGCGATAGCGAACACCCGCTACCGCTTCGCCGTTCGTTCCGGTTGAATGCAGCGGAACACGACGCCCATTGCAGGTGATGGCAAAGCGATCGCCGGCCAGTCCGGTCGCCTTCACCTGGAGACGTTCCACCGAACTGTCGACATAGCGTACCGTTCCTGCGCCCGACGGTTCCTCGCCGAGCACGTGCCAGGGTTCCAGGGCGGTTCGCAATTCGACCTCCACGTCCCGCTGGACGAAGTCGCCGATGCGCGGATAGCGGAATTCAAAGTGCGGCGCGAACCAGTCGAATTCGAACGGATATCCCGAGGCCCGCAGATCCTTCAGCACATCGCGGAAATCGGTCTCGCAGAAATGCGGGAGCATCCAACGATCATGGATGTCGGTGCCCCAGCGGACCAAAGATCCGGTGTAGGGCGTCTGCCAGAAACGCGACACGAGTCCACGCAACAGCAGGTGCTGCGCGAGGCTCATCCGCGCGTGCGGTGGCATTTCGAAGGCCCGCATTTCGATCAGGCCCATTCGCCCGCTGGCGCTGTCCGGTGAATAGAGTTTGTCGATGCTGAACTCGGCGCGATGGGTGTTGCCGCTCGAATCCAGCAGCAGATTACGGAAGAGCCGGTCCACCAACCACGGGGGTGCCCATTTTCCGGTCTCCGGCAGTTGCTGGAAGGCCAGTTCGAGTTCGTACAGGGAATCATTCCGCGCCTCGTCGACGCGCGGCGCCTGACTGGTCGGTCCGATGAACAACCCGCTGAACAACCAACTGAGCGACGGATGATTCTGCCAATAAGACAGCAGCGAGCGCAGGAGGTCGGGTCGGCGCAGGATCGGTGAATCGGCGGGCGCCTCGGCGCCGAGCAGGATGTGATTGCCGCCGCCGGTTCCGGTGTGGCGACCGTCCATCATGAACTTTTCCGTACCGAGCCGGGTCTGGCGCGCCTCCTCGTACAACACCGTGGTCCGCTCCACCAACTGGTCCCAAGTCTTGCTGGGATGCAGATTGACCTCAATCACGCCGGGATCGGGCGTGACTGCGAGGCGTTCGAGTCGAGGATCGCGGGGCGGCGCTTCGCCTTCCACCACCACCGGCATCTTCAACTCCGCCGCCGTGGCTTCAATGGCCGCGACGAGATCGAGATATTCCTCGGTGGATTCCACCGGCGGTAGAAACACGTGCAACCGGCCGTTGCGCGGTTCCACACACAATGCGGTCCGGATGATCCACGGCGCACTCTGCAGCGGTTGGGGCGGGCGACTCGGATCGTCGTTGGTTGCACCCGGAGTTGGGCCCTTCGCGGGACGCGGACCCGATCCTCCCTGGAGGCGTTGACCGGGTCCCTGTCCGGGCGCGAGGGGCAAGGCCGCCGCGCCACCGGCCGCGGTCACGAAACGCTGACCGGTCGATTCTGGAGCCGGCCGATAGGGAAATTCCGACGGCAACGGTGGCAGCTTTTGAAAACGGTCCGGCGGGAATTGCCAGGGAAACTCGTTCTCAGCCACCCAGGGAATGGAATCGATCGGCAGGCGAAGGCCCATCGGCGAATCACCCGGGATCAACCACATGATGTCTTCATCCCGCAGGAACCAGGCGCCGGAATTCCAGACCCGTTTTCCGGTGTCTTCGGTGCAGCGCAGCGGCAGGGCGTAGCCGACCACTTCGCCAAGTCCCTGCTGGAAGAGCCGGGCTATGCGTTCACGTTCCTGACGATCCTTCAAACGGGATTCCTCGGGCGTCACGTTGGCCGGCAGCCGGCGTTCCTTCCACGTGTAGTAGAAAACATCCTCGTACGCGGGTAGCAGGTGATCGGGAGTCACGCCCAGCATGAGGGCGAGGCGTTCAGCGAGCAGACGGGCTTCTGCCGCACCGTGGCCGTAATCCTTCGATTCATCGGCAATGAGGGTGTCGTCCTTCCACACCGGAACGCCGTCTTTTCGCCAGGAGGCTGCCAGCGCATACCGCGGCAGCGGTTCGCCGGGATACCATTTGCCCTGTCCGTAGTGGAGCAACGCACCCGGACCAAAGCGCTGACGCAACCGCTTGATCAGCGCGCCCGACAACGCCCGTTTCTTCATCGAAACGGCGGTGAAATTCCATTCCGGTCCGTCCGGATCATCCACTGAAACAAAGGTCGGCTCGCCGCCCATCGTCAATCGCACGTCGAGCCGTTCCAGATCTTTGTCGATCATGTGGCCCGCCGTATCGATCCGCTTCCACTGCTCTTCAGTGTACGGCAGCGTCACCCGGGGCGTTTCCAGGATCCGGGTGAGCGACATCTCATGGTGCAATGTCGTTTCACACTTGTCGACCGCTCCGGAAACCGGCGCCGCCGTGGCGGGCTCGGGAGTGCAGGACAGCGGGATGTGGCCTTCGCCGGCGAGAAGTCCCGAGGTCGGATCAAACCCGATCCATCCGGCACCCGGGATGAAGACCTCGCACCAGGCGTGGAGATCGGTGAAATCGATTTCCGTGCCGCTGGGTCCATCCAGCGATTTCTGATCCGGGGTCAACTGGATCAGGTAACCGGACACAAACCGTGCAGCCAGTCCAAATGACCGCAACACCTGGACCAGCAGCCAGGATGAATCACGGCACGAACCCGAAGCCAGGGTCAGGGTTTCCTCGGGGGTCTGGACGCCCGGCTCGAGGCGGATGGTGTAGCTCACATCCTTCTGCACCCGTTGATTCAAGGCCACCAGCAGGTCGATGGTACGGATCTTCTTCGGAACCGCGACGGCGGCCGGAAGTTGCCCGGCAACCGGGAGGTGCCCGCCGGCTTCGGGATCCGCGGGATGTTCCGACACCGGCACCGGCGCCGGGGCCGCCGCTTCCGGGTGCCCCAGAATTTCGGCCTTCAGCTTCGCCACATAGGCATCGAATTTCGGGGAAACCGGTGAGGCCACGCGGAACGCCGCCAAGTCTTTCTGCAGCGTCGGTTCATAGACAAACGGGAAGTCGGTCGCCGCGTCCTCGATGAAGAAATCGAACGGATTGAGGACCGACATCTCGGCTACCAGTTCGACCTCGATGCACAACTCCTTCGTCCGATTGGGGAAGACGAGTCGCCCGTTCCAGTTGGCGAAGGGATCCTGCTGCCAGTTCAGGAAGTGGTCCGCCGGGCGGACCTTGAGCGAATAGCTGAGAATCTTGGTCCGGCAATGCGGTGCAGGACGTAGCCGGACGATATGCGGGGAATGCCCCACCGGGCGGTCGTAGGTGTAGTGCGTCTTGTGGTGCAGTGCGACGTGAATGGCCATGGATAGTAGATTGGTGCCGGCATACGCCCGGGCGGCGGGGTTTGGGATACCCGCGGACGGAGGGTGTCGGAGCGGGCCGGCTCCGCAATTGTAAATTCCAAGCTCCTCACGGCTCGCGATCGGTGATTCCAGCTTTCCGGCGGCCACCGAGCCGGCTAAACCCTGCCTATCGAGACCCGATCCGCTCATCTTGCAACAGTCGCCGGCGTCGCGCATTCCGGCGAAATCTCCAACGCCGGGCAGCTTCGATGGCTGTGGCGGGGACTGTTGTTTGTCGGGTTCTGGACCCTGGTCGGACTGGCCTTCGCCGGTCAGATGTACTTGATCCGGTCCAGGACAGGATCACCGGTGAGCTGGGTTTTCGCCGTCACCCGATCGCTCGCAGATTGGTATGTCTTCGCCGTCCTGTCGCTGCCCGCGATCGTCTTCGCCAGCCGGTATCCGTTGGGCTGCGCGCCCCTGCCGTTGCTGGCGGCGGTTCATGGCGTCGCCAGTCTGGTGTTTTCCCTGGTCTGGATGTTGTTCCGCGCAGCCCTGGCCGTCCCGTTGGAAGGTAGTCCGTTCACCGAAACTCTCCGACACGCCCTTCTTGCGACTCTCTTCTTCAACCTGCTGGTGTATTGGGTGGTGATCGCCGTCGCCCACGCCGCCTCGTTCTACCAAAGCCTCCGGGAGCGGGAACTCCGGACGATGGAACTGGAACG
Organism: uncultured Verrucomicrobiota bacterium; assembly: GCA_903907925.1. Classification (GTDB taxonomy): domain Bacteria; phylum Verrucomicrobiota; class Verrucomicrobiia; order Limisphaerales; family UBA9464; genus CAIVQB01. The sequence continues at coordinate 6,130 of CAIVQB010000108.1, forward strand.
TCGAGTGACCGAAGCGCGGCTGCTGGCGCTGCAGATGCAGCTCAATCCTCATTTTCTTTTCAACGCCCTCCACGGCGTCAGCGCGCTGATGTACCGCGACGTCGATGCGGCAGACCGGATGCTGGTCAAGCTCAGTGGACTGCTGCGTCACGCGCTCGATCGAACGGACGCCCAGCAGGTGCCATTGCGCGATGAACTGGCCTTTCTCGACCGATACCTCGAATTGGAACAAATCCGCTTCGGCGGCCGCCTTACCGTCCTCCACGAACTGGAGGAGGCCACGGCCAATGCGCTGGTGCCCAATCTCGTCCTGCAGCCTCTGGTCGAGAACGCGTTGAAGCATGGCGTGGAGCCGCAGACCCGGCCGGGGATCATCACCCTGCGCTGCCGGATCCTCAACGGCACCCGCCTCCGGCTGGAGGTCGAAGACAACGGCCGCGGTCTCGCCCCGGGTCAAACCGCCGCGGGCGGAATCGGAACCGCGAACACGCGGAACCGCCTCGAACAACTCTACGGCCGCGCCGCCTCGGTGGAATTCACCCCCGGCACCGACGGCGGCCTCCGCGTCATCCTAGAATTCCCACTGGAACTGGCCGAAGGCTGACGCGATTTGCGGCCAAAGGGGAGGAACCGAACGCACAAACAAGGAATTAGCGCCGACTACCGACATCCCAAGTGTCACCCAATTCTCCATCATTGTTTCCATCGAGAGGAATTTCCGCAGCAGCATGCACGGCAACGATTGGTGCATCCGAACCCATCGACTTTCGCCCTAGTCCTTCACTCCGATGAGTCCGTTCTCATTCTACTGCAGGCTAACCGAGATCATCTTCCGAGTTGCCGGATGTCGTCGGCTTTTGCCTGCCGCAAATCGGCCCTTACCGATCGTTGCGACAGCAATGCTGCTGGTGCTCGTGTCACTCGGGTCCGCAGTGGCATTGGTGGCCATTGGCGCCGCGATTTACTTGGGGCTGGATGACGATCCATGGAATTGGGATTCACTCGCAACCTTCCCGCACTGGATCGTTTATCTGGCACTCGGACTGGGCGGCCTCATCGGCGCAGTTCACACCATTATTTCGGCCGTTTCGTGGAATCGCCGGGCCAACCGTCTGAAGACTCTTGGCGAAACCGCATGCCCTCCAACACCTCATTGGATTCTTCGATGGATCATCGGCGGGCTCTACCTGTTCGTCTTCTCACTGCTCCTTCCATTCGTTCTCTTTCATGCCATCGAAAACGTCCGCGGGGAATGGGCCTGGCGAAGCACTCGGATTTCCCTCCTGGCTTGTGGTGAACGTCTGGAGCTAAAGGACATCGTCCCGCCCCAGGGTCCACTCGACCAAAACTTTGCCAGCCTCCCGCTGTTCGCTGACTTGATGGATTACGAAAAAGACCACGAAGGAGGTCCGACACGTTGGCGCAACACCAATGCCCAAAACCGATTCAATGTCTTTGCCCTGCCCACCTCCGTTCTCGCCGATCGAAAGAAAACCAACGGACTCGTGGATCGAACTCCAACCACGCTGCACGAATGGGCCGACGCCTTCCGGATCGCGACAAACCAGCACCACAATTCAATAACCAACGGCAGGACGAGGGGATCAACTTCTCCGAAGAAACGCGCCTCCGAACAGCAGTTTCCCGATTACCCGGTTGCCGCTCCAGACGCAGACGACGCGACAGTGGTTCTCACTGCATTGTCGATCGCAGATTCAGAACTGGCACCGATTCGCGAAGCCAGTAAAAGGCCCAATTGCCGCTTCAACGTGCATTGGGCAGAGGGCCCGGCGCTGGAGTTTCCCCATCTGACAAAACTGAAACGGTTGAGCCAGTATTTGGACCTGCGGGTTCAGGCGGAGTTGGCGAAGGGCCGCGCCGACGACGCGTTTGTCGATGCCCAATGCGCGTTTCGAGTTGCCAATGCCTTCGCTGAAGAACCGCTGCTAATCTCCGCCCTGGTGCGAGTCGCGCAGTGCAGTATTGCGGGACAAACGATCTGGCACGGAATCGCCTCCCACCAATGGTCTGACGTTCAGCTTCAGGAATTCCAGCGACTCTTCAATGAACTCGACCTGTTTCCCGGCCTGATCACCTCGCTGGAGGGTGAACGAGCCTGGTCATCCCTAACATTTGATTCCTGGACAACCGATCGAACCCGGTTTGTCCGCGAGTTTTCGATGTACCTCGACACCGCAAAGCTTCTCGGCTCGTTCGATTTTCCTGACAGGCAGCGTTGGTTAGTCCAGGGAGTGCCGGCAGGCTGGATTCGGCAAAACCAAGCCGCCAACGCCCTGATGGTTCAAGGCCGTCTGGATAGAACCCGCTACCTTGCCACGAATTCGTTCGCGGCAGGTTTCTTTGACGCGCTTCGAGAATCGAACATTTTGACCGACGTCAAGTTAGGCGAAATCCAACAGCGGAAAAGCCCCTACGAAATGATGGCTCTGATCGAATTCAACGGATTCACCAAAACAGACATTCGAGTAGTCCGAGCTAACCAAACGGCAAGGATGGCAGCGGTCGGTTGCGCTCTCGAACGTTACTACCTGGAATTCGGGCGCTACCCCGATTCGCTTGCAGAATTAGCGCCGAGGTTTGTCAAAGAAACTCCCCAGGATTTGGTCGACGGGAAGCCCCTGCGCTACAGCCGGACCCCGAGCGGACTGTTCAAATTGTGGTCGATCGGCTCCGACGGGAAGGACGATGGCGGCCTGACCCGTTCTTCAACGAAACTTGACGGAAAGATCCTCGACTGGGTTTGGCCGTATTAGCGGGGAAACGGATCTAACTCGGAATCCGGATTGGGATCAGTTTCCGCCGCCGACCGCCGCTGCTGCGGGGGCCATCGCGTGCGCAGGATGACGGGTGAGGTCGAAGGTGATCTTTTTGACGGCCCAGGGTTTTGCGGCGGAATCGCCCTCGGTGAGGGTGTAGAAATGGTCCCGTTCGACGCCGGGCACGGTTTGAGTGATTCCAGTGGCCGGCCAGAAGACTTCGATGGAACGGATCGCCGTGGCATCTCCGAGGCCCATTTCCGCGCGGAGCGGATTCGCCCCAAAGCTCCCCCCGGTGTTAACCCATTTGTAAACCGCCCGCGGGCCGCTGGGGGAATCGACGTTTACCTTGATCCGGGAGCCGATGCCGGCGCGGTTGGATTTCCGGCCCTCGATCTTGAGCGTCAGCCAGTGATTGCCGGGAAAGCCCGGATTCAAGAACAACACCTTGCGGTAGTTGTCCCCAGAAAACGCACCGCCCATGTTCATGAAAACGTCCTGATCGCCGTCGTTGTCGATGTCGGCGAACGCGCACCCATGACCCTTCTGCAAATGCCCGGTGTGGGTGGCGGTGGTGACATCCTGGAAGAACTTTCCGCCGGCGTTCCTAAACATGCGGTTTGGGACCAGCGTGAGAAGATCCGGATCACCGGTTCCGAGGTAGAAGTCGGGGAAGCCGTCGTTGTCGAGATCGCCAAAGTTGCTGCCCATGGCGTGCAGGACTTTGTCGAGATGCGCCTCCTTCGAAACGTCGGTGAACGTCCCGTCGCCGTTGTTGCGATACAACTTGGAGTGCTCGCCTTCGGAGGGCAGGCCGAGGTAATCAGCGACGATGTCGCCCACGTGCCGGATGCGGTACCCGGCGATGAACAGGTCCGGCTTGCCGTCCTGGTTGTAGTCAAAGAACCAGGTGGGGAAACTGAATCGCGGCCCCGGCACGCCGGCCTTTTCGGTGACATCCTCAAAGCTCCAGCGGCCCGACTTCGGGTCCGCTCCGGCCATCGGGCCTCGGTTTCGGAACAGTCGGTTCCCACCATCGCGCAGGGAAAGGTACAGGTCCGGCCGGCCGTCGCCGTCGTAGTCGGCACTCGCCACCGCCTTGACCCATCCGACAACAGCCACGCCGTTGGTAAGCGCACATTCGGTGAAGGTGCCATCCCCGTTGTTGTGGAAGAGTTCGCAGGGGTTCACATCACTTGGAACGCCCGCCTGAGTTTCATTGCCGATGAAAACATCGATCCAGCCGTCGCCGTCGTAGTCGAACCAGGTCGCAGTCTGGGTCGGGTGGGCGCTCAGCATCCCCGACTCTTCGGTGACGTCGGAAAAGGTTCCGTCTCCGTTGTTGCGCAGAAGGGAGTGCGGCAAATGCCCCTCGGTCCCCAGCCAGGCACCGCGGAGGATCAACACGTCGACAAAGCCGTCGTTATTGTAGTCGGCGGAAATCATGTTGAGCCCGCCCCAAAGTCCGTCCAGTCCGGCTTCGTGGGTCCGCTCGGTGAACTGCCCGTTGCCGTCATTGTGGAAATACCGCAACGGCGAGCGCAGTCCCCACGAAGAAATCAACACGTCGAGAAAGCCGTCGTTGTCGAAATCCTCAATCACGACTCCGCCGCCCAGTTCATCGACGTCGAGTCCGAGCGAGCCGGCGACTTCCGGGAACTTTGGAAATGGGATGTCCGAGGCGAACACCTCGGGTCCGATCCGCCAGCGTTCCGGCACCTTGTCCGGCCATTCGCCGAGGGTCATGTGGGCGATGTTTAACAGCCAGCGCGCCCGGAGATCGTCCGGCACTTCGTTTAGCAAATTGGTCAGGACGGGAATGGCGGTCATTGAACCGCGCGGGAGCGTGTGAAATCCGCCGGAGCTGAGTGGAAACAGGCAGGCCTCCGAGGTGTGATTCGCGAGGCAGTTTTCCTGTTCCCCGATCCGGATGGCGGACAGCGCTTCGCCGAGTTTCATGCCGAGCACCTTGTCCGGATTCGCGTAAGCGGGGACCTCGGTGTAGAAGCGCTCGAGAAGGCGAAATTGACGCATCGCCCGTTCGCTCTGACCCGATTGGAGCAGTTCGTTGGCGTAGAGCGAGCCCTGGCGGTCGATGACCGGATAGTTCGTCGATCCCCGGAGCATCGCGCCGTAGCCTTGCGCTCGCTCGCGGCTCAGGAAGCGATTCCTGCCGGGATTCGCCTGGTCCGCGAGTTGCCGAAGGCGGGCGACCATCTTGCGGGTCCCGTCCGAAGTAACCGGATTCGTTGCGATCAAAACCGGCACCACCGCGGTCGACGCATTGGTGCCGCCCCCCGCCACTGCAACCGTTTCAATCCCCCTCAAACCCAGCACAATGACAAGAACGTGCAGAAAATTAGCAGCTTTTGAAACCTTTGGGCCGGAGGCACTTTGGGGGTTCGATTCCTGTCCTTTTCTGGCGACGGCAGACCTTCGATCCGGCAAGTGTGGTTAGAGAGTGCCGTCGTTTCATTCGGTTACAACCCTCCATTCGCCGTCGGACGTGGGGGCGTGGTTCCACCCGTGCCCCAATCCATCGCGAATCGGGCGGAAGGATTAGACCGTGCTGCGATCCGCGAACAGCGGCCACTTTTCGCGCAACAAAGACGTAGATGGAGCGTGGGTGGAATCGGGCCCTCCATGAGAAAATATGGGTACCGAACGCGGGTCCTTGGGCGATGCCCAAAGCTGGTATGGGGCGGGCCTTTGACCCTGGGGAGCGGTTCCAATGGGGCACCCGAACCATCGCTGGCCCGCTCTGGCTGAATCGACTAGGATTGTTGCCCGTCAGCCTTTGTCACTGCGTCCTATCGGATGACCGCCACACTTATTACCCGTCGCTGGCCCGCGCTCCTCAGTGGAGTGCTCGGCTTGCTGGTTGGATCGGCGCATGCGGCGGGCCTGAGCGACCCGGAGTTTTTCGAACGGCAGATCCGTCCCCTTCTCGCGAATCATTGCTGGGAATGTCATGGAACGACCGGCACGGCAGGCGGCGGACTCCGTCTGGACACCGCGGAACACGCGGTCGCCGGTGGACAACACGGACCGGTCTGGTCCCAGACCGCACCCGAATCCAGCCGAATTCTTCAAGCGCTCCAAGGGCCACACCCAAAGAGTTCCGGCATCCCCCTGAACGGCGTCCCGAAATCCGCCGCCGCCGACCTGCAACGCTGGATCGCGGCCGGCGCCCGTTGGCCAGCGGTGCCGGCACCATCCTCTCCCACCACCGCCAGCGCTTTGATTCCGGGTGCCTTCCACCTTGAAGAGCGAAAACAGCGCCTGCCTTGGATTTGGGCGAAACCACAGGCTGTAACGCCGCCGACGGTTCACCTGCCGGCTTGGTCGGCTCATCCTGTCGACCGCTTCGTCCTGGCGCGTCTCGAAGCTGCCGGACTGCAACCCGCCGCCCCGTGCGATCCGTCCACCTGGCTCCGACGGGTCTCGTTTGCAGTGACGGGGCTGCCTCCGTCGATTGCCGACATCGAAGCCTTCCTGTCCGATCGATCCGAAAACGCCCGGGAACGCGTGGTGGATCGTCTGCTCGCATCACCGCGATTCGGTGAACGCTGGGCGCGTCATTGGATGGATCTGGTCCGCTATGCCGAATCCCGCGGGCACGAAGGCGACTACGTCATTCCGAACGCCTACGAGTATCGCGACTACCTCATCCGGGCGCTCAACGGCGACATTCGGTACGATCAATTGATTCGCGAACACGTCGCTGGTGATCTCTTGAGTCATCCCCGGAAGAATCCGGTGGAGGGATTTAACGAATCGGTGATCGCGACCGGCTGGGCGTTTCTTGGCGAAGAAATTCACGCGCCGGTGGACACCCGACAGGATGAATGCGACCGCATCGACAATCGCATCGATGTCTTCAGCAAAACGTTTCTGGGGCTGACCGTTTCCTGCGCCCGTTGCCACGACCACAAGTTCGATGCCATTTCCCAAAAGGACTACTACGCCCTCGCCGGGTTCTTCATCAGTTCCGGTTATCGTCAGGTGCGATTTGAAAACCAGACCCGCGATGCCGCGATCGCCGACCAACTAAACCGCCTGCACCGGGAATCGGATCGGGCCATCCGCGCGGGTATCGCCGCCGCCGTGTCTCCGGTTCTGGACCGGCTCGGTGATCTCGTGACTGCCGCAACGGCCGTCGCGCGCAAGATCGGCGCCGTGGATGCCGCCGGTGGGCTTCACTACCATGCCACGAACGAACTTCAGGCCGGTTGGAAGGACGTTGCCTCCGCCGAAGCCGCCGCTGCAAAACTGGACGCAAATCTAGTGAAACGATGGACCGCCGGCCTCCTGCGCGCGGCCGCGGGCGCGGATGACGTTCTCCAACCGATCGCCGTCGCTGCCTTCGGGCTTTCATCGAATTCCGCCGGTCATCGCGAATCCACTGCTTCGACCAGCCTCGCAAAGGTTCGCGTTCTGGCCGATTACAGTTCTCCAAACCCTCCGGCCTGGGTTGCCGATGGACTCGCCTTTGGATCCGCACCCACACCCGCCGGAAGTTGGCGTGTCGTGGAAAAAGCCGGCCGTTTCGAACTTCGATTGGCCACCCGAACTGCCGTGGTAACCGATCCGGTGTGGTGCCAGGTCAAGACCGCTCCTGGAGTCGAAGCCGAACCCACGATGTACGGATCCTGGAACCGTTCCGGACGGGTTCTCCGCGCGCCGAAACAGATGCTCGAATCGGGCCATCTCCACTATCTCGTCCGCGGTGGCGGACGTGTCCTGGCATCGGTGGACTCGCAGGTTTTGGTGACCGGACCCATTCACACCGTGATGGTGAAGGAATGGCCCACCTCGAAGGAATGGCGCTGGATTTCACAGGATCTCTCGGATTATCAGGGTCACCGGGTCGGACTCGAATTCACACCTGGTCCCGACGCCGACCTGGAGCTGGCCACCATTGTTGAAGCCGACACTGCACCGCTTACTCCGAACCGTGAGACCTTCCCACTCTCGTCGGACGGCACGGTCCACGCCGTCGTTGAATTGTGGTCGCAACATCTCCGGTCTGCCGTCGACAGCTATGCGGCCGGTCACGCGACTCCGGCGGTACTCGATCAGATCGATTGGGAAGTGTCCCATCCGGACCTCTTTTCGGGTGTCACCAACACGTTTCCGGAGCCGATTCAATCCGCTGTCGCCCAATACTTGACTGCGCGCAAGGCGATCGAGGGCGGCATTCACTGGGAATCGCGAACGACCGCCGCCCTGCTCGACGGCAATGGCGTGGATGAATTCCTTCTCAAACGGGGATCACCCGGTCGTGCGGAGGGTGAGGTGCCCCGCCGTTTTCTCGAAGCTGTCGCCGGGCCCAACCCGATCGCCGGACCCACCGCCAGCGGCCGCCAGGAACTGGCCGATGTCCTGACCGATCCCGCCAATCCGCTGGTCGCGCGGGTGATGGTCAATCGCGTCTGGCATCATCTCTTCGGCCGCGGACTGGTGCCCACGGTCGACAACTTTGGTTACCTCGGTGAACGCCCAAGTCATCCGGAATTGCTGGACTACCTCGCGGTCCAGTTCGTCGAAGAGGATCAATGGTCATTGAAACGATTGATCCGGAGGTTGGTGTTGACCGAGACCTTTGCCATGGACAGCCGGGTGTCCGATCCAGTGGCGGAAGAGAAGGATCCGGACAATCGGCTGCTGCATCGCGCCCATCTGAAGCGACTGGAGGGCGAGGCGATTCGCGATTCCATTCTCGCCGTGTCGGGCCGGCTGGAGGAACGGATGTACGGCGTGGGAGTCCCGCTGCATCCCTCGCAATTCATCGAGGCCCGGGGATTGCGTGCTGAACGCGGTCCACTCGACGGCGACGGCCGCCGCAGCATCTACATCGCGTCCCGGCGAAATTTTCTGCCGATGATGATGCTGGCCTTCGACACGCCGATTCCGTTCACCACCAACGGGCGTCGAAATGTGTCCAATGTTCCCGCGCAAATGCTGTTTCTGATGAACGATCCCTTCGTCCATCAACAGGCGGAGGTCTGCGCCGCCCAACTCCGTCGCAACATGCCCGGAGCAACTCCCGCCGAATTGATCCGCGCCCTGTTCCTGGCCTGTTACAGCCGGCCGCCGACCGCGACGGAACTGGATCGATGCCTGAAAACACTCGCCGGAATGCCGTCTGGAATCGAGACCGATGGACTGGCCGAGCTGTGTCATGCGTTGTTCGGCGTGAAGGAATTTGTCTACCTTCGCTGATCCCCTACCCTGATTTCCCGATGAACCCTCAACTCCTCGCCGCCCACGCCGCCGGTCGACGACCGTTGACCCGGCGCGAGATGCTCCGGCAATGCGCCTGCGGTTTCGCTGCCACGGCGTTTGCGGGAATGTCGGCATCGCTGGCCCAGGCGGCCGCGGCGAGTTCGGGAATGCTGCCACGGAAACCCCACGCCCCGCCGCGGGCGCGAAACGTCATCTTCCTCTACATGGATGGCGGCGTCTCGCAGGTGGACAGCTTCGACTACAAACCGATGCTGGAATTGCATCACGGCAAGGAGCCGCGCTCGGTGATGGGGCCGCTGGAGAAGACGCAGTTCAACAACATCGGCCGGGTGATGAAATCACACTGGTCCTTCGCCCGGCATGGCCAGTCGGGTCAATGGGCCAGCACGCTCTTTCCGCAGATCGCGCGGGAGATCGACAGCCTTTGCCTCATCAAATCGATGACGTCAAAGTTCCCCGAGCATACCAGCGCGAATTATTTCCTGCATTCCGGCACCGGTCTTCAGGGACGTCCAAGCATCGGTGCCTGGGCGGCTTACGGACTCGGCACTGAGAATCAGAACGTGCCCGGTTTCGTGGTGTTGAACGGCGGACTCATCCCGTCGGGAGGACTCGACAACTTCAATAGCGGATTCCTTCCCGCCACCTATCAGGCGTCGATCCTGGAAGCCAAGGATCCGCCATTGATGAACATCCGTCCGATGGAACACCTGGCCGGATTGCAGCGAACCAAGATGGATCTCATCCACGAGTTGGATCAGGAAACCGCGCGGATCGCGGGGCATCCTGATCCGTTGGAATCGGCCATCGCCAATCATGAGCTGGCCGCACGGATGCAGTTGGAAGTTCCGGAATTGCTCGCGCTTCAAGGTGAATCCGAGGCTACCCGGCAGTTGTACGGAATGGATTCGGACTACGAACCGACACGCATTTACGCCCGGCAGTGCCTCATCGCGCGGCGGCTCGTCGAGCGCGGGGTGCGGTTTATCGAACTGACCTGTCCGCGCATCTCCGGCTGCGACCGGTGGGATGCCCACAGTGGGTTGCTGCAGAATCATGGACAGAACGCGCGCGCCGTGGACCAACCCATCCGCGGCCTGCTCGTCGATCTCAAGGCGCGCGGACTGCTGGACGAAACGCTGGTGGTCTTTTCGGGTGAATTCGGACGCACGCCGTTTGCGCAGGGCGGCGACGGCAGGGATCACAACCAGTTCGCCTTCACCGCCTGGCTGGCCGGCGGGGGCAGCAAGCCCGGCGTTTCGATCGGCGGCACCGATGAATGGGGTTACAAGGCGATCGATCGTCCGTTCGAGATGCACGATTTGCACGCGACGTTGCTGCATCTGCTGGGGCTGGATCACACGAAACTCACCTATCGATTTGGCGGACGCGATCTGCGGTTGACCGATGTCTACGGCGACGTGATTGCGGATGCGGTAGTGTGAATTGTGAACTTTGGCGGCATGACTGGCCGTCAGGATGCCGGCGCTCCCAGTGGGGTTGGCCGTGAAATCCGGCCCGATTTTCTTTCAACTGAACCACTTCACGAAATGACCGCAGCTGCTTCCCATTCCACCACACCCGGATGAAACGACGCGCTTGGATTGTGGGAGGCGGACTAGTGATTTTGGCGGCCAGCCAATGCTTCGAGAACTTCGCTGGTGAGGCCGTGAAACCGGACGAAACCCCTCCCACGGGAATGGTCCGCATTCCGGGGGGCGAATTCATGATGGGCACCGTGGATCCGCGGGACAAGGAGTGTGGCGGTCGGGAACCGATGACTGACGCCCGTCCGATCCACCGGGTCCGGGTGGATCCCTTCTGGATGGACGCCACCGAGGTGACCAACGGGGAATTCCGCGGCTTCGTCGACGCAACCCATTACGTCACCGTCGCCGAGCGGCCCTTGCGTCCGGAGGAGTTTCCGGGAGTGCCCAAGGAAGAACTGGTGCCCGGGTCGGTTGTTTTCACCGCGCCCAAAACACCGGTCCCACTCGACGATTTCCAGCAATGGTGGAGCTATGTCCCCGGTGCGAACTGGCGGCATCCCGAAGGCCCAAAAACCGGGATCGACGGGCGCGATTCATTCCCGGTCGTTCACATCGCCTTCGCGGATGCGGAAGCCTTCGCGCGTTGGGCGAAGAAACGGCTGCCCACTGAGGCGGAATGGGAATTCGCCGCGCGGGGCGGTCTGTCTGGGGCAACGTACACTTGGGGCGAAGAGCTTCGACCCGGCGGCAAATGGATGGCGAACATTCATCAGGGCCATTTCCCCGATCGCGATTCCGGCGCGGATGGTTTCGTGGGAATCGCACCGGTGGGACAGTTCCCGGCCAACGGCTACGGACTCCGCGACATGGCGGGCAATGTCTGGGAATGGTGCTCCGACTGGTACCGGCCAGACTACTATCAGACCCTCGCCGCAACCGGAGCAGTCGCCGTAAATCCGCGGGGTCCGGCGGACAGTTTCGATCCACGGGAGCCCGGTGTCCCAAAACGCGTGCATCGCGGCGGTTCCTTCCTCTGCACCGACGAATACTGCACCCGCTACATGGTCGGCACCCGGGGCAAAGGCGAACTCAGCACCGGCAGCAACCATCTCGGTTTTCGCTGCGTCCGGGCTGTGGCCAAGTGAAAAGCCTGTAGTCCATCACTTCCAACGCAGGAAAGAGTCCATCAAGGAACGGCAGGCCAAATCAATGAGCGCCTAGCCTGCGACGGCACGAAGTGAGCGGGACTCACAGGACGGGTCATGCGGCCAGCACTCGACATGACTCATGCTTAGTCCGGTCCGCCCACCTTGGGTGACCGCAATAGCAATCCCGCAGACATATTTTTCTGCCCCATTTGCGTAACTGCCATCTTCGAAGAATGAGAGACGCCCTTCAATGGAATCCAAGCTCTGTTTGACCAACTTTTCGGTGATTACTTTCGATCCTGACACCTCATATCCATTGATCTTCAGCAGTTTACCTGGACGAAATTTGAAACTAACCTTCTTCGTGCGCTGTCGTTTTGAAGCCAAGCACAGTATTCCGATTCCCCAGTAACCGCCGATGTCGTTGTTACGCGAACAAAGATATTCGCAAAGCGACCTCGCTACGGAATCCATCTGCCGTTGCTTCATGACTTATCCGACTATCAGGATACCGATTCGAACCCGTCATCCCTCATCCGTACTCGTCAATCGGGCGAGGACGCTGAGGTCTTCCAAAGTCGTGGTGTCGCCCTTGATCTCGATTCCGGCGGCCACTTGTTTGAGCAGGCGGCGCATGATTTTTCCCGAGCGGGTCTTTGGCAGCGCGTCGGCGAAACGGATGTCGTCCGGCTTGGCCACCGGACCGATCTCCTTGCCGACATGATTGCGCAACTCGGTTTTGAGTTCGGCGGTGGCGATGACACCGCCTTTGAGCGTCACAAAGCACACGATCGCCTGGCCCTTGAGTTCGTCCGGCCGGCCCACCACCGCTGCTTCGGCCACGCCCGGGTGGCTGACCAATGCGCTTTCCAACTCGGCGGTACCGATGCGATGACCGGCCACGTTCAGCACGTCGTCGATCCGGCCGACGATCCAGAAATAACCATCGGCGTCCTGCCGGCAACCGTCGCCGGTGAAATAGGAATGCTTCACCTCGGACCAGTAGGTTTCCTTGAACCGGGCAGGATCGCCCCAGATGCCACGGAGCATCGACGGCCACGGTTTCCGGACCACCAGCTTGCCGCCGGTGTTCTTCGGCACGGGCTTGCCCTTGTCGTCCACCACTTCGGGAAGGATGCCGAAAAACGGAAGCGTCGCCGTGCCCGGCTTGGTCGGGGTCGCGCCAGGCAGCGGTGAGATCATGATGCTCCCGGTCTCGGTCTGCCACCAGGTGTCGACGATCGGGCAACGGCCGCCACCGATGACCTTGTGATACCACATCCAGGCTTCGGGATTGATCGGTTCGCCCACCGAGCCGAGCAGGCGCAGGGAGCTTAGATCATGTTTCTTCGGCCATTCATCGCCCCACTTCATGAAGGCGCGAATCGCCGTAGGGGCGGTGTAGAGAATGGAGACGCGGTACTTCTCGATGATGCGCCAGAACCGATCCGGCTCCGGCCAGTTCGGTGCGCCTTCGTACATCAGGGCGGTCGCGCCATTGGCCAGCGGACCGTAGACGATGTAGCTGTGTCCGGTGACCCAGCCCACGTCGGCGGTGCACCAATAGACATCCTCGTCGCGCAGATCGAAGACGTACTTGGTGGAAATCTTCGCGCCGAGAAGATAGCCGGCGGTCGAATGCAGGATGCCCTTCGGTTTTCCGGTGGAACCGCTGGTGTAGAGAATGAAGAGCGGTGCCTCGGAATCCAGTTTCGCGGGAGGGCATTTGTCATCGACGTAGTCCAACTCCCGGTTCCAAAACACATCGCGCCCCTCGGTCATGTGGACCTCATTCCAGGTCCGGCGTAGGACGATCACCTTTTCGATCGTCGCGGTCAGCGGCTTCCCGGCGGCGTCCTGAATCTTCAACGCGTCATCGACGTTTTTCTTCAGCGGAACCACGGCTCCGCGGCGATAGCCACCGTCGGCGGTGATCACCATTTTCGCGCCGGAATCCTGGATGCGATCGGCCACTGATTGGGCGCTGAATCCACCGAAGACCACGCTGTGAACAGCTCCGATCCGGGCGCAGGCCAGCATGGAAATGGCGGCTTCTGGAACCATCGGCAGGTAGATGATGACCCGGTCGCCGCGCTTGATTCCGTTTCGCTTGAGAACATTGGCGAAGCGACACACCTCGCGATGCAATTGCGAATAGGTGAGCACGCGTTCCTCGCCGGGCTTGCCGTCGGTCGCGGGTTCCCCTTCCCAGATGATCGCCGCCTTGTTGGCGTGAGCGGTGCCGAGCCAGCGGTCGAGGCAGTTTTCCGAGACGTTTAATTGACCGCCGACAAACCATTTGGCGAACGGTTCCTTCCATTGCAGGACCTTCTTGAAGGGCTTCTGCCAGACTAACTCCGCCTTCGCCTGCGCACCCCAGAACCGGTCCGGGCGCTGGACCGATTCCGTCCACAGCTTCTTGTAGTGGGCGAGGCTCTTGATGTGGGCGCGGGCCGCGAATTCCTTGGACGGCTTGAAAACGCGGTTTTCCTGAAGCAGGGACGAAATGTTGATGGACGCGGCGGCTTTGCTCATGACGGTTGGAAAGACAGGCCGGGAGTCTGGAAAGTCCGGAGAGACGAGTCAACGACCGGAGCCGAAATTCACGAACAGAAACGGTTCAATTCGCACCGAGTCGTTCGGTAGCGCTGACCAGCGGATGCAGTTCCTTCCGGCCGTCGCAGAATACCGCCGTCCATTCAGCCAGGCGGCGTCCCAACAACTGGCATCCCGCGGCAGCCTCCTCGGTCCGAGGTTCGCGCAACGCGACAGCGCCGTAGTGGGCGGTATGCAATTTTGCGGCGTAGTCGGTGACCCCGAAGGTGAGGAACCCGAAATTCATTAGCACGGTCAGAATCGACTGACAGGCGAGTTCCATCCCACCTCCCCAGCCTCCGGCGCTGGTGAAGGCGCATCCAATCTTGCCGTCCACCTTCATCCAATACGGGAGCATCGCCTCGTCCCAGAACCGTTTCATCTGCCAGGCCAGCAATCCCATGTTGGTCGGACTTCCGACGGCAATTCCATCGCACCAGACCACATCCTCCGGCGTCGCAGCAGCCACGGACCGCAGGCGGACCTCGGTTCCCGGCACGGATTCGGCCCCCACCGCCACCAGGCGCGCCATCGCTTCCACGTTGCCGGTGTTGGAATGATACAGGACCAGGATTCGGCTCATGCGCGCGGGATTTCAGCAGATCCAGCCGATTCTGTCAGCCCGCTCGCGATTTCGATGGGGATAGATCTGGAAAGCATGAAGGCAGGAGGAGCGAGAACGAGAAAGCGGGAAGACGGGAAAACGAGCGAGTGAGCCAACTGTTCCATTTCAACCTTGGGCATTGCCGAAGTGTTCGCACGAGTCTCGCGTTCACGTGGTCGGGCAGCCTGATCGATCGCGAACCGGATGTCGAAACCCACCCGGTCGCGAATCCCCCGAAGCAGCGCTTCTTGCTCGGTACAAAAACGAATATGGGGCTCGGGTGGAATCGAGCCCTCCAACGGGAACGCTGGGAAAATGGATCGCTCCTCCTGCCTTCATGCTTTCCAGATCGAATCTTTCTTCCCCGGAACGACAGAAAAACTCAAGTCCCTAGGGAATTGGTCGATGCAATCTTTGTTGGCTGGTTCCGGTCAGTTCCGGGAACGCGGCCGACACGATATGACTTTGGCCCGTCCCTATCGATTCCTTCTCCGTTCAACCCGCCCCACGGACCCAGTGCCGCGGGTCGCTGGACCGAGTCGCCGGTCGGCACGGCTTCGGCGGTTGCGGACGCGCCACTACTCTTCGCCCGGTTTCTTCGACTTTCTCCTGCCGAACTGTCCGCGCTGCATCGAACCGGTGAGCGGATCGCCGACGAAATGTCCTTGCTGCCATGAGACCCTCGAAGGCAATCCGGCCTGGGAGTTGAGCCGGAAAAACTCGGCCTGGGTGCTCCTGATCGGGCCAATCACGGTGCTCGCCGCGGTGCTCACCGTCTGGCCCCGGACCTGACTCCGGCTCCCGGCCGGATGACTTCGCGCTTGCCGTGGAGCGCGGTTCCCGAAACCGTTCTCGGGCAACACCGCATTCATTCTATGGCAAAGAAACCCCTTCGCATCGGTCTCATCGGCTACGGCTTCATGGGCCGGGCCCACTCCAACGCCTTCGCCCAGGTCAATCACTTCTTCCCCCTTGAACACCAGGTGGTCCTGAAGGCCGTCTGCGCCCGCGACGAGGTCAAGGTCAAGGAATTCGCCGGCAAATGGGGCTATGAATCGATCGAGACCGACTGGCGCAAGCTGATCGCCCGGGACGACATCGACGTCATCGACATCGCCACGCCGAACAACAGCCACGCCGAGATCGCCATCGCCGCTGCCAAGGCCGGGAAGGCCATCCTCTGCGAGAAGCCGCTGGCGTTGAACGGAGCCCAGGCCGAGAAGATGGTCGCCGCGGTGGAGAAGGCCGGCGTGCCAAACATGGTCTGGTACAATTACCGTCGTTGCCCCGCGGTGACGCTGGCCAAGCAGTTGATCGACGAGGGACGCCTCGGCCGCATTTTCCATTACCGCGCCAAATTTCTCCAGGACTGGACCATCAACCCGGACCTGCCCCAGGGCGGCGCGGGCCTCTGGCGCCTGGACGTAAAATCGGCCGGATCGGGTGTGACGGGTGACCTCCTCGCCCATTGCATCGATACCGCGCTGTGGTTGAACGGCACGATCGACGTGGTCACGGCCATGACCGAAACCTTCATCAAAGAACGCAAACACACGCTGACCGGCAAGGTCGAGAAGGTCGGCATCGATGACGCCAGCGCGTTCCTCGCCCGGTTCACCAACGGTTCCCTCGCGACCTTCGAATCCACGCGGTACGCCCGCGGACACAAGGCGCTCTACACCTTTGAAATCAACGGCGAGAACGCCTCGATCGCCTGGGATTTGCACGATCTCCACCGGCTCCAGTACTTCGATCACCGTGACCAGAGCAAGGTGCGCGGATGGCGTTCAGTGCACGTTAGCGACGGGGATCATCCCTATTGCGGCAATTGGTGGGTTCCGGGACTTCAGCTTGGCTACGAACACAGCTTTGTCCATCACGTCGCGGACTTCATCAAAGGACTCGAAACCGGAAAACCGGCCGCCCCGAGCTTCAAGGACGGCCTGGCGACCGACTACGTCACCGACGCGGTCTTGAAATCCGCCAGGACGAAGAAGTGGGAGAAGGTCAAAAAGGTCAAAGCCTGACCGCCGGCTGACCCGCGCCGTCGCGTCATCCTCTGCCCTCATGTCTTCCTCGACAGGAACCCTCCCGGATCCGGTGTCGGAGTTGATCGACATCGGCCGGGAGTTTCACCGGCGCGGCTGGTCGCTTGGAACGAGCAGCAATTACAGCGTGGTGACCGCGCGGGATCCGTTGCGGCTCACGATCACCGGCAGCGGGTTTGACAAAGGTCGACTGATATCAGCGGACTTTGTCGAAGTCGATGGCAACGGGCATGCCACTGCTTCGGTCGGCCCGAAGCCCTCTGCCGAGACTCTTTTGCACGCGGTACTCGCCCGGGCGGCCGGCGCGGGTGCCGTGCTGCATACCCATTCCGTCTGGGCCACGCTGCTTTCGGAAGCCCATCTCTCCGAAGGTTGTCTCACGTTGTCGGGATACGAAATGTTGAAAGGCCTGGCGGGGATCACGACCCACGAAACACGAGTGGACATCGCCATCGTTCCCAACACCCAAGACATCGCGCGGCTTGCTGCCGAACTCGAGCTGCGTGTGGCGGGTTCGCAGCCGGGCATCCGGCACGGGTTTCTGATGGCGGGCCATGGTCTCTACACCTGGGGCCGGGATCTCGCGGAAGCCCGGCGCCACATCGAAGTCCTAGAATTCCTGTTCGAAGTCGTCGGCCGTAAACGTCAGTTGCGTTGATCCCCATCCCGATCCTAATTCTTCCACTCGTATGGCCTTCCTTCGCATCCCTTCGGAAAACCGCCGACTGAGCGATCCGGCGGAAATCTCCGCGCATCTCGCGCCCCACGGCATCTGGCATGAACGCTGGCCGGTCGAGGGCCGGATCCAACCCGGTGCACCGGCTGAGGAAGTTCTGCGCGCCTACGCACCAGAAATCCAGGTCCTCCAGGAGCGCGGCGGCTACATCACCGCCGATGTGATCGATGTCACGGCCGACATCCCAGGGCTTCAGGCGATGCTCGACAAGTTCAACAAGGAACACACCCACGCCGAGGACGAGGTCCGGTTCATCGTCGGGGGCCATGGCATCTTTCACATTCATCCCGACAACGCCCCGGTGTTCGCCATCGAGGTCGAAGCCGGCGATCTGATCAACGTGCCGGCGGGAACGAAGCATTGGTTTGATCTCTGCAGCGACCGCAACATTCGCGCGATCCGGCTGTTCCGAGAAAAGGCTGGCTGGACTCCCGCCTACACCGGCAACACGATCGCTGGGGGATTTCAACCGCTCTGTTTCGGACCCTCGCACCTTCCCGCCGGCGCTGTACGGATGGAAACGCTCGCCGCGCTGTGGTCATGATCGAGTTCCGCGGCGTCCGCATCCTTCTCGATATCGAGGGAACCACCTCCGATATCGCCTTCGTGCGGGATGTTTTGTTCCCGTACGCCCGACGGGAAGTCGCTCCCTTCCTTGAACGCCATTCCCACCAGACCACAGTTCAATCGGCGTTGAACCAAATGGCGATCGATGCCGGCGCGGCCGATTTGGCGCATTGGTGTCCGCATCCGTTTCCTTCCCCAGAAGCACAGACCTGGATTGGCGCGGAGGTCGGTCGTTGGATGGATGTGGATTCCAAAAAGACCGGACTCAAAGCACTGCAAGGCCTGATCTGGGAATCCGGTTATCGCGACGGAAGCTTGCGGGCTCACGTCTATCCCGAAGTCCCGGCTGCGTTCCAACGCTGGACCGATGCCGGGTTGTCGCTCGCGATCTATTCGTCGGGCAGCATTCCCGCACAGAAACTTCTCTTCACCCACACGGTCGCCGGAGACCTGACTCCGTTCCTGTCGGCTTACTTCGACACCACCTCGGGCCCCAAGCGGGCCGTCGCCAGCTATCACACGATCGTCGCGGCAAGCGGACTCGCCCCGGCTGAAATGCTTTTTCTCAGCGACATTCCCGAGGAACTCGACGCCGCCCGCGAAGCCGGACTGGGAACCGGACACGTGGTTCGTCGCGGAACCGTAGTCGCCGGCACTGCGATCCATCCGGTTGTCTCCAGCTTCGACGAGATCAGTGCCGTGCGGGCTTGATCGACTTTGGTTTCGATTTCGACCGGCGTCCGGCGGAGGGACGCGGAGATTTCATCCCAATCGTCGTCTCCGGAAACAGGTGTTTCAATCCGGCCGCAGTAGCCCGACACACGCCCCGCTCGGTGATCAAACCGGTGATGAGGTGGGCCGGTGTGACATCAAACGCGTCATTGCGGGCCGCAACACCTTCCGGCGTGACCCGGACCTCGGCAAGGCGGCCGGTCGATGAAGCGCCGACGACATGGGTCACTTCCCGCGCGCTCCGTTCCTCGATCGGAATTTCGCGGACACCGTCTCGGAGCGTCCAATCGATAGTCGTTCCCGGGAAGGCGACATAAAACGGAACCCGATGGGCTTTCGCCGCGAGGGCTTTCAAATAGGTCCCGATCTTGTTGGCGGCATCGCCGTTGGCCGTCACCCGATCGGCCCCGACCAGCACCAGGTCGACAAGACCCCGTTGCAGCAAATGTCCGGCGGCATTGTCCACCACGACGGTTAGCGGGATTCCGGCCTGACCCAATTCCCACGCGGTGAGGGCGGCTCCCTGATTGCGCGGACGCGTTTCGGAAACCCAAACGTGAATGGGAATGCCCGCCTCGTGGGCCAGATACATCGGCGCGGTGGCGGTTCCCCAGCCCAACGTTCCCAGGCGGCCGGCGTTGCAATGGGTCAGAATCCGGACCGGTCCGGTGCCCCGTCTTTTCTTCAAGGCACTCTGGATCAATCGAAGCCCGTGTTGACCGATGGCGCGATTGGTCGCGATATCATCGGACAACATCCGGGACGCCTCGGCGTACGCAGCGGATGTTCGAACGTTTGGATCCAACGGTGCCAGATGCTCCCGCATTGCATCCAACGCCCACCGCAGGTTCACCGCAGTCGGCCGGGTGGCGATCAATAATTCATGGGCTGCCGCCATTCCACGGTCGCTCGAATCCTTCCGCATCGCGAGCGCCACTCCAAAGGCGGCCGTGACCCCGATCAACGGTGCTCCACGCACCTGCATGGTCACGATGGCCTCAGCGGCCTGAGCGACGGTGGTCAGACGACGGACAACAGTCTCGTGGGGCAACCGGGTTTGGTCGAGAATGCAGACGGTCGTTCCGTCCTTTGCCAGCCACAGCGTTCCGTCAAAGGGTTTTGAAACGCTCATCGAAAGCAGGTGACGGCAAACCTCCGCAAACGGTTCGATTCAGCCTTCGATGGTGTTCATTTCCACCGGATCCACCTGAACCTTGTTCCGGCGAAACCATTTGATCGCGGCGTCAATGATTTTGCCTTCGCCCTCGAGTTCCAGTGCGATCACGCCGACCTCGTTGGTCACGCTCGAATTGCGGATGTTGAACACCAGATCGAACTTGCGGCTCATGCCCCAGATCAACGGCTTGGTGGTGCCCTCGGCGCCGAAGGTCAGCCACAAACGGCGTTTTTCGAGAGCGGGCTTCTTGGGGCTGACGATTTTCTTTGGCATGGGTCGGAGGCGTTGGGCGTTTTCGGATGCGGCAGAGCCATTGAAGCGAAAGAGCGGCCGAAGCTCAACCGGAACCGCAGTAACATCGGCCCGACGACTCCGAACAACCGGCATCCGGGCCGCGTCGAGGCTACGGCTTTCGTCCGGTGAGCACGCCGCAGTGGACCGCCGTGGACGCAACACTCGCTTCCGGAATCAACCCTGCCGCACGAAGCCACTCTCGATATTCGCCCGCGCTGTAGGCACGGCCTTCGGTGAGGGAAAACAGGGCAGCGGAATACAGCGCGACTGGCAGAGGGCCGCCCAGATCTTCAGCGAGAAACACGTCGTGAATCAAAAGCCGGCCTCCGGGTGAAAGCGCTTCCGAACAGCGCCGCACCAGTATCTCACATTCGGCCACATCCCAGTCGTGCAGAATGTTCGACAGCAGGACCACGTCGGCAAAGGGTAGCGGCGCCGTGAACATGTCGCCGGATACCAATTCCAACCGATCCGACACCCCAGCCGCGGTCGAGAACTCCGCAGCCACTTTCAGCACTTCCGGGCGATCCAGCACGGTGGCGGTCAGACCCGGATTCGCCTGCAACAGACTGATCGCATACAGACCCGTGCCGCCCCCCACGTCGAGGAGATGCGCAACGCCGCGCAAGTCCAGCACCCGCGCGACATGCGGAGCCACGTTTTTGGCGCGACCCGCCAGCGCCAGAGTCAGGGCACGCGCCGACGCCTCCTGTTCCATGGCGGAATCCAATCCCTCCCGGAAAATAAACGCGGCCCCATCCTCGTCTTTCCCTGCTCCGGCGGGTCGATTGGTTCGCAGACGTTCCACCAACGCCAGAACTCCGGGCGCCTTGGCGGCCAGTCCGCAATAGTCGCCGACGTAGAAATCGCCGTCGGGAACCAGGTGTTCCAACCCCAGCGGGGTCAGTTCAAGGAGCCCATCCGAACGGCGTTGAACCGTTCCCATCGCCCGCAACGCCGTCACCAGAACGTTCGCGGACCGCATTGATATCGCGAGATCCGCGGCCAGCACTTCCAGCGACTGGGGCTTGGTCGCCAGTTTCTCAAACACACGAAAATGAGCCACCGCAGACACCAACAACTCGGTGGCATAGTTCCCACGGGCCAACTCAAACAACGGTGTGGGGTCAGTCTGCGGCAATGCGGTGTGGTTCACCCGCGAATCCTGTCCGACCCATCCCTCCCCGTCAGCCGAGAAGATGTGCCGCGGAATCCACCCGGAGTTCCGGCTTCGGTCGGTCGCTGGAAGAGGTAAGCCTTCTACCCAAATCCTTGGGCGATGCCCAAGGCTGGTATGTCGCGGGCCTTTGGCCCTCCGTCTCCCACTTGCACCCGAGGCCCACCGGCGGCAGCGTAACCCCATCGTGCCGCGACCACCGCATTCACCCCTGCCTCACCGGGTCGTCCGGCGGGACTGCCTTCTGCGAGTGGGCATCGCCGCACGAAGATTGCGTTGGGTCTTCATCGGGCTGCTCGCCGTTCTGTTCCGCGCCGCGGCGGTCGACATCGTACTCGATGGCGCGCTCCCGGGTCGGGTATTCGAGGGATTGGGCGGGGTGAGCGCCGGCGCATCGACGCGGTTGTTGATCGATTATCCCCCCGCCCAGCGCGCCGAGATTCTCGACTATCTGTTCAAGCCGGGATTCGGAGCCTCGCTCCAGCATTTGAAGGTGGAGGTCGGTGGTGACGTAAATTCCACCGACGGCACCGAGCCCAGCCACATGCGCGTCGCGGGCGAGGAAAACTACGAGCGCGGTTGGGAATGGTGGCTGATGCGCGAGGCGCAGAACCGGAATCCCGATCTGACCCTGGACGCCTTGTGCTGGGGCGCGCCCGGCTGGGTAGGCAGCGGGGAGTTCTATTCGCCGGAGACCGCCGACTATCTCGCGAAATTTCTCACCGGCGCGCTGCGGGAACACGGGCTCGTCATTCGCACTCTCGGCATCTGGAATGAAAAACCTTACTCCATCGATTGGATCAAACTGCTAAGGCGTCGCCTCGATGAGACCGGATGGACTGCTGTCGGAATCGTGGCCGCCGATGAATGGGATCAACCGTGGCGGATCGCGGGTGACATGCTCGCGGATCCGGAATTCGCCGCTGCGATCCACGCCATCGGCGTTCATTATCCGCATTCGATTGGAAGCCCGTTGGCGCTGCAGACCGGAAAGCCGCTCTGGGCCAGCGAAGATGGAACGGGGGGCGGCACCGGTGCGAGCCCGTGGGAATCCGCCCGACGGCTGGCCCGGATCTACAATCGGAACTATACCGACGCCCACATCACCAAGACCGAGATATGGAGTCCGGTCTCAGCGTACTACGACAGCCTGCCGTACAACGATTCCGGTTTAATGCGGGCCAACACGCCGTGGTCGGGATTTTACGAAGTGCTCCCGGCCATTTGGGTCACCGCCCACACAACACAATTCGCCAAGCCGGGATGGATTTATCTCGACGGCCAGGCCTCCGCCCGCCTGCCGTTCGGCGGCAGTATCGTCACGCTTCGATCCCCGGACGGCAGCGATTTTTCAACCGTGATCGAAACCATCGATTCCGGCATCGCCCAAACGCTCGTGTTGCACGCCACCAACGGCATTCCACGGGTTCCGCTCCAACTTTGGCGGACCCGCGATGGTGAATCGTTTGCCCATTTGGAATCGGTACCGGTGACCAACGACGGTTGGAGTTTCACCGTCGACCCGGAATGCATCTACACCCTCAGCACCACGACTGGACAATCGCGCGGCAGCACTCAGCCGCCCTCGCCACAGCCGTTGGGGCTTCCGTATCAGGATGAGTTTGAGCAGGGCGCGGTTCACAGCCTGCCGGCCGGGTTCATCGATCAGGGAGGTGCCTTCGAAACCGAAGATCGCGACGACGGCGATGGACGACTGCTGCGCCAACAACTGCAGCAGACGGGGATCGAATGGTATTACCCGCAGACGCAGGCCTTCACCCTCACTGGTGACTCCAACTGGACCGACTACGAAGTCAGCGTCCTGGCGCGATTGCCCGTCGCAGGCGAAGCCGCCCTGCTCGGTCGCATCGGACCCACTCCGCCGCCGCCTGCAGCGCCAAACGCCTACAGCCTGGTGATGCTCCATTCATCGAATGGAACCGGCGACCGATTCGAACTGCGCGGTCCTTCATCGACGCTGGCCACCGGTGCACTCGATCCAATCGGAACGAATTGGCATTCGCTCCGACTCCGACTTCAAGGCGCGTCCATCCGTGCCTGGGTGGACAACCGGGTGGTCGCCGATCTTCAGGACGCGACACTGGCAGCAGGCCGTGTGGGCGTCGGCAGCGGATGGCATACCGCCGACTTCGATCGACTGCAGGTGCGTCGACTTCCAAGGGCTGCTCAGAACTTGGCGCGGAATGCGGTCGCGACGGCGTCGAGCACGTGGAGCGGCGACTACACTGCGGATCGGGCCATTGACGGCAATCCCGCATCCCGCTGGAACTCGGCTCCGGTCCCGGGCCTGGTGGAGTGGATTCAACTGACCTTCTCCCGGGACACCCGGATCAACCGCATCGAACTGGCCGAATACGGCGAACGCATTCGCGCCTACCAGATTCAACATTGGGACGGAAACCATTGGATCACGGATATCACGGGCGATGTCCTGCCCATGCAGGCCACCCTGACGCTACCGGAGATCACCACGTCGCAGGTTCGACTGCTCGTGACCTCCATGACCGATGCCATCTCCATCGAGGAATTCGGTGTGTACGACGACGTTTCTGGTGGAACGCCGGTTCGAATCAGCGAATGGATGCTGCACAACGTGACCGCGTTGAGGGATCCCGCGGACGATCGGTTCAAGCCGTGGATTGAACTGTGGAATTCCGGGAGCCAGCCGGCCGATCTCGGTGGATTCCATCTCTCCGATGATCCGACGGATCCGCTCAAAGGTTCGCTTCCGTCGGGAACAGTCCTGGCTCCCGGCGAGCGGCGTGTTGTTTGGTGCGGCAGACCGGTGAACATGAGTCCGGTGAACCAGGATCTTCACGTGGACATTCTCCCAATGGAGCAAGGGACCATTGGCCTCTACTCCCCTGAGGGCAGCCCGGTTGAGGTAATCGATCTGGATCGACAGGAGGTGGATCGTTCGCGCGGCATTTCGGATGCAGCGAGCGATGCGGTGATCGATCTGATCCGTCCAACTCCCGGCACCGCCAACACTCCGTTGATCGCCCTGCCGGTGAGCTGGGATACCCAGAGATCCCGGCTGGTTCTGGCGTTTCGTGGGCAGCCCTTCACCTCGCATCGCATCGAAACTTCAACACACGCCGCGGGCGGCGACTGGCAGGAACTCGGCAACCTGGACAGCGATGCGGACGGAGCCTTTCATCTGCAGGTCTCACCGAGCCCCGTCGACCGACAATTCTTTCGCGCCGTGGAACAACAATAGCAGCGCGGTCACCCCTTCAACCTCTCTCCGTCCACCCTTCCTTCAAGGCACCGACCCCAATCCTGCAATCTTCTCCAGCCGCACCGCATGACGTCCGCCTTCAAACGGTGTTTCGAGGAACAGGCGCACCAGCACTTCCAATTCGCCGGATTCGATGAGCCGGGCACCCAGGGAGAGAACATTTGCGTCGTTGTGGGCTCGGGTCAGTCGGACCGATTCGCGATTCCATCCGATTCCGCAGCGGACGCCCTTGATTTTGTTGGCGGCCATCGCCTCGCCATTTCCGGATCCGCCAAATACAAAACCCCGTTCGCATCGGCCCGAAGCGACCGCGCGGGCGGCGGGAAGGATGAAATCGGGATAGTCGACGGCATCCGTGGAGAAACAGCCGAAGTCGAGGGGGTCGTGTCCCAGCTCGGTCAGGATGGACTTCACCCGCTCTTTGAACGGGAAACCTGCGTGATCGGTGCCGAGGGCGATTTTCATGGGAACAGAAAGTGAAGGGGCCGACTGAACATCTCCAACGGCCTGGGTCGCCATGCTGACCGACCCGGAGCGTCTCCGCCAGCCTGCAAGCCGGGTGATTTGCCTTCACCCCGCGTCGATCCAATGCCCTGAGCCCAACCGGGGGGGTCGCCGGTCAAATTCAAGACGGGTTTTGCGTTCCCGGCGCGAATCCGTAGCGTTCGCGGGCCGTGAACATCGCCAAAGTCCCGTTCGTCGCCGATCGAACCGAATCCCTGCCGCAACTGCCGCCGGGAGTGCGGTTGACCACTCTTTCCAATGGGCTCCAACTCATCCTGCGCGAAGATCACAGCGCCCCGGTGACCAGCGTGCAGGCGTGGAGCCGGGCGGGCAGCATCGACGAAGGCCCGTGGCTGGGAGCCGGACTATCCCATGTTCTCGAACACATGCTGTTCAAGGGCACTTCGACGCGCGGTTCCGGCCGCATCGATCAGGAAGTGCAGGCCGCGGGCGGCTACATGAACGCCTACACCTCGTTCGATCGGACCGTGTACTGGATCAACGTGCCCAACACCGGCACGCGCATCGCCGTCGACATTTTGTGCGACATTTTTCAACACGCCACCCTTCCGGCGGATGAATTGATCAAGGAACTCGACGTGATTCGGCGCGAGATGGACATGGGCATGGACGACCCGGGACGCCGCTCCAGCCAGCAACTGTTCGAAACCGCCTACACCCGCAGCCCGTACCGGCATCCGATCATTGGTCATCTCGACATTTTCAACCGGCTGACCCGCGACGACATCGCCGCCTACTACCGCGAGAAATACGCACCCAACAACTGCTTCCTGGTGGTGGTCGGTGATTTTGAAACCGAGGCCGTCGTGGAACAGATCCGGACGGCGTTTTCCGGAACCGGCGCGCGGGCGGTTCCGCAACCGGTCCTCCCGGTGGAACCTCGGCAAATGGCCGCCCGCGAAACCGTGACCGAAGCTCCGGTGGAATTGGGGCACTTCCACATCGCCTGGCATACGCCGGATGTTCGCCACGCCGACACCCCAGCGCTGGACGTGCTGTCGACCCTGCTCGGCGGCGGCCGCAGTTCTCGATTGTACCAGGCCGTCCGCGAGAAAGCCGGACTGGCACACTCCATTCACGCCTGGATCTACACCCCGGGAATGGCCGGTCTTTTCGGAATCAGTGGTGTTTGTGACGGCGGACAATTCGCCGCCGCCCGGGATGCCGCGGTGGCCGAGGTGGACCGGATGAAGGAAGACCTCGTTTCTCCGGCGGAACTGGCGAAGGCGGTCAAGCAGTTCACCGTTGCGACTCTTGCCACGCGAAAGACGATGGAAGGTCAGGCCCAGGATTTCGGCGGCAATTGGATGGCCGCCCACGATTTGAATTTCAGCGAACGCTATCTGGCGGCGGTGCGCGCCCTGACGCCCGAGCAGTTGCGGGTCGTTGCCAACACCTACCTGATTCCGTCGAATCAAACTGTCTCCGCCCTGTTGCCGAAGGGATCGGCACCTGCGACCACCTCCGCGACCGAGGTGCGACAGGATCATCCGGTGCACAAATTCACCCTGTCCAACGGGCTCCGGCTGCTGGTGAAGGAGGATCATCGCCTGCCGTTCGTGAATCTCCGCGTGGCCTTCCTCGGGGGGCTGCTGCAGGAAACGCCGGCCAATTCAGGCGTCACCGCTCTGATGACCAAGATGCTGCCCAAGGGAACACCGGGACGGACCGCGGAATCGATCGCCAGCGAAATCGAAAGCCTCGGTGGAAGTCTCGAACCCTACGCCGGAAATCACACCTTCGGGCTTTCAGCGGAGGTGCTCCGCGAGGATTTCGAGGCCGGTCTCCAGTTGTTCACCGATGTTCTCCTTCATCCCTCGTTCCCGGCAGATCCGATGGAACGCGAACGCGAGACCCAACTGGCCGGAATCCGCGGACAGCGGGATCACCTGTTGCAGTGCGCGTTCAAAGCCATGCGACGCGGTCTTTTCGGTGATGCGGGCTACGGTCTCGATGCGCTCGGCACCGAAACCAGCGTTCGCGCCCTCACCGACGACGATCTCCGCATGTACCATCAGGCCACCGTCCAACCCGACAACGGCGTGCTCGCGGTGTTCGGAGACGTCCACGCCGAAGCAGTGCGGGGTGCCATCGAAACGTCGATGCGCGACTGGCAATCGGCGGGAAAACAGCAGCCGATGCCGGAGGCCACCGCGGCGCGTTCGAAGGGGCGGACCGAGGAAACCCGCGACAAGGAACAGGCGGTGCTCGCGCTTGGCTTTCCGGGGACGACTTTTCTTTCGGACGATCGACCGGCCCTCGATCTCATCCAGGAGGCGTGCAGCGACATGGGATCGCGCCTGTTCCTCCGGATTCGCGACGAACTCGGGTTGGCCTACTACGTGGGCACCACCCATTTTCCCGGCCGGGTTCCGGGCTACTTCGCGTTCTACTGCGGCACCGCGCCGGACAAGGTGATCCAGGTGGAACAGGAACTGCGCGCCCAGGCGGAGGCCTTGCGAACGGATGGACTCACTCTCGAGGAACTCGACCGCGCCAAGGCCAAGGTGATTGGCCAGCGCAAGATCGCCCGTCAGGACCTCGGCGGCCTCGCCATGTCACTGGCGCTCGATGAGCTTTACGGCCTCGGATACACCCATTCCGAGACCGAAGACGCCCGCTATGCCGCGGTCACGCTTGAGGAAATCAAATCGGTCGCCGCGCGTTACCTGCGGCCGGAGGCGGCGTTCCTGGCGGTGGTCAGCGGCGTTCAATCCTGATCTTCGTGCCGACCGACTCCCTCCGTTTTTGCCCGGTTTTCAGGGCGGAAACTCGCCTTGCGCCACTCCGTCCCGGTGTTACGTTTGCCGCAATTCGTCATGCCCGAAGACAACGATAGCAGCCGCGGACCCGGTTCCGGACCCAACATTCAGGCGAGAACCTGGATCGTCTGGATTGTGATTGCGGCGCTCCTGCCGCTCCTCTTCTTCTTCAACAAGACGAACCAGACCCGCTATCAGTCGATCAGCCACCGGCAACTGCTCGATCTCGTCCAGTCCAACCTCGTCGTCCGCGCCGAGATCAACTACAGCGCCCAATCCCAGATGCTCCGCGTGGTTCGCGGGGAATACATTTCGCTGGAGGCCGGCAAGACCAACGCCATCAAGGTGCCGTTCGTCATCGAGACGCGCCTGACTCCGGAGACCGAGGATCGGCTGTTGAACTCCGGCGCCTTTCACGCCGTCGAAAACAACAATCTCTTCCTGCAGGTGGTGGTTGGCCTTCTACCCTTTATCCTGGTGGCGGCGATCATCTGGTTCGTCTTTGTCCGCCAGATCAAGGCGGCCGGACGTGGTGCCCTGAGCTTTGGAAAATCCAAGGCGCGTCTGCTCGCCAAGGACAAGAACAAGACCACCTTCAAGGATGTCGCAGGCGTCGACGAGTCGAAGGAAGAGGTCGCCGAGTTGGTCGAATTCCTAAAGGACCCGAAGAAGTTCCAGAAACTGGGCGGGCGCATCCCCAAGGGCATTTTGATGGTGGGACCTCCCGGAACAGGAAAAACACTCCTGGCCAAGGCGATCGCCGGCGAGGCGGATGCCAGCTTCTTCAGCATCAGCGGATCGGACTTCGTTGAAATGTTCGTGGGTGTCGGCGCGAGCCGCGTTCGCGACATGTTCGAGCAGGCGCGGAAGGCGACGCCCTGCCTGATTTTCATTGACGAAATCGACGCCGTCGGCCGTTCGCGCGGCCACGGGCTCGGCGGTGGCAATGACGAGCGCGAACAAACGTTGAACGCGCTGCTGGTCGAGATGGACGGCTTCGACACCCACGAGGGTATCATCATCATCGCGGCCACCAACCGCCCCGACGTGCTCGACCCCGCCCTTCTCCGGCCGGGCCGCTTCGACCGTCAGGTGACCGTCAGTCTCCCCGATGTCCGCGGCCGCGAGGCCATTCTCAAGGTTCACGCCAAAAACGTGAAACTGGACGGCACCGTAGATTTGTCGGTGATCGCCCGTGGAACACCCGGGTTCTCCGGCGCTGAACTGGCCAATCTTTTGAACGAGGCCGCGTTGATCGCCGCTCGGCAAAATCGCAAGGCCGTCGGCATGGCCGAACTCGAAGAGGCCCGCGACAAGGTCCGCTGGGGCCGCGAACGCCGAAGCCTCGCCATGACGGACGAGGATAAGAAGTTCACGGCATGGCATGAAGCGGGTCACGCTCTGGTCAATGTCTTGCTGGAGCACACCCACCCACTTCACAAGGTCACCATTATTCCACGCGGGCAGGCTCTCGGGGCAACCATGTACCTACCCAAGGACGACGTGCTCAGTCGCCGCCGCCGCGAAATGCTCGACACGATCGCGGTCACTATGGCGGGACGCATCGCAGAGCAGATCGTTTCAGACGACATTTCGACCGGTGCCTGCGGAGACATCCAGCAGGCCACCAGCATGGCAAAAGCGATGGTGATGAACTACGGAATGAGCGACAAACTCGGCATGGTGCTCTACGGTGAAGCCAACGAGTACGTGTTCCTGGGCCGCGACATGATGCGTTCCAAGGAATACAGCGAGGTCACCGCCCAGCAGATTGACGTCGAGATCAAGCGAATCATCGACGAAGGGTATCAGACCGCCAAAACGATCATCGAGACCCATCGGGACAAGCTGGAATTGATTGCCAATGCCCTGCTCGATCACGAAACGCTCGAAGGTTCACAGGTGGTCGACATCATCAAGACCGGTACATTCACCCCTCCGCCGGAGAAGCCTAGCAACCTGGAACCTCCCACGGGCGCCCAGGCGGCAACGCCGCTGCCCGAGTTGATAAAGCCGGTGCCTCCCAAACTGCCCGGCTTCGGCTCGGCAGCCCCTGCGGCGGCCTGAGAGCGCATCTGAGGGCCCGCTGGCGTTGACCGCCGCGCGTCGGTGAGGCAATCTGCTGAGCCTTGATGGTCATTGCCCCGTCCCTGCTCGCCGCCGATTTCGGCCGCCTCGAACATGAAGCCCGTCGCGCTGACCGTTCCGGTGCCGAATGGCTTCATCTCGACATCATGGACGGCCATTTTGTCCCCAACATCAGTTTCGGACCTGAGGTCGTTCGCGTGGTGCGCCCTCATTTTTCAAGGGTGCTCGACGTTCACCTCATGTGCAGCCGGCCTGAAATTCTGCTCGAATCGTTCGCTAAGGCCGGTGCCGACCGAATCACAGTTCATATCGAACTCGGCGACCAGGTGACGCCGTTGTTGTGGAAGATCCGTTCGCTCGGCAAGAAAGTCGGACTCGCCATCAATCCTCCGACCCACATCGGCGCGGTGAAACCCTACCTGTCGCAGATCGACCTGTTGCTGGTCATGACGGTGAATCCGGGCTTTGGCGGACAACCCTTCATCGAGGAGTGCGTTCCCAAGATCCAGCAGGTGGCCGCCTGGCGGAAGGAACTCGCCCTCGACTATCGCCTGGAAGTGGACGGCGGCATCACGCTCGACACGGTGGTCGAATCGGCGCGGGCTGGGGCCGACACCTTCGTGGCGGGCACATCCCTGTTCCGTCACCGCAATCTGGGGGCGGCCGTCCGAAAAATGCGGAACCAGGCAACCCAGGCCGCCGCCGACCTCTTCTGAGCCGGGCTCTCCAACGCCCCGCCACCGATCCGGTCGGCCGTCGTTCCGCATGATTCCCGCCGCACTCGCCACCCTCCTCTTCGCGCTGTCGTCGGTCGCGGCGCGGCGTTCGATCCATCATCTGGGGTCGTCGACGGCCAGTCTGGTTCGGATTCTCCTGGCCGCAACGGTTCTCGGAATCTACGCCCACGGATGGGGTGCCGGACTCGGCGGGATCGCCCTGCCCTGGTTCATCGTCAGCGGCCTGATCGGATTCGGAATCTGCGACACGGCATTGTTTCTGGCCCTGCCGATGCTCGGTGCCCAATTGGCGTCGCTCATGGTTCAGTGTCTGGCGGCACCCATTGCTGCGCTCACCGAGTGGCTCTGGCTGGGAACCCGGATCGACTCCGAAAACCTTCAAGCCGGCGGACTGATTCTGGCCGGCGTGGCCATCGCCCTGCTGCCACAACGAGGTCGTAGCGTGCATCCACCCCTGACCCCGAACGCCATTCTCCTGGGCGTGGTCGCAGCGGCCGGTCAAGGCATTGGCGCCGTCCTCAGCCGCCACGGACAATTGCTGGCCCGGGATTCCGGGCATCCTGTGGATGGACTGTCGGTTGCCTACCAACGCATCCTCGCCGGCGTGGCGTTCACCATCGGTTGGTGGTTATGGCAACGCGCGCGAACGCCTGTACCCGTCGGCGGGCCGGCGGGGACATCGCTCCCCTGGCGTCGTGCCTGGCCGTGGGTGATTCTAAACGGATTGAGCGGACCGTGCCTCGGCGTAGCGTGTTATCAATGGGCCTTTCAAACCCATCCGACCGGAATCGTCATGTCCATCACCGCCCTGACTCCATTGGTGGTGATTCCCATTTCCTGGGCCGTGGAAGGAATCAAGCCTTCGCCGCGCAGTGTCGTCGGTGGCTGCATTGCCGTGGCGGGCGCCATCTGGCTCGCTCTGCATCGTTAGAGCCTGTCTGAAAATGAGGAAGGGTCCTGCGGCAAAGGATTTTGTCTTCTGCCGAGGCGGCGAAGCCCGAGCATCCCCAAAGTGGGCTGTGAGGGACGAGTCAACGAAGGCAGAAGACAAAAGCACTGCCGCCCGGAGGGTTGACGAGGAAAAGGACCCTTCCTCATTTTCAGACAGACTCTTAGACCAAAGCGAATCCAGAAAGATCTTCCCGGCCCACCGTCCCCATCCCCAGACTGCTCCCATGCGCAAACGCCGCGAGGCCCGAGAGCGGGCCCTCCAGTTTTTATTTCAGCACGACCTGAATCCGCCGGACAACCTCCAGGTGGCTCTCGACCATTTTTGGGAAACCACTCGTCTCAATTCCCATATGGAAAGCCATCCGGGCCCGACGTACGGTTCGGTGGTCGATGTTCCGCCCCCGACTCCCGACGAGATGGCGACCCGCATGTTTGCCGATGCCCTGATCAAGGGCGCGATCGAACACCGCGATGATGTGGATGCCACCATCAAGAAATACGCCAAGAACTGGGACCTGCACCGCATCGCGGTCGTCGATCGCAACGTGATGCGG
Organism: uncultured Verrucomicrobiota bacterium; assembly: GCA_903907925.1. Lineage (GTDB taxonomy): Bacteria > Verrucomicrobiota > Verrucomicrobiia > Limisphaerales > UBA9464 > CAIVQB01. The sequence continues at coordinate 38,603 of CAIVQB010000108.1, forward strand.
CTGGCCATTTACGAAATGCTCTATCGGGAGGACATTCCGCCGGTGGTCAGCATCAATGAGGCCGTCGATGTCGCCAAAAAATTCTCCACCGAGGACAGCGGCAAATTCGTCAATGGCATCCTGGACCGCGTGAAGGGGGACATTCTGCGCCCGGCGCGGACCGCCAAGGACGACGCCGGTTCCTGAGTCCAATCGGATCCTCAACGCGATCCGCCCTTTCGCCACCCGCCGATGTTTGCCGATCTCCATCTTCACACTTTTTTTTCGGACGGCACCTTTTCGCCCGAGGAACTGGCCGCCCACGCACACGAACAGGACCTGGCGGCCATCGCCCTGACCGATCACGATACCGTCGACGGCTGCCCGGCCACAGCGGCGGCGTGCGGCACTCACGGCATCGAATTCATCCCCGGTGCCGAAATTACGGCGGAAATGGGCGGGCAGGAAGTTCACATCCTTGCCTATTGGATCGACACCACTTCCCCCACCTTGATGCAGCGATTCTCCGAGTTTCAGGCGGTCCGAAGCCAGCGGATCCACGGTATGGTGAAACAGTTGAACGAACGTGGCGTGGCCCTCACGGCGGAGGCGGTGTTCGCCATCGCCAATTGCAAGGCTCCCGGCCGGCCGCACGTCGCCCGCGCCCTGGTCAGCGGTGGATTCTGCAACGATTTCGACGACGCGTTTGAACGGTATCTGAAGAAAGGGCGGCCCGGCTGGGTGCCCAAGGCCATGATGCCCGCCGCCGACGCGATCGCGCTGATCCACGCCAGCGGTGGGGTGGCGGTCCTCGCCCATCCGGGCCTCTACCGCATGGATCGTTTGGTGGGCGAAGCGGCCGCCGCCGGCATCGATGGCATCGAATGCTGGCATACCAAGCACAATCCGGAGGCCTCACGACGTTATCAGAAAATGGCGGCGGAATTGAATCGTGTGGCCACTGGCGGCAGTGATTGCCACGGCAACAGCAAGGGCCAGCCGTTGATCGGCCGGATCCGATTGCCCTATGAGCAGGTGAACCGCCTTCGTGAACGCCGGCCGACCCCGTCGCCCGCCACCTGACCGAACCGTTTTCAATTCGACACTCCACCGATTCCTGACCGTCCTCCGATCGTTCTCCCATGGGTTTCTTTGACAAACTGAAGGCGGCCTTCACCCAGACCACCTCGGCTCTGGCCCACGAGGTTCGCCGCATCGTCACCCGTTCACCCAAGCTGACCGCCGGGAGTCTGGAAGAACTGGAGGGCGCGCTGCTGCGAGCGGACCTCGGCCTGCCCATGACCCAGCAGATTCTCGGTGCGGTGAAGCTGGCCTTTGAAACCCAGGGCCGCGCCGGACTGGACTTCATTGAAGTGGCCTCCGGTGAAGTCGCCCAGAGTCTTTCCAAAGGCGACCCGATCCTTCACCGGCAACCCGAGGGACTCACGGTGGTTTCCATCGTCGGCGTCAACGGCACGGGAAAGACAACGACTTCGGCGAAGCTAGCCCATCTGGTCCGTCAACAGGGCGATACCGCGGTGCTGGCCGCTTGCGACACTTTTCGGGCGGCCGCGATTGAGCAACTTCAGATCTGGGGCAAACGCCTCGACATCCCGGTCATCACCGGCGGTTACAATGCCGATCCGGCCTCGGTGGCGCACGACGCCATCACCGCCGCGCTGGCCCGGAACGCCCGATGGTTGTTCATCGACACGGCCGGCCGGCTCCACACCAAGAACAATCTGATGTCCGAACTGCAGAAGATTCACCGGGTGATGGATCGGAAGCTGCCGGGAACGCCCCATGAAGTACTGCTGGTTCTTGATGGATCGACGGGCATGAACGCGATCAACCAGGCCCGCGAATTTCACAAGGCGGTTCAATTGACCGGCCTCGTCGTCACCAAGCTCGACGGCACCAGCAAGGGCGGCGCGGTGGTGGCCATCCAACGGGAGCTGGGCATTCCAGTGAAATTCATCGGGGTCGGCGAACAACCCGAAGATCTCCAGCCATTCAACGCCCGCGAATTCGCCGACGCCCTGTTCGCTGCGCGGTGAGAATCGTCATCGGATCCCGTTTCATGAGAATCAGGTTCCAACAGTTCAAACAGGCTCTGACGCTCCGAATCCTGGAATTGGGGCGGCTGGCGCTATTCCTGGCACTTTCCAGCACCGGTGTGGTGAGTCACGCCGCGCCGACGGGCCCCGCCCAGCCCGCGTCGCTGCCGGTGATCGGCCACGGATCGATCCAGTGGTCGCAGCCTGCCGGTTGGAATTACACACCGCCGCGGATTGATCCCGAGGGCAGGACCCCGTTGAATTTTCGACTTCAGGGGCCCGGAGGCCATCCCACTCTTCTTGTGACCGTGATGTGGGATGGCATCGGCACCAATGCCCTGAAACCGACTCTGGAGCGACTCGAGTCCGAATTGAAGCAGGCCGCCACCAACGATTTCATCGGTCGTTCCCTGGAGAAATTCGTCACGGTCCGAACAGTCGAAACCGTTTCGCTCCGGGCACGCTACGCCACCTTTACCGACGCGGCCCTCTCGGGCAAACCACTGCCCCCGGGCGAAACCCGAAATGCAACGCTGGGCACTTTTCGAACGGGCGAACTCTGGGGACGATTCATGTTGATGACCAACGACGCCGACGGTGACGAATTTCGCTCCTCGCTGCAGGTTATTCAGTCGTTGCGGGCAACCCCCTGACGCCCGTTCGCCACCGGCCCAAGGCCCCTCCCTGCCCGCCATGAATCCCAACGACCGAACCTTCATGCTGCAGGCGCTTCGGCTGGCGCGACGGGGTCTCGGGGCAACGACACCCAATCCGATGGTGGGCGCGGTATTGGTCCGCAACGGCCGGGTGCTGGGCTCCGGATGGCATCATCGGGCAGGCCTGCCCCATGCCGAGATCGAGGCATTGAACGACGCCAGGAAGTGTGGGAATTCCGTTCGCGGTGCGACGTTGTACGTCACGCTCGAGCCGTGCTGCACCACCGGGCGAACCCCGCCCTGCACCGACGCCATCGTGCGCAACGGAATCCGCCGGGTGGTGGTCGCCACGGTGGATCCGAATCCAGACCACGCCGGGCGCGCCTTTCCCTTGCTCGAAGCAGCGGGAGTCCAGGTGGAAACGGGCCTGCTCGGCGCGGAATCCAACCGGCTCAACAAGGCCTTTAATCATTGGATCGTCCACCGGACACCGTGGGTGACGCTCAAGGCCGCGATGACGCTGGATGGTCGGATCGCCACCGCGTCCGGCGAGTCGAAGTGGATCACCGGGGAGGCCGCGCGACGCCAGGGATTGCAGCTCAGAAAAGCCTCCGACGCCGTGTTGATCGGCATCCGCACGCTGCTCGCCGATGACCCTTCACTGACACTTCGATCGACGACCTCGGGAAATTCGCTCGGCAGCCGCCGTCGATTCATCCTGGACACCCGGGCGCGGACGCCGTTGACCGCCCAGGTGGTGACCGACGGGTGGAAGGATCAAACCACCGTCATCGTGGGCGAGTCGTCTTCTGCGCGACGCGTGAAGGCCCTCGAGCAAAGGGTTCGCGTACTGCGGGTGACGGAAACCGCGGGGCGAATCAATCTCGGACCCCTCCTCAAAACGTTGGGGGCCGAGGGTGTCACCTCGCTGTTGGTCGAAGGTGGCGGCGAAATTCACGCGGCATTTCTTGAGGGCGGTCATGCTCACCGCATCGCCTTCTTCTATGCGCCACTGTTGCTGGGCGGAGTCGAGTCGCGGCCCGCGGTGGCCGGAATGGGGTTCGGTCGAAGCACCGGGTTCCCCCAACTCACCGACCTTGCCTGGAAGCGGTTGGGGCCCGATCTTTTCCTGCAGGCCCGGATCCAATCGAACCCCGCACTCTGAGGCTCCATAGTCTGCCATTCCAATGTTCACAGGCATCATTGAAGAAACCGGCATCGTCGAGTCCATCAAACCGGGCGCGAACGGCATCCGTCTGACCGTCCGGGTGAAGGTCTGCGGACGCGGAACACGGACCGGCGACAGCATCGCGGTGAACGGCTGCTGCCTGACCGTGGTGCGAATTCGGGCGGCGAAGGGCGGCGAAAAACGTTTGGACTTCGACCTACTGCTGGAGACTTGGAATCGCACCAATCTCTCCGCCCTCAACGCCGGCTCGCAGGTCAATCTGGAACGGGCATTGGAGGTTGGAGCGCGGCTGGGCGGACATTTTGTCTCCGGACACATCGACGGGACCGGCCGCATCCGGCGTTGGGAACCGCGCGGCGCGGACTCTCTTCTTGAGATTGATGTTCCCGCCGCACTACGTCGCTACCTGTTGTTCAAGGGATCGATCGCCATCGATGGAATCAGTCTGACCATCGCCGAAGTGACCCGCCGCGGACTGATCGTCTGGATCATCCCGCATACCCGGTCGGTAACTGCGCTGCAGGAACGGGCAGTGGGCGATCGCGTGAATCTCGAAGCCGATCTGCTGGGTAAATTTGTCGAGCGCCTGTTGAAGGCCGAACGGCCGGACAAACCCGGTCGCCGCGCCACTTCAACGCGAACCCGGTAAATTCCGCTCTCCGTTCTACTCTCCGGAATCGGTCTGAACCTTGATCGAATCGACTGGGCGAACGCTTTTCTTCCGCAGCTTCTGCGCCTCCGCGCGGCTCTTTTCATCCTCTGAGCCAAAGACCTGTTCCAACTGCTGGATATTGCCCGAGCCTTCGCGCTGGTCGCGCGTGTAGTTGGCGACGTCAATCGGCTTGGGAAGGATGGTGGGACGTACCAGGATCATCAACTCGGTTTTGGAACCGGAGTTGGCCTTGTTCTTGAACAAATTCCCGAGCAGCGGAATGTCCTTGAGATAGGGCACGCCCGAGTTGCTGGTGGTCTTGTTGTTATCGAGATACCCGCCCATCAAGATCACGTCGCCGCTGCGGACCGTCACGATCGATTCCGCATTCTTCTGGTCGGTGGTCGGCGGTGCGCCCGAGGTGGGATTTCCCGCACTCGCCACTCCGGAAATCTCCTGGGAAACCTGCATCACCACCAGGTTGTCGGGGGTGATGAACGGTGTGACCGAGAGCGTGATGCCCACCGCAATGGTCGTGTACTGAAAGCTGGCGACGCCGCCGTAGTTGTAGCCGCCCTGTTGGAACGGAATCTGGCTGCCGACGAAGAACGTCGCGGGAACAGCGTGCGAAGTGATGATGCGCGGGCGTTGGATCACATCGACGCGGCTGTCGTTGGCGGCCGCATTGACGGTGACATCCCAGTTGTTGCCCAGGAGTGCGGAATAGCCCGCACCGGCACCCGAGGCATAGGTCGTCCCGTTGGTCAGGGCTCCCTGAAGAAAATTGATCCCGCCACCGAGGTTACCGGCGTCGTTGTTGATGCTGCCGCCGCCGGTGATGGTGCTGTCAAACCGCTTGGGCCGCTGGCCGGCCGTGACGCCGAAGCTGGAGCCGTTTCCAAGGGCCACGTTCATCACGATTCCCTCGATCAGCACCTGCGGCAGCAGGGTGTCGACCTTCTCCAGAACTCGTTTGATGGTGGCGAGATCCTTCTTGCTGGCGTAGACGATCAGCGAGTTGGAGCGCAGGTCCGGCGTGATCTGGGCATCGGTCACCAAGGGTTCCATCTGCGCACCCAACGCACCGGCCCCTCCGCGATTCACGGCATTGTAGCGTCCGGCCAGTGTACCGGCGGCCCCCCCGCGTCCAGCGACGGTCGGACTGCCGGCGGCCCCCGGTGAAATCACCGTCGCCGCCGTGGCCTGCGGAGTAAATGCGCCGGCCGAATACGCGCCGTATGAAGAACTTCCTCCGTAACCACCCACACTGCTACCGTAGCCGGATCCATACCCGGAGCTGCCGCGGATCCCGCTGGAACTTCCGTAGCCGCCCAATCCACCGGCACCACCACTGGCCCCAAAGCCGCCGCGGCCGCGGCCGCCCAATCCGCCGCCACCGAGCCCGCCCAGACCGGTACCCCCCGCGCCGATGGCACCGCCACCCCCGCCGCCGATCACACTGCTCATCGTGGCGTAGATGTCTTCCACCCGGCCGTATTTGATGCTGATCACCTCCAGCACGTAGTCCTGATCCACCTCGACATCCACCTTGGCGAGGATCTCGAGCATGCGCTTCACGTTGATGGCGTAATCCCGCAGAACGAGGGTCTTGGTGCTCGGAAGTCCGATGATTCCGCCCTGATTTTTGGCAAAGGCTTTCAGGGTGTCCACCGCCTCCTCGACCGCGATGTGCTTCACCTGAACGATGTGAGTGACGAACTGGCTGGCTTCGGGATAAGCGGCGGAATTGGTGGTCCGGCTGAACGCGCCGCCTTCGAGCATTGCCTGCGCGGTGGGCACCGCCAGCACCGCCTTTTCCCCGGTGGGAATCATCGTCACGCCGTTCAACGCGAGAATGGTGTCATACATCTGCAACCGTTCCACGGCGGTCAGCTTCGTTTGCGCATTGAAATCGATTTCCGCCTGGGGAAGGCCCGTGCCCTTGAGAACCGTCCGGCCCGAGGCTGCCGCGTACTCGTCCAGAAACTGGTTCAGCGGCATTTTTTTAAACGAGGTGACCTGGTCGTCGCCATCAGCGCCACTGGACGCGTCAGCATCGGTACCGGCCGAAGCGCTCGCCGGAGCCGCACCAGGGGCCGTCGGACGCGCAGCAGCGCCGGCAACGTTCCCAGTTCCCGTGCTGTTGGCAGGATTCGGATTGGCAGGCACTGGCACGGCACCGTCGGTCCGGCGCGGAAAGGTCGCGGGAATCGACGGCAGGCGCGGAGCTGCGGCTCCGGAGGGAGACTGCGCACCGGGCTGCGTTGCCGCGGCCGAGCCGGCGGCGACGTTGGTGCCATAAAGTTCCGCCACGGGCCGGCGGGTCGGCAGCGAAGGCGGCGACTGGCGGGCCAACAACGTGCCGGCGGCGAGGAAGACCAGCGCGGCGCTGGCCATACGGCGGGAGAGAGTCGGTTTCACGGGAGATCCTATTTCTTGGCGGGCTTGTTGGTGGCGGGGGACGCCGTCGCCCCCTTCGGTTGAACAACCGGTGTCGCCGAACGTTTCGTCGGAGGGGCAACCGCCTTGGGCTTCTTCTGAAAACTGGCGACCAGGGTCATCGTGGCCTGGAGCCGCGTCTGGGACGGATCCAATCTCAGCCGGTTCAATTCCCGAACCCGGATCATCGAATCACCGGCTCCTAGAGAATGCAGGAACGCCA
>CAIVQB010000109.1 GCA_903907925.1 uncultured Verrucomicrobiota bacterium
GCGAATATCCGTGGATCTGTCAGCACTGTTGTTGGTGCTAAACTCCAAAAATATCAGAAAAACCAATGGAAATAGGGTGGTGCCAGCGGGAGGAATCGAACCTCCGACCAAGGGCTTATGAGTCCCCTGCTCTACCGCTGAGCTACGCTGGCAGGCCCCCCGCGGGCCGGGATACATACGAAGGAGACGCTTCGACGGCAAGCCGTTTCCAATCGGGCCACAGGCATCCCCGCGTCCCGAGGGCGGGAGTGTGGCCCTCCGCTTCGTCCGGGTTGCCCCAACAGCCCGGATCGTGCTTGGATGGGTTTCGCAGTTTTGGAGTGAACCCTATGTCGCAAATCAAATTCGGTACGGACGGTTGGCGGGCCATCATCGCGGAGGACTTTACCTTCGCCAACGTGGCGCGGGTGGCGCAGGCGACGGCCGACTATTGGAAGCAACACCCGGTCAAGGGCACCGAAGCCCGCGCCGTGGTGGGGTACGATCGCAGGTTTTTGTCCGATCAATTCGCGCGCCGAACGGCCGAGGTGCTGGCCGGAAACGGGTTCAAGGTGACCTTGTCGGACGCCCCGGTGCCGACGCCGGCGGTGTCCTACGCGGTGAAGCAGTTGAAGGCGATCGGCGGCGTGATGATCACCGCCAGCCACAATCCGCCCGCGTTCAACGGCTTCAAACTCAAGGCTTGGTTCGGCGGTTCGGCCGATTCGGCGACTTGCCAGGGTGTCGAGGCATTGCTGGACGCCTCGCCCTTGAAACACACCACCTACGATCACGCCCTGGCGAGCAAGCTGATCGTGGTGAAGGATCTCCGGTCACCGCATTACGCCGCCTGCAAGAAGCTGGTGGATTTCGACCGGATCGCGGCGTCCCGGCTTAAATTCGCGCACGAGGCCTTGTATGGCGTTGGGGCGGGTTGCTTCGACGAACTGCTGGCGGGCACAACCTGCCAGGTCACGACTCTGAACGCGGAACACAATCCAAACTTCGGCGGCATCAACCCGGAACCCATCGCCAAAAACTATGTCAAATCCGCCGCCTACCTTGCGAAGCATCCGCACGATCTCTGCCTGGTGACCGATGGCGATGCGGATCGCGTGGGGGGCATGATGGGCAACGGAGAGTTGCTGACCACGCACCAGATCATCTGCCTGTTGCTGCGGCATTTTGTGGTGAACCGCCGGCAGACCGGACGGGTGATCAAGGCGTTGACCACCACCACCATGGTGGACCGGATCTGCGCGCGGTTCGGCTTGGAACTGGTGGAGACCGGTGTGGGTTTCAAGTACATCGCCGCCGAGATGATCCGCGGGGACGTGCTGCTGGGTTTTGAGGAGAGCGGCGGCATTGGGTTCCCCGGCCATATTCCTGAGCGCGACGGCATCCTGGCCGGGCTGATGTTGCTGGAAATGCTGGCCCGGGAGAAGAAGCCGCTCAAGACCCTGCTGGCCGATCTGGAACGCGAGTTTGGTCCGCACCGGTACGCGCGGATCGATGTGCATTTCCCGTTGGAAAAACGCGCGGCGCTGATGCAGTACTGCAAACTGAATCCGCCCGCCAAGCTGCTGAAATCCCCGCTGGCCGAGGTGAAATCGGCGGACGGCGTGAAGTATGTGGCGAAGGATGGATCCTGGCTGATGCTGCGGGGCTCGGGCACGGAACCGATCCTGCGGATTTATGCCGAGGCCCGGACCGATGCCGACGCGGCGGCCCTGCTCAAGGTGGGGGGCAAGATCACCCGGCAGGTGTAGAGCCCGGGGTCGACGGCCGGTGCGGCACCACGAAACGGCTGTTTTCCGCACGGACGGTTGCCTCGGTGTCGTCGCGGGATTACGGTGGCCGTGTCGCCGCCGCGGCATCGCATGAAAAAGCGCCTTTCCTACGCCGTCCTCGTTTTTTTCCTCGCTGCATATGTCCTGCGCGGCGCGCAGGTATACCGGCAACTTGCCGCCGCCGCCGGCGAAAAGGACGACGCCTATCCGCAACTCGAACTCTTCTCCCGCGTTCTCCAACGCGTGCGGAAGGATTACGTCGACGGCGAAAAGCTGACCTACAAGGACCTCGTTCAGGGGGCGTTGAAAGGGATGCTGGGCACGCTGGATCCCCACAGCGAATACATGGAGCCGGTGAAGTACAATGAGTTGAAGGAGGACACCGAGGGCAGTTTCAGCGGCGTCGGTCTCCAGGTCGGAATGCGGGATGGCGCGCTCACGGTGGTGGCCCCCATTGAAGACACCCCGGCCTTCGAGGCGGGCATCATGGCGGGCGATCACATCGAGAAAATCGAGGGCCAGTCGACCGACAAATTCAACATGGCCGATGCGATCCAGCACCTCCGTGGCGAGCCCGGATCGAAGGTCACCCTGACCGTGTCGCGTCCAGCCTGGACGGAGTCACGGGACATCGTTCTCGCGCGGGCCGATATCCGGGTTTACACGGTCAAGGACAGCAACAACCGCCGCGAGTTCACGATCGGACCCAATCATCTGGGCTATCTGCGACTGACGCAATTCGGCGAAAAATCCGCCGACGAACTGGAGGAGGCGTTGGTCAAGCTGGAAGGGCAGGGGATGACCGGTTTGATTCTCGATCTTCGCGGGAACCCGGGCGGCCTCCTGGATCAGGCGGTCGCGGTTTGTGAAAAATTTCTGGAGAAGGGAAAACCCATCGTCTCGACGGAAGGCCGCAACGCCGCGGCGGACGTGCAGCGGAAATCCTCCGGTTTTGGCAAGAAGCGGCTCAATTTGCCCCTGGTCTTGCTGGTCAACGGTGGCAGTGCCAGTGCTTCGGAAATCGTGTCGGGATGCCTTCAGGACCTGAAGCGGGCGGTGGTGGTGGGTGAGCAGACGTTCGGAAAAGGTTCCGTCCAGAGCATTCTCCCATTGCCCGATGGCAGCGCCCTTCGGTTGACCACCGCGAAGTATTACACCCCAAGCCACAAGGTGATCCATGAACACGGCATTACACCGGACATCACGGTGCCGATCACTGATGAAGAGGAGACGGCCATTCAATTGCGGCGATTGCCCGGAAGCGGGCTCAATCTCAATGATGTCCTGAAGAGCTACGAGCCGGAGAAGCGCGAGCGATTGCGGGAGATGGTCCATGATCAGCGGGATCCGCAGTTGGAACGGGCGTTGGACCTGCTGAAGGGCATCAATCTCTTCGGCCAGCGGCCCTCCGAGAACGCCGACAAGAACGTTCGCCCGGTTCTTCGCTAAATCTTCCGGTGTTTTCCGCCGTTGCCCGGATTGATCCGCCGCCCCGTGATTCTCGCCTTTGAAACCTCGTGCGACGAAACGAGTGTCGCCGTGGTGAGGGAGGGTCGGGTGTTGGCCAACACCGTGGCTTCCCAGATTCGCCTGCACGCCGAGTACGGCGGCGTGGTTCCCGAACTTGCCACGCGCGAACATTTGCGAAACCTGTTGCCCGTGGCACGTACCGCTCTGGCGACGGCCGGTGCGCAAATCGAGGACATTTCGGCCGTGGCTGTCACCCGTGGACCCGGCCTGCCCGCGGCCTTGCTCGCCGGATTCACGAGCGCGGCGGGCCTGGCATTTGTCCTGGGGAAGCCGCTTTACGGCATCCATCACCATGAGGCGCACCTTTATTCTCCGTGGATTTCAGGCGATCCGCCCGAGGCGCGATTTTCGGAGTTCGAGCCGAACATTTCGCTAATCGTCAGCGGCGGTCACACGCTTTTGGTGCATGTCCGTGGGGAACTGGATCATCACGTGCTCGGCGGAACGCTCGACGATGCCGCGGGTGAATGTTTCGACAAGGTTGCCAAGCTTCTGCAATTGCCCTATCCGGGCGGGCCTGTTCTGGATCGACTGGCGGCCGAAGGGGATCCCGAGGTCTATCGGTTTCCCCGCCCGATGATGACCGATGAGGGCTGGGATTTCAGTTTCAGCGGTCTGAAAACCAGCGTGCGTTATTTCTTGGAGAAGCACCCCGGACTGGCCGACGACCCGGTGGCGCTCCGCAACCTGTGTGCCGGCGTCCAGGCGGCGATCGTCGAAGTCCTGGCCACGAAGGTTGTCCGTGCGGCGCGGCGGTTGGGCGTGGGCTGCGTGACGGCGAGCGGCGGCGTGACCTGCAACAGCGGTTTGCGCCGGGAATTGGAACGCCGCTGTGCCCGGTGGGGACTGCGCCTGCGGCTGGCGGAACGGGCGTTGTGCACGGACAACGCGGCGATGGTGGGTGTCCTGGCGGAACGGAAACATCAGGCGGGCGTGGCGCCGGATTCGCGTGACGCCGCCACACAGCCCGGTTGGGCGCTCAGTGACGGCTTCGAAGTGACTTCTCCCGTTGTCAGTGGATCCTTGCCGCATCTGTCATGATTCATCCGGATGAAACACGGCGGACGGGTCGATGGGTGTGGTGGCTCGCGTTGCTGGTGAACTTGCTGGTTCACACTGGAAGTCTGAGTTCCTTCGACACGCAGGGCCGCTACAAGGTGACGCATTCGTGGTGGACCTCCTCTCCTGAAGCCACGCCGCCCATCGCGGTGTTCGATCCGCAGGGACGGCCCCGCGCCTGGTGGGGCCCCGGTCAGAGTGCGTTGATGTTTCCCGCGGATTTGATCGGAACTGCGATCGCATCCCGGTTTGGCAGCGAGAACGTCCGGGAACATATCCGGACCGGATGGGTGTCGGTGGTCACCTTCCCTCTGATGAACGCCACCACCGTCTGGCTGGTTTTTCTGCTGCTGGGCGAGTTGGGATTTTCCAAACGAGCGTCGGTGATGGGTGCCGTGGCGTTGCTGCTGGGAAGTTCCTTCCTCAAGTTCTGCCAGGATCATCAGGAAAACACGCTGCTGGATTTCCTCACGGTCTCGGGTGCGTACTGCCTGGTGGTTTGGCGCCGGACGGATGTGTCACGGCATCTGTGGACCGGCATGCTGCTGCTGGCTTCAGGATTGCTGGTCCGCCTGCCCCAACTGGCACCGGTTGCGGCGGTGATGGGACCGGTCGCTTGGGCGCTTCTCCGCAGGCCGGACGCGCGGCATCGGCTGTTCCATTTCTGCGTGGCGGCTGCGGTTTGCCTGGGGTTGGCGGTGCTGGTTGACCGCTGGTATCAGTATCATCGATTCGGTTCCTGGACCGGAACCTACATCTCGGTGCTGGCGGCCCAACTGCGCCGCGACGGTTTCACTCTCTCGAAGGACTGGCCGTTCGGTGGTGATTTCTGGGACGGTTTCCTCGGCCCGTTGATTACCCCCCAGCGGGGATTCTGGGCCTACGACCCATTGATCCTGCTGGCCATCCTGCTGCCTTGGGGTTGGCGCAGACTTCCCGGCATCGCCGCCGGGCTGCTTCTCGCCGGCGGCGCGGCGTTTTTGGGACAAGTCTTGTTCCATGCCCGCTGCGATTTCTGGGATGGCGGCGGAAACTGGGCGAATCGATACACGCTGGTGCCGATCCACTTTGTGTTGCCGCTGATTGTCGCGGCGGTTTGCGATTTCGGTCCGAAACCAAACCGCTCCGTCCGAGGCGCTCTCGGTGTGCTCTGCGCGTGGAGTCTCACCGTCCAGGTGGCTTCAGTGATCTATCCGGACTCGCTGGAGAGTTTTGTTCCCGGGGTTCATGTGAAGCCCTTTGCTCTGGGTCTTCAATTCGATCACCCCGTCTTTCTGGTGGGCAAGCGAATGGGATTCATCGTCGATCAACTGCAAGGCCGGATGCTGACCGATCCGGCCGGAATCATTTTCCACAGGGTCTGCCTGTGGCCCGCCAACGTCGCACGGGATTATTCACGAGTCGCACTGCCCGCTTGGTCGTTGTGGACTCTTCTGGCGATGGCGGCCGCGTCCTTGGGATGGCGGGTGCGCGCGGAGATGAGGCGAGGGAGTGAAAGGAATCCACAGTCGGCGGTCGGTGGTCGTGATTAAACTTTGGACCGACGCAGTGCCCTACCCATCGGGTGCGGATTACGGCCGTTCGCCCCGGAGCAACAATTCGATAAACGGCAGGTCGGATGGGGAGGTTACTTTGGGATTGGGCAGGGCGACTTCAACCAGTTCGACGGGTTGACCAATCGCTTCGCAGGCGGCGGTGTCGTCGGTCACCTGGCCGCCCGAGGATCGGAGGGCTCCCAACGCCCTGCGGATCACTTCGAGGCGGAAGCATTGCGGGGTCTGGACCGTCCACAGCCGGGAACGATCGAGATGGCGGGCGATGCGGGTGCCCCCGTCGGATTCCTTGATGGTGTCCACGGCCCGCTGTGCGGCAACGGCGGCACCGGTGCGGCGGGCGGCTTGGATGCAGGCCATGATGGCAGCGGCGGGAGTGCAGGGACGGGCACCATCCTGAATCGCGACCAACTCGGTGGCGGGGTCGACCGCCTCCAATCCGTTCCAGACCGAATCCTGCCGCTCGGCACCACCTGCTACCAATCGATACGGTTTCCGCAAGTCGGCACCGCGGGCCAGTGCGTGGAAGGCATCCTGAAGTCCGTCCCGAACGACCAGCACGATGGAATCGATGGCCTCGCAGCGATCGAAGCGCCGCCAGGTGTGGGCGATGACGGGCGCGCCGCCGACTTCCAGGAACAATTTGTCGATGCCCGGTCCCATCCGTGTTCCGCGACCGGCGGCGACGATGACGGCGCAATTCATGAAGGGCAGTTGGATCGGGACCGGTTCCGGGCATGAAAAAGGGCGCGGACGTGGATCCGCGCCCTGAAATTAAATCCGGATCCGACTACTTCTTCGGCTCCTTCTTTTCCTCGGTCTTGGCACCTTCAGGCGGTGCGTTGGCGTTCAGACTCTTGAGGACACCGTCCGAAATATCGCTGTCGGTGCCGGTGAGGGTGTTGAAGATGATGACCGGCGTTTGGTTCACGCTGGTGGCGGCGGTGTCGAGGACCAGTTGGAACCCACCGGCCTTGGACTTCTCTTCGATCGCGCCGCGGATGTCCTTGAGAACCGACTCGCGCATGCGGAGCTGCTGTTCACCGAGCGATTGACGGGAGTTGGTGTCGAAGGTCCGGATGCTGTTTTCCTGTTCGCGGAGTTCGGTCTGCTTCTTCTCGACCTCCTTGGTGCGCTTGGCGCGCTCGTCGGCGGAAACGGCCTGATCGTTGGCGTTTTCGATCAGCTTCTTGAACTCCTCGTTCGCCTTCTTGTAGTCCTCGATGAGACCCGAGCGGGCCTTGTCGAAGTCGGCCGCGCGCTCCTTGAGCTGAACATCGGCCTGCTTGGTGCGCCAGTATCCATCGAACACCTTCTTGAGGTCGATGACGGCGATCTTGACCTCGGCGTGGGCGGAGGTGGCAAGGAGGCAGCCGCAGGCAATGGCGATGAGTTTGATCAGATGGCGTTTCATGTTCGGTTCAACAACGAGTGGGAAGGATTTCAGAAATCGCGAGTGTAGCCAACCCCGAATTGGAAGCGGCCGCCGCTGCCTGAATATTTGTCGTGGGTGATGGGGATGCCGTAATCCAGGCGCAACGGGCCGATCGGGAGGTTGAGGCGGATGCCAAAGCCAAAGTTATCCGCGTAAACACCTGTATCGGAACCGTCTGAGTACCGGGTTGGTTTGAAACTGAAGGCGTCGGGGTAGACCATACCGGCATCGTAGAACAGGGCGAACCGAAGACGTTCAATGATCGGGATGCTATATTCCGCTGACCCGAACCAGAAAGTTTTGCCACCGAGCGGTTCGCCGGTGAGCTCGTCAGCCGGTCCAATCTTCCGGAACTTGTAGCCGCGCAGCGAGTAAAGACCGCCGAGGTATTCGCGGTCGAACAGCGGGACGCGGCCCTTGGTTCCGCGATCGCCATTGCCGTAAGCGTCGACCACGCCGACGCGCGCGGTGATTTCCAGAATGTGGTCGGCCAGGATGTCCTGCCACACGCTGGACGCCGGGGCGAGACGCTGCGGGGTCCAGTATTGCGCGACGCGCAGGTCGAGCTTGTACAGATCGACATTGCCGCCCAGCGGACCACCGTCGATTTCCGGGGCGAATTCGATGCGATGACCGCGGGTGGGAAGGATCGCGCTGTTGCGGGTGTCGTAGGCCAGGGTGAAGCCCAGTCGTGAGACGAGGCGGTTGCCTTCCTCAGCCAGCAATTGCGGTTGGGGACCGGCCGCGGTGTTGGTGCTGACCGAAACGAACGGAACACCACCCACCAGGTTGGTGGAGTACACGACGTTGGTGAGCGTCGCGGGATAGGTCGCCTTGTAAGCGTCCGAGAACTTGATCCCGATGTTTTCCAGCGTGTAGTTGACGCCGCCCACCAGGTTCAAGGGGAGCTGCTTGGTCAGGCCGATGCGCCCGCCCGCCTGGTTCTGAGTGTAGTTGTCGGAAAGATAATTGAGTTGGCGGTAATAGATCTCAGTGTCGAGTCGCAACCGGCGTCCGAGGAACCACGGCTCGGTGAAGCCGATGATGTAGTCCTGACGCTGCGAACCGTATTGGGCGCGGATGCGCGCCTTCTGGCCGCCACCAGTGAAGTAAGGGGGATTGAAGAGATCAAAGTTGCCCTGGGTCACCTCGACGAAGCCGACGATGCTGTCCACCGAGCTGAACCCGGCACCCACCGCGATGTTGCCGGTGTTCTTCTCGTCGACGCCGACAATCAGGTTCTTGCGGTTCGGGATCTCGGTGTCTTCCGGCTTGGTGTCGACTTTCTCGAAATACTGCATCTGTTCCAGGCGCTGCTTGCTGACCTTCACCCGGACCATGTCAAACGGTTCACCCGGGGTGATCGCCAGCTCGCGCCGGATCACCTTGTCCTTGGTCTTGGTGTTGCCCTTGATGTCGATGCGTTCGATGTAGTATTTGTCGCCCTCGCGGAGGTTGTACTGGAGGTCGAGCGTTCCCTTTTCGATGTTGGCAATCTTCTGGGGATTCGCCCGGGCCTCGATGTAGCCCTGGCTTCCGTAGAAATCCTCAATCGCCTCGACGTCCTTCTGCAGTTTCTTGGGCGTGAAAATGGTGCCCGGCTTGAGCTGCAGGCCGCGGTAGTTCTTTTCGCCGTCCTTGGACCGGAGATTGGCGACGATTTCGGGCTGCTTGAACAGCTCGTTGCCCTTGAACTCGACGCCGCCGACTTTGTACCGGGTGCCTTCCGCAAGGTCGAGCCGCAGAACCATGTGGTTGGTCTTGGGATAATCGAACTTCACGTCCTTCAGCTCGAAATCGACGTAGCCGTGTTCGCCGTAGAATTCGCGGAGCTTTTCCTTGTCCTCCTCGAACTGCTCGTCCTTGAGTTTTCCCGACCCGGTCAGCCAGGACCACATCCAGTGGCGACGGGTCTTGATCGTCTTGCGCAGTTTGGACTGCTTGAAGGCCGTTGCGTTTTCGAAAATGACGTTGTCAATTTGGACCTTGGGTGCCTCGGTGATTTCGAAGGTGACGGTTCCCTTGCCGAGGTTTTCGTTGATGCTGTCCTTGTACTCGACCTTGGTCTTCTGCAGACCGGCCTTCTGGTACATCTTCAGGATTTCCTGGGCATCGTTGAACAGCTTCCGTTCGTCCACCGGCTCACCGGGCTTCGAGGTGACCTTCTTGCGGAGCTTGGTCACGCTGTACTTCTTGTTCCCTGTGAAACGGATTTCCGTCAACACCGGCTTGCCCTGCACCACGTAGGTGATGGTCACGCCCTTCGCCGTCCGGTCCTGTCCCACCCGGATATTGGAGAAGTAACCGGTCATGTAGAGGTTGCGGACATCGTCGTCGATGCTGACCTGGCTGAAGGCTTCGCCCTCCTTGACCCGGATGTTGCCGCGGATCAAATCGTCACTTACCGCCGGCGGCCCGAGGTGGCGGATGACCACCTTTTCGATCGGCGGCGGCGGGGTTGGGGCGGCCTCCTGGGCGGACGCATTGAACTGCAGGCAGGCGATCAACACTGCACAGCAGCGCAGGTGTCGGCGGGAGGCGGCGGTAATCATGATGGCGGCAATGCTGCCGGCGTGCGCCAGCGGGCGGGCGGATACAACCCAATCTGGCCCCCAACAGGCAATCTCCAATGCATTTCTTCGCAGGAACCCGCACCGCGGCACCGGGGAGTCGACCGCCTTTTGACGGAACGTTCCGAGCCGCTCGCCGGGCCAGTCGATGCGAATCTCCGGCCCTGAAACTGGCAATAAACCTGCTAACGCTTCGCCCAATTCCAAGAAACACCGCGCCGGCTACGGATGATTCCGATCCTGGCGAAAGGCTTGGAAGCGGATGCCAGGGAGGTGGGGCGGAGGCCAAGGGAAAAATTGAAAAGGAAAAATTAAAAAGGGGCCGAGGAGGTCGCCTGGGAGCGGTCTCCCATTGGAAAGGTCGCCAGGTCGTGGAGTGCGCCGGCAAGTCGGATGCGGCCGTGCTTTTCGGGCGGGAGAAGATTGCCGGAGCTTCGGGCGTCAACGCTCGCGGTGAATTGACCCACCTGTGATGTGGGCCCGCTTCAACGGGGCGTCGGCACCGGGCATCGTTCGGCTTGGCGAGGATGGAACCGTGGATGAGACCCTGAGTCTGAGTATCGAGTTGGGGAGCTATTTCGTTTGGGCACCGATTCGGCACGACCTTCTCTTCGCCCCGGATGGTTCACTCTACGTGGTTGGGCAGTACCTGCGTCCAGGAGATCAGTGGCCGTTTGCCATCACCAAGATGGTCGCGGTGCAGGATGCGATACCCGACCTGCGGGTTGCCTCTCCTGATGGCCAAATTGTCCTCACTTGGTCGTCGATTGCGAACGCGAACGGATACGTTCTTGAAACCAAAGTGGGACTGGGCCCGGAGGTGTCGTGGGTGCCCGTCACCGAGGGAATCGGAATCGAGGGCGGTTTGCAGGTTCTCAGGATTGCTTCGGGTGGATTGGGTGCCTTTTACCGACTACACGCCCCGTGATCGCCGCGATCAGAAGCAGGCGATGCCCCAACCCTTCCGCCCCGGAAGCTGAAACACCGCGTCGTCGTGCGAACCCATCATTCCTGATTTGCGGGAGTCGCATTCGCCTCGGTGGAGGTTTTTGCGCGCCGGTGGCGGCGCAGCAGGCCGGAGCCCAATACCAGCGCGGTGACGACGCCTGCGGCTCCGATGGTTCCAGGCTCGGGAACCTCTTGTGGGGCGAAGTAGGTCAGGCTGTTGAGCGAATTCCGTGGGTCTGGACCCGCGTCGCCACCAGACCGGCCTCCCTGGCTCCGGTCCGTGATTCCCAATTGGAAAAACTGGAACAGGTTCGGCTTGGCGGTGGCATCGGCAGTGAACACTGATTGTGGCATCGGCGAAGCGGATTCCGCCAGATGGCCGCTGCCGACGAGACTGCGATCGAGCAGGACGGATTTTTCACTTCGGGCTTCCAGGTCGTAGATCTTCTTGCCGGAATTGACCGAGGTTAGATAGGGATTCAGTGCTTCGAATCCCAGGCCAACGGAGCCGCTGACGACAGGCGAAGGCTTCAGTGGGTCCAGATCGGAAAGGATGGCGTCCACCGAGGTGAATTCCTTCACCCCGAGTGAAACTTGAAATCCCGCTGGTCCGGTCGGGGGCGGGATTTCTCCACTCACCGCCGTCTTGAAATCCGCCATCAAGCCGTCCGAGCCTCCATTGGCGATGGTCACCGAGGGCTTGGGCAAAAAGAATCCGGCATCGATCGCCGGTCGACTTTCCCTCTTCACATCGAAAGGAATCCCACCGCCAAGAACGTCGCCGACTGAAACCGCAAATCCGCATAGAATGGCCAGTCGAAGAGTGACGGCTGCCACACTTCCGACCCCAAACGCCACCCCATTCGGGCAGCCGGAAACCTTTGCCGAGCGTTTCCCCTGAAACAGGCGGTTTTTCAACACCGACAGCTGTGAAGCAAAAGTCTTGCCTGGATTCATCCGAAGCGTTGCAGCATGGAAACAGGGCGGCGATCCTTGGCCCCCCCGTCCCACAGGGTTGAGAACTATCATAGGGATCGACCTAGGGCAATTCCCGTCTGACTCCCTAGTCGAAGTAGTATCGGAATCCATGGCCCCCGGCTTCAGTGGAAGATGTGTGACGCCGGGATTCTTTTCGTGACATGAATGTAACAACCTCTTGGTAAACTAGTTAAGAGGCTTAAAATGTCCGATCGATTCGGCCGCCTGAAGGTGGATCGGGGCCAATACAGTCGGGTTCCCGACGGAAAGGCCCGGAGAATGGGTTCGGTTCCCTAGGGCGAAAGGCCCTAGGGCGGGGTGGGAACGCGCGCTCGCGATCTCCGACGAATTTTCAGACTACTTGGGCGTGACCCAGATATTTCGGAAGAAAACCGGGTTGCCGTGGCCTTGCAAAAAGAAGGGCCCGCCTGTGGGGCCTTCCGGGCGTCCGTTTCCGGGAGTGTTGGTTTTGAGCTCCAGGTTTTCGTGAATCATCACCCCGTTGTGCCGCACGGTGAGGCGGGCGTTGGTCGTTTTGACCCCCGCGGCATCGTATCGGGCTGCGGTGAAGTCGATGTCGTAGGTCTGCCACACCAACGGTGGGAAGCACATGTTCACGGCGGGCTTCGCCTGGGTGTAGATGCCGCCGCATTCGTTGTTCTCGCCCTTCAAGCCGAAGGAATCGAGCACCTGGATCTCGTAGCGATCCTGTACGTACACGCCGCTGTTGGCCCGGTCCTGGCCGCGCCCGAGCGGTTTGAACGGCAGCAGGAATTCGACGTGGGCTGTGAAATTGGTGAAGGTCAGCTTGCTCTTGCAGCCGGCTGCCAGGAGATGGCGGTCGTCCATGTGGCCGCCTTCCCAGCCGTCCGCACTCGTGCCGTCGAAGAGGATCACCGCGCCGGCGGGAGCCTTTGCGCCCATTGTGGGGCTCGTCCGCTCGGTCTTTTCCATCGTGTACGGACCGCCGGTGGCCGTGGTGATGGTGATCTTCCCGTCTGCCAGCTCGGCGCGGTAACCGTTGACGTCGCCGGCGAACACGATTTTTCCACCTTCGCGTTTGCCGGGTGTCTCGGTCTTTGAATCCTGTTTCCAACCGGCTCCGGGAAGTCCACCCGGGTAGGTCACCATGCGAAAGGTATCCTGTCCCAGCGCGATGATCTGCGCCCCGCCCCAGTCGTTCTTGTACTCGCCCTGCGCGGCGTAGTCGGGTCCGCCGGAAGCCGCGTCGAGGTAGGTGGGGAGATCGGCGGCCTGCAACGCCAATGCCGTCATCAATCCCGCCAGGAGGAACGCTTTCATGTGGTCCGCTGATTCAACCGTCCGAACCCGCGTTTGTCATCGAAGGAATTCCACCAGGGTCGAGTCAGGGCCGGGTATGGATGCCGGCCTTCAAACTTTGGCATGTCAGCGGCGGCGGATTGCAGGCATTGTCGCCAGTCCGTTTCGGCCCATGAACATCTCTTCCGCCATTTTCTACCGCAGCGCACCGGATCTCGCCTCGTGTCCGGACGAATCGATGCCGGAGTTCGCCTTCATCGGCCGGTCCAATGTCGGAAAATCCTCCCTGCTGAACATGCTGGCCGGGAAACGCGACCTCGCCCGGGTGTCGGCCACGCCGGGCTACACCAAGCTGATCAACTTCTTCACCATGAGCCGCACCTGGCGCCTGGTGGATCTTCCCGGCTACGGATTTGCCGCGGTGGCGCGGAAGGATCAGGCGAAGTTCAATCACGCCGTGGGGGAATATCTCGAGAAACGTCCGAACCTCCGTGGCGTGTTCGTCCTCATCGATTCCAGTCTTCCACCGCAGAAGATGGATCTGGAATTTCTGCAATGGCTCGCGCGGATCTCCTCGCCGATCGTCCTGGTCTTCACGAAGACCGACAAGGCGACGGCAGCCAAGGTGCAGGCGAACATCGAGGCCTTCAAAGGGCACCTGACCGGATGGTGCGATCAACTTCCGGAGATTTTCACCAGTTCGTCCGTAAACCGGCAGGGCCGCGCCGAGCTGCTGGCGGTCATCGACCGGGCGCTCGCGGCCATCCCGCGCGATCCGACGATCACGCCCGCCGAGGTGATCAAACGCGCCGAACCGCCCGCCATGGAGCAACGGCGCGCCCCGTGGAACCGGTGAGGGGAATGGGTCCGTGCGCCGGAGTTCCGCGTTTACGCGGTTCGGGGAGCCAAGTCCCTCCACTCATCGCGCGATAGGTCCAACTTGGGGATTGAGCGAATCCAACAGGGCCGACACGGCTCGGCGATCAAGATTACGATTACGATTGAGGTTAAGTATTGGATTAAGAGGTCAGGGAGGGGTGGGGCATTGCACCAACGGAATTGACCCGATCCCCGGTCCGGCCTGATGTTGGGGGCCGTGGCGGCGCCGACCCATCCCAGTGTCGGGCTCCGCCGAGAGTCCGCTGTTGTTTCCCGCCGTTTGAAACCCGACCCATGCTATCCATTCGAGATCTCAAGATGTCTGTTGCCGGACGCGTTCTGTTTGAACACGCGTCGCTGCAGGTCAATTATGGTGACCGTGTGGCCCTGGTCGGGCCGAACGGGGCCGGCAAATCCACACTGTTCTCGATCATCCTGAAGCGAAACGTTCCGGACGAGGGTACCGTCGAGCGGGATGCGTGGACGATGGTCGGCTATCTGCCGCAGGAGGGTGAGGCGGTCGGAATGGAGACGGTGTTGGAAGTGGCCACCGGGCGTGCGGGCGAAGTGCCGGCCCTGGAAAAGCAGCTGAAAGAGCTGGAAGCGGCCGGGACGGTCGACAGTCCCGAATACATGGAGGCCCACGCCAAGCACGATGCGTTGAACGATCCGCAGGTGGAGGCCAAGGCGAAGAAGATGTTGAAAGGCCTGGGTTACAAGGAGACCGATTTCGGCCGGTTGGCGAAGGAAATGAGCGGTGGTTGGGTGATGCGGGCGCATCTCGCGCGGTTGCTGGTGATGGAGCCGGACCTGCTGCTGCTGGATGAACCGACCAACCATCTCGATCTGCTGTCGTTGTTGTGGCTGCAGAACTATCTCAAGAATTATCCCGGCGCGGTGCTGTTGATCTCGCACGACCGGCAGTTCATGGACGAGATCATTACCGAGGTTTACGAAATCTCGGAGCGCAAGCTCAACGCCTACACCGGGAATTACTCCGACTATCTGCGGCAGCGCGAGGAGCGTTACGAGCAGCAACTGGCGGCCTACAAAAATCAGCAGAAGGAAATCCAGGCGTTGCAGGAATTCGCCGACCGTTTCCGTTCGGTCACCTCGAAGGCGTCGCAGGCGATGGCCAAGCTCAAGCAGATCGAGCGGATGGAGTTGATTGAGAAGCCGGCCCCGCCGCGCAAGCCGTTCCGCTTCCAGATTCCGGCCCCGCCGCGCGGCGGACAGCGGGCGATCTCACTGGAAGGAATCCACATGGCCTACGGTGCGCATCCGGTTTACGCCGGACTCGATCTGACTGTGGAGCGGGGAGAGCGCACCGTGTTGGTCGGGCCGAATGGTGCGGGAAAATCGACGTTGTTGAAGATCGTCGCCGGAGTGGTGGAATTCCAGCAGGGCGTGCGGAACCTGGGGCACAACGCCAAGCTCGGATATTTCAGCCAGCATCGTGCCGGCACGCTCGACCCCAATAAAACCGTGCTCGAAGAGGCGATGGCCAGCGCACCTGCGCTGCGTGAGGACGAAGCCCGGGGGATTCTCGGTTCCTTCATGTTTCGCAAGGAGGAGATTTACAAACCCACCGGCGTGCTCAGCGGTGGCGAGAAAAGCCGGCTGAACCTCATCAAGTTCCTGGTGGATCCGCCGAACCTGCTGCTGATGGACGAGCCGACCACTCACCTGGACATCACCACGGTCGAGTCGCTGACGCTCGCGCTGGAGAAGTACGAAGGGACGCTGGTGTTCATCTCGCACGATGTTCACCTGATCCGCCGGCTCGCGACCAAGGTGTTGCACGTGGCGGGGGGCCGGGTGACGCCGTACGCTGGTGGATACGACTATTTCCTTGAGAAAACCGGTGCAGCGGACGATGCGCGCGCGGCGCTGACATCGGCGTAGCCGGGCGGGGAAGCGGCTGTTACCCTCGTCCCGTGCGGTTGGAAATTCGGTCAACGTCGGCGCCCCCAAACGACCCATGAACACTGAACCCAAGTCGAACGAACCCCTGCCGGAGTCCGCGGCGGAGAGCACCGTCGAGAGTGTCATCGCGGAGCATCCCTTCCTGCGGGGGCTCACACCCGAGCACCAGCGCCTGCTCGCCGGCAGCGCGCTGCGGGTGCGGTTCAATCCCGACGAACTCATCTTTCAGGAAGGCGAACCCGCCAATCGTTTCTATCTGATTGAAAAGGGACGGGTGTTGTTGGAGTCGCATCTCAAGGACGAGGCGGCCGTTCAGGTTCAAGTCATCGGACCCGGCGATGTGTTGGGCTGGTCGTGGTTGTTCCCGCCGTCGTTCTGGCATTTCGATGCCCGGGCGAGCGGTCCCGTCACCGCCATTTTCTTCTACGGAACCCGGCTTCGCGAGCAATGCGAACAGGACCGCGATTTCGGCTTCGAAATGATGAAGCGGATGACCCACGTGGTGATCAACCGCCTGCAAGCCACGCGCGGGCAACTGCTCGCCGCCCGTCGCCGCGGTCCGGATTGAATCGGTCGTAAGCCCACGGTTCGGTTCACGCCCGAGTCGGTGAGTCCTGCCTACGCGAGGATTTCCCGGATCACCGCACCGTGATCGATCTCCAGTCGTTTGCGTCCGGGAACTTCGAGCCGTCGTGAATCCAGACCGAGTTGCCGCAGGACCGTGGCATGGATGTCGGTGACGTACCGGCGATTGTCCGCAGCGTGGAAGCCGAGTTCGTCGGTCCGGCCGTATTGGACACCACCCTTCACCCCTCCGCCGGCGAGCCACGCGCTGAAGGCCTGTGGATGATGATCGCGGCCGGTGCCTTCCGCGCCGGGTGAACGTCCGAACTCGGTGCCGAACACCACGAGCGTGTCATCAAGCAGACCGCGCTGTTTGAGATCCTTCAACAGACCGGCGATCGGTTGATCGACCTGCTGCGCCAGCGAGGTGTGGTTGGCCTTGATGTCGCTGTGAGCGTCCCACGCGCCGCCGCCGCCCCCACCGTGGAACACCTGGACGAATCGCACGCCACGCTCCACGAGCCGGCGGGCGACGAGGCAATGTTCTCCGAAGGATTTCGTCGCGTCCTGATCGAGGCCGTAGAGGCTGCGGATGTGCTGGGGTTCGCGTTCGAGCTGCAGTGTTTCCGGCACGCTGGACTGCATTTGGAAGGCCAGTTCGTAGGACTTGATCCGGGCGCGGAGATTCGCGTCGTCTGGATAGTCAATGCCGGCTAGGCGGTTGAGCCGGCCGAGAAGACTGAGGTTGGCGACCTGTTGATCGGCGGTGAGGGTGGCGTCGGCGGGATGAATGAACGGGAGCGGATTTTTCGGATCGGTATTCAGACGCACGCCGCCGTGTTCGGGCCCGAGATAGGCCGCGCCGTAGGTGAAGGTTCCGCCGCAGCAATCTCCCGTGGGCGCGCCGAGAACGACGTACTCGGGTAGATTCTCGTTCAACGTCCCCAGACCGTAGGCCATCCAGGCACCGAGGGTCGGGTGCTCCAATTCGCGCGGATGCCGTCCCGTCTGCCAGGTGAGCTGCGCGCCGTGATCGTTATGAATCGTCCAGAGCGATCGCACCACTGCGAGATCATCGGCACATTCGCCGACGTGACGGAACCAGTCCCCCACCACCAGACCGCACTCACCGTAATGACGATAGCCCGTCTGAAGGGGCAGGATGACCTTGCGATTGCCGTGCGCCGGGTTGGCGCCGATGACGTCCTTGCCCTCGGTCGCCAGCACGCCCGCGTACGGCGTTTCGGCGATGGATTTTCCGGCGTATTTCGTCAGCTCCGGCTTCACGTCGAAGCTCTCCACATGGCTGACGCCACCGCAGAGGAAGATCCAGATCACCGCCTTCGCCCGGGGCGCGAAGTGGGGCGCACCGGTGGGTGGCTGCCACGCCGGAGTGTCTGCCCGCGCGCCATCGCGGAACAGCATCGCGCCGAGGGCGAGACCGGTGAAACCCATGCCGGTGTCGGCGAGAAACGCGCGGCGCGTGACGCCGGGACATCCGGAGGAATGGGGTTGAGGCGGGTTCATCGCACCGTGACGAAATCGTTGTGGTTGAACAGAACGAGAATGAGGTTTTGAGCGGCGCGGGCAAAGGCCTTGTTCGCGAGTTCGGTGCTGACCGCTGCAGGAGTGAAAAATTCAGCGCACGACTGGCGTTCGGCCTCCGTTGGTCCGCGGGCCAGAATCCGTTGGAAGGCGAGTTCGATGAAGCGGATGTCGTTGCCGCCGGATTCTGCGGTCAGTTTTGTGGCGAGTGCGCGGGCCTGGCGCGCGGCCAGTTCGCTGTTGCCGAGGGCGAGGGCCTGCTGGGGCATCACGCTCGGCCGGCGTTCGTAGCATTCGGTCACGCTCGGGCCGTCAAAGATTTGGAGGAATTCCGCCTGCTTTTCCGCAGCGTGACGGAGATAGATCGACCGTCGGAAGGAACTCAACGCGAGTTTCTGGTCAATGTCCGGACCGCCACGTTCGAGATCAAGGGCACCCGCTGCGTACAAGAGATTGTCCCTCACCGCCTCGGCTTCAAGGCGGCGGGAATTCATCCGCCACAGGAAATCATTGTCCGGATCAATGGCGAGATCGGCGGCGTCGGGCGTCGACGCCATCCTGTAAGCAGCGCTGGTGACGATGAGGCGGTGGAGGTGTTTTAGGTTCCAGGGTTTGGGATCTGGGGTTTGGGATCTGGCGTCTTGGGAGAGAGGGGCGGAAATTCCCGAGACCCCAGACCCTAGACCCAAGACCCCATCACCCGGCTTCATCAACTCCGCGGCGAGCCAGTCGAGCAGTTGGGGATGCGTGGGGGGACGACCGTTCCGGCCGAAGTCGGCGGCGGTGGGGACGAGTCCGCGGCCAAAATGTCGGAGCCAGATGTGGTTCACCGCGACCCGAGCGGTCAGCGGGTTTTCTGGGCGGACGAGCCATTTTGCCAAGGCCAGTCGACGTCCGCTGCTGGTGGCCGGGAAGGATTCGGCGGGCCGCGGTGTGAAGGCCGCATCCAGCGGTTTCGTGAGGATTTTTTCGGCATCGGCCAGTTGTTGATCCGCCGCCATCAACTTCTGTTTCGCACTGACGACGGTGTTTGTCGCGGCAGTAGCCAACGCGGTCTGGGCCTGATATTGTTTGAGCCGGGCCTCGGCGACGGCGACGGCGCGTTGAAGACGGACGGCGTTGGTCGCCGCCGGGGTGCGGTCCTCGTTTTGCTTTGGGGGATGGACGCTGCGGTCCGCCTCCACGACGGCCAACAAGGCCGCATGTTTCTTTTCAGTGAGATCGAGACTGAGTCGGGCTTCGTCCCTTTGGGCGGGAGTGGAATTGGTCTTGGTGTGTTCCCGAGTCAGAGCCGCACGGGCGGCGGTGAGTGCCGCCTCGCTCGCGGAAATTGTGTCATGAATCACGAACTCGCGGGCGTCAGGACTCGCCGCCAGCCAGGGCAGTGTTACTTCCTTCACGTCAAGTTTTCCGCCCAAAGCCGCAGGGACCCCGGGTGGAATGATCGCATTGGTGAGGGGATGTCGTTCGTCGCCGCGGACCAGCACGAAGGTGGGTGTGTTGGTGGCGTCGTAGGCACGAACGAGGCCGTCCTTCACGGTGTCGAGTTGGCCGGGCAACCGGTCGGTGCGGACGTTGTGCGGTTCGAACACGGCACGCAGGGCGTAGTATTCGCGCTGCGAGATGGGGTCGACCACGTGGTCATGACATTTTGCGCAGCCCACGGTGAGGCCGAGGAAGGCCTGTGAGGTATGCTTGACGGTATCTTCCAGCCATTGCTCGCGGGAGAGCATCTTGTAGTTGCGGACCAGAAATCCCGTGGCGCGCAACGCGTCGGGGTCCTCGGGCGCGAGTTCGTCCGCCGCGAGCATCTCGGTGACCAGGCGGTCGTACGGCTTGTTGGCGTTGAGCGATTCCACGATCCAATCGCGCCAGCGCCAGATATGCGGCTTCGAATCGCGGACCTGTCCTCCATCCGCCCAACCGGCCCAGTCGCTGTAACGCCACACGTCCATCCAATGACGCGCCCAGCGTTCCCCGTGGCGCGGGTCATCGAGCAGGCGATCGACCAGGCGTTCGTAGGCGTCGGGTGAAGGGTCGTCGAGGAAGGCGCGTTGTTCCGCGGGGGTGGGGTTGAGCCCGATGAGATCGATGGAAACGCGGCGCAGCAGAACTTCTTTCGAGGCTTCCGGACGCGGTTTGAGCCCGCGGGCACTCCATTCGGCGGCGAGGAAGGAGTCGATTGGATTGCGCGGGGCAAAGGGTGCGACCGTGGGCGCAATGCCCGGAACCGGGGGGCGGACGACAGGATCGAATGGTTGCCAGCGGTAGCTCTTGAGATAGGCGGCGAACTCGGTGTGTCGCGTGGCTGCCGCCGCGAGTTCGGAACGGGAGGGCGTGTCCTTTGCGTCGCCCGGATTGTGGCCCAACAGCAATTCGGTTTCGTTGGGAACACCGTCCCCATCGGCGTCTTCCTGCGCGACGAGGGCCAGGCGCGTTTGCAGATCCTTCTTCTTTCCGGCGGCGGCCAGTTCCTCACCGAGTTTTCGCAGGCGATCGCCGAAGGAATTGTGCGGGAATTCGTCGAGGCTTTCGGGAAACTTTTGGGCGCTGGGCAGGTGACAGGTCGTGCAGCGGGCGAGCGATGGGGTGAGAAAACGGCCGTAATGTTTCTCCAGCGCCGCGCGGTTGGCGGGCGTTGCGAAACTCCGGCCGCCCACCAGACACGTCCCCAGAACGACGAGCCAAACCCGCCAGACCTGGTTGTTGGAGACTGTCTTCATCCCGGAGATCGATCAGGTGTACCATGCGGCGACCGCGAGGGCCAAGAGCGGACCTCGGTATCGATGAAAGCCCGACCGACAATCGGCAGGACTTTCCCGAATGGGATCGCGTCGTGTACCGTCTGGATCAGCCTGGTCCGAATGTCATCGCCCCAACTCCAACGGCTGAAGTCCTCTCTAGCTGCCGGCATCATGGGTATGTTGGCCACTTGGGCGACCGCCGTGGTTGGTGTTGCGGAGGTTGCCGTCGGTCCGACGAAAGCGGGGCCATCCCATTGGGCATTTCAACCGATCCAGGATCCCAATCTTCCGGCGGCAACGGCTTCCCGTCGATCGACCGACACTCCCGTCGACCGGTTCATCGTGGCCCGGTTGACGGAACAAGGGTTGAACCTCGCTCCGGAAGCCACTCGACGGGTGTTGATTCGTCGGGCGGCGTATGATTTGACGGGACTCCCCCCGACGCCCGAGGACATCAAGACCTTCCTTGATGATCCCGCGCCGGATGCCTTCGAACGGATGATCGATCGGTACCTGTCCTCGCCCCGGTATGGTGAACGTTGGGGACGCTGGTGGCTCGACGTGGCCCGATACGCCGACACCAACGGTCAGGACGAGAACAAGGTCATGGCCAATGCCTGGCGGTATCGCGACTGGGTGATCCGTTCGTTCAACGCCAACCAGCGGTTCGACTCGTTCATCACCGAACAACTCGCGGGTGATCTCCTCTCCACCAACGGCGTCAGCGAGCAGGCGCTCTTCGACCGCTGGACCGCCACCGGCTTTCTGGTGCTCGGACCCAAGATGCTCGCCGAGCAGGACAAACCCAAGCTGGTGATGGACATGGTGGATGAACAGATCGACGTCGTCAGCCGGGCGTTCCTGGGTCTGACCGTCGGTTGCGCGCGGTGTCACGATCACAAGTTCGATCCGATCCCGGCCCGCGACTACTACGCGCTCGCCGGAATTTTCAAGAGCACCAAGACGATGGCGAACCTGTCGTTCGTTTCAAAGTTCAACGAACGAAGAATCACCAGCGCCTCGCATCTGGAGGCCATTTCCGCTCATGAAGCGGCCGTTCGAGGACGCGGGAAGGAGTTGGAACAGGCCGTCCAGAAGGCCAACGCGGACCTGCTCGCGGGATGGCGAAACGAGTTGGGATCCAACCTGGCGGCGGCGGGAGCCTTGGAACGTGGGACGGTCCCTCCAAATGCCTCCAGCCGCAGTTCATCGATTCCTGAAGTGGTCAACCGGCTTCGGGAACGGATGATTCCCGATCCCAAAACCAATTCCGTCAGCCGGATATTACGACGCCTGAAGGATCAACCCGCCGCGTTGGAGGCATTCCTCGCGAAGATCGACCCTCCCGCGACCAACGCCGCCGCCCAGCAATGGGTGCCCGGTCGGATCGGTGCGGCGTTTCTGGCCACTGGCCACAACTACCTGGAGATCCCGTCCTCGCCCGAACTGGAGCCCGCGCATCTCACGGTCGAGGCCTGGATGCGAGCGTCCGAGTTTCCGACCGAAGGCGACGCGCGACGCTGGTTGGTGAGCAAGAACGCGAACGAGGAAACCCAGGGTCACTACGCCCTGATGCTGGATCACAACCGGGCAGGGGCGTATCTGAACATCGGTGGTGGACGGGAGAATATCTATACCGTCTGGAGTTCGGACCCGGTGTTGAAACCCGACCAATGGTATCATCTCGCGCTGACCTACGATGGGTCGATGCTGCGCCTGTTTATGAACGGTCAACTGGCAGGTGAAACGGCCGTCAACCGTCCGCGGGTTCCGGGAACGGGTCCGCTGGTGCTCGGCCGGCGGCCGGACGGGTTCGTGAATTTCAAGGGCACGCTGGATGAAGTGCGGGTCCATCGGCGGGCACTGGCGGCGGCGGAAGTGAAGGATCGATTCGAACATCCGGAGACGCCGTCCGGTGGCGACGTCGTGGCGCGTTGGGACTTCAACGATCTTTCCGAGAGCGAACGCGAGGCACTGGCATTTGCTGAAACCCGTGACGCCCTGTTTGGACCGGGCGGCGTTCTGGCGTTGCCCAAGGATCCGCGGCCGTTGTATCCAGCCTCGACCCGGGAGGCCATCAACGTTGCGGAGAAGGCGTTGGACGCATTGAAGTCGAGCGCGCCGCCGCCCCTGGAATTCGCCCTCGCCGTCGAGGAGGACAAGCCGGTGGATTTGCCGGTTCATCTTCGCGGGAGTCACCTGAACCTGGCCAAGGATCCGGTTCCGCGCGGATTCGTCCAGGTGGCGTTCAAGGCGGGGCCGACGCGGTTGCCGGCCGAGCAAAGTGGACGACTCGAATTGGCGCACTGGCTCACCGGCCCGGACAATCCGCTCACCGCCCGGGTCATCGTGAACCGCATCTGGCAGGCGCATTTCGGCGAAGGCCTGGTCCGGTCACCGGACAACTTTGGCGTGCGCGGCGAGGTGCCGTCGCATCCGGAATTGCTGGACTGGCTGGCCCGCGAGTTAATGCGGACCGGCTGGGATGTGAAGCGCCTGCACCGGTTGATTCTCTCGAGCGCAACCTGGCGGCAGTCCGGCGGCAGTAGGGAAGAGGGGCGAGGAAAGTCGGAGGGAATTTCTGTGGGCAACGCCGCGGATCCGGATGACAGGTTGCTCTGGCATTTTCCCAGGCAACGATTGGAGGCGGAAATGATCCGCGATGCACTGCTCGCGGTCTCGGGCCGTCTCGATGTCGCTCTCGGCGGATCGCTGGTGGATTGGAAGAACGACGAGTACACGCCGAACGACGCGGTGTCCGCCGCCTCCGTCCGGCGTTCGGTCTACCTGCCGATCGTGCGCGACCGGGTGTTCGACGTGTTCACCATTTTCGATTTTGCCAATCCGAGTGTCGGCACTTCCAAGCGAACCCCGACGGTCGTCTCCCATCAGGCGTTGTTCTTTCTCAACAGTCCGTTGGTGAAAGAAAGCGCTCGTGGATTTGCTGAATCCCTGCGGACGGCCTCCGCGTCGGATCTCCCGCGCCGGGTGGGCCTGGCCTATGAACGTGCCTTCGGCCGGTTGCCGACCCCGGCTGAAACGGATCGGGCTCTCGAATTTGTCCGCCGAGCGACGCGCGGAACCGGGAGCGCACCCGAACTCGCGGCCTGGACCGCCTGGTGCCAGATGCTGTTTGCCGCCAACGAATTCGTGTATCGGGAATGAACGTCATGCCGCACGACCTGCCACCGCCGGTGTCCCGCCGCCAGATGCTCCGCCAATGCTGCGGCGGGTTCGGGAATCTGGCGTTGCTCGGCCTGATGTCGTCCATCGAACGGGCGGCTGCGGGTTCGGCCGTCAATCCGCTCGCCGCACGGCCGCCGTTGTTCCGGCCCCGGGCCAAGCGGGTGATCTTCCTGTTCATGCACGGCGGTCCCTCGCACGTGGACACGTTTGACTACAAACCGCTGTTGATCCGTGACACAGGAAAGCCGCTGCCCTTCGACAAGCCGCGGATCCAGTTCGCGAAGACCGCCAACCTGCACTGTTCGCCCTGGGCCTTCCGGCACTATGGCCAGAGCGGCGCGATGATCAGCGACCTGTTTCCGCTGGTGGGTGCCTGCGCGGACGATCTGTGTTTCCTGAAATCGATCCACGGCACCAACGAGGCCCATGGTGGCGCGCTGCTGAAGTTGCACACCGGTTCGGACACCTTCGTGCGCCCGAGCATGGGTTCGTGGATTTCCTACGGCCTGGGTTCCGCAAACCAGAATCTCCCCAGCTTCATCACCATCAATCCCACGCTGGGCCACGGTGGCGTCGGCAACTGGTCGAGCGCGTTTCTGCCGGCCGTTCACCAGGGTACTCCGATCGGCGGCGGTGTTCCGGTGGAGAAGGCGACCATCAACTATCTTCACGATCCCAACGGGGACGCCGCGCTGCAACGGGCTCAACTGGATTTGCTGGGCGAGATGAATCGCGATCACCTGAGCCAGGCTGGGACCGATCCGGCGCTGGAGGCGCGCATCGAGTCCTTCGAACTGGCGTTTCGCATGCAGACCGAGGCGCCGGAGGTCATGGACCTGGGCGGCGAATCAGCGGCAACGAAGGCTCTCTACGGACTCGACGATCCCAGGACGGCGTCCTTCGCCCGCCAATGTCTGCTGGCCCGCCGGTTCAGTGAACGAGGTGTCCGCTTTGTCCAGGTGACGCACGGGTATTGGGATCAGCACGAGGATTTGACCAAGGATCACGGGCGGCTGGCGTCGGAAGTGGATCGACCCATCGCCGGATTGCTCCGGGATTTGAAGGCGCGCGGGATGCTCGACGACACCCTGGTCATGTGGGGCGGGGAGTTCGGCCGCACGCCGACGCTTCAGGGTAAGGATGGACGCGATCATCATCCCCACGCCTTCACCATGTGGATGGCTGGCGGCGGGGTGAAGGCGGGAACCAGTTACGGCATCACCGACGACTACGGCTTCTATTGTGTGGACCAGAAGGTTCACGTCCATGATCTCCATGCCACGATCCTCGCGTTGATGGGAATCGATCACGAACAACTCACCTACCGTTACGCTGGACGCGATTTCCGCCTGACCGACGTGGAGGGAAGGGTGGTTCGCGAGGTGATGGGTTGAGTCGGAACGATTCAGAAAAAGTGCAGATGACACTGATTTCACGGATTCACACGGATTCCTGAAGAGCCGATCGAATGACGGCAATCCGGGACTTGTGGGAGGTCGGCTCGGTCCATAGCGTGGCGGCGAATCCAACCTTGGTGAAGCACCCGGCTGCGCGGTCTCTGCCGGCTCTTTGTCTCGATTCTTCCATGAAATCTGCACCTGTATTGTTTTGGCTGGTTGCGGCCCTGGCTGTGGGCGTTCCGCTGAACGCTGCCGTCGTCCCGGCTTCATCCGCGCCCGTTCTTCAACCGTTCGTCGAGAAGCACCAACTCGCCGGCGCGGTGGCGTTGGTGGCCGACAAGGATCGGGTTCTTTCGGTCGACGCGGTGGGTTTCGCAGATATCGGTGCGAAACGGCCGATGAAGGCGGATACGATGTTCTGGATTGCCTCGCAGTCGAAGGGAATGACCGCCGTCGCGGTGATGATGCTGGTCGATGAGGGAAAGATCCGGCTCGACGACGCGGTGGAGAAGTATTTGCCGGAGTTTCGCGGCCAGCAGGTCGTCGCGGAGAAGAACAAGGACCACACTGTTCTCCGCGCGCCGGGACATTCGATCACGATTCGTGAGGTGCTCAGCCACATGAGCGGACTTCCGTTTCAATCGGCGATCGAGGTGCCGACGCTGGATGGACTGCCCCTGGCCGCTGCGGTTCGAAGCTACGCCATGACCCCGCTGCAGACCGAACCGGGCACGCACTATCAATACTCGAACGCCGGGATCAACACGGCCGCCCGCGTCCTCGAAGTGGTGAGCGGGATGAAGTACGAGGAGTTCATGCAGCGGCGGTTGTTCGATCCGCTCGGAATGAAAGACACCACCTTCTGGCCGAGTCCGCAGCAGGCGCGACGGATCGCCAAGTCGTACCGGCCGGACAAGGCGAAGACCGATCTCGAAGCTTTCCCGATCTCACAACTGATCTACCCGCTTTCCGATCGAGTGCACCGTTTTCCGATGCCCGCTGGCGGGCTGTTTTCGACCGCGGGCGACACCGCGCGGTTCTGCCAGATGCTGTTGAATCGGGGAGTCGTCGACGGCCGACGTCTCCTGAGCGAGGCGTCGTTTCAGGAGTTGAGCCGGAGGCAGACGCCGACATCGGTGAAGGAAAGTTACGGCCTGGGGTTCTCGGTCAACGGCGACGGTTTTGGTCATGGCGGCGCGCAATCGACGAACATGGAAATTCGCACTGCGAACGGCATCGTCGTCATTTGGATGGTTCAACATGCCGGTTTCCCGGGCGAAGGCGGCAAGGCCCAGGGGGTCTTTCGGGATTGGGCGGTGAAGCAGTTCGGGAAATGAGGTCTTCTTGTCACCGGTGCGTTTGATCTCCTTTCCGTGGATTGCCGTTTGGACGAGTGCGCTTCTGGGCTCGATGGCCCTCGGTGCTCCGGCCGCGGTCGTCCTGCACCGAACGGTCCTCGCCACCAACCTGACTGAACCGATCGCCCTGGATTTCGCGGTCGACGGTCGGGTGGTCTTCGCGGAGCACCATGGCGCGGTGAAGATTTGGAACCCGGGCACCGGGATCACCACGAGCGTTGCGGCGCTCGATGTTTTCACCGGCCCGGAGGATGGAATTCTCGGACTGGCGTTGGATCCGGGTTTTGCCACCAATGGTTGGATCTTTCTCTACCACTCGACGCCGGGCGTGCTGGAGAATCGAGTCTCCCGCTTCACGCTCGATCACGGTGCGATCGATCCTGGTTCGCAGAGGATTCTGCTCCGCATTCCGACCCGGCTTCCGAAGCCGAATCATTCCGGTGGCTGCCTTGGCTTCGACGGGGCGGGGAATCTCTATGCCTCGACCGGCGACTACACCTACGCCGATAAATCGGAGGGATTTGCCCCGCTCGACCGGCGTCCCGGACATGAACTGAACGATTCCGAACGGACCGCGGCCAACACGGCGGATTTCCGCGGCAAGATTCTGCGGATTCATCCGGAGCCCGATGGCACCTACACGGTTCCGGCCGGCAATCTTTTCAAACCCGGCACGCCGAAAACTCTGCCGGAAATCTATGTGATGGGTTGTCGCAATCCGTTTCGGTTCACGGTGGACCCGGCGACGGGCTGGTTGTACTGGGGCGATGTGGGGCCGGACGCCACTGGGCCGAATTCGACGCGCGGTCCCGCGGGGTTCGATGAATTCAACGTGGCCAGGACTGCGGGCAACTTCGGTTGGCCGTACTTCAGCGCCGACAACCGGCCTTACCTGGCCCACGACTTCGATTCGAAGGTCAGTGGAGAACCGTTCGATCCGCTGCATCCGGTCAATGATTCACCCAACAACACCGGCGTCCGCGAATTGCCTCCGGCTCGACCGGCGTTTCTGTGGTATCCGCCCGGACCCTCGTCGCGTTGGCCGGAGGTCGGCTCGGGTGCACGTTCGGCGATGGCCGGTCCGGTCTACCACTTCGATCCGAATCTTCGATCCATCCGGAAGCTTCCCCGCGAGTTCGACGGGGCGGTGTTCCTGTTCGAATGGGAGCGGGGTTGGATCAAGGCCGCGTGGCTCGACGAATCCGGATCCCTCGCCCGGTTGGAATCCGTGACGTGTCCGGAAACCGCGAAGTTCAAACGCCCCATCTGCATGAAACTCGGACCGGACGGTGCGCTGTACCTGATCGAATGGGGCAGCAACTGGTCGGGGAATCACGATGCCGCGGTGGTGCGGCTGGAGGGGATTCCGTGAAGTGCGGCGGATTCAGGCGGGGATGATTTCGCCGAGAAGGATGTGTCCGGTCGCCAGGAATCCGGCGCGCTGGAGGCAACGGCGGGACGCGGTGTTGTCGGGATTGCAACGGGCGGCCGGGATGGCGCCGAGTTCGTAGCAACACCGTTTCAGCTCCTGGACCAGATAGGAGCCCAGACCCTTCTGGCGATGGTCTTTTTCCACCTCCATGTAAATGTCGCCGTAGGGACGATTGTAGTGAAACAGGATCCCGCCGCTCGCCACCTTCTCGCCACTGAGTTCGAGAACCCATTCGCCGCCGCCCTGTCGGCGGTTGAGGTTCTCACGAACTTCGGCATCCGGGGTGAGGCAGCGAAGGACCACGTCATCGCGGCGGAGGTCGGTACTGTGCTGGTCCCAGAAAACAATCTTCTCACTGACGATGTTCCGACCGTAGGCGTGCAGGATCACGGTGAGCAGGCGTTCATGGGTCTGCACTTCGAAAAAGCCCACCGAACCCGTCTTCCGCAGGGCCTCGAAGCAATCGAATCCACAGGCCTGGTGTTCGGGCAGGAGATAGAACTCAAAGAGGGTCGGCTTGTCCTTCCAAGGGCCGCCGATGGCCACCGAACAAAATCCGATGGCGATGCCGTCCCGCCGGAAGAGATGCGAATGCGTCCAGCCTTCGCGCCGATGAATGGAGTCATGAACAATTTGACAGTTCATTTCCGCCCGGTGGCGCGTCCGGAGGGGAAGGATCTCGTCGGCGGTGGCGGGTTCGATTTGAAGGTTCATGCCCGACAAGAGAATTCGTGGAGCGTTATTTCAAGTCGGCGTGATACTCGATCCGGACCAACTGAGTGTCGCGATTCCCCGTCCAGGCGGTGCCGTTTTCCAGAATGTAGAGGCAACCGTCCGGGCCCAGTTCGATGTCCATTGGACGCATGAAAGTTATGCCCGGACAGAACGGTTCCATTCGCAGAGCTCCGGTCGGGGTTTTGGCGATCTGATCGTGCTCGTCGAGATGCACGGCGAGGACCCAGTTCCGTGACCATTCGTAGATGAACAGGGTGTGATCGAATTCCCGCGGTAGCTTCGCGGCGGATTTCAACCGGTCGTTGAAGTAATAGACGGGACCGGCCATGGCGGTGCGTCCCCCCGTCTTGACTGCGGGAAACCGGGTGGAGGCACCGTAGGGATACCAGATGAAGGCCGGTTGAGCTGGCGGGAGTTCGCGGGGACCGGTATTGAGACGCGATTCGTTCAACGGATGCTGTGGATCCCAGGGTTCGCCGCTTTGACGGGTCTCGAAGTTGTAGCGTCGATAGGGCTTGTTGTCCCCGGCGAAGAACGGCCAGCCGAAGTTGCCCGCTTTGCGCGCTTGATTGATTTCGTCAAACCCCGCCGGGCCGCGAGTTTCGCTCGGGCCACCGGAATCAGGTCCGACTTCGCCCCAGTAAAGAAACCCCGTCTTCTGATCAACGGCGATGCGGAAGGGATTCCGGTTCCCCATCACATAGATTTCGGGGCGGGTATTGGGGGTGCCTTTGGGGAACAGATTGCCGGCGGGAATGGTGGCGGTGCCGTCCGGTTCGGGATGAATACGCAGGATCTTTCCACGCAGATCGTTGGCGTTGGCCGCGGATTTTTGGGAGTTCCAAGGCCCGCGGCCGGGCCGTTCATCGACAGGGGTGTAGCCGTCGGATTCGCCGGGATGAGTGTTGTCGCCGACGGAAGCGTACAAATTGCCATGCGCATCGAAGGCCAGTGATCCGGCCGAGTGGCAGCATTGCTCCCGCTGGGTGGCGACGCGCAGAAGGATTTTTTCCGAAGCGAGATCAAGGGTGTCGCCGCGCAGGGTGAAGCGGGAGACCCGATTCTCACCGGTTTTTCCTGTCGCCGGATCCGTCCCCGTTTCGGGATTGGAATAGAACAGGTAAATCCAATGGTTCTTCGCGAACCTAGGATCAAGTGCGATGCCCAACAGTCCGTCTTCGAGCTCACTGAAGACCTTGATCTTTCCGAGGACGGTGGTGGCCTTGGTGTCCGGCTTCCAAACCTTGAGCACCCCGGCGCGTTCGATGAAGAAGACGCGCCCGTCGTCGGCGACGGCGATCTCCATCGGATCCACGATCACGTCATCGATCTTGCCATCGCCATCGAGATCGCGATCCGCCTCCAGGATGACCTTGTGAAAATTGCCGTCGGTCTGCGGGCCGGAAGGTTTTGGGGTGGGCTTGTCCTCAGCGCATAGCGTTGGCACCAGGACGGGCAGGGACGCGATCGCGAGAAAAAGGCCGACCAAGGCGGAACCCAACGTGTGGCGCGGTGTTCGGGGAATCATCGGGCCCGAGTAAAACGGACCGGAGGAACGGCGGCACGCGTTTTTGGCGAATGACGATCGATTCGGTGGCGGTCGGTTCGCGTCAACGTCGTGCGCGTTCCTCTCTCCACTTCGCGACGGCTTCCGGATGATCCGTCTGCACGCCATCGACGCCGGATGCGGCTGCCTGATTCCAACGACCGGGATGATCATTCCCGCCGAGGGTGTCGGGCCAGATGGCCACCCCCAGCGCGTGGGCCGCGTCGACCAGTTCGGCGCTGTCCTTGGCGTCGATCCGGTCCAGCACTTCGACCGGGTGTTCGGTGAGCCAGGTTTTCAAGGCGCTCGGGGAGGTGGTGGCCTCGCGGGGCGGGGTTGTGATCAGCGGCAGGCGGGGAACGATACCGCGCCAGACCGGAATGGCGCCGGCGCCATCGTAGACTGCGACCTGCTTCTCCATGCCGGCATCCGCGATCATTTGGGCAACTGCGGGCCGGTCCCCATCCTTGAAATCGAGGTAGATCTTGATGCGCCCCCGGCAGGCCAGAAGAGCTTCCTTGAAGGTCGGCGCTGTCGTCTTTGGGAGATCGGAACCCGCCGGTGCCTTGAGCGGCAGATCCTTGATGGCCGTCCATTCCAACTGGGAAAGCGGCACATCCGGTGCGTCCGGCAGCATTCGCCGGGGCTTCGAATCGTGCATCAGGAAGTGGACACCGTCCTTCGTTCGGCGGATGTCCATCTCGACGTAGTCCGCGCCATCGGCAATGGCGGCTTCGATGGATTGGAGGCTGTTTTCCGGGGCTTTTTTGAGGTGCGATCCGCGATGGGAAACGATTTGAAATGAATGCGTGGAAGCCGGAAGTGGAAGGAGCGTGGGCAGCGGGACGGAAGTTGCCGGTGGGGACGAAGCCGGTTCGGCGGCCGAGACGACCAGGGCCAGGCTGAAACAGGCCAGACGGAGGAAGTGGGTGACGGCGGGTCGATTTCGGCTCGGTGACATGACGGCATCTGAACCCACCACGAGTACGACAACAAGCGACAGGATGGTAACGGGCGGATTCACGGACGGATCCGCGCGGTTGGTTCGCCGTTTCCGGGGCTTCCGACAATCGAATGCCCGTGGCAGGATGGCGTCGGACTCCCGAATGAACCGCTGGCCGATGATGCTGTGGCTGCTGGCCGGGTCACTCCTGCGCACCGTCGCGGAAGTGCCCAAGGCGCCGCATTGGGCCTTCCAGTCGATCCGCCATCCCGCACCTCCCGCCGTCACCCATGCCGCCTGGTGCCAGACGCCTCTCGACCAGTTTATCCTGGCTCGATTGGAAGTCCGGGGAATCCAACCGGCACCCGTCGCCGGTCGGCGAACACTCCTGCGCCGGGTGACGTTTGATCTCACCGGACTGCCACCGACCGCCGATGAACTGGACGCGTTCGTCGCGGATCCCGCTCCCGATGCCTTCGAACGCCGGTTCAACCGTCTGCTGGATTCTCCGCAATACGGCGAACATTGGGGGCGCCATTGGCTCGACGTGGTGCGCTACGCCGACACGGC
Source organism: uncultured Verrucomicrobiota bacterium (assembly GCA_903907925.1). Classification (GTDB taxonomy): domain Bacteria; phylum Verrucomicrobiota; class Verrucomicrobiia; order Limisphaerales; family UBA9464; genus CAIVQB01. The sequence goes on from CAIVQB010000109.1 coordinate 31,952, forward strand.
GGGTGAGACGGCCGATTACCCGGTGCCGGTCGCCTGGCGGTATCGCAACTACGTCATCGACGCCTTCAACGCCGACAAACCTTACGATGAATTCCTCCGCGAACAGATCGCCGGCGACATTCTGGCCCGGGGTGGTCCGCGGGATCGCTACGCCGAACGGGTCACGGCCACCGGATTCCTCGCCATCTCGCGGCGGTTCGGGTTCGACTCCGAGAACTACCATCACCTCACGCTGCAGGACACCATCGACACTCTGGGCCAGAGCGTGCTGGGCCTGACCCTCGGCTGCGCGCGATGCCATGCCCACAAGTTCGATCCAGTTTCGACGCCCGACTACTACGCGTTGTACGGGATCTTCGAAAGTACGCGGTATGCGTTTCCGGGTTCGGAACAGAAACAGAAACATCGCGCGTTGGTGCCGCTGGTGCCGCCCGGGGAATCGGCTCCCCGATGGCGGGAATTCGAGGGACGCGTCGCGGCGTTGACAGCGGAATTGGAACGGAGAAAGAGTTCGGCTCCGGCGGCGGTGCTCCGTTCGCTGGACGATCTGGATGGAGATTTTGAGATGCAGGCTCCCGCGGCCGGCGGCAGCAAAGGGGTGTTGGTGGCACCGTGGGTTTACGAGGGACCGATCTCGGTGTCGACCGACGCGCAGAGTCCGTTCAAGAACGTACACCCGGGCGGACGAGTCGGGGTCAGCATCGCAGCCGGGACCCACGCCTATCGCATCGCGCAACAGTTGAACGCGGTGCGAACTCGCGAATCGGGCAGCAAAGTTTATGTGAACCTCGACTTCCGCGTGGCGACGAACACCCCGACTTCTTCGGGCGTTCACCGTTTTTGGATCGGGTCTGGTCCCGCCACGCCGGCGGTGGAGCTGTTGATATCAAGCCAGCAGATCGCGTTGCGAACCGGGGACAAATCGGAGGTGTTGCGGCCGCTGCAGCCGAACCAATGGCACAACCTTCGGCTCACGCTGGATCTGGGTTCCAGTACGGTTTCTGGAAGTGTGGGCCGACCCGGTGATGAATTGAGTTTCGGTGAGCACCGACTTTCAACGGCGTGGCGGGGGCCGCTCGATTTCCTGGCCGTGGACGGGACCGAATCGAAGGCGGGCGGCCTCCCGGCGATCGCGTTCGACAATCTGGCGATTCAGGAAGTTCCGATCCCGGCCGTCACAACCACGCCATCCGTGTTCGCCGGGGCAGGGGATTCGGGAGACACGCGGGCTCTTCGACAGGAGTTGGAGACGTTGCTCGCCGAGGGACCGTTTGAGTTGGCATATGGCGTGACCGAGGGAACGCCGCGGGACGCGCGGATTCAGTTGCGGGGCGAGCCGGACAAACAGGGCGATGAAGTGCCGCGCGGTTTCCTCAAGGCGATCGGGGGCGGGCCGTTGCCCAAGACCGCATCGGGCAGCGGTCGATTGGAACTCGCGGAATGGCTGGTGAGCCCGACGAATCCGTTGACCGCGCGGGTGATCGTGAACCGCATCTGGCAGTATCATTTCGGGCACGGGTTGGTGAGGACTCCGAATGACTTCGGATTGCGCGGACAGCCGCCGACCGATCCCGACCTGCTGGATTATCTCGCGACGCGTTTCGTCCAGAGCGGTTGGTCGATCAAGGCGCTCCACCGTTTGATTCTGTCCAGCGCCGTGTACCAACAGGCCAGTCTGGCCTCCCGACCCGCCGACTCGCGCGTTGTCCTTGAATCGGCCGAGGATTGTCCGGTAGTGGCCACTGGATTCGCCGCCCGATCACGGACGGACTCCGTCAACGCCGATGACTACGGGTCCTTTCCCCGGCGGCGTCTCGGCGCGGAGGAGACGCGCGATTCGATCCTGTTCGTCACCGGCGAGCTGGACCCGACGCCGGGTCATGGGCATCCGTTTCCAGCACCGACCGGTTGGGGTTTCACCCAGCACGGTCCGTTCAGTGCGGTTTATGAGGGAAATCATCGCAGCGTTTACCTCATGACCCAGCGCATCAAACGCCATCCCTTCCTTGCGTTGTTCGATGGTGCGGATCCGAACGCCAGCACTGCGGGGCGGCGCACCACGACCGTGCCTACCCAGGCGCTCTTCTTCCTCAACGATCCGTTTGTCCATGCGACGGCGGAACATCTGGCCGCTCGCGTGATCGCGCGCGGAGAGGCCGCGATTCCGCGGATTCGGATCACCTATCGGACCGCCCTGGGTCGAAATCCCACACCGGTTGAACAGGTCGATGCGGTGAAGTTCCTGGACGCCTATCGAGCCGCGCTGGTGGCCGATGGAAAAGCGGATCCGGACCGGGTTGCGATGGCGGCCTTCACCCGCGTCCTGCTGGGCAGCAACGAATTCCTCACCGTCGATTGAATCCCATGAAACCGCACGCTGCCTTCGATCCGACCCGCCGGGGATTCCTGCGATCCATGGTCGGCGGTTCCCTGATGTATCCGGCGCTGTTTGCGGAATTGCTGGCGCAGGATTCCGGGCGGGCCGGTCTGGAGGATCCGTTGCTGCCGCGATCGCCAATGTTCGCGCCCAAGGCCAAACGGGTGATCTTCCTCTACATGAGTGGCGGCGTGTCGCATGTGGATTCCTGGGATCCCAAGCCGCGGTTGTTCGCCGATGCCGGGAAGACCATCGCCGTGGATGAATTCCAAGGGCGAAAGGGCGACTTCAAGATGTTCGCCAAACGGCCGCAGTGGGATTTCGCGCGCCACGGAAAATGCGGCACCGAGGTCAGCGCGCTGTTTCCTTACATGGCGGAATGCGTGGACGATTTGTGCGTGATCCGGTCGATGCGGTCGGATCACACCAATCACTACGAGGCGACGCTTGGGATCCACACCGGTTCCTTCACCTTCGCCCGGCCGAGCATTGGATCGTGGGTCAGTTACGGATTGGGCTCGGAGAACCGCAACCTCCCGTCGTTCGTTGTCATTGCGCCGAAAACGCCGTATGCCGGCGGGCAGGTCTGGGCGAGTGATTTTCTGCCGGGCGCGCATCAGGGAACTCTGGTGGTGCCGGGTGCGGAACCGGTGGCCAACATTCGGCGGCGGGTCGGTACAAGCGCGCTGCAGGAATTGGAATTGGCGGCGATGGCGAAGATGAACCGGGCGCATCTCGCGACCCGCGCGGAAGACCCGTTGTTGAGCGCGCGGATCAAGTCCTTTGAGACCGCCTTCGGCATGCAGATGGAGTTGCCGGACGTCTTCGACCTCTCGCGCGAGAGCGACGCCACGCTCCAGCTCTACGGCCTGGAACGCGGCAGCACCAAGGGTTTCGCCTGGCAATGCCTGGTCGCGCGACGCCTGGCGGAACGGGGCGTACGCTTCGTGGAGTTGATCGATGTCGGCTCCTCGGACAATTGGGATGCCCACGGCGACATGCTGACCCACACGCCGCTGGCGAAGAATGTGGATCAGGCGGTGGCCGGATTGCTGCAGGATTTGAAATCACGCGGGATGTTGGAAGACACCTTGGTGGTATGGACCACCGAATTCGGCCGCACGCCGTTCAATGCCGCGGCTGATGCCAAGGGCCGGGAGCATCATCACTGGGTGTTTTCCTCGTGGCTGGCCGGTGCGGGTGTGAAGCCCGGCACGGTGTACGGTGCGTCGGATGATTACGGCATCAACGTGGCGAAGGATCAGGTCCACGTGCACGACTTCCACGCGACGATCCTCCACCTGATGGGCCTCGACCACGAACGCCTGACCTACCGCCACACCGGCCGCGACTACCGCCTCACCGACGTCTCCGGCGAGGTGGTGCAGGGGATATTGGCGTAAGTACAAATAGCTTCCTCGAATCCATGTCACCGAACGGATTCCGAGCGCCAAAGGTGCGCCCCATACCAGCCTGGGGTGCAAGCCCCAGGACTCGATCGATCTCAACTCATCAAGGGCTGAAGGCCCGTTCCAACGGGACAACCTTGTGATAGGTCCGAAGCCGATGTATCGGGCTTTCAGCCCTTGACCGATCTCTCACTCCGTACCCTGGGGCTCGCGCCCCAGGCTGGTATGAAACGGACCGTTGGCCCTGGAGAGAGCGGTGGCCGAACCGGTTCCAAGGATTCGGGTTGCTCAGTTGGCGGGACGGAGCGGTCGAGGTGAAAATCGAGGCTCGAACGCATAAAAACGCTCCAGCATTGCGTCGCTCGGCTCACCGATAAGAGAAGTCATATGCTTTAAAAACCGCTCGTAGTTGTTCCGCGCGTCGACATCCAGCGAAATTCGCTGAGCATTCAAGTTGTTCAACTCCGATTGGGCGCGAGTTTCCTTCTCCTCGGGTGAGAGAGTTGAATCCGCCTGTATCTGGCCGATCTTCGCGTTGTACGTGAAATCCAGGTCAAAGATGTCGTGGCGCATGTCCATTACATTTGCGCGCATTTCGTAGACCATTCGCACTGCGCTGTAGATGCGGGCACTGCCCGGCTTTTCGGACTCAATCAAATCCCTCACCCTTTTGAGATATGTTTCAAAGTCTACGTTTGATTCGAAGTCACTTTTGGCCATGAGTTCATACTGATCCGTTCCAATGAATTGTTCCATTGGACCATCCACTACGACTGTGGTAATGGTAATGTTTGAGTGGACAATAAAATAGCTATTGGTCGCTCTTGTGGGGTGGCTTGATTGAAGAATCGAGTTGTGTGGATCAATTGAGTGTTTTGCGGAGTTTGCCACGGTGCGAGTGTTCGAAATGGAGTCAACGACCACCCCATTTCCTGAGTTCTCGGAACCGATACTCTTCATTCCTATCTGGGTTTTCCAATACAGAATCGCGATCAAGCCAAATGAAACAAAAACTGCCAGAGCTAGTGGGCGTTTGTTCATGTGTATTTGTTCCGGAATCCAGAGATTCAAACGTGGTAAGAGGCTGCTACCAAGTAATTCCAAGGCCTGCGCCGCTTCCATGCGTCAGGTTAAATGGGCCTCCTTTCGGGATCGTGGGGTAGGAAACACCATTGTTTGCGATCGAGCATGTAAAAGTTTCGGTGGATATGCCCGACACTTCATTGCAGTTGCTCCGCTCCCGATCCCATGCCGAACAGGTAATCTTTGCATTTGTGACGGGTGACATATGGTGAGGATTCACCTTGTATCGATGCGTAACCTTAAATGTAATATTTGCATCAGTTGTTGCTGTAAAGAATTCCGAATTGCCCATGGGCATGGTGCATTGGTGAGTCCGAACACTAAATGGGATATCTCCTTCAGATCCACCTGCGGAGATTGAAAATGGCACTACTGAAGTGATGTTAATCGGATTTTCAACCCCGGTCATCTGGGTCGTTCTTTTGAATAATGCCTTCCCTGCGCTGTTAACTTGAGCAACCCAGGTGCTGGATGAATTTACGCCGCGATACGATGTGGTGGATTTGTACTCGTACTTATACAGTTCCATTACAACATCGGCGGCACCGAATCCGGCGGTTATTGGTGCGATGAGCGCACTTAAGCCATCTACTACAGGGCCGGCAGCCCCTGCCTTTTCTGCCATACAGCAATGGATTGATTGCAGAGCAACCGACATTGCGATGATGAATGTGGTGGTGGGGAGAATTGATATTTTCATAAACTCGATTGGTTTTTGTGACTAAATCAGACTGATTGTGAAC
>CAIVQB010000110.1 GCA_903907925.1 uncultured Verrucomicrobiota bacterium
AGGGGGCTCGGGTGGAACCGAGCCCTCCACCTTGGGCGGTGCCCAAGGCTGGTATGGGGCGGGCCGTTGGCTCTGAGAACAGCGGAAGGCTTGCCTTCCCCGCCCTGGAGCGCGGGTCTGCGACTCGCAGCAATGTTGCCGTCGATCGGCGGGTGGAATGAATCAAGGCCGTCTTGTGGACCCACGTGCTGCGACCAACGGACGCTCAAGCCCAGACCGCCTGAATCGCGGAACTCCAAACGGGGCAGTCTCGAGGTGCGCCCCTTTTTCGCCGGACGGCATCAACCGGGGTGAATGTTCCTCGCCTGGCCAGCGTCGGTTGGTGCCGTCTTTGATCCGGCCGGGGACCTTCACGGGTGTTTCGTGGAGTGTTTTGCCTCTGGACGCAACCCGCGGGGATCGGCACATCATTTCCGTCATGCACGTCACTTCCGTTCGTACAACCCTCGCACCGGCCCCTGCCGCCCGTGCGCTCCGCCTGCTGGCCCTCGCCGCCGTCGGTGCCTGGACCGTCACCTCCGCCCTGGCCCAGAACAAGGCCCCGTACAAAATGCTGCAGGAGGATTTCCCCTTTCAAGGTGCCTGCATTAATGCCCGGTTTCCCGCCGGCAACACCGCCATGAAGGGTCTCGCCCTCCGGGTCGGGAACGGTGCCACGATGTTGTTCGACACCGATTTGTGCCGCATGGCCGCGGGTTGGACGGGCGGATTCGTCACCACCCACGGCGTCGCCTTTGACGGTGCGCACGGACATCACCCGTCGATCGACGGTGATCAGAAGTTCGGCACCGCGGTGGTGCCGGGTGTGGCCGGGCCGGAGGGTGGATTTGTCGATCACCGCACGGAACCGTTCGGTCCGGTCGATCGCAATCTTGTCCATTGGGAAGGCCTTTACGTCAACGGCATGGACGTTCAGCTCAACTATCTGGTGGGCGGCAACGTCCACGTCAGCGAGCAGCCGGGCAGCGTGGCGGTCGGCCAGCAGGTGGCCTTCACCCGCACCTTCCGACTGGACGCGCCGGAGAAGGGATTCCTGTTCTTCAAGTCCCGCCGGGTTCCGCAGACGTTCTCGCTCCTGATCGCCGATGTGGAAGGGGCGACGCCGACGGTGGACGACAGTTCGGTCACTTTTGCCGGCAACGGCATGGTCACCAAGGTTACCGCGGTCGGCCTGCCGAAGGGCGCCGCGTTGAAGGCGTCGGGCGGCCGGGTCAGTCTGCAGGTCCCCAAGGGTACCCGCGCCGGGGTGTTCAAGATCGTCGTCTGGAATGGGCCGGAATCGGAAACCGCGCGGTATGCCCAAATGACGGCGGGTGCCGCGGTGTTCAGGGATTTCACCCACGGCGGTCCCCGTCGTTGGAGTGAATCGGTCACCGTAAAGGGGCAGTTGGCCACCAGCACGACTCCGGATGGCGCCTACACCACCGACGTGATCGTGACTCCGGAGCGGAATCCATGGAATCGCCGGGTGCGGTTTTCGGGATTCGATTTCTTCAGCGACGGCAAGCGTGCGGCGTTCTGCACCCACGACGGCGACATCTGGATCGCCTCGGGCATTGATGACGGACTGGAGAATGTCCAGTGGAGCCGGTTCGCTTCGGGCATGTACGAGACCCTCGGCTTGGTGATCGTCAATGATGTGATCTACACCAGCGGTCGCGATCAAATCACCCGCTATCAGGACCTCAACGGCGACGGCGAGGCCGACCTGTACGAAAACTTCAACAACGACATCCTTTCGACCGAGGGATTCCATGAGTTCGTGTTCGATCTCCAACGGGATGACGCCGGCAACTTCTATTTTGCCAAGGCGAACCCGGTGAACGGTGGCGGCCGCGGATTCGGTGATCAAAAGGCGTCGCAAGGCAACGGCACGGTCTGTTCCCACTCCGGTTGCGTCTTCAAGCTCAGTCCGGACGGCAAGAAATTCGAGATCATCGCCCGCGGTGTTCGCGCCCCGAACGGCATCGGCGTGCGTGGCGACGGACAGGTGACCACCAGCGACAACGAGGGCACCTGGGTGCCGTCGACCCCGATCAACTGGGTGAAGCCGGGAGCCTTCCTTGGTGTGGTCAACAAGCTGACCCCGAAGGAGACAGCCGATTCCTGGACCCCGCCGCTGACCTGGCTGTCCCACTCCGATTATGACAATTCCGGTGGCGGCCAGATCTGGGTCACCAGCGACAAATGGGGCCCGTTCAAAGGTGAAATGCTCCATGAGAGCTATGGCAAATCGAGCCTCTTCCTGGTGATGCGCCAGCCGATTTCCGGCGGCCGTCTGCAGGGCGGTGTGGTGCGGTTTCCCCTGCGGTTCACTTCGTCGGTCATGCGCGCCAAGTTCAATCCGCGCGATGGCCAGTTGTACGTCGCCGGTTTGAGCGAATGGCAGTCCAATGCCTCGCGCATCACCGGGTTCGACCGCGTTCGCTACACCGGTCGCAAGGTGTATTCCGTCCGCGGCGTGAAGGCGACTCAGGGCGGCGTGGAGTTGTCCTTCACCGAACCCCTGGATCCGGCCTCGGTTACGGATTTGCAGAATTGGAGCGGCAAGCGCTGGAATTACGAGCGCGCCGAGCACTATGGTTCTCCGGAGTTTCAGGTCACCGACCCGAAGAAGCAGGGTCGTGAGCCGCTTGATATCACCGCCGCGAAGCTCTCGGCCGACGGACGCGCCGTGACCCTGGCCATCTCGGATTTCAAGCCGGTGATGCAGGAGTCGATCAAGTGGGATCTCAAGGCCAAGGATGGCACCGCGGTCGCTCAGGAGATTCAACACACGGTCCACGAAGTGCCCGCGGCGTCGGCACCCTTGAACTAAGAACCAGACGCGCCCTCAACACCCCGATTCGGTCCGCACCCGTGACCGAATCGGGGTTTCGATTTCCCGTTGGGAATCGCATGACGTGCGCGCGGGTCTGATCGCCCGTTCGCCACTCCCGATCTCCCAAGCGGTTCCGCGGCTGGGATCGGACATTCGATGCCCGTGGTAGGGTAATCCCCTAGATGGCTCCGGGTTGTCGGGTACACCACAAATCCGGTTTCCTTTCGCAAGCAGACACGGTTCCGGGGCAACGAGTCCGGTGGTGACTGCAACAAAACGATACAATGCGAGCCTCACTGAAAACCTCCGCGCTGATGCTGACCGGTCTCCTGACCGGTAGTGCTGCGGTGCAGGCTCAGAACCTCTTCTCGAACCCCGGGTTCGAGACCGGAACCGCTCAGACGGCCGGTGAGCCCAGTTTTCTCGCAACCACCCAGGACACCTTTCCGGTCAATGGCTGGGGTTTGTCGTCCTGGACGATCGATACGACTGCCAACGGTTTCCCTGAGCTATGGGCTCAGAACTACGCGCAAGGCGGTTCGAAATCGGTCTATCTCAGCTCCAGCTCCAATGCGACGGCGAGCGATGCCTGTCTCCGGTATGGCGGCACTCTGAACCTAACGGTCGGTTCGCAGTACTTGATCCAGGTTTACGTTGCCAATGCCGGCTCCCGGTCCGGTGGAGCAGCAGGCAATGGAGCGAACGCGGATCCCGCCACCGGAACCCTCTTCTCCGGCAGCCAACCGGGTGCCACCGCCAACCTGATTGCCGGGAAGTTCGAGTTTGAGTTTCAGAACGGCACCTCGTCGGTCGTCTCCACGACGATTCCGGCCAACACCTCCTGGAACAACCAGTCCGCCGCCAACACGCCGAGCTGGTCACTGGTCAGCTATACCTTCACCGCCGAGGTCGCGAATCCGACCATTTGGTTGAGCTCCATTTCACCGGATGGAACCGGCAACCTATGGTCCAACCTGCTGATCGATACGCCTTCTTTGACGGCAGTGGTCCCCGAGCCTGAAACTTGGGCTGCGGGTGGATTCGTCGCCGCGATCACCGCCTTCACCTGGTTGCGCCGCCGAGCTGCCCGTCCGACCACCCATTCCTGATTTTCAACAGTTCCCTGCCAACCCTCCCATAGTAGTCAGCACTCAGCCGTGACCGCCCCGCTTCAAGTGGGGCGGTTTTTTTTCGCCCTTTCTTGAAGAGGAGACCGCGACTTTCTACCGTCGCCGCTCTGAAGCACCCGCCCATTCCGGGCGTCCATCTGTCATGCAACTGCGCCCATTGATCCGTCGCGCCGGGCTTATGGCCCTCCTGACCGCGTTGTCCGTCCTCCCGGCGGTCGCCGCCGACTCCCTGCCGGCCGGGGTGACCCTGACCGTCACCGCGGGTAACGCCAGCGATGTCGGCGTTGCGGAAAACCTGTGGCTGTACGTGCCGGCCGGACAACCGGTCACTCCCTTCGTCGCGCCCGGCCCGTTCACTGCGCGCTGGCAGGGATTGATCACCGCCGAATTGCGGGCCGACTTTGCCTTTCACGCCGAGTATTCGGGAACCCTCAAGCTGTCGATCAATGACGCGGCAGTGATCGACGCCGCCGGAACCGGTGACGCGCCCGTCAATGGCAAGACCGTCCGGCTGAACAAGGGGACCAACGGAATCGTCGCCGAGTACACGCCGCCGGCCTCCGGGGACGCCTTCCTGCGGGTGTTCTGGTCGAACAAGGAAACGCCGTACACGCCGATTCCCTTCGCCGCCCTGAGCCATTCCGAATCGCCCGAGCTGTCGAAGTCGTTGCTGATCCATCGCGGTCGCGACCTGTTCCTCGAACATCGTTGTTCCAAATGTCATTCCGTCCCCGCCGGGATTCCGGAACTGACCATGGATGCGCCCGCCTTCACCGGAATCGGTGGACGCCGCAATTACGACTGGCTGGCCCGCTGGATCCAGGATCCGGAGACGATGCGCCACGGGACACCGATGCCGAAGGTCTTCACGGGTGCTGATGCCGGGGAGAAATCAGAGGCCGTCGCCGCTTATCTCGCTTCGCTGAAGGGCGCGGCCCCCGCAGCGGCGAACGCCGGGAATGCTGGGGAAGGCAAGGCCCTGTATGAGAAGCTGCACTGCGCCGCCTGCCACAATCCGCCCGATGCCACTGAGCAGGACCCGAAGAAAATCGGCCAGAAGCAGGTCGCCGCGAAGTTCATTCCCGGAACCTTGCCCGCCTTCCTGCAGAAACCCGCGGAACACTATGCGTGGATCCGCATGCCCAACTTCAAATTGAGCGCGGAGGAAGCCGCCAACCTCGCCGCGTATTTGGATGCCAATGCCGACAAACCCGCCGCCCGGGTTGCGCCCGCGGATGACGCGGTCCTCGCGCGCGGCCGGACGCTGGTGCAGAACTCGGGCTGCCTGAACTGCCACGTGCTCGATGCGCAGAACCAGTTCGCCGCCCGCCCGCTCTCGGGATTGCCCAACGACCATTGGACGATGGGCTGTCTGGCCGACGCGCCAATCGAAGGCTCCAAGGCGCCTCGCTACGCCTTGTCCGCCGAAGATCGCCAGGCGTTACGCGCGTTGGCGGCGACCGATCGACGATCGCTGACGCGGCATACCGCGGTGGATTTTCTCGCCCGCCAATCCGAACGGCTGAATTGCCGCGAATGCCACGGCAAGGTTGAGGGATTCCCCGGATTCGAATTGTTGCCCGGCAAACTCAAGCCGGAATGGGCGGCGCGCTTCATCGGCGGAACCGAAACCTGGAAGCCCCGGACTTGGCTGGAAGCGCGGATGCCCGGCTTCCCCGCGTTTGCCGGAGAGTTGGCGACCGGACTTTCGATGGAGGCCGGTCTCCCGCCGAAATCACCGGACGATCCGGCCCCTGCCGACACCGCGGAGCTGGCCAAGGCCGGTCAGAAAGTCGCCGGTGCCAACGGCGGATTCTCCTGCATCAGTTGCCACGGGATTGCCGATTTCGCGGCCACCCAGGTGTTTGAAGCACCCGGCCTCAATCTCGCCCACAGCTACGAGCGGATCCAAAAGCCCTATTTCCGCCGATGGCTGCGCGCCCCGACGTCGGTCGATCCCTCGACCAAGATGCCGGTCTACTTCGACGAAGAGGGCAAGAGCCCGCTGCCCGACATCCTCGGCGGCGACGGCCCAAAGACCATCGGAGCCGTCTGGGAATACCTCCGCCTCGCCGAAAAAATGCAGAAGCCGGAGTAGGGGAGGGGCAAAGAGTCGGTTCGAACCAAATTGCTGGAATGCGAAGCCGACAGGAAATTGTGTCGAAAGTTAGAGGTGACCTCTTTCGGAAAGACTCGGGAAAGGGCGAAACATTGCTATGACCGCGAGCTACCTAAACGTTGGAGAGAAACAGAGGTTTAGCGCGGTGGGTTCTATGAGTGCCGGGGAAACCATTGTTCTCGTGCTTATAATCTCTATAATAATAATGTTTTTCTTCAAACGTAGAGACCGTTAGCAAGCGGCGGTTAAGAAGAGGGATGAAAAAGGTATTGTATCCAATCTCTCGGCATTTGGGATCAAGTATCGCCGTGCGACGTCTGATTCTCGCAAACGTTGACTCTTCCGGAGCGCCAACGGCGCGGTCACATACCAGCCTTG
>CAIVQB010000111.1 GCA_903907925.1 uncultured Verrucomicrobiota bacterium
CTGAGGCGGCTCCTGAGAATGCCCGCTGGGACAGTAAGTTGGATGATGGTTTTTCCGGCCGGACGGCTCAGCACACCTGCGGCCAGGAACCCTCCAGGCACTGGATCTATCCGGATCTGTAGAAGCCGGTTGAAAAGTGCGGCGAGTGGCACTCGGCGCTGGATGTCTTGGGCCTGGAATCCAATAAATGCACAAGATGTGTCTTTTAGTTAATATACACTTGCACTAGATAGACGTTTTTGTTCAATTCTACCGGTGATTGCGTCCAAATCCGAACTATTCGGCGTTCTTCGGCAGTACAACCCTTGGTGGTCCGGGGGACGTTTTCCCGACCTACCCACGTGGCGGCGAGCTGCCTTTCGGGAGATATCCGCCTGGGCGGAGAATCCCCCCGCAGGCCGCGCGTTGCTTCTAAGCGGTGCGCGTCAGGTGGGGAAGACGACGCTGTACCTCCAGGCGATTGACGAACTGCTTGCCCGCGGTATTGCACCCACCAACATCCTTTACGCCACATTCGATCATCCGCTTCTGAAGCTCATCGGACTGGATGCCTTGCTTAAACTGTGGCGGGAATTCGAACCGGCCCGGGAGGGGCCCGAATACCTGTTCCTCGACGAGATCCAAGTCGCCAAGGACTGGCAGACGTGGATTAAACATCAGGTCGATTTCGATAAGAGGCGTCGCATCGCCGTGACTGGCTCCGCGACGCCCTTGGTGACCGACGGGCAGGAGTCGGGAGTGGGACGTTGGCAAACCATCCGGTTGGAGACCCTGTCGTTCTACGAGTACCTGCAAATCCGCCAAATAACGGCTCCGCCCCTTCCCTCGGTGGGATCCCTCCTGGAATTGTTTGAGTGGAGCCCGACCCAGTTCGCGCGATGCAGCGAAGAGGCACGCCCCTTGGTCGGCCTGTTCCACGAATACCTGCTACGGGGTGGCTTTCCCCAGAGCGCACTGGTGGAGAGCATCCCGCTTGCTCAAAAACTTCTCCGGGAGGATATCGTCGACAAGGTTTTGAAGCGGGACATGACGGCCCTCTTCGGAGTGCGTCGGGTGCTGGAACTAGAACAGGTCTTCCTTTACCTCTGCCTTCACGACGGAGGCATGCTGAACCTTCAGGAACTCTGCTCCAATCTGGAGCTGAAGCGTCCCACCGTTTCAAACTTCATCGACCTGCTGGAGAGCACCCACCTGATCTACCGGCTCATGCCCTTCGGATACGGCAAACAGGTACTCCGGGCACGACCGAAGATCTACCTAGCGGATCCCGCGATCGCACCGGGGGTGCTATTGAAAGGGAAGGCTCTCCTCGAAGACCCAAGCGCCCTCGCGAAAGCCGTCGAGACCGCCTTCTTCAAGCACGTCTTCACCCGTTACTACGCCACCAGCGTGCGGTTCTCCTACTGGCATGGGAAGCAGGACCGCGAGGTGGACATCATCGCCGAAATCGGCGGGCGGCTGGTGCCCTTTGAGGTGAAACATCGTTCGCCGGAGCATACCGGTATCAGCGATCTGAAGGGCATGGTCGCGTTTTGTGCCGAGAATCACGTGGAGCGCGGCTACGTGATCACCCGCGAAGTAACCGACTTCCAGTGCATTGACGTCGAACGTGACGGCGCCAAGGCACGCTTCCTTAAGATCCCGGCTCCCCTCGCCTGCTACTGGCTTGGTCGTTCTGAATTCGAATCCGCCAACCGCGAAGAACCTTAATTGGCCGCCTTCGAGTTCTTCGGAGGTGCCCAAGCGATTCAACCGCGACAACACTAAAAGGGTTCATTAAGAAGAAGCCGACGTGGATGATGGCGGACGCCCCTCCATCGCGGAAAAACAGACGTCCAAGTCGTCGTGCCGCAATCTCTGGTAAGCCCGGTGAACGGTGGAACTCGCGTGCCCCAGCAACCTCATCGCCTTTGCCTCCGGGACGTTCGCCCGGGCCATCCGGGTCGCGGCGGTTACACGCAGGCAGTGGAAGGTAATTCCGGGGATCTTATCGGACAGGCCAGTCCGGTGCAGAAAACGCTGCCAAACCGAGGACAAAGCCGTCCTTCTGGCGGCTTCAAGGCTGTACGTCGCCCGAGCTCCGGATTCTCGAAGGGACCGGATCAGGGGCATCAGCTTTGGCGCCACCGGCGCGATGTGGTCCCGTCCTCCTTTGGCTCGAAAGCGGATCGTCCAAGATTCGGATCCATCCTTACTTCGCGCAATGTCCACGTCGTCCTGCGGATCGAATAATGTCTCCGTGATTCTGCAGCCTTGCCATCGGGCGATCAGCCACGAGTTGAGAAGCAGTGTTTGGAGCGGCTCCGGTTCGCGCCGGATCGTTTCCTCGACCATCTCCAGATCGGATTCCGTCAACTCCGGTTTGACCTTTGGGGCCACCTTCTTGAGCCCAAGGCCGCCGCACGGGTTGAATGGGATGTACCCGCGCTGGACGGCTTCCTTGCAGACCAAGGAGAGGATCTTTGTTTCCAGAAGCGCGGTGTTTCTCCGGGCAGGTCGAACACCGTCGTGGCGCTGGCCCCGCCATTCGATGTACTTGAAGCAGTGCTCGCGAAGCAGTTGCGCCGGGGTTCTGATTTCGTGCTGTGCAAGAAACAACTCCAAAGTGCGCCAGGAGGTCATGTAGCGCTCGAGGGTGAGGGCGCTGCGCTCGTACCGCGACCGCAGGTAAACGCGGACCCAGTTGTCCCACTGGGCGCCGTCGGAAGGGGCCGCCTTGAATTCCTCCAAGGCCTTGTTTGCTCGGATCTCCTGGGCCTTCCGCGTCTCGGCCGGAACGGCGTAGCGCATGCCGGTGGACTCGCGACGGATCGATCCGTCGCGGCCTTTGAATTTCACCCACCAGAACTTGGATCCCTGCCGCCTGTAAAGATTGGCCA
>CAIVQB010000112.1 GCA_903907925.1 uncultured Verrucomicrobiota bacterium
ATCGTTGGTAGAGCAGCGCTTCCAGCCTGCTCTGGGGAGAATCAGAGCGGGTTGCGATTGCGACAGTTTGAACAGGCGGGACGCGCTGTTCTACTGAGCCAATTCCTCTTCAAAATCAACGAGTTCCTTGATCTGCGCGAGGAACCAGCGGTCAATTTTGGTCAATTGGAAAATATTCTCGATGGTCAACCCGGCGCGAAGAGCGTGGCGAATGAAGAAAATGCGCTCCGCGTTGGGCGATGAAAGCTTGCTGCTAATGACATCGCGCGGAAGGATGTCGCGGTCGCCATAGACCTGCGAACCGACGCGCCAGGGCTTGCCATCGCCGCCCAAGCCCGAGCGTCCGATCTCCAACGAGCGCAACGCCTTTTGCAATGATTCCTTGAACGTGCGGCCAATGGCCATCGCTTCGCCGACCGATTTCATCTGGGTGTTCAGCGTCGGATCGGCCTGCGGGAATTTTTCAAACGCAAACCGGGGCACTTTGGTGACCACGTAATCAATGGTCGGCTCGAAGCTTGCCGGCGTTTCGCGCGTGATGTCGTTTTTGATTTCGTCCAGCAGATAGCCCACAGCCAGTTTGGCGGCGATGTTGGCAATGGGAAACCCGGTGGCCTTCGAGGCCAGCGCCGACGAGCGGGAGACGCGCGGGTTCATTTCAATAATGACCATGCGGCCATTGTCGGGATTCACGCCAAACTGAATGTTCGATCCGCCCGTCTCCACGCCAACAGCCCGGATCACGGCGAAACTTTGGTCGCGCATGATCTGGTACTCCTTGTCGGTAAGGGTCTGAATCGGAGCGACAGTGATGGAGTCGCCGGTGTGAACGCCCATCGGATCGAAGTTCTCGATCGAACAAATGATCACGCAGTTGTCCGCCTTGTCACGCATGACCTCCATTTCGTATTCCTTCCAACCGAGGAGCGATTCCTCGATGAGGACTTCCGAGACCGGCGAAAGGTCGACGCCGCGCTTGGCGATCTCGTCGAACTCATCGCGGTTGTAGGCAATGCCGCCGCCGGTGCCGCCGAGCGTGTAGGCGGGACGAATGATGAGCGGGA
Source organism: uncultured Verrucomicrobiota bacterium (assembly GCA_903907925.1). Lineage (GTDB taxonomy): Bacteria > Verrucomicrobiota > Verrucomicrobiia > Limisphaerales > UBA9464 > CAIVQB01. The sequence goes on from CAIVQB010000112.1 coordinate 1,065, forward strand.
AACGGCCGATGCGTTCAGCGATCTGGCGGGCCTCTTCGATGTTGTGGGCCGTCCCAGAAATGGGCACGTCCAGGCCGATGGACAGCATCAGGTCCTTGAAAATCTGACGATCCTCGCCCTTTTCGATGGCATCGGCCTTGGCGCCGATCATCTCGATGCTGTGGCGTTCAAGCGCCCCGGAGCGATGCAGCTTCATTGCCGTGTTCAACGCCGTCTGGCCGCCGAGCGTCGGGAGCAGCACGAGCTTTCCAGTGGCGCCGAGCCGGGCCATTTCGGCCTTTTCGCGGACGATGATCTTCTCAACCGCCTCCGGGGTGATCGGTTCGATGTAGGTGCGATCGGCGAACTCCGGATCGGTCATGATGGTGGCCGGATTCGAGTTCACCAGGACCACCCGGTAGCCCTCTTCCTTGAGGGCCTTGCACGCCTGGGTGCCCGAGTAATCGAACTCGCAGGCCTGGCCGATGATGATCGGACCGGCGCCAATGATGAGGACGGAATGAATGTCGGTACGTTTCGGCATCGTAATAAATCGCGTTCGGGGGCGGATGAAACACGGGCGTCGGACGAAAAGCAAAAGCCGAAAGTGATTCCATGCCGACCGGGTGGAGCGACCCGACGATTTCAAAAGGGGTTTGACTCACAACCCATTGTTTCTAAATGCGTTCGATCGGTCCCGTTTCGGACCGCGCGGCAGAGCCGCCGCTTAGGCCGATGGGTGCAAACTTCAGATGGGCTTCGTGAATGGATCCGCGGCTTGCGAATCGGTATCCCGCGCCATAGCGGTGTCGACGCTTCGCTCTGCCCCCGCACTCCACAGAAGAGCGCCAACTTCAATACGCCACCAGCGATCGAACCGGGTGATTGGAGAGCAACGCCCGTCCGTCGAGGAATTTGAGCTCGATGAGAAAATTCAGGCCAACAATGCGGGCCCCGAGTTTTTCCAGGAGCTTGACTGTCGCGGCCGCGGTGCCGCCGGTGGCGAGGAGATCGTCGAGCAACAACACCCGTTCGCCCGGATGCACGGCGTCGACATGGATCGCCACGGTGTTCGAGCCGTATTCGAGATCGTAGCTTTGTTCGTGGGTGGCCCAGGGCAGCTTGCCCTTTTTCCGAACCGGAACGAATCCGACACCCAATTTGACCGCGGCAGCGGCTCCGAAGATGAAGCCGCGGGCGTCGATGCCGATGATTTTGTCGATGCTGCCCGGGACGACATCGGCCAGGAGCAGGTCCATCGCACCGGAGAACAACCGGCCATCGGCGAGAACGGGCGTGATGTCCTTGAACTGGATCCCGGGCTTGGGGAAGTCGGGGACGTTGCGGATGGCGGCTTCGATGTCGGCGGCGGTGACGGGAGGCATGCGCGGCGGGTTGTGCGGAAGGCGGGTTCCGCCGTCAAGCCCGCAACGGCCGTCCGGCGACGATATCCCCGGGCCGAACGCCTTTTTCGCGCAAGGTTCGCAGGCTCAGCGCGTCGTGGCGTTTGGCGAGGCGCTCGCCTTTTTCATCGGTCACCAGGGCGCAATGGAAGAAGTCCGGCTCACTCAAACCCAGCGCCCGATAGAGCAGGAGTTGTCGGGCGGTGGAGGCCAGGAGATCCGCGCCACGAACCACCTCGGTGATCTGCATCGCCGCGTCATCGACCACGCAGGCGAGTTGATAGGCTGGAAGATCATCCTGCCGCCACACCACGAAATCGCCAAAATCGCGGCCCGCCACGAAGCATTGTTGGCCAAACTGCCCGTCTTCAAAGGTCACCGATTCGCCGTCAGTCACACGGAATCGCCACGCCACCCGTTCCGTGTCTCTAACAGCAGTCGCCGCGTCCCGGCAGGTTCCAGGATACAGCGGTTCCTCGTCGCCCGCGTGGGGCGCGGCAATCGCGGAGAGGATGTCCCGACGGGAACAGCGGCACGGGTAAACCCGACCGGCAGCGCGCAACTTCTCCAGAGCGGTCCGATAGAGGGGAAGGCGTTCGCTTTGGGAATAAGGCCCCAACGGCCCGCCCACCTCGGGCCCTTCCGTCCAATGCAACCCGAGCCAGCGGAGGTCTTCGAAAAAACCCGCGACGAATTGGGGTCGCACTCGGTCCTGGTCGAGATCGTCGTTGCGGAGGATCAACGTCCCGCCGGCGGCCACCGCACGATCCGCCGCGACGCAGAAGGTTCGGGCATGGCCGGCATGGAGGAATCCGGTGGGCGACGGTGCCAGGCGCCCGCGGTAAGGTTTCCTTTCCATTCAAGGCCTGTGTGAACCGGTCGGGATCTTCATGGCGAACCTGACATCATCGTTCCGCGGCAATCCACTCCGACAGCGCCGGCAACCTCCGGCCGAGGAGCGATTCGGCGCGACTGGAATCCAACGAGGTGTCCGGCGAACGCGGTGCGCCGGTGTAGGTTTTCAGGCTCGATGAGGTCAGACGCGGTTGAAGGTCGGCATGCCGTGACGCCACCCGCTGACCGATTTCCCAGCGCGACAACCGCTCGCGCCCGGCAAGATGCAGAAGCCCGGTGGCTCCCGCCGACAACAAATCCCAGGTGGCCTGGGCCGTCTCGACCGCGGGAATCGGGCAGCGGAATTCATCCTCGAACAGGCTCAATGTCCGGCCCGCCCGCCACGCGGCCGCCATCTCCTCGTTGAACGCCCGGTCGCCGGTGGGTGACGTTCCATAGTTGAGCGAAGTCCGCAATACCAGCGCCCGCGGGTGTCGCAGCACGATTTGCTCCGCTTCGACCTTGGTCTCGGCGTAGATGCTGAGTGGATTGACCCGGTCGGCCTCGGTGTAATTTCCACGGCTCCCGTCAAAGACCAGGTCCGTGGAGTAGAAAACAAAGGGAATCCCTTCGGCGAGTTGGACGAGATGCCGGGTGACCTCGACATTGAGCCGCCTTGCGAGCGCGGGATCCGCCTGGCAGGCCGGCGATTTGCTCAATGCCGCCGCGTGAACAATGGCCACCGGTCGATCCGAGGCAAACCGTTGCGCGACGGCTGCAAAATCGGTCAGTTCCAGCGAGGATCGCAACCAGCCGACCGGAATCCGGCCCACCTTTCCCGGGACGTGGGTCCGCACCAGCCAACTGCCGATCAATCCGCCAGCGCCGGTGATCCAGACGCGGTCGGAAGGCAACAAGGCATCAGGCACGCGGGAAAACTAAGGAGGCGGGTCAATTCTCCAATTCAAAATTCACCAATGAAAAATGGGGTGAGCAGGCGAACACCAATCGACCACTCGGTGCTCAACGTTCCTCGAATTTTTCATTTTTCATTTCTCCTTTTTAATTCTCTCCTCCCTCCGTCCCATGAACGCCTTCGCCTCACCCTCTCTCCGCCTTGGCATTTGGATCTCGATCGCGGTTTTGGGGTGGATGCCGCCGGCACGGTCAGCCGTTCCCGTCGTCACCGTTCCCGAGCTTCAGCCCTTCGCTGCGCAGGTCCGCCGGGTGGTGGATGCCTTGAACGAAGTGGGAGCGCCCCTTTCCGCGTCGGATCAATCGGCGATCACCGCCGCACTCGGCGAGTCCAACCCCGCATTGGCCGGGCCCAAGGTTCAATCGATCCTGGATTCACGGGTCCTGTTTGCGGTGAGCATCAATCCCGAGATGCGGGTGAAGGTGACGACCGGTGACGCGCGGCCGACATTGACCGAGGCCGGATGGCGGACCTTTCTGGTCAAGGTCCACAACGAGTCAGGGACGACGGCGGAACTCAAGATCAGCAGCCCGGAAGCCCGGCGATTGCACAATTCACCGGCGGCCGAAGTGGCGGACCGCTGGCTGGCGGCGGAAATGTTCAACGGCCAGCCGCTTCGTCGAGAACTGGGTGGATTGCCCCTTGAATACCGATTGGTTCAGCTCTATTCCCGCGACGCCGGACGCCGGGAAGCCAAGATCACTTTTGATGTCGGCCAGGGCACGCAGGACCTGGGATTCCGCGGCGAAACGGACGTGTTGTTCACTGCTGAACCGGCCCGGGAAGTTCGCCTCCACGTCCTGGATGAGGCCGGAAAACCCACCACCGGAGCACTCTGGGTGACCGACCGTCAGGGGCATGTGTTTCCAGCCCAAGCCAAGCGGTTGGCGCCTGATTTTTTCTTTCATCCGCAGGTCTACCGCGCCGACGGCGAGACGCTGCGGTTGCCCGAGGGCAGCTACACCGTCCGGTTCCAGCGCGGACCCGAATCGATTCCTGAAACCCGCGACCTCGCCGTCGGACCGAATGGGGCCGACTGGAAATTCCAGGTGGTTCGCTGGATCGATCCTTCGTTGATGGGCTGGTGGTCGGGCGATCATCACATCCACGCGGCCGGCTGCGCGCACTACGAGAAACCGACCGAAGGCGTTCTGGCCACCGACATGATGCGCCATGTCGTCGGGGAGGATCTCAAGGTCGGAGCGAACCTCACCTGGGGTCCCTGCTTCGACTACCAGAAGCAATTCTTCCGGGGCACCGATGATCCGGTATCGCGTTGGCCGTTCCTGCTGCACTACGACATCGAGGTCAGCGGGTTTGGCTCGCACGAATCCGGTCATCTCTGCCTGCTGCGCTTGAAGGATCAGATGTATCCGGGCGGCACCTCCAAGCTCCATTGGCCCAAGCTGTGTTTGAACACTTTGAAATGGGCCAAGCAGCAGGGGGCGTTGGTCGGCCCGGCCCACAGCGGTTGGGGGTTGGAGATGAATTCCACCGAACTGCCCAATTTCAAGATCCCGCCCTTCAACGGCATCGGTGCCAACGAATACATCGTCGACGTCACCCATGAAGTCCCGGGACCGGACGGGAAGCTCGTGCCGGCGGTGGATTTCATGTCGACGGTCGATACCCCGTTTCCGTGGGAACTGAACATCTGGTATCAAACCCTGAACGCCGGCTTCCGCACTCGGATCAGCGGCGAGACGGATTTTCCGTGCATTTACTCAGAACGCGTCGGCCTGGGCCGCAGCTATGTGAAGCCCGACGGGCGGCTCGACTACGAAGCCTGGTGCGAAGGCATCCGCGCCGGCCGGAACTACGTCAGCGACGGCTTCAGTCATCTGCTGGATTTCCAAGCCGACACCGTGGCCATGGGTGTGAAGGGTAGTGAATTGAAACTCGATGCGCCGCGACCGGTCCGGTTCCAGGTCCGGGTGGCGTCGCGATTGAACACCACGCCCGAGGGCAACATTGCTCAACGCAAATTCACCGATCATCCCTACTGGCATGTCGAGCGGGCGCGCATTCCAGGCACCCGGGAGGTGGCAGTCGAGATTCTTGAAAACGGGTTTCCGGTGGGCAGCACGCGAATCACGGCGGACGGCAGCCTGCAACCCGTCGAGTTCACCCTGCCGGTTAAACGCTCCGGCTGGTACGCCTTCCGGATCCTGCCCAGCGCGCATACCAATCCGATCTTCATCACGGTGGGCGGGAAACCGATCCGCGCCTCCCGACGCAGCCTCGAATGGTGCCTGAAGAGCGTCGATCAATGCTGGTCGCAGAAGGAGCGGTTCATGAAGGGCGACGAACTCGCGCAGGCGCGGGACGCCTACCAGCACGCCCGCGAGGTCTACCGGGCGCGGCTCGCCGAGTGCGATGTCGATTGAAAGAAACGACACCTATTTCACGAATTGACACGGATTCCTGAGGATTTGATCGGATCCGGATTGTTTCACCCCAATCCGTGTCAGTTCCTGAGATTCGTGTCTCCCCTTCGGCCGGACTCTGGACGGAACCATTTCAGACGCTGACATCCGCGTCGTTCTTTTGCGGCAAACTGCGACCTTGGGATTCCTATCGAATCTGCCGCAGGGCTTCGAAGAGGACGATGGCGGCGCAGTTGGAGAGGTTGAGCGATCGGGCTTCGGGATTGGACATCGGGATGTCGATCCAACGCTCCGGGTCCGCTTCCAACCACGCTTTGGGCAGACCGGCACTTTCCCGGCCGAACACCAGATAATCTCCGGACGCGAAGGCCGCGTCCCAGTACCGCCGCGGTGCACCGCTTTCGACCCACCAGATGCGGGCGTCCGCGGGTTGGGCCGCGCGGAAGGCAGTCCAATTCGGCCAGGTGTGACAATCCACCGATCGCCAATAATCCATCCCCGCCCGTTTCAACTGGCGATCGTCGATCTGGAATCCCAACGGCTCGATGAGATGCAACCGCGTCCCCGTCGCCGCACACAAACGCCCAATGTTCCCCGTGTTCGGGGCAATCTCGGGCTCAACCAGGACAATGTGGATCACAACGTCGAAATGGTCATGCTACGGGAACAAAACAATGCCGGTTGGTTTCAAGCAAGTGCCCGTCGGATTCGGTGGGGAGCCTGACGGAGATCCAAAATCCGCCAGACCACGATGACATCTTCAGGTTCGATCCGATAGTAGACCGCATACGGAAACCGCCGGGCGATCAAACGATGGAACCCGAAAACTTGCCTGTGAATGCCGTAGTAGATCGCCAGGGAATCGATCTCAGCAAACAGACTATCGAGAAAATACCCGCCCAAACCTTCGCCTTGTCGGTCGTAAAACTTCCGACCCCGGTCCAAGTCCTCCAAAGCCGAATCGAGGATCCGAATCCTCATGCAACCCGCCGTCGGAGTTCCTGCTTTGCGGCTTCCCAATCGTGGGCGGGTTCTGTCCCTTCCCGCACCCGGTCGGCGGTCTCATGAAGGGCTGCTTCGTGCCAGCCCGGTGAATCCACCGCGGCGTCATCCCGTGCAAGGTCCTCCCAAAGCTCGAGCATCGCCTTGAGCTTTTCAGCCCGCGACATCTGAAGCAGATCCAACTTCATCGGTGTCATCGTAAGCAGGCTTCACGACCGCGCAATCGCCGTTTTGGGAAACCGCCCACCTCCTAGTCTTTGTTCGGAATGATCTCGGCATCCGACTGGAATCAGTTCACTCGCTTTCCAACGCCACCACCAAAATCGGGCAAAAAAACTACGATTATCACCGGGTATCCGCACCGATGTTCTTGTGACCCCAGAATCCTTGCGGAGGCTCCGAACCTTCCCGCGTAAACGGGCGAAGGATGATGACGTGCGTTCCAAATTCATCGGAACTCAACTGGATGCCGCCGCCCATAGAAGTCAGACGATACTCCACAATTTTGCCGCCATCTGTCCCGACCTTCGGTCCGAAACGAGATTGACCTGCAAACGCTTGGCTCAAGAACGATTCAACGCCGGCATAGGTACGCCGCGAAATCGAAATCATCACACCGTGGGAATCCTCCGAGTAACTCCAATGGCTGGTCGTTGCTGGAAGTCCGTTCGTTGTGATGGGACTGCCACCGTAGCTGATCGCCTGATGAAGAATAAATGCGCCAACCTCTCCGTGACCGGTCTTGCGTTTTGCCGACGCGCAACCGCACATGAGCGATAATCCGACGGCGAAGAATATCGTGAGCTGTTTCATGGCGATTTCCACCCAATGATGAGTTCAGCCAAGCCGACCTACCCCTCGTCTTCAACCGGAATGATTTCCCCGGCGGGAGCCGCACCGTGCTTTGGCTTGGGGCCGTAGTACACCCGCCACAGGGCCAATCCCTGCGCGGGGGCGGTCATTCCGGCCAGGGAACGGTCGCGGCTCTCGATCATCGGGAGGATGGCGTCGGGCGGAAACTTTCCCACCCCGACCTGCACCAGGGTGCCGACGATGCCACGGCACATTTTGTAGAGGAATCCGTCGGCCTCGATGATGAAGGTCACGAGCGGTCCCGATCGACGCACGTCGCATCGCCGGATCGTGCGGATCGTCGATCGCCGTTCGTAACCCGGCGTCGCACTGAAGGCCCGGAAATCGTGCCGGCCCACCAGACTGCCGGCGGCTTTCCGCATGGCGGCGAGGTCGAGCACTCGCGGGAAATGCCACGATTGAGCGACCAGCAGTGGATTGTGGGCGGAATGATTCCAGACCTGATAGCGGTACTGCTTTCCGCTCGCCGAAAATCGGGCATGAAACCCGGGCCGGGCGCGGCTCGCGGACATCACCCGGATGTCAGGCGGCAGGTGCGCGTTGACGGCCAGGACCAGTTTCGCCGGGGTCATCCGGCAGTCCTTTTTCGGGACGTCGAAATGAGCCACCATGCCGAGCGCGTGAACCCCGGTGTCGGTCCGGCTCGAACTGTGAACGCGCGGTTGAGTGGGAAACAACCGGGCCAACGCTTCCTCGACCCGCAATTGCACGCTCACGTCCTTCAGCTGCAATTGCCATCCGAAGTAATGAGTGCCATCGAAGGCGACCACCAGTTTGAGCCGCAGGTGGCCGGGCGGGGCGACATCATCCCCGGGCCCCGCCGGGGTTCGACCTGCGGCTTCAGCTTCGGAGACGGACGCGGGCATCGGTCACGAACTGAGATGATCCAAGTAACTGCGCAACATCAGGGCCGCCGCCATCGGATCCACCTTCCCTTTGCGATCCGAACCGCGCACGCCGCCTTCCTTCAGAATCCGGTTGGCCTGTGCCGAGGTCAGGCGTTCGTCAACGGTCTGGATCGGGACGGTGATGGTTTCCTTGAGTACCGTGACGAATTCGCGAACGCGCGCCGCCGATTCGCCGTAGCTGCCGTCCATGTTGCGCGGCATGCCGATCAGGATCAGTTCCACTTCCTTCTCGCGGATCAATTCCTTGAGCCGCGCCAGGAACGCCGGGAACGGCTCGGCGTCGATGTTCTCCAGCGGCTGGGCGATCATCTTCAACGGATCGCTCACCGCCACGCCGACGCGGCGGGTACCAGGGTCCAGGGCTAGAATACGCATGAAGATGTCCGGGAAGAACGGGCACCATCGCCCTGAGAGCCTTTAGAGCAACGCGGCGGAATCGGTGTCGAGGAGCAGATCGCACTGGGCCTGTCGGCGCAGGATCGATGCCGGACAATCGGTCGAGATCGGGCCTTGAAGCGCATTCTTCACCGGCACGGCCTTTCGCGTTTCCGGCGCGAGGCACAACATTTTCTTCGCAGAGCACAACGCCGGGATGGTCAGGGTCAGGGCATAGGGCGGCACCGCTTCGAGCGAGGGGAAGTGGCCTTCCTTGACCTGCTGGTTTTTGCAGGCGTCGTCGAGCTTCACCAGCTTGACCCAATAAGGATCATCGAACCGGGCAACCGGCGGATCATTGAACGCCAAGTGCCCGTTCTCGCCGATACCGAGGCAGCAGAGGTCGATGGGCTGGGCCTTGAGCAAAGCGGTGTAGCGGGCGCATTCGTCCAGCGGCAGATCGGCATCGCCACCGAGATAATGGAAGGCCTTGGGATGCACCAGCGATTCGACCCGCTCCTTCATGTAGCGACGGAAACAGGCCGGGTGATCGGCGGGAACCCCGAGGTATTCGTCCATGTGGAACAAGGTCACCTTCGACCAATCCACTCCGCCAGCCGTCACCAATTCCTTGAGAAAACGGATCTGCGAATTGCCCGTGGCCAGAATCGCCGCCGCACTGCCCTGGGTGCGGATCGCGGTGGCGAGGATGTCCCTCACCCGATGGGCGACCGCCGTCGAAAGATCGGCGTAGGTCGCGAACACCTCGACGTTGAGGGCGTCGGCGCGGAAGGTGCGAACAGGGACTGGAACGGCACTCATGAGGCTGCAAATCGTATGGATTTGCGCGGCGGGGTTGAAGGGAAAAGCTCGAAACACGCGCTCCCCGATCAAGGGCATCCCTGCGAACGGATGAAGTTTTTCTTTGCAGCGATGAAATCGTCGACTATTTACCCCGCTCTCAGTGCGAGATTAGCTCAGTGGTAGAGCATTCGCTTCACACGCGAGGGGTCGCAGGTTCAAACCCTGCATCTCGCACCATTTGCCCCTTCCCCGACCCCTGGAACCCGACGGCGGACTTGCCGGCGGCCCCCGGATTGCCTTTCCCTCTGGCGATCCGAATTCATCGTCCAACGCCGCATTCACCATGATCCACAGCGCCGTCACTCTCTCGCTCGTCCCGGAAGCCCGTGGGGGTCCCTTTGTGTTTTGGGACGATCTGGAAGCCGGATGCGCCAAGGCCGCGGAGCTGGGCTTCGACGCCGTCGAGATTTTCCCGACCCACGCCGATGATCTCGATGGTCTGGCATTGCGCGAATTGTTGCGGAAGCACGGGCTCAAGCTCGCGGCGGTCGGCAGCGGTGCGGGTTGGGTGAAACGGAAATTGCGTCTCACCGATCCCGATCCGCACGTCCGGATGTGTGCCCGCGATTTCATCGGTGCGATCATCGACTTCGCCGGAGGTTTCGGCGCACCCGCCATCATCGGCTCAATGCAGGGCCGCTGGGGTGACGGGCCGGAACCCGTCCCGCGCGAACAGGCCCTGGCGTGGTTGAAGGAGGAGCTCGATCAACTCGGCCCCCGCGCGCATGCGCTGGACGTTCCCCTGCTCTACGAACCCTTGAATCGTTACGAGACCAATCTGTTCAACACCGTCGCCGGGGCCGTCGAATTCCTCGGAACCCTGCGGACCCAGAACGTGAAACTGCTCTGCGACCTGTTCCACATGAACATCGAGGAGACGGATATCGCGGCTGCACTGCGTCTCGCCGGGCCGCATTTGGGTCATGTTCACTTCGTCGATTCCAATCGGCGCGCAGTCGGGTCCGGTCACACCGACATCGCACCCATCGCCACCGCACTCGAAGAAATGCACTACTCCGGCTACATGAGTGCCGAGGCGTTTCCCCTGCCCGATTCGGAAACCGCCGCCCGCCAGTCGATCGCCAGTTTCAAACGGTGGTTCCGGTAGGCTCTTCCGAACAACAGCGCGCCGTTCAGAGCCGGCGAAGCGGTTCTGAAATGGAGGCGCTGGGTCGCACCGCCTCTCCCGCCCTCCGGGCACCCTCCCCTCCATCACCAATGGCGGGGAGGGACGATGAAGAGGCGGTTTCGGGCTTCGCGGCGTGACCAGTTTCCTGTTCCATCCCGGCCATGCTCAAGCACACGCTGATCCATCCCGAGATCAACGCCATCCTGGGGCGCGCGGGACATCATTCGAAGATCCTGATCGCCGACGGTAACTACCCGGCCTCGACCAAGAAGGGGCCCAACGCGGAGTTGATCTCGCTCAACCTCTCGCCCGGATGCGTGACCGTGGTGCAGGTGTTGCGGGCCATCCTGAGCGCCGTGCCGGTCGATCACGTCAACACCATGGGCATCCCCGCCGATGATCCCTACGCCAAGTTTGGAGAACCGCCGGCGTGGAACGACTTCCGGGCGGTTTTGAAAGAATCCGGCTCACTCGTGGCGCTGGAGCCGATTTTGAAATGGGATTTCTACAAGGCCGTGGAATCACCCGACCACGTGCTGACCGTCCAAACCGGCGACCAGGCACTGTGGGCGAACGTGCTGTTGACGCTGGGTTGCAGGACGTGAATGAAAGGCAAAATTAAAAAGGAAAAATGCAAAGGGAGCCCAAGGCCGCCGTTCCTTTTGCTTTTTCCCTTTTTCCCTTTGCCATTCTTTCCCTCAGCACCCGAGCCCCCTATTCGTTTTGAAGCGGGATAGGTGGCCGCTGTTCGTGGGTTACAACATGGGTGAATCCTCAGGTGCGGTTCGCGATTGATTGGGGCGCGGGTGGAACCACGCCCTCCAACTCCAGTCGAGCCACCCCTCCTCTTCAACCCTTCACACTTCACCTCTTCAACCCCACCCAAACAAAAAGCGGCCCCGGAATGAACCGGGACCGCTTTGAGAATATCCGGGCGAACCCGGTGGGACTTAGTTTTGGTCCGGAGCCGGCGCAGGCGCAGGTGCCGCTTCAGCAGCGGGGGCCGAAGCCGGGGCAGCAGCCGCTGCGGCCGCGCCTTCCTGCTGGTCGCGCTCTTCCATCGCGGCCTTGCGGCTGAGACGGACACGACCCTTTTCATCGACGCCGAGGCACTTGACGGTGATCTCGTCGCCGAGCTGGACGATGTCCTCAACCTTCTTCACGCGGAAGTTGGCGAGCTCGCTGACGTGCACCAGGCCTTCGCAGCCGGGGAGGAATTCGACAAAGGCACCGAAGTCCTTGATCGAAACAACCTTGGCCCGATAGATCTTGCCGGGTTCAGCCTTGGAAGCGGCGGCCGCCTTGTCTTCAGGGCTGCCTTCGCGCTTGCCACCGCCACCAGCGGCACGATCACCACGGTCGGAACGAGGAGGACGATCACCACCCCGTTCGCCACCGCGCTCACGGCCACGGCCACCGCGGTCAGCGGGAGGACGTTCACCGCGATCACCGCCACGATCAGGACCGCGGTCTGCACCGCGATCCGGACGGGCTTCGTCGGAACCTTCCGAACGACCCTCGGAGCGGCCTTCAGAACGGCTTTCCGAACGGCCTTCGCCGCTCGGAGCGCTGCTGTCGCCGGAACCGGCGACCATTTCGCCGCGCTCTTCCATCGCCGCCTTGCGGGACAGTTTGACGCGGCCCTTTTCGTCGACGCCCAGGCACTTGACCCAGATCTCGTCGCCCATCTTGATGATGTCTTCGACGCGATTGACGCGTTTGTTGGAGAGTTCGCTGACGTGGACCAGTCCGTCCTGACCGGGAAGGACTTCAACGAAGGCGCCGAATTCCTTGATGGTGA